>JAFGSB010000003.1 GCA_016934825.1 Candidatus Zhuqueibacterota bacterium
GGGACGTGGATTGGGTGATTAAATAAAAGCGTATTTCAGAAAAAAGATGTTTTCGTTTAAAAGGTAGAACCGGAATTGGGAAATGTGAAAAAACTATCAAAATTTCCAAAATCAGTCCCCCCTCCGAGGGGGGAATAAAAGGAGGGTGTTATTGATTATATTAATATTATGATAAGCTCAAAAACAGACAAACCCAAACGGATAATCCTGTTGTTCATCGACGGGCTCGGCATCGGCGGGAACGACCCCCGAAAAAATCCGTGTACCCGTGAGGAGCTCTACTTTTTCCGGAATACGCTGGACGAAAATTTTCCCAGGCAACTGAAACCGGACGGCGTCGCGTTCGGACTTGACGCCAACTTAGGCGTTCCGGGACTGCCGCAGAGCGCCACGGGACAAACCGCGCTGTTCACCGGGGTCAACGCCCCGGAACTGCTGGGACGGCATCTCAACCACCGGCCCAATGAAAAACTGCGTCAAGTAATCCGGGAACATTCTATATTCAGACGCCTGACGGAAAAGGGCAAAACCACCGCGTTTCTGAACGGTTTTCGTCCGCCTTTTTTTGACATAGACCCGGAGGAGATCATCCACTATTTGTCCGTGACCTCGTGTATGAACATGTTCGCGGGACAAAAATTTTTTGATCTGGAGGACCTGTGGGCCGAACGCTGCGTGTACCAGGACATGAGCGGAGACGACCTCCGCAGCCGGGGATTCGACGCGCCGGTTTTCACGCCCGCCAAAGCGGGGGAGATCATCGCCCGGCAGAGCCTGAACTACGATCTGAGCCTGTACGAATATTTCCAGACCGATTTTGCCGGACATTCTCTGGACATGCAGCGGGCGGTTAAGGAAATGTTTAAGATCGAGGAATTTCTGTCATCGCTGCTGCAAAACGTCGATCTGACCGAAACCATGGTGCTGCTCACCAGCGACCACGGCAATATCGAGGACATATCTTTCAAGGGGCATACGCGCAATCCCGCCATGACGTTGGCCTTTGGTCTCGGCCGGGAAGAACTGTTCCATTCCGCCACAAGCATCATGGACGTTGCCGGGGTGGTTGAGGGGCTGCTGGGATAGATTTGGAATAAAATATCCTGCTAACGATTTTTTATTACAAATGATACGTTAAAAATGTACTTTATAAATAGTATATTCCTGGAAAAATTTTTCAATAAAAATTTATTTTACTCAACGTATTGAGTAAATTGTAAAGTAACAGACTCCCCCCAATCCCCCGGAATACCATACCACTTAAAAATTGTTAAGAATAGAGAAAGGAGGGAATTATGAGATTACATATCTTGATAATTGCCCTTTTTATTTTCTTTTTGGTATTGCTGCAATGCCAGGGGCAAAAGGAACGCAGTCTAATGTGCGGGACATGGCGCATGATTGAAGGCACCTACGAAGGACCGGGCATGAAGGTCGTATATGATAAAGACGAACGTATCTGTTACAAACTCATCAGCGAGGAACATTTCGCCGTCATAGAAATGTTCAAGGATAATCCGGATTCGCTGTTCTTTGCCGCCGTGGGCGCCTATTCCTGGGATGATACATCGTACACCGAATTTTACGAGGCGTCCAATGATCCCGCCAAAGTGGGAGAATCGCTGACCTTTCAATCATCCGTCAAGGGATTTATCTGGAAAATTTCCCTCGAACAGGAATCGCTGACATTGGACGAAACCTGGGAACGGATCGTCAAACTGCCCGAAAAGTCCGCGCAATAATAAACACATCGGTTTACTCCGGCACAGGAATTAGGAAATATTAAGGATTTACAGAATTATTAAAGGCGCCGCGGTTATAAATGCGGCGCCCAAATAAATTTCTATTCAACAATTAATGTGCAGATTTTGTAAGGATTTATTTTAAGGGGGACGGTATTGTCCGTTACCGTTATTTCCCGTTTTTTATTCTCCAGCAAATCGGCTTCCCAGGCGCGCTGTACCGGCGCGTCAAAATGAAGCTCGGTTTCGACCTGTTTGCCGTGGGTTTCATACAGCCGGATGACCCGGGCATCCGAATCTTCCGCTTTTTTCACAACGGTAAGGATCAGGTTGTCGGCGTCCAGTGTGATAAAACTTTTTTCCGGTTCCCATTCACCCTTGTGTTTTTCGGTAACCAGCGCTTTTAAGGGATAGTTCAATTCGCAGGCCCGGCGAATCGAGTTGGCTTCGATCTGGTCGCCGGTGTGCGGGTATACAGAATATACAAATTCATGTTCGCCCTGGTCCGCAAAGGGATTTTGATATCCCTGCGGTCGTGTTAGGGGATCCGGCGTGAGCGGGGAACGCAGCAGGGTGATGCGCATGACGTTGTCTTCAACATCGTGACCGTATTTGCAATCGTTCATCAGGGTTACGCCATAGTCGCTGCGGGACAGGTCGATGTACTTGTGCGCCGCAACCTCGAACCTTGCTTTTTCCGCCGGTGTTTGTGGTTTTGTTGTCCTCTGAATGCTGCCGTAAGCAATGTCGTAAGTGGCAAAATCCGCGTTCACATTGACCGGAAAAGCGGCTTTTAACAAAATGTGATGTTCGTGCCAGTCTGCTACGGTTTTGATGTCCAGCCGACGGCTTTTTTCATAAATCGTATAATCCTGGGTAAAGGTAGAGTTGCCGAATTCACGAATGACCCTGAGCACAGCCCGCACCGGGCCTTTCTCCAGGATAAAAATACTTTTAACCTTTTCACAGGTCCAGCTTTTACCGGTATAGCCGATATTCCAGGCGTCGTACTGCTCCGGTTTGTCCTCGAAAAATTGCAGGATGTTTGCTTCCTTACCCGGCGCCAGAATTTCCCGTTTGGCGCGTTTATCGTATAACCTGCTGATATTGCCGTTCTTTGGATTGATCTCGACCCGTAACAATTTGTTTTCCAGGGAAGTAGGGGTTATCTTGAGTCCGTTATCATCATCGCCGTTTTTGCCTTTTCGCAGCCAGTAAACTTTGTAACCGTTCTGCGGGACCTGTTCCGCCGTAAAGATTAATTGATCGCCCATTTGCTGGTAGTGCAGTTCGTTATTATCGGAATTGTATACTTCTTTTATAGTTAATCCCGGTTTTAGGTTTACGGTAACAAGTCCATCCCGAGTCCAGCTCAGGGTATTAAATACGATGACCGGGATATGTTTTTCATCCAGATTAATTTTCTTGGCAATACAGTTCAGGGAGTTATCTATTATTTCGCCGGTCAAACGGAAAATATCGTTGTAATCCTTTTCCGCGTCCGTATAAACAGCCGGAATGCTTGATCCCGGTAATATATCATGGAACTGGTTGAACAGTGTTTTTTTCCATGCCGTTTCCAGACTGTCTCCGGGGTAGTCAATTCCGGAAAAAACGGCCAGTTTTTCCGCTTCTTCCATCGCGATTTCACTGCGGCGATTGTACTTCTTTATTTTACCCTGAGTGGTCAGAGTCCCCCTGTGGTATTCAAGGTATAGATCGCTTTTATACTCGGGCAAATCCGGGTATTTATCATCAATGCGGGCCATGTAACTATCAAGATCGTCATAAAATAGTGCGGGATAAGCGGCGAGGTTTTGCATTTTATTGATCTGCTCAAAGTGCTGTCGTGTCGGGCCGCCGCCATGGTCTCCCACGCCAAATAGTACCGGCAGATTGTTATACCCCTCTTTCTTGTATTTGAGCAGATGATCGGCCAGTTCAGCGGGATAATTACTCATGTTCAGTCCCATAGGTAAACACGTGAGTATTTCCGAACCGTCGGGAGAATACCAGCGAAAAATACTGTGCGGAAATTCGGTGGTATCATTCCAGCGAATTTTTGACGTGACAAAATATTTGTATCCGGATTTTTTTAGAATTTGCGGCAAAGTCCAGGTGTAACCAAATGTATCGGGCGTATAGCCGGTTATACAGTCCACCCCGAATTTTTCCCTAAAGTACTGTTTGCCGTACAAAATTTGCCGCACGAGCGATTCCCCGCCGGTCAGATTAAGATCGGGTTCCACCCACATACCGCCGACCAGAAAGAAACGGCCCTGTTTAACGGCTTCCCTGATCGCGGTAAAAAGGTCCGGATATTTTTGCTCGATCCATTCAAAACAAACCGCCTGGCTCTGAATATATTTATAATCCGGTTGTTCCTTAAAGAAATTCAATGCCGATTGTAATGTTTTTTGAGTCACCTCAACGGTTTCCGGCCAGCGCCACAACCAGGCCATATCGATATGTGACTGACCGATCATATGCAGGGTATCCCGTTTTATGACCGTGGAGAATTCGAACAGTTCGCTGAAAACGCCGTTCAGCATTTCTTTAAAAGTATCCCATTCATTGTGCAGTGCATGGTCCATACAATCCGACAGGTCGCTGGGTTGATAAATTAACGGCGATCCGGTAAAAGTTTCGTACCACCCGGCATTATCTTCAAGGTCGGCAAAATAACTTTTATATTGCACCAGTTCTTCCGGCAGGTCTTTTGATTTAAAAAGGCTTTGCAGCAGCCATTCCGGCTTTAATTTAAAGATCTCGTCGTCGTTTTTTTTCCCGTCCAGATAGAGTCTGATTCCGCATGTCATATCCAATTTATTATATAATTCTCTGGCCTGAACAGGGAAAATGATATCCGTACTTTTATTCAGATTAAAATTTGTAGAATGCCACCTGCTGATACGGGTATCCAAAATCGCATTTCCCGGATGATTACCATTTTCACCCAAATTTTTGACAGAAATCACAAGGGGATAAATACGTTTGTTGTTTTCGAGATAACTCGGGGCAAAAGAAATATTGTCGATAAATGCATAAGCGGATAAAACGGGCGGCGTCATTTGAGGAGGTTTCCTGTTGGAGAAAACAATGTTGGTCAAAGGTTTGTTTGTTTCATCCAGTATATCCACAGCGAGCCCGAATCCACCGTCGCTATTAATGACTTTGAAAAGTATTCTGTTCCAGCCGGCCGCCAGGCGTGCAGGGACTTTATCCTCTCCTCTGACCAGGCCGCGGAAAACAAGTTTCGAACTCAATTTTTCCTGATTGACCCATAAACTGTAACCATCATCACTGCCAATCGAAAAAATGACATTCATTTCTTCGGTGGTGTACACATAAGACGCGGCATAAACTGCACAATAGGTAATATTACCCAGATTATATTCAAGAAAATTCAGGCCCTCTCCGGGGTTTAAATTTATATTTCTCCATGTTAAAGAAGACCGTTCATCTTGTTCCCCCGCTTTGGGCATGACCCCGGCTTCATCTGTAATAAAAGGGCTGTCAAGCGCTTCATGGATCGTATCGGCGGGGAAAGAGCCCAGAATAAGCCATTGATTGATTGAGGAATTGTCGGATTGACTTAGACAGATAGAATTCAGCACCCCTGTTAAAAGTATAATCGTAATGAATAACCTTTGCATAAGTTTCGCTCCTCCAATTTCGTAGACGGGTGAATACAAATAACCGGTATTATAATATTATCCGCGTAAGTGTTTTAATATGTATGATAATTTTTGGATTTGATGTATTCGATTTTATATATTTTACCACTGGTGTCCGGTTAACGGACACCGCTACCTGAACTATTTTACAATGTAATAGTTTTAAGAATTTATTGCAAATGGTTAAATAAATTAGTACAATTTATGTTTTAAATAATGCTATCAATTTTATTTATATACAGGGTATAAAATGTTATCATTTAAAAAAATATTCCGGGAGCTCGGTTTTTATGAAAAAGGTGTGTGGCGGGATTTTATTTTTATCATAATCGGCTCTTTTATCATGGCAATCGGGGTGGGAGTTTTTCTGGTCAATGCCAAGGTTGTTCCCGGGGGAGTAACAGGACTGGCAATGGCAATTCATTACCTGTCCGGCAACCAGTTACCGGTGGGATTTATGCTCTGGATCTTTAATATTCCGTTATTTATATGGGCGATTATTGAACTTGGTAAAAAATTCGGTGTACGAACTTTTTTAGGTTTTACATGCAGCTCATTTTTTATTGATTTATTGAGGGGCAGAGTACCGGGATTTTATCATATCCGGCTGCACGAGAATCCGATGGTTTTGTCCTTAATGGAAAAAGATTTTTTACTTTTGGTTTTAACCGGAGGCGTTTTATTGGGCATCGGCCTCGGAATTATTTTTAAATTCAAGGGTACGACGGCGGGAGTCGATGTCATTGTCGCGGTTGCGCAAAAGCGATGGGCTGTCAAGGCGGGTCACGCGTTTATGATTATCGATTCCGTGGTCATCACATTTGCCGGGTTTATCATTCATTTCAAACATCTCGCGGCGGACCGTCCGGCTTTGACATTAACACTTTATGCATTCTTACTTTTATTTGTCTCCGCCCGAATTGTTGATGTTATATTAGAAGGATTTGACTATGCCAGGTCAGCCATGATAATCTCAAATGAACCGGATAAGATTTCCAAAATTATTACCCAGGACATGGACAGAGGGGCCACGGCGCTTGCCGGGAGAGGTATGCATACAAACCAACAGCGGGAAATTTTATACACCGTCCTCAGCAAAAAAGAGATCAGATATCTTGTTGAACAGGTGAAAAGTATTGATCCTCAGGCTTTTATCATAGTTAACAATGTGCACGAAGTCCTGGGAGAGGGATTCCGGCCGAGATTTTAGAAATGAGCCTGGGAAAATACTGTTTATAAATGTCGGCATTCAAGATTCTTTTATTGATTATTATTAATTTTTTAAGTACAATAAGTTTTATAACAATGTCTAATCAACTCTTCGGAATAACTACTCCGAAGCGCGTTCTGAATATAATATAATTGACGAATAAGCCGACTTGATGAAGCCGGCTAATCTTTAAATAAAACTAAAGTCAAAAAGTCGTAAATGGAACGCCGTTATCTGGTACTCACACAGGGGCAAACACATCCGACGCCGGCCAAAATGGCGGCAACATTATTACGTTATAAACCGGAATGGGTCGTTGCATTACTGGATGCCGAGAACGCCGGTCGAACCGCCGATGAATTGATGAATGCCGGAAAAGGGGTTCCAATAGTCGGTAGTATAAATGAAGCCCTGCCGTTAAGACCAACAGCGCTTGTGATTGGAATTACTCCGCCGGGCGGCCGGTTGCCCGACGGCTGGCGTTCCGTCATTCTGGAAGCGATCCGTTCGGGTATGGATGTGATCAGCGGCCTGCACAGTTTTCTCAATGACGATAATGAATTCGTTCAGGCGGCCCAAAAACACAATGTGAATTTGACCGATCTTCGCAAGCCGCCTGAAAATATCAGTGTAAACCAGTGTCGCGCCAGGTTAACAAACACGTTACGTATCCATACTGTCGGGTCGGATTGCAACTGCGGAAAAAAAGTAACCGCCATCGAACTGGACAGGGCTTTGCGGGAAACCGGGAAAAAGTCCGTATTTATTGCGACAGGTCAAAGCGGTATCCTGATTTCCGGCAGGGGGATCGCGTTAGACAGGGTTATTTCCGATTTTGTCGCTGGGGCCGCCGAACGTCTTGTGCTCGAGAATAAGGAATATGATTATTTATGTATAGAAGGGCAGGGCTCGATTACACACCCGCTTTATTCCGGTGTGACACTGAGCATGCTGCACGGTTTTATGCCGCAGTGCCTGATACTCTGCCATCAACCGGACCGGAAGATTTTACGCGGCTCGCCCGATATTCCAGTTCCGGACATTAACAAAGTGATCGATTTATATGAAAAGATCGCCGAACCCGTTTACAAAACAAAAGTGATCGGTATTGCCTTGAATTTGATGTCTTATTCCGATAAAGAGGCTGCGGAACTGACAGCCAGGACTGAAGCGGAGACCGGACTTCCGGCAACCGATGTTTTACGCTTTGGTCCAGAAAAGCTTATTAAAGCCGTTTTTGCCTTTGAATCGAAAATAAAACAGGGCCATAAAGTGGTTGAAAATTGAAATAACATATTTTTATAACGGACAGCGGCCGCGTGTTCTTTAAATCAGGAAGAGAAATTGTTAGCGAAAACAGATATTATTTATAATATTCTGTAAAATACTGTAATCCAGGAATAACAGACATGCTGTAATAAATAAAAGAAATCGATCACGTGGGGAGAAAACGGAGGACTGATATAATTTATGACTGAAAAATTAAACAGTGAACAGGGTATTATAATACCGCCAAAGGGACTTGCTATTCTTACGCTCGTCGGTCCTTCATTTGTGTGGTGCGCCGAATACATCGGTTCGGGGGAGGTGATTTTATCTACCCGTGTGGGCGCTATTCTGGGGCCTACGGTGCTCTGGGCAATTATCGTTGGGATATTTTTAAAGTACTGGATCGGTATGAGCGGCGCGAGGTACACGGTTTGCACCGGCGAAGGAATGATCGATATGTTTGCGCGGATCCCGGGACCGAAAAACTGGGTGGTCTGGATCGTACTTGTCGCGCAGTTTGCCAGTGCCGCTGTTTCCATCGGTTCCATAGCCGCCGCGGCGGGAGTTTTTGTGAATAGTCTGATTCCCATATCCCCATATTTTGGGGGATTGTTTGTGACCATCTTTAGTTTATTTGTTGTCTGGTCCGGAATATTTAATGTTCTAAAGATTTTTATGAGTTTTTTTGTGTTTATAATTATTGTTGGTGTTCTGTATGTGACGTTTAATGTGTTACCCGGGGTGAGCGGGCTGGCGCAGGGATTATTATTCCAGGTACCGGCGGTGCCTGACTGGGCGTTGAACCTGAAGGGCGTATCGTCGAATCCCTGGAGGGAAATCTTACCGTTATTGGGCTGGGCCGCGGGCGGTTTTGCCAGCCAGGTCTGGTATACATACTGGGTGCTTGGAGCCGGTTACGGCGCCGCAAACGGCAGGGAATACGGCGTTCCGGCGGATGTCGATAAATTGAAAAAAATGACGCGCGCCACCGCCGAAAAAATAAAAGGATGGTGCCGGGTTGTTTACACAGACGCGACCATTGCTATGTTGATCGGCAATATCGTCACCTGCTGCTTCCTGATTACCGGAGCGGGTGTGTTGGGTCCAAACCGGACCGCACCGGACGGCGCTCAGGTCGCCGTTGAATTATCGACAATTTTTTCCTCAACGTGGGGCGTTTTCGGCGGATTTTTATTTTTACTTGCCGGCGCCGCCGCCCTGATCGGCACGCAGATCGGTCAATTGGCCGGATGGCCAAGATTACTGGCGGACGCGGTCAGAATTTGTTTTCCAGGTTTTAATAGACGGTTTGAGTGGAAAACCCAGTTCAGAATATTTTTATCATTCTTTTTCTTGTCCAATATGGTTATCGTTTTTACTATGGGTTTAAAACCGGTGTTTTTGGTCAAAATGGGCGCTATACTGGACGGCCTGTTATTAACTCCTTTACAGGCGGTATGGATTGCCGTCGGATTATATATTGTTATGCCCAAATTATTATCAAAGGAAGCCGGACAGGTGCTTAAACCCGGCTGGATTTTTTTAGCGATATTATTGATTGCTTTTCTTGTTTTCGGATATTTTTGTATATTCCAGATACCCACTTCATTATCGTCATGATAAAAATGTACGGATATATGTATAATGTAAAAAAATATTATATATGAAAACAATTTCTAAAATTCTGTTTTTCAATATTTTATTTATTTTAACCTCCCAAATTACCGCGGGCGTTAAACCCGTACAGGAGAAAAAACATCCGGTCATTCATCCCGCGGTTTATACTTATTACCGGGAAACTCAAAACAAGAAAATTCCGGTCTGGATATATTTCACCGATAAGGGATTTACGACTGAGCAAACTCTGCAAGCAAAGTTATCCGCATTAAAAATTTCCAGCCGTGCCCTTAATAGACGCGCAAAAGCGAACAAGAAACAACAGGTCGATTTTCGTGATATTGATGTGAATCCGAGTTACATTAAAGCTCTGCTTGACATGGGTTTTCAGAAAAGAAGGAACAGCCGGTGGGAAAACGCGGTAAGCGGGTATATCGAAGAACAGTATCTGAAACCGGCGTCGTCACTGCCATTTGTCAAACAAATCACACTTTTACATGAGCGCAAAAAAGAGAAACCGGACATACAGGATATTCCCCCAGAACCGAATTTATCTAATGAAAATCATTTTTTGAATTACGGATTATCTGCGCAGCAGCTTGAGCAGATCAATGTACCGGTAGTGCATGACCTGGGTTATTCCGGCAAAGGAGTTTTAATATGTATGCTGGATACCGGGTTTAAGTTAAATCATGAAGCGTTACGGCATCTTGACATTATTGACGAATATGATTTTATATTTCAGGATACGTTAACAGTAAACGAACCCGGTGTGGATATCGGTTCACAGGATGAACACGGGACAAAGACGCTGGCCGTCATCGGCGGAAGTATGCCGGGCGAATTATATGGTCCGGCATTCGGGGCCGATTATGTTTTGGCCAAAACGGAAGATATGCGCGGTGAAACGGTTGTTGAAGAGGACAACTGGGTGGCCGCCATCGAATGGGCCGAAGCCCTCGGCGCGGACATTGCGAGCAGTTCACTGAATTATTATGACTGGTATACCTATGAAGATATGGACGGGAATACGGCCATAACGACAAGAATTGCCGATATGGCGGCTGCGCGGGGAATGATAATCTGTGTGTCGGCCGGTAATGAACGTAACAGCAGTTGGTTTTACATCGGTGCACCCGCGGACGCGGACAGCGTCATCACAGTGGGGGCGGTAGATTGGAAAGGGATCCTGGCAAGCTTCAGTTCGGGTGGTCCGACCTATGACGGCCGGATTAAGCCCGAAGTTGTCGCTATGGGTGTATCGGTGCGCAGCGTTGAACCGGCGAGCCAAAATGCATATCAATATGTAAGCGGCACGTCTTTTTCAACCCCGCTTGTTGCCGGAGTATGTGCGCTTTTACTTGAGGCACATCCACTCTGGACCCCCATGCAGGTAAAAGAGGCGCTGACACAAACCGCAACACAGGCGGACAGTCCGGATAATTTATACGGGTGGGGTATTATTGACGCGCAGAAGGCTGTCGAGTACCGTCAACCGGGCGATGTGAACGGAGATGATCAAATAAACAGTAAGGATGTTTTAATGGCCGCCCGATTGTTGCTGGACAATCCGTCAGTCAATGACGAGATGATGCATGCGGTCGATCTGAATAATGACGGGCAAATCGATATACGGGATATTGTTAAAATTGTAAATCTTTCTATCAAATAATTTTTTATTGATAATGCAATAAAATCAAAAGGAATTTTGTTTTGTAACAGGAAGTTCATAGACAGTATTTAGTATAATTTTCGGGAATTTATAGTGAACATCTGTACAATTTATAGCAAACAATCGTTACGGTTTAAATTAAAGGGGTAATATGATTATAATAAAATATCTTTCCAAGTTGTTAAAGGCATTGAAATCCGGAGAAACTCCAGCCCAGTTGGCCGGCGGTTTTGTTTTGGGTATGATTATGGGATTGACGCCATTCTGGAATTTACATAATTTGGTTGTTTTTATAATCATTCTTATAATCAGGGTTAATATATCCATGGCCATTCTGGGTTTCGCTGTGTTTAGCGGATTTGCCTATCTGCTCGATCCATTGTTTCACAATCTTGGATTTTGGGTGCTGGTTGATATAAACGCCCTTAAAAATCTATGGACATCGTTTTACAATACGACAACCGGTTCTTTAAGCAATTTTAATAATACTGTGGTTATGGGTAGTTTGCTTATATCAATCGTCCTGGTTCTTCCGGTATTTTTTTTAACAAAAGTCGGTGTTGTCCAATACCGGGAAAAGATCGACTCCAGGGTACAAAAATTGAAAGTCGTAAAGATTTTAAAATCATCAAAACTTTATTCCTTTTATGAAAAAATAAATAATTGGAGAGATTAAGTGCGCTGGAAAGGTATAATTACATTATTGGTTCTGGCCGGAATCGTAATAATTTGTGGATTGATATTTACCGATTCCTGGCTGGAGAAAAAGCTTGAAACCGCCGGTTCCAATATAATCGGCGCCAGAGTCGAAATAAATAAATTCGATATTTCCCTGCTTGGATTACATGTTAAATGGGACAGTCTGCAGGTCACCGATCCACAGGACACCTGGAAAAATGTACTGACAACCGGGAAATGTGAATTTAACATGGCCTTTCTGCCGTTATTGCGTAAAAAAGTGGTTATAGAAAATGTAATGACATCCAATATTACGTCCGGAACCGCGAGAACGACCGACGGTAAATGGGAAAAGATGAAAAAAGCGAAAAAAGAATCCAAACCGAATGTTTTTTCCAAAACAATCGCACGGCTTGAGAATGAAATTTCCGGTGCGCCCGCTTGGAACCTTGAACAATTTGGCAAAAAGGTAAATGTCGACAGTATTATTGCGATATTGAATATTCAATCGGTCGGGAAAATCGATTCGTTGAAAAACGACCTGGAAAAGAAATATTCCTACTGGGATAATACATTTTCCGAGATCAAGCTGGATGAATATCTAACGCGGATCGAAAATCAAATCAAATCAATTGATCCGGCGAAGATTGGCAGCATCGAGGAATTACAATCATCATTAACAACCGTAAATCAAGTCAGAACAGATATTGATTCATTGAAAAAAGTTGTTTTGACGACGAAGACCAATGTAACGAATGATCTAAGTTTCGCTTCGGAGAACATCAAACAGGTCGATAACTGGATAGAGGATGATTATAAAAACGTTCTCGGTATGGCCAAACTGCCGGATTTGAGCGCCGGTAATATCGGCAAGTTCATATTTGGACCGAGTGTCGTAAACAGGCTGAATAAAGTTCTGACAATAACCGGACAGGTGCGCGGTTACGCGTCACGTTTAAAATCGGACAAACCCAAAAAGGAAAAACCGCCGCGCCTCAAAGGTCAGACGATCCATTTTTCCTCTAAAGGGATTTATCCCGATTTTTGGATAAAAAATATTTTATTGTCCGGGCAGACCTTAAAAGGCGTCCGTTTCAGCGGGTCCGTTACGGACTTGGTATCCGATCAAAAAGTGATCGGTCATCCGACACGATTCGAGGTACTTGGTTCGAGGGCGGACGACGCTTCAATCAATTTATTGGGTGAATTTAATTATTTACAGGATATACCAAATGAAGCGATCAAGCTAACAATGGGCGGGATTCCTATGAATGATGTAAAACTGGCGGAATCCCCGCTGGCGCCTTATAAATTGAAAAAGGGCACCGGTGGACTGGAATCGATGTTGACGATAAAAGGGGAGGAAATAAAAGGGAACCTGACTTTTGTTGCGGATAATCTATCATTCGATATGCAGGAACCGGAAAAAGATAATCGTGTTGTCCGGGCTATTCAATCGGTATATGCAGGCACAAATATGCTGAATCTTGAAGCAAAATGGGCAAGTAATGAAAATAAAACCGATCTTTCCCTTAATTCAAATCTGGATGACCTGTTATCGGCAAGATTTCGTTCCATTCTCAGTACGGAAGTCGCGGACGCGAAAACAAAATTACAAAATGAAGTCGATCAACGTGTAAATAAACATAAAGCGGAAATATTACAACTGGTCAACGATAAGAATAAAATGCTTGCCGAAAAAGTAAAAGAATATGAAGACAAGTTGAATCAAAACATAGAGTTGATAGAAAATAAAAAGAAAGAGATAGAAAATAAAATAGAGCAGGAAAAGGAAAAACAAAAAAATAAATTAAAGGACCAGGCCAAAGAAAAACTCAAGGATGTATTTTAATAAAATTAGTCATGAATCCGGTTAAATACGGAAACAACACAGAATATTTCATATATTAAGTTTCAGGGAGTGAAATCCAAATCCTATTTGTTTGCTAAATGAAACTTTTTCAGTTTTTTATTTTATTGTATCTGTAAGTCCGTTCGGTTGGCGGTATTCGTAAACCGACAACAGTGAATATAAATGAAAAATGACTTTTATTCTTGTTTCACCGCTTTGGCCTGCTCAACAAGTTCCAGTATACTGAGGATTTTGGGCTTGGGTGGTATCATCAATTTATTAATAACCTCTGTGTCATAGTTCTCACTAATATATTGCTGAATGGGGATTTGTTCGAACCAGCAGTCGAGAATTTTTCTGCATGGCGATTGCGGGCTAACAGACCTGCAGTATTTAAAATTTATCTGGTGACCCAGCATCGGGCATCTTTTTACCAGTTCATCATATTTGGTCATTTTTTTATCCTTTGCTGACAAAGCGGGCACCCGGTTTTAACCGGGCGCCGCATTAAATTAAATAATCTAAATGTTATGCCAGTGACGGCTTTGGTAAATGGGCCATCGTAGCGATAGATTTTTTTATTTCCTCTTCAGGTAATGGGTAATCAAATAATTTACCGTTCATATAAGCTTCATAACCGGTGAGGTCCATTAATCCGTGGCCGCTCCAGTTTAGAATAATCACTTTTTCTTTACCTTCTTCTTTAGCTCTTTTCGCTTCCTGAATGGTCGCGGCGATAGCGTGACTCGTTTCCGGCGCGGAAATAAAGCCTTCCGTACGGGCCCAGATCATCGCAGCTTCGTAACATTCCAATTGATGGATAGCTCTCGGTGACAATAATCCCAATTCTATAGCGTGGCTTACCAGGGGCGCCATACCGTGGTAACGGAGACCACCCGCGTGGATTGGGGGCGGTACAAATTTGTGACCCAGGGAATGCATCGGCAACAGGGGTGTCATTTCGGCGGTGTCGCCGAAATCGTAACTAAAGGGGGCTTTCGTCATTGTCGGGCAGGAGCTCGGTTCCACCGGTATGATTTCGATATCGGCGCCATTAATTTTATCGGCGACAAATGGAAATGATAAACCGGCAAAGTTACTGCCGCCGCCGGCGCAGCCAATAACAATATCGACTTTACTTTCACCGGCTAATTTGAGTTGTTTTTTCGCTTCCAGTCCGATAACTGTCTGGTGCAGCATAACATGGTTCAAAACGCTTCCGAGTGAATAACGGGTACCTCCTGTAGGATCTGTTACCGCCGCCTCGACAGCTTCACTGATTGCAATTCCGAGGCTTCCCGGGGTATCCGGATTTTCTTCCAGGATTTTTCTGCCGGCGTTGGTTTCGGAACTCGGACTCGGTATACATTTGCCGCCCCAGGTTTCCATCATCAGGCGACGGTATGGTTTTTGATCAAAACTGATGCGCACCATAAATACCTTACATTCAAGGCCCAGTAATGCGCAGGCAAAACTCAATGCGCTGCCCCATTGTCCGGCGCCGGTTTCGGTTGTTAATCGTTTAATGCCAAACTCTTTATTATAATAAGCCTGGGCAACGGCAGTATTCGGCTTGTGACTTCCCGCCGGACTAACTCCCTCGTTTTTATAATAAATCCTGGCCGGCGTACCCAGGTACTCTTCCAGCCTTTTTGCTCTGTAAAGCGGAGATGGACGCCACAAATTGTATAGTTCCAATACTTTTTCCGGGATATCAATCCATCGTTGGGTGCTGACCTCCTGTTCAATCAGGTTCATCGGGAATACCGGCGCAAGCATATCGGGCGACACCGGATTACCATCCGGTCCAAGCGGCGGCAGCGGCGGTTTTGGTAAATCAGCGGCAAGATTGTACCATTGTTTCGGCATATCTTGTTCATTTAGAAAAATCTTTGTGGCATTCATAGCTCCTCCAAAATTATTGATTGATTATTTTTAATGATTATTAATTGCTATAAATAAAAAAAGCCCGCAACGGTTCGAAGCGGGCTTGAGTTTTCAAATTTGTAAATTATGTTTTTTCTATATCTCGTACCCACTATGACTGAATATAATCCACCACCAGCCCCAGAGAATTAACCAGTTGTTATTAGGAATCGTCATAGCGGGAAAAATTTCCGTTTAAACCATTTATTGATTTAGACTAATTTATAAAAAAAAACCAAAGTTGTCAAGTTATTATTTTATTTGTTCATAATATCACCGGTGACCGGTTAACGGACATAACTATCGGATTGGATTTACAAATTTAATAAAATCAGGTCGAAAAATAATAATTTAATTTGTTTCAAACAAATCAACTAATGATTTCATATTCGAATACTTGAACATATCTTATACCAATGGTATTGTGTACGTATTAAACCTGTCACGGGTGTAAAGATATATGATAATTTTTTGTTTTTTAAAATCGGCTAAATTAATTATATTATTTTTTCTTAATAATACGGTTTTCGGCTCATGAAAACCGCCGCCTGTTCCGGTTTGTTTGGACAATATAACCAGGTGATCATATTAAAAGATTTATTTATGCCGGGCAAACATGTAATCATTAAATATCCGAAACCTTTTATAATATAAAATTATATTCTGTCCTGTTTTAAACAAAGTTTTGTGTTTTCAAAATGATAATAAAAAAAATAAAGTTTAATATCAAAAAAGATTTTCTTGCCCTGGACTTTGACGGGGTTATTGCCGACAGTGTTGAGGAATGTCTTTTAGTCGCGCATAACGCTTATTCCGAACATACGGGCGGTATAAGAACATATAATCTGTCCGAGCTTGATCCGGTATTAATTTCCGAATTCAAACGGTTACGAAAATTTATCCGTTCGGGAGCTGATTTTGTTTTTATTATTAAAGCCATAACAGAAAAAATAAATATCGACAGTCAACTGGAGTTTGATGACTATATAACCAGGTACAAGGATTCGAGGAAAATATTTTTTGATTTGTTTTACATGGAGAGAGAAAGATTTTCCGTGCAAATGCCGGATATATGGATTTTGTTTAATCCCCTGTATGACGGGATGAAAGAGTTTTTAATAAATTATCCTTACAAGGAAAGATTATTTATCATCACGACCAAAAAAATATTTTATGTGGGAAAAATATTTTTTTATCATAATATTCAATTGCCTCGGGATAATTTATTTACCGCAACCGAAAAAAATAATAAAAAGGATATAATTCTACAATTGTTACATAAATATAACATCTCCCCGAAGCAATTCTGGTTTATTGATGATCAAATCGATACGCTGTTAAAAGTCAAAGATACCCGTATCAACTGTATGTTGGCTGAATGGGGCTATACCGAAAAACAGCAAATAAACAGAGGTAAAAAGGAGAATATTCATATTATAACTTTAAAAAATTTCAGCAATAAATTCATTCCCGAAATAAGCAAATAATATAAACAGGTATTCTCCTTTATTTCCTCTGGTGCTGAATTCTCTCCGCGAAATTATTTAATGTTCTGAAAGCCGTATTTTTTCATTTTATAGCGAAGTGTGGCTTCCGAAACCTGTAATAACTGTGCCGCTCTTGATTGATTCCCTTCATACCTTGCCAACGCTTTTCGAATAAGAAATTTTTCTACTTCACCAACAGCGGAGGTAAGATCGCGGCTGGCAAGCGCTTCCAACGGATTCGGTTGTACGCGAAACGGCAGATATTCCGGTGATAATTCACCTTCCGGAGACATGATGACCAGATTCCGTACCGTGTTTTTCAGTTCAGCCACATTACCCGGCCAGTCATATTCCAGAATCGCTTCAAAAATATCATAAGGAACCGTAGGAACAGGTTTTTCAAACTCTGTACAAAATTCATCCAAAAAATGACTGAAAACAAACGGGACATCCTGTTTCCTGTCTCGAACCGAGGGAATATTTATTCTTAATTCATCCAAAACCTGAAACAAATCATTATTAAACATCCCTTCCCTGATTTTGGATTCGATAGCCGGATCGGCAGAGGAGATTATCCGTGCATTTAAAGCAGACTTGTTAACAGTCGAAATAAAATTGTACAGTTTGTTTTGTACTTGAGCGTCGAGTTGATCAACATTTTCGAAATATAGAATTCCATCCTGCGCTTTAAAGATGGTTCCATCATTAGGGGAGCCTTCTTTAAGAGATTTGCCGAATACTTTTTCTACGTCAATCGTGTCACCCAGCGCGCTGCATTGAATTGTCACAAAATTTTTATTATTTCTGTTACCTGTTTCATGCAGTAACCCCGCGACCATTGCCCGTCCAGTGCCGGCTTCACCTGTAATGAGAACATTTTCATCCTGTTTACTCATTGCTCTGATGGAGCGCCGTACCCTGTTGATGTCAGCACTTTTTCCTAAGATTTTACTTTTTCCCCGACCCATATACTTCTCCAATATTTAGACGACATTATAATTATAGTTAATTTGTTCTTTGAGAAATAAAAAAATCCTTGTTTTTTATTCTTCTGTTGTAAACGTTGATTAAATAAATGAAAACAAAAAGTGTAACAATTGCAAAGGTAATAATGTTCAAGCTCAAAATAAAAGGAGGATTTAAATATTTTATTATAAAGGATATAATCAGTAATATCGGAAAGATGATAATTTTGCGTGAATATAAATAATAAACAAATGATGCGAAAACCATAAATCCTTTTGCATCCCTGCCCTCGATTTTCAGGTTGCCGATTGATAACCTGTTATGCAAAATTTGCGAATAAATTTGTCCGGCGGTTGAATAGACAAAATTTAATTTTTTTAGCAGGAAAAAATTTAGTGCAATCAATGCCAGGGTCAGGAAAATATTATCGATGCCGAATAAATAGACACTTTTTAATTGAGAAAATGCACTGGATACTTCTCTAATACTAACTAATGCCAGAACAGTCATGATGGAATGGGAATATTCGCCGAATTTGGGTTTAAAATAGGGATTTAAAAGTCCATAACTGAACAGAGCCACGACCGGCAGCAGGTTGAAGGTGAGGGAATTCAAATAAAATTTCTGTGAATGCATATCAAAAACCGAAACGGGTAATAAATATGCGAAATGAAAAATAAAAATCCCAGAAACAAATATAAAAGAAGCGGAAGTTAAAAACCATGGTTTTAAAGGTTTAAGTGCAATATGGGCTGAATAGTTAACTATACTAAAGGCCATTATAAAGATAATAAAAAGAAGCGAATATTTATAAAAAATCCAGGATATAGTATCATTACCCCAAATATAATTATTTCCAATGAAGACTAAAAAAAGAATAATGAAATTAGAAAAGAAAAAAATACCCAAGGGTATAAAAGTATGTCGACTGTACTCGTCTTTGATAATAATGTGAAATGTCATAATAAAAGACAAAAAATACAGTGAAATATTAATCCAACTGGATAAAGGCATAGGCCAGTGAGGTAAATACGAGGCCAGGATCATCACAGCATTAAATATCAGCCAAATATTAAAAATTCTGGTTAATAGCGGGTAATTATATCTGCCGATAGTCATGACACCTCGAACAAAAGATCATGCCAATTTTCGTGTGATTTAATACAAATTTATTATAAAATACGATTTATTTTTTAAAATTCAAAATGTTTTCTCAAAACGAATCAGGTTGTCGGCACCGGTCCCGGCGGATCAGACGGCGGCGGCGGAATCGGAATAACATTTGCCAGTTGTTCGTTATGAAAATCCTCATATTTTTTCACTTGCTCTTGTTCAAGCTGAGGATAGGATTCAATTTCGGGTGTTACAGAATTACTGTCATCTGAATTTAAATTTATATCTCCCGAATGCTGAGTTGATGTATTGTTTGTGCCGGGTGTAATACCTATGAATTCTAATGTTTTATCAAGCGCGGTGGAGGTGCTAGCCGTTGATACAGCCATTGCTAAAACAATATAAACCAACCCTACCAAAACAAATATTATGCTCTTTTTCATGTCAATTCTCCTTTTGAAAGTTCAAATTGACATGACCTTTGTTGAGGGTTGGGAAGATAAACCTGATTTATAATCCCTAAGTTAAAAAAATATCAGGTAAGCAGATATGAAAATGTTATTTTAGGATCATATTGTGATGCTTATTTATCCCTCCCAAAAAAATGAATGAATTATGTGAATTTCATTTCAAGATATTAAAATAAAAAATGAATGTCAATAAAAAAATCATATTTTCGAGAAAATTCACGAGATGGATGTTGCCCCGATTTTTATAATGATAGCGCTTATTATAACGAAATTTGAGCGTTTATTGTTCAATATAGTGTCCGGCCGCTATTTGTTTTTTATGTTCTTTAAGATTTTTAATTTTTTCAAGAATTTCCCTGGCATTTTTCTGATTATTCTGGATATTTTCCCTCAGATGATGGATTTCATCATCAACAACACTTAATTGCAGAGATATTAAACACTCATACGCGTATTTCCATGAATGATAGAGCTGTTGACTGTTCTGATCCGATAAAAGTTGGGATACGCTTCTGGTTATGAACGGGTCCTGTATCGTGCCCAGCAATTTGGCGGGATTGAATAAAACAGGATCAACATTATTTTGAATCAAATGCTGAAAGAATTCCCTGATATCTGTATGCGATATCAGATTCAGGTCCAGATTTTGGACTATTTTGGGTATCAAATCGGGATTGACAAAAATTGAAGTGAGCAATCCTAATTCAGCGACGCCTTTTTTTGTCGTGAAAAACAGATTACTTTGTTTTTTTTCTTCGGACCCGGATTTAAACCGGATATTCTGACGCTCGAATTTTTTAATCTCTTCCCACAGAATTGCTTCCTGTATATGTAACTTGTCCGCCAGGCTGGCAACCATATAAGACTGTTTTAACGGATCATTGATTTTAGCAAAAACGGCCAATAATTCACGGGTGGCTTCTGCCTGCTGGGCGGCTGAACCGATTTTTTTGGATATATTTAATTTGTTGAGCTGAAATTCAAGAAAAGAAATTGAGCCGGAAAGCAGATTTTTGATCCCGGTTTCACTGTTTTTACGGGCAAACTCGTCCGGGTCCTGTCCCTGGGGCAGGGTACAAATATTAACGTCCAGACCGTTTTCCAGTAAAATTTCCGCGCCGCGCAGGGCCGCCGCAGCCCCGGCGGAATCGTTGTCATATAAAATTACGGCGTTGGCCGTATATCGCCTCAGGAGGCGGGCGTGATCTTCAGTCAACGACGTGCCGGACGTCGCGGCAACGTTTTGGACCCCGCGCCGGTACAGGCTGATATAGTCGGTATATCCTTCCACGATAACGACTTTATTTTCTTTACGAATATTTTCCCGGGCATGGAACAGGCCGTACAGGACATACCGTTTCTGGTAAATATCCGTTTCCGGCGAATTGATATATTTGGGTGAATTGTCGTTGATAATTCTTCTGGCGCCGAAACCGACAACCTGTCCGCTGATGTTATGAATGGCAAAAGTAATACGTCCGCGAAAGCGGTCATAAAATCCCCCGTCATTTTTTTTAATGACCAAACCCGCGCGCTCAAGCACCTGGGGTTTGATGGAGTTTTTTTCAGCGTATTTTAAAAGGGAATCCCAGCCGTCCGGGGCAAATCCGATACTGAACGTTTTAAATTGTTCCTGTTCAATGCCTCGTTTTTCAAGATAGTCCCTGGCCTTTTGCGCTTTGGGGGATTTAAGTAAATAATCGAGATAAAATCCGGCCGCCATATTATTGACATAAAACAGGGCTTCTTTTTCCCGGTATTGTTCAACGTCCTGGTCTTCTTCCGGCAATATGATTCCCGCCTGTTTGGCCAGTAATCTGACTGATTCCGGGAATGTCAACCCTTCCATTCTCATAATAAAAGTAAACACATTTCCGCCTGCCCCGCAGCCAAAACAGTGAAATATTTGCTGTTCGGGATTAACGCTGAAAGAGGGTGTTTTTTCTTTATGAAAAGGGCACAAACCGAAATAATTTTTACCTTTTTTCTGCAAGGATAAATAACCGGAAATGATATCGACGATATCACTCGCAAGCCTTACATCCTCAATTTTTTCAGGGGATATTTTTCCCGGCAATTTATTAATACTCCATTTTGGTAAAAGGATTATTTTACACTTTTCAGAATTGTTACGTAATAATTAAATTATCTTTTTCGTTAATTCACAAAACCGGTTTGATCCGGCTATTTTCTCAAGATCTTGATTGCTTTATATACCATTTTTTTCTGGAATTTTTCAATATCTTTAAATTGTATTTTTTTGTTTTGAAAATTTTTGTAAAATTTATCGGTATCGGCAAAAATTTCCGTTTCCGTTTTTAATATTTTTGACAATACTGAATTTTTCCCGGACGCGTAAAATTTGCTGTCCAGGTATGTCGGCCATTTTTGTTTGTAATATAATCTGTCATGCAATTCCCGGATTACTTTGTTCATATTTGAAATACTTTTACCGGTCAGTTCTTTTGGAATGTTACTGCATACAGGCCAAAGCGGTACCGCAACACCGCAAACCGGTTCGCCGGGTATGATCCATAACGACGCCGGACCGGCATTGTTTCGCTTCGATACACCCAGAAATACGACGCCGACAACTGTTCGATATTGACTGATCGAATCATCTGTCTTGATAAAACCTTCCGGTGCCTCACGAAATTGTTGTTTGTATGGAAGGGGGTAGGGGTCCATATCCGGGTTTTTTAAATCCCGGGCGACATGTTGTATAATATATTTATAATCCAGCTTATGAGAGTTAACAGCAGTGTTCAACAGTTCGCGGGCCCGATGATAACGCCATGAAGTACCCGGAATATCTTTCCTGCCGGAGAAGGAGAAATTACTGCGAACCAGAAAACCCTCCGCCGCATCGTTACGATCATTGACATCATATTTTGTAATATCGTGCCCCGTTTCAAAAACCGCACAGTTGCCGTATACATCGAAACAGCCGAAATTTGTAGCGGTATGATTTTTTTGTAATAATTCATTGAGGTCGTCTATTTTACCGCAAACGCCCAAAGCGGATTTTGTGAATTGACCGTTATCCGCCAGGGAATCCCCGGTTTGATCAAATGCCTCGGTATAGACAAGTGCAAAACCGGCCGTGTTCATCCCCATAAAAACCCGGCTGGTATCATGATTTTCTATGACGCCGATATAGTCGTAATGCTCTCCCCTGAAATAATAAAGCTGAATATCTTTATGTTCACTTTCCCTGTTTATCCATAACATCGGCCGGTCGTCTACGGATGTAACGGACGGGATAACGGCAAAAATACCTGTTTCCAGTGATAACGCCAAAGTCGTGCTTTGTAAAAAAAACAGAAAAGTGATTTTGGCAATTTTATTTTTCATTACTCATTAATATTCGTGTTTCCGTACCGATAGCCTTCGGTTAAAATTCTTTTTAGTGAATCCGTATTCAGTTCTGTCTGGAATTTACCGGCTATGGCGATGGATATTTTCCCGGTTTCCTCGGAAATGACGATTACCATTGCATCCGTTTCTTCGGAAAGGGTTAAAGCCGCTTTATGCCGGGTACCCAGTTCCGTTTTTGACTGATTTTCTTCCGAAATCGGCAGGATACACTTGGCGGCTTCAATCAGATCATTGCGGATGACAACCGCACCGTCGTGCAGCGGCGAGCGCGGATTAAAAATGGATAGAATAAGCTGTGATGAGACTTCCGCCTGTATAATGACCCCGGTTTCATTGATCGTCCGCAGACCGGTTTCACGGCCCATTACGATCAGGGCGCCATATCCCCGTTCCTGCAGCGAGATCGTCGCTTTTACGACTTCATCAATTACTTTACTGCCGCTCACTTTGACCAGAAGGCGGACTATCCGGCTCTGGCCGATATATATCAACAATCGTCTGAGTTCCGGCTGGAACAATATCACAAAAGCGACCAGCCAAATGGTCCGCAAATTTTCAAAAATCCAGGTCATGCCTTTCATTTGGAACAACGGAGCAAGACCGGAGAAGATCAGAATAATAACCAGTCCGACCAGCATTTGCACACCCCGCGTTCCCTGTAAGAATTTATAGACTTTATTGATAATATACGACATGACGACAATATCAAGAATGTCCATCACGGTAACAGGGAGAAAGCCAATTTTAAATAAAGTTAAACCCATTCAATAAATCACTTGATTTTATCGGCGATGATTGCCGCACGTTTAATTTGTTTAACATCATGGACTCTTAATATATTCGCGCCGTTTAATATACAGGCTACTGAAGCCGCAATGGTCCCTTCCAGACGCTGGTCGACCGGTAATTCGAGGATGTTCCCGATAAAGGATTTCCTTGACGGACCGACCAATACATGGCAATTCAGGGGCTGGAACTGCCTTAATTCCCTAATTATTGTCAGGTTGTCCTGTGATTTTTTCCCAAAACCGATACCCGGATCGATGACTATTTGCTGATTTTTGATCCCCGCTTGATGGGCAATGGTAATACCCTTATTCAGATAGTCAATAATTTCTTCTATCAGGTCGGTATATTGCGGATTTTTCTGCATATCCCGGGGAGTGCCCTTGATATGCATGATAACGATCCCGGCGTCGTATTCCGCAACAACATTGGCCATTTGCGGATCAAACTGCAGTCCGCTGATATCATTAACAATTTTTGCGCCGGTTTGCAGGGCTTGCCGGGCAACCCCGGATTTGTATGTATCAACCGAGACGGGTATTTTTAACAGTGAGACCAGCTTTTCAATTACCGGAATGATCCTGTCGATTTCTTCGTTTTCAGTAACCGGAACAGAACCGGGCCGGGTCGATTCTCCGCCGACATCAATGATATCCGCGCCTTCCTGTTCCATCGTCAATGCCTGTTCAACAGCCAGCTCCGGGTCATAAAAAAGACCGGCGTCGGAAAAAGAATCGGGCGTTACATTCAATATACCCATAATATGAGTATGTTGAAACAGATCAATTTCACCGTCACGAATTTGCCATTTATAATTTTTTGTATCCATAAATAAAATATACAATTTGGATTTTAAAATACAAAATAATTTGTTTATTTTTTTAATTCCGGCAGGATAAAGAGTGAGAATTTTACAAATAATGGTTTGATAACTAAATCAAACCATTATTTGTCGGGCGATTCAGTTCTTTTGAAATCGTAAAGAAAAGAGGGACTTTTCCTAACTGATTAATCGCTAATCTTTCTTTGCACTTTCTTTTTTAGCGGATGGTGTTTTCGTTTTGTTTTTTTTCTGATTGAACGGGGAAAGTTTTTTGCCGTTCATGATTTTTTCGATCTCTTCACCATCCAGACATTCCCTTTCCAATAACGCCTGGGACAGGGCATGCAATTTATCGATGTTGTTTTTCAAAAGCTTTTGAACATCGGCAATGGCTTCGTCAATTAATTTTTTCATTTCTTTATCAATTAATTGAGCCGTCAATTCACTGTAATCGCGATGCTGTGCAATTTCCCGGCCGAGGAATATTTCCTCCTGTTTTTCTCCGTAAGTGATGGGCCCTATACTATCGCTCATTCCCCATTCGCAGACCATTTTCCGTGCCAGTTCGGTGGCCTTTTTCAAATCATCCCCGGCCCCGGTTGTTAATTCATTAAAAATGAGTTTTTCCGCTTCCCGTCCGCCGAAAAGCTGCCGCATCATCGCCAGACAATATGTCCTGGAGTAATTATGTTTTTCATCCATCGGCAAAGTCATGGTGGCACCCAGAGCCCTGCCTCTCGGGATAATCGTCACTTTGTGCACCGGGTCCGCTCCGGGGGTCAACCGGGCTACGAGGACATGGCCGGCTTCATGAAACGCAGTACTTTCCTTTTCCTTTTCACTGATCAGCAGGCTTCTTCTTTCGGTGCCCATTAATACTTTATCTTTAGCCTCTTCAAAATCAATCATCTCGACGCGTTTTTTATTTTTTCTGGCCGCAAGCAAGGCGGCTTCATTAACCATATTGGCGAGATCAGCTCCTGAAAATCCCGGTGTCCCTTTGGCCAGAATTTTCAGATTGACATTTTTGGCTGTCGGAATTTTACGGGTATGCACCTTCAGAACGCCTTCACGGCCTCTGACATCCGGGCGGTCGACAACGATCTGTCTGTCAAACCGGCCTGGTCTTAACAGCGCGGAATCCAGTACATCCGGCCTGTTGGTCGCCGCCAGCAGAATGACGCCTTCGGTTGATTCAAAACCATCCATTTCGACAAGCAACTGGTTGAGCGTCTGCTCTCGTTCGTCGTGACCGCCGCCTAAACCCGCGCCTCGATGACGGCCGACGGCGTCCAGTTCGTCAATAAAGATGATACACGGGGCGTTCTTTTTGCCCTGTTCAAACAGATCACGAACCCGGGATGCGCCCACACCGACAAACATTTCTACAAAGTCGGCGCCGGACATGCTGAAAAACGGCGTTCCGGCTTCTCCGGCGACAGCTTTTGCCAATAATGTTTTCCCTGTTCCCGGGGGCCCTAATAGCAACGCGCCTTTTGGGATTTTTCCGCCCAGTTTCTGGAATTTTTCCGGTTCTTTTAAAAATTCTATAATTTCCTGTAATTCTGTCTTGGCTTCATCGGCTCCGGCAACGTCATTAAAGGTAATTTTAGGAAAGTTTTCGGTAAACATGCGGGCCCTGGATTTACCAAAGTTGAAAATACCTTTTGTGCCTCCGCCGCCCTGCATACGGCGGATCAAATAGATCCAGAATCCGATGAGAAGCAGCCAGGGCAGCGCGGTAAAAAGATAACCCCAAACACCCGGGGATTCGCGTTTGAAATCCATTTCCTCCACACCATATTCCGTCCGCCATTTTTCGATTGTTTGAAAATCTGGTTTTATAGGTAAATTGACCCTGAATGTTCTGCCCGTTGATGCTTCGGAATCGCCGGTTGCTTTGAATTGACCATATAGAACGTCACCTTCGGTGCGAATACTTTTGATCTGGCGGTCCTGCATCAAGACCATAAATTTAGTATATTTTAAAATTTGTTCACCGCCGCGCTGGCTGGAAAGCTGTTGAGAAATGATTAGTGCAATAGTGAAAATTCCAATCCAGAACAGGAGTGTTCTTGATGCTTTTTTCCATTGCGGACCGTCCGGTTTTTGGTTTCCGGGACCTTTCTGCCCGGAATTATCACCCGGATTGCCGTTCTTTTGAGTTCTAAAATAAATATTTTTAA
>JAFGSB010000022.1 GCA_016934825.1 Candidatus Zhuqueibacterota bacterium
ACCTGATCCGGCTTACAAGTTAAATAAAATCAGGTTTTATAATTAAAAAATTTATTTTTTTTCAAACAAATCAATTAATGATGTCATATCCGAAAACGTTAATAATATAAATATATTACGGGTATCGCGTCCGGATTTAACCGGACACGGGTGATAATGGACATAGTAACATTTTATTTTTGGAATAGGTCAACTTTATGATTAAAAGAAAAACGTCAGGTTCAATGGTATGCCCCAACTGCGGCCGGTTAATATCCGCAAACGCGAAAGAATGTATGCACTGCGGTCGTAAAAATCCCGGATTATGGGGTTTTGGGCCGGAATTAAATAAAATACTGGGTTCTGCTCCGGGTGTCATCCCTGCTCTGACTATCACGTGTGTAATAATTTATATTATTAGTATTTTTGTTGATCCCGGCGCCCTTTTGCAGAGCCGCGGATTGTTCAGTTTTCTGTCCCCCAGCGGCGCAGCCCTCGACAGGCTGGGAATGACCGGACAAATTGCTATATTTCAGGGTAAATGGTGGACGCTGGTCACCGCAATTTACCTGCACGGCGGTATTCTACATATATTTTTCAATATGTTGTGGCTCCGACAGTTAGGGCAGATGGTCCAGGACCTTTTTGGTTCATCGAGAACTTTTTTAATTTTCACGATTGCCGGGGTAGTCGGTTTTATCGCTTCGTTTATGCTGGGCATCGCTTATACAATCGGTGCATCAGGTTCGATATTCGGTTTATTGGGGGCGCTGATATATTACGGCAGAAAGCGGGGCGGTTATTTCGGCACGGCCTTATACCGGCAGGTTGGCTCATGGGCGCTTATTTTGTTCATATTTGGTTTTCTAATGCCGGGAGTCAATAACTTTGCCCATGCCGGGGGTTTTTTAGGCGGTTACCTTTCGGCAATGGTATTCGGCTTTAATGAAATGAATAGGGAAAATGCCACTCACAGATTTTTGGCCATGATCGCTTTAGGAATAACTATAGCCTGTTTTGGCTTGGTATTATTTGCCTGATAATAATCTGATTTTTATTCATCTCACAAAACAGCAGGCTGCCATTTTGTGAGACGAATACATTGCTCTCATCCTACCTGAGAGCCATATTAATACCACTCATCACACTGAACCGGGTATCCCGGAAAAAGGTCCATCTTGTCTGAACAAAAAACTTGAGAGGGGAACGTCTGCCGCCAAATTGAAATCCGGCCAGAGCGTTAGCGCCAAACTCGGTGGTTTTTTGTCCTTGTTCAGGTAAAACATAGTCCACAGCCAATCCGCCTCCCAGATAAAAAACACCTCCAGGCCGGGGTTTAAAAATCAGATCGCCATTAAACTGCCAGTTTTTGTCATTTTTTTCACTGTTGATAAAATTATACTCAAAACCGGGAGCGAAATTCCAGAACATTCCGGAAGGAAGCCAGAGAAAAGCGCCGGCAAAATAGTTGTCATACTTTATATTCTTTCCGCCAACGAGTCCAAGCATTTCCGGGCGATTCATTTGTTGCTGTCGAATCCTGAGGGCGGGACGTCTTGGGGGAAATCGCCGCTGCGAAAATGCTGTATCCGATATCAAAATAAAACAGACAAGAAAAAGAATAAAAAATTTCGGTTTCATTTTTAACTCCTTTTGATTATAATTATTAATCCTGTTTCAATTTAATGAGAGCAATGGATGTACCATGAATGGAACACAATTATAACTGAAATTTAAACATATAAAAAACAGATGCTTATAACATGCCATAGAAAAATAAATATTACGATGTGTTCCTACAGGTACAAATTCTTTGTTCGTATTTGCACATCAAGGTTTCAGGGAAAAGATCATTTTGAAAATATCCGCAATATTAACGACATATAACCGTGCCGACATGGTCATCGAGGCCCTGGAATCCATTTTATCCCAGCAGGAACTACCGGATGAAATACTATTGGTGGATGACGGATCAACGGATGATACCCTGAAAAAGTTACAGCCGTATCAAGAACAAATCAAATTACTCACACAGAAAAAAACCGGTATATCAGCAGCGCGGAACACGGGAATAAAATCAGCGAAACACGACTGGTTGACGTTCCTTGATTCTGATGATTTATGGAAACCGCAAAAAATAAAACGCCAGAAAGAAGAACTGGGACAAAATCCAGATTACAAGATCTGTTATACAAATGAAGAATGGCACAAAAACGGCAAATGGATGAATCAAAAAAAGGTCCATCAAAAATATTCGGGTTGGATTTACGATAAATGCCTGCCCCTTTGTATTATCAGCCCTTCATCCGTTTTAATCCATCGTTCGGTTTTTGAACGAATCGGTTTTTTCGATACAGAGCTTCCCGCCTGCGAGGATTATGATTTATGGCTGCGAATGACGGCAATTTTCCCGGTACTGTATATTCCTGAAAAACTCATTATCAAACGGGCCGGAAACTGGCCCCAGCTCTCAAAACAACACAGTCTGGATAAATACAGAATTGTCGCATTGGAAAAAATAATAAAAAGTGATAAATTAAACCCGGAGCAATTAAAACAAACTTTGCACATGCTGAAAAAAAAATGTTACATTTATAAACTGGGCTGCGAAAAACACAACAGGAACGATGAAATAGAGTGGATAAAAAATATACAACAGCAATACGGTCTCTGAATGAAAGGATAAGTAAATGGGTAATCTGGCATAAGCACTACTCTGCCTAATAATAATATTTACTTTCCGATCCTCCAATTTTGTCAGGAGGTGCAAAATGTTAAAAAATTTTTTGTTGATGACCCTTGTTTTATTCATTTTTTATGCTTGTGATCAGGGGGAAAAGATGCTACGGTTAAAATTAACCGATTGGGCGCTTCAAACCGATTCACTGGGAATCGGAGAAACAAACAATTGGGCGGATATAAATTATGAATTTTCGGATTCAATACAAATCCGGCGTTTAACAAACCTGGATACACTCCTTGACAGAGAATATACCGGAACGGTATGGTATTTCACCGAATTTGATCTGGACCAGGTACAAAATGTTGCCCTGGCAATTGACACAATCTATCAGTCCGGCTTAATCTGGGTAAACGGTAAATTTACGGGGGAACAAAAAGGAGCAATAAAAGAAAAATTCGATATAACCGATAAAATTCTGTCCGGCAAAAACCGAATAACCGTAAAAGTTATTAAAAATAAAAGTCCGGGCGGGATACTGGGAGAGGTTACAATACAGAATTTTAAAAATGAAATTGAATTACACAAAGGTGAGTATGCCATGTTTAAAAGCCCTGAACCGCCCGGCTGGGTAAAAAACGCCGTCATTTACGAAGTGAATGTCCGACAGTTTACCCGTGAAGGAACTTTTGACGCATTTGCCAGACATTTGCGGGAAATAGAGGAACTGGGAGTGGATATAATCTGGTTTATGCCCATTCATCCGATCGGTGTAAAAAACCGCAAAGGGACGCTGGGCAGCTATTATTCAATTTACGATTATTACGGCATCAATCCGGAATTCGGCGATCTGGACGACTTTCGCACTGTAGTAAAAAAAATCCACGAACTGGGAATGTATGTTATTATCGACCTGGTGATCAATCATACGGCCTGGGACAATCCGCTGATCAAAGAACATCCTGAATGGTACACGCATAACAAAAAGGGGCACATTATATCTCCCCCTTTTGCGGACTGGTGGGACGTTGCCGAATTGAATTACGACAATAAAGAATTACGCAGGTACATGACGGACATGATGATACACTGGATTAAAGATATCGGTATTGACGGGTATCGATGTGATGTTGCCGAACGTGTCAGCGGTGAGTTCTGGAAAGACGCCATATCAGAATTACAAACTGTAAAACCGACATTCATGCTGGCTGAAGGTGAAGCGCCGGCTTTACATTCGTACGGTTTTCACATGACATACGCAACGAAAATGTACCGTTTGTTCAATTCAATAGCGGCGGGAAAAAAAGATCCTGTTGAAATTGATGAATATCTGGCCCGGGAGGATTATTCCTATCCCGAGGGAGCGCTGCGAATGCGGTTCACCAGCAACCATGATGAAAACTCTTTCAGGGGTTCCGCGATAGAGCGGATGACGCCGGACGGCGCGAAAGCCTTTGCGGTACTGATCTATACACTACCCGGCACCCCGCTGATCTACAACGGTCAGGAAACCGGGATCACCAAAAGACTTGAATTCTACGACAAGGATGAAATCGAGTGGCAAAATAGCGAATTCAGGCCCTTTTACAGGACTCTGAATTATTTTTATAAAAATCATCCGGCGCTGTATTCCGGGCACATGCACAGGTTTAACACGCAAAAACTGTATGCTTTCAGCCGTGAACTGGAAGGCGATCAGATTTTTACTATTTTAAACCTGACTCCCGAAACACAAAACGAAACAATTTATTTTGAAAATATCAGCGGTACTTTCAGGGAAATCTTTAAGCAGACCACTATAACAATCAACAACAGCGAACTGTATATGGAACTTGCGCCCTGGGAATACCGCGTCTATGAAAAAACGCAATAATACCGGAAATAGAAATGTAAGGAGAAGTTTTTATGTCTAAAATCGGCTTTATCGGGCTGGGTATTATGGGGACGCCCATGTGCCTGAATTTACTTAAAAACGGTTTTGAGGTGACTGTATACAACCGTACAATGTCCAAAACGCAAAAGCTGGTCGGGGCGGGCGCGAAAGCCGCGGAAACCCCTACCCTGGCTGCCGCCAACGCCGATATAATTATTACGATCGTATCGGATTCCCCGGATGTTGAACAGGTCATATTGGGAGAAAACGGCGTCATTCACGGCGTCAAATCCGGCAGCGTGGTTATTGACATGAGCACCATCTCCCCCGCCGTAACGCGAAAAATTGCCGCGGTATTAAAAGCCAAAAATGTGCATATGCTTGACGCTCCCGTCAGCGGCGGCGATACCGGTGCAAAAGCTGGCACGCTGGCGATTATGGTTGGCGGCGATAAAAAAATCGTAGAGAGATGCTTGCCGGTTTTGAACGCGATGGGTAAAACCGTTACGCATGTCGGCGCCAACGGCATGGGGCAAACCGTAAAATTGTGCAACCAGATCCTGGTTTCGATAACGAATATGGCGGTATGCGAGGCGGTCTTGTTCGCGAAAAGAGCCGGGGTCGATCCAAAAACCATGATCGAAGCGACCAAAAACGGCGCGGCCGGTTCATGGCAGTTGGCCAATCTGGGCCCGAAAATGGCGGACGGGGATTTCGCACCGGGTTTCATGATCGACCTGCAGCAAAAGGATTTACGCCTGGCGCTGGAAACCGCCCGGGAGTCGTTGACCCCCCTGCCGGCTTTATCTCTTGTCCACCAGTTGTTTACCGGCTGCCAGACTCACGGCGAAGGCTCCGAAGGAACCCAGGCGCTGTTTAAATCCCTGCAACGGCTTGCTGAATAATATGGTGTCAATTTTTCACATGCAGGGGGCTTTATTTCTTTTCTTTGTACTATTAACGTTATATTTTCAACCACTCCCGGATCCCTGATAAAAATATATCTTCCCTTCTCATCTTTTCCCGGAAACTAAAAAAAAATTTTTTCTTTGGAATAAGAATAAAAGTTTGTATGTTATATCTGATAAACAAGACCAAATTAGTCCTATTTATAAATATGTTTAAACTGAGTAAAAAAACGGAATACGCGATAGTGGCATTGCAATACATGATGAGTAATGCGGACAAAAATGTTGTTACAGTCCGCGAAGTTGCCGATTTTCACAACATTTCGCAAACATTACTGGCAAAAATACTGCAGGCTTTGGCAAGGGGAAGAATCATTGAATCGGTGCAGGGATCGCAGGGCGGTTATACACTTGTGCAAAATGTGAAAAAAATTTCCCTGGCCAAAATTATGGAAGCGATCGAAGGGCCGATACATATAACCGACTGTTATTACGATCCTTCATGTTGTCTGCGATCCAATTTTTGCACACTTAGAGAAAGACTGGCGCCGGTACAGAAAGGTCTTGTTCAGCATTTGCAAAATATTACAATGGCTGATTTTATAAAGGAGTAATTTTTTTATGGCCGATGAAAATGAATTTTTACAGGAATATGCAAACAGAGAATATAAATACGGATTTGTTTCCGATATAGAGAACGAAACCGTACCAAAAGGATTAAATGAAGACATAATACGCCTGATCTCCGCAAAAAAGAAAGAGCCGGAATTTATGCTGGAATGGCGGCTAAAGGCGTTTCGGCACTGGCAGACTATGAAAGAGCCGCGCTGGGCGAATATAAAATACGAAAAGATCGATTATCAGGATATTGTTTATTATTCGGCGCCGAAAAGCAAAAAAGACGGTCCCAAAAGTCTCGACGATGTCGACCCGGCCATTTTAGAGATGTACAATAAACTGGGAATTCCGCTCAAAGAACAGGAGATACTGGCCGGAGTCGCGGTGGACGCGGTTCTGGACAGTGTGTCGGTTGCGACAACTTTTAAAGAAAAACTTTCAGAACTTGGCATTATCTTTTGCTCTTTTTCGGAAGCCGTACAGAACCATCCTGATCTGGTGAAAAAATATCTTGGCACGGTCGTACCCTATGCAGATAATTTTTTCGCGGCCCTTAATTCCGCCGTATTCAGCGACGGTTCGTTTGTATATATCCCCAAAGGCGTTCGTTGTCCCATGGAACTGTCGACCTATTTCAGAATTAACGCGGCCAATACCGGGCAGTTTGAACGAACGCTGATCATTGCCGAGGACGACAGTTATGTCAGTTATCTGGAAGGCTGTACCGCGTCCATGCGCGATGAGAACCAGCTTCACGCCGCGGTTGTTGAGCTTGTAGCTCTGGATAACGCGCAAATTAAATACTCCACCGTACAAAACTGGTATCCCGGCGATAAGGACGGCAAGGGAGGGATATACAACTTTGTTACCAAACGCGGATTATGCAAGGGTGTTAATTCAAAAATATCCTGGACGCAGGTGGAAACCGGATCGGCCATCACCTGGAAGTATCCCGGTTGTGTACTGCAGGGTGATTTTTCCGTCGGGGAATTCTACTCCGTCGCGCTGACCGCAAACCGTCAGCAGGCGGACACCGGCACCAAAATGATCCATATCGGGAAAAACACCACCAGCACAATTGTGTCAAAAGGTATTTCCTCCGGATTCGGGCAAAACAGCTATCGCGGACAGGTCAAGGTACTTAAAAGCGCAAAAAACGCCCGTAATTTTTCGCAATGCGACTCTTTGCTCATCGGCGATAAATGCGGCGCGCATACTTTTCCATATATTGAGGTTAAAAACAGCACCGCGCAGGTGGAACATGAAGCGACTACGTCAAAGATCGGCGAGGACCAGATATTTTACTGCAATCAGCGTGGTATTTCGACCGAGGACGCGGTGTCCATGATCGTAAACGGATTTTGTAAAGAAGTATTGGCTGAACTTCCAATGGAATTTGCCGTTGAAGCGCAAAAACTGTTAGGTGTCAGCCTTGAAGGAAGTGTCGGCTAATAATTTTTGGAGATAAAAATGCTTAAAATAAAGAATCTAAACGCATCAATTGAAAATAATGAAATATTAAAGGGTATAGACCTGCAGGTTAATGCGGGAGAAGTGCACGCCATCATGGGGCCGAACGGTTCCGGGAAAAGCACCCTGGCCCAGGTACTGGCGGGGCGCGAGGAATACGAGGTTACTGACGGCGTCGTTGAATATGACGGCAGGGACCTGCTTGAGCTTTCACCGGAAGACCGCGCAAGGGAAGGTCTTTTCCTCGCTTTTCAATATCCCGTTGAAATTCCCGGCGTTAATACCGCATATTTCTTACGCACCGCGCTGAACGAAAAGCGGTTGTACAGGGGTGAGAAGCAGATCAGCGCCATGGAATTTTTGAAACTGGTCCGGGAAAAAATGAAACTTGTGCAAATGGATGAAAGCTTTTTAAAAAGGTCGGTCAATGAAGGTTTTTCCGGCGGAGAGAAAAAACGTAATGAAATCCTGCAAATGGCGGTCCTGGAACCCAAGCTGGCCGTTTTGGACGAAACGGATTCAGGACTGGATATCGACGCGTTGAAGATTGTTGCCAATGGTGTGAATACATTAAAAAGCAGGAATAACGCGATCATTGTTGTGACGCATTATCAGAGGCTTTTGGAGTATATAGTGCCCGATTTTGTACATGTCTTGTATAAAGGCAGGATCGTCAAATCCGGTGACAGGAATCTGGCACTCGAACTGGAAAAGCAGGGTTATGACTGGTTAAAGGAAAACGTGCCCGCCCAGGCGGTACACGTTGAGGAGTAATTATAATGGACCAAAAATTAACACAACAAGACTGGCATAAAATAAATTTTCAAAATTTCGAAAAAAAACTGAACGGGCAATCCTTTACTCCTTTGCACGATCTCAGGAAACAGGCAATCACACGGTTTGACGAACTGGGTTTCCCGACAATCAGAAAGGAAGAATGGAGATTTACCAATATATCGCCTATAACAAGGATCCCGTTTAAACTGGCAGCCGGTGGTCATGATCCGGAAGTTGTGTCCGGGGTAATCGAACCGTATACCCTGAAAGACATAAAACACACCCAATTGATATTTATGAACGGTCAGTATGTTCCTGAATTATCCGTTTCCCGGTTACCGGAAGGAGTCAGGGTGAAAAATCTGGACCGGGCTTTACAGGAAGATAAAGAATTGATAGAAAAATACCTGACAAAACATTCAGATTATATGGAACACGAATTTACAGCCCTGAATACGGCATTTATAAGTGACGGCGCATTTATCCATATTCCGGAAGGTTTGATTTTGGATAATCCGATCCACATATTATATATGACCAGCGCGGCAGGAGAGTCGATTGTGACGCATCCCCGCAATCTGATCATTGCCGGTAGTAATTCCCGATCGAGCATTATCGAGAATTATGCGGGGGTCAATAATGATATCTATTTTACCAACCCGGTTACCGAGATCATTGCCGGTGAGAACACGGTTATGGATTTTTACAAATTACAACAAGAAAGCGCCAAAGCATATCATATTTCCGCTCTCTACGTTCATCAAATGCGAAACAGTGTTTTTTCATCGCACTCTTTTTCATTCGGCGGTTCAATCGTTCGGAATGATATTTTTAACCTGCTGGACGGCGAGGGCAGTGACAGCATACTGAACGGTCTTTATCTCGCCCATAAAGACCAATTGATCGACAACCATTCCGTTATTGACCACGCCCGGCCGCATTGTCACAGTAACGAGGTATATCATGGCATCCTTGATGACAAAGCCAGGGCGGTATTCAGCGGTAAAATCCATGTCAGACCGGACGCGCAGAAAACGGACGCCATTCAAAGTAATAAAAATATTTTACTGTCCGAGGAGGCGATGGTAGATACCAAACCTCAGCTTGAAATATTCGCGGACGACGTTCGCTGCACGCACGGCGGCACAATCGGCCAGATTGATGAGAACGGCGTTTTTTACCTTCGGGCGCGCGGTATCAATGAACAACTGGCAAAGAATATCATGATACATGCTTTTGCCGGCGAAATTATCAAAAATATTAAAATTGATAAGTTTCGGGACATTATTGATAAACTGGTATTCTCACGTCTCGAGGATGGTCATTTAAAACAAAACGATTGAGAAAAAAATGGCAAACAAGAGCAAAGATTCCATTTTACAAGATGTTTTAGAAGTTCTGCAAAACTGCTATGATCCGGAAATACCGGTAAATATATACGACCTGGGTCTCATTTACGAGGTTGATCTGGATGAAACAGGCAAAGTAAAAATTACCATGACGCTGACGTCGCCGGCCTGTCCGGTTGCTGAATCTCTTCCGGAAGAAATAAAAACCATGCTGTTGCATGTTGAAGGCATTAAAGATGTGGACGTAAATGTTGTTTGGGACCCGCCATGGAACATTCATATGATGTCCGAAGAGGCCAGACTGGAACTGGATTTGCTGTAAAAATTGAACAAAAAAGGATTATGTACGTTTAAGCAAAACGAACTAAACAACAAGTTAGTATTAATTGATATATTCAACCAATTTAGGATAAAATTTGAGATAAAATGAGTGAATTTATACCTGTGTTTGAGTATGACAGCCTGTCGCCGGGCACCATGCACCATGTTGAGGTGCAGGGTGTGTCAATAGTTGTTGTGCGGGTTGGCGATACGGTTTACGCTCTGGAAGACCGATGTACACATGAAGAATTTCCACTTTCCGACGGCTGGCTTGATAATGAAAACCTGGTTTGCGCTTTTCACGGCGCGCGATTCGATCTCAAAACAGGTGATGCCCTATCATTACCGGCGTATGAAGGCGTAAAAACTTTTCCCGTCCGGGTTTCTAAAAATAATATCGAAATTCAAATAGATTGAGTAAAACAATGAGTATAACCGAGGCCCAAATAAAGCCGGAAATAAATATAAAAGATGTGCGAAAATATTTCCCGATATTTGAAATGCCGGAAAACCGGGATTTGATTTATTTTGATAATGCGGCGACTTCACAACGGCCGCTTCAGGTCATAAAAACATGGGATAAATTTAACAGGGAATATAATGCCAATACGCACCGCGGTGCGTACCGTATCGCGGAAAAAGCGACACAGGAATATGAAAAAGCACGAGATAAAGTCGCCGGGTTTATCGGCGCCGGTTTATCAAACGAGATCGTTTTCGTCCGCGGCGCCACCGAGGCGATCAATTTTGTCGCTTATGGCTGGGCATTAAAACATGTCCAAGCCGGCGATGAAATTCTTCTCTCCGAACTGGAGCATCACAGTAACCTCGTTCCCTGGCAGATGGTTGCGCAAAAAACTGGCGCGAAATTAAAATTTATTGAATTCGACGAGTCCGGGCAGTTAAAAATGGAACAGTATTTTCAACTTTTATCCGCCAAAACCAGACTGGTTGCTATTACACAGATGTCAAACGTGTTGGGTTCCATAACGGATGTCAAGTCAATTATTAATTCGGCGCTACAGGTTAACGCCAGAGTTCTGGTGGACGGCGCGCAAACCGCACCGCATATGCCGGTTAATGTATCGAACATGGACGCGGATTTTTATGTTTTTTCGGGCCATAAAATGCTCGGTCCAATGGGTACCGGAGTTTTGTACGCCAAACGGGAACGGTTTGAAGAAATGGACCCGGTGTTTTTTGGCGGCTCGATGATCAGCGACGTCGACTATAATTCATCCACCTGGAATGATATACCCTGGAAATTTGAAGCCGGTACGCAAAACATCCCCGGGGTGATCGGATTGGGGGCGGCAGTGGATTTTTTACAGCAAATCGGGCCCGATTCGGTCAGAGCGCACGACCAGGCTTTGACTGACTATGCCCTTGAACAAATGCAGCTTATCGGCCAACTCAAAATATTCGGTCCCCTGACAAACCGCGGGCCGGTCATTTCATTCAGTCTGGCTGATATCCATCCGCACGACCTGGCAACATTTCTGGATTCACATAATATTGCAATACGGGCCGGACATCATTGCGCCAAACTCATCATGAAACGGCTGCATGTCCCGGCTACCGCAAGGACAAGTTTTTATCTCTATAACAATAAACAGGAAATTGATCAATTTGTTATTACTCTCGATAAAGCGAAGGATTATTTTTCAAAATGGATATAGATGAATTATATCAGGAAATCATTCTTGATCATTACAAACATCCGCGAAATCGCGGTACGCTTGAAAACGCCGATGTAAAAATTACCGGTAAAAATCCGTTCTGCGGTGATGAAATAATTCTGTCGTTAAAACTAAAGGACAATATCGTAACGGATGTTGCGTTTGAAGGGAGCGGCTGCGCGATCAGCCAGGCTTCAGCGTCGGTCATGACGGAACAGATCAAGGGTAAGACCTTATCTGAAGCCAGGGAACTGTTTCAGGAATTTTCGAAAATGGTTAAAGGAGAAATCAACTATGATCCTGAGAAGATGGACGAACTGGCCGCTTTTAAGGGCGTTTGTGAATACCCGACCCGCGTTAAATGCGCACTTTTATCCTGGAACGCTTTAAAAAACGCGCTTGAACAAAAAAAAGAATAAATTTTTTTTGGAGATATATTTATGCCGAAAGTCAAAACCTTTACTTCGGACCTGTCAATTTTTAAAACAATCGGTCAACTTGAAAACCTGGATAAACTGGTCAATAAATTTTTGCAGGACAATAATGTGAAAACAATCTATTCCGTTAGTGATACGACAACTGTAAACGAAAACGGCGCGACCATGGGAGTTATCCGCACAATAGCCTATGATTGATATTCTTTTTAACGGTAATGGTTAAACCTGTTTTACAATCGGATTTAATCGGATCATAAAAATATCTTGTTTTTCCTTATAAAAATTTTATATTTTTATATTATCAGTGTCCGGTTAAACCCGGACACAACACTCTTGTACTATTACTAAAGTTTTCAGATAAAAAAATCATTATTTGATATGCATGTAAAAATTAAATTGTTATCATATCATTAATTGATTTTATTAAACTTGTAAACCGGATCAGGTTGCGGTGTTCGTTAACCGGACACCAGTGTTTTATATAAAGGCTTGAATAAAAAATATACAGGGTATCGGGTATTAAATCATTATTTGGCTTTTTAATAAAAAACGAAATTGTTATTTCAATTATACAGAACTATTAATCCAGATTAGGTAAAAGCGTCCGTAAACAGGACGTCGGTATTTTTATATGTTTAAATTAAATAAACGGACGACTCAACAGATTTATATTATTGGTCTCATTATATTACTCTTTTTTAATTGTTCCAAAGATAACAGCACAATGGAATTCTTCCCGATGAAAAAAAACAATGTGTGGAATTATTCCGGGGCAATGGCAAAAATACAGGTTATTGAAGAAAAAAAAGAAGATAACAGGATCAATTATATCGTGGTTTATTTTGATTCTCTCGGCATCCCCATCTGGAAAGAAAAACATATAAAAATCGATGACAAACTATACTGGGCTACATTCTCACCGCAATCACCTTTTATACCTGAAATCAATTTTGATCCCCCTTTGCCCAGTTCGCCGTTTTCCACAAAGCTTGGCGACAAAAAAACAATCGAAAGCGAGGAAACGCGAATCGATTCAACAGTCACAACCACAACAATAAATGTCCAATATGAAATCGAATCGATTGAAAATGTTGAATTACCCGTCGGATTATTCCCCGAATGTATCAAACTCAAAATGACCATCAGTTACCCGGAAATGGTGGAAAAGCCCTATATGGAGGGGACCAGCTATTTCTGGTTTGCCCGGGGGATTGGCCCGGTAAGTTATATCCTGCCGTCCGGGAGCGGCAATATTTTATCGGCCAAAATCGGCAACAGGGATATACCGTAAATGATTTAGGACGGGTTGTAACGACTTTTCGTTATCATCATTCCAATTGTTATTTAAAAAGCCTCTGAAAGTTAAAAATCAGGATTGTGCCGGATATTTGTCGGACATGTTTTGTAAAACCGTACAATTCGTCCGGCACACATATACCGGCCGAACTGAAAATTATTTTATGTAAACAAGTTTAACTGTTTTTGTCTGATTTTTAAATTGTATCACACACAAATAAAGTCCTGATGAAACAAATGTGTTATATTCATTCTTTCCGTTCCA
>JAFGSB010000023.1 GCA_016934825.1 Candidatus Zhuqueibacterota bacterium
CAAATCATTTATTAATTTCATATTCGAAAACATTAATAATATAAAATGTTTAGAGTGTCGTGTCCGGGTTAAACCGGACACTGGTGACTGATTAAATATTCATTTACTCCGAGCCATATCCCGGTTACTAAACCAGCATGCCGTCACGATAACCCGGAAGCGCCCATACAGGCGTATGAGTTTGCGCATAAAGTTTATACTTTTCTTCCAACGCACCCCAGTCACGCGGTATTCCGGTTGTCGTTGAATACTCGGTAACAATACTAATGTTCTCTTCCAGCTTGTTGATGTCCTGATGACTGATTATTGTTGAGGATACATGGTCCCGATCCAGCGCGTAGTTAATCAACTCACTGGCTGTAGTTTGTTTATCAAGTAAATCTCTGATAACCTTCATGCCCAGCAGACCAATATTTTTTTCTTTTAAAAATCGAACAAGTAATTCGCAGTTTCCAAAATGACTAAGCGGATTAACGATTCCCAAAACCACATCAATATCCAGATTATCAATCAAAGACTTGGCAACCGGCAAATCTTCTTCCAGCATCACAGAGAACCCGATAAACTTTGCAGTTCCTTCATTTTTAAATTTAACCATTTCCTTATAAACACCGTTTTCGATGGTGGACAACTTGTCACCTTTGCTTATGGCGTGCATCATAAGAACATCCACATAATCCATCTTTAAACGGCTTAAACAGCCATCAAATTGCTGTTTAGCACCATCACTGTCTCTCGTATCCAATTTTGTAGAGACATAAACCTGATCGCGGTATTGATTCAGTACATTGCCAAACCGGACTTCACTCTGCCCGTCACCATAATCCCAACTTGTGTCATAAAAATTAATACCCGCCTCCACGGCCCGTACCAACATGGACTCGGAGTCCTTTTCATCAGATAACATAAACAGCGAACCACCGCCAAAGGCTAATAGCGAAACATTCAAACCGGTTTTTCCAAGAACCCTCCGGGCAATGCCGCCCTCATTTGTATGACGGGGCGGGTGATTCCCGCCAAAATTATCTTTATCATTAAATCCCTTATTTTCATCTGAGACCGTTTCGGGCGAATTTGTTCCACTTGTACAATTTGATAACAGCGGAAGGCCCGAAGCGGTAGATATGGCCAATGATGCCTGTTTGACAAAATTCCGTCTCGTAATTAGATTTTTCCCTTTTTGCATGTTTATACTCCCTTTATTTTCATTACATAAATTATTTGCATTAAATACGTTGAATGAACCGGCCGCTGTTCAATCCGGATATTATAATATGTCTCATCCGGTACGCCTGTCGATTCCCGAAACGGCATCTTTCACTCATCATACTTAGACACTCTATTTCCCCGATTTCGCAGTTAACCTCATCGATAATAATTTTATAAAAATATAATTTTAATAAATCTACCTTATTTTTAATACATACGATCATTGAAATGCGTAAATCAGCTATTCGCTCCATAACTGGTTGTCATAAATTGTGATATTTTTATGCGGATGCGGGCTTTTTTCAACAGCATCTTTAATGTTTTCTTTTCTGAAAATATTGCCTCTTACCTGAATATTCCTTGAATACTGGTCTTCATTGTTTCCGATAAAGACATTGGGATTTTCGGATATCGCGTCAAACCGGTTATCGGCAATAATACTGTTTCGCGCCGCTTTTAAGCATAATTGAAGATTTTGAAAACTGATCACATTGTTTTTAAAAATGACTTCAGAGTCCTCCGCATAGAGAACATATTTACCTGAAGGCAAAGGTAAAAAGCTGTAGAATGAATTATCCGTAATATTAACGCGGGCATTATCCGACACCCTCACAACAGTATTACCTTCTCCGGCAGTGGCAACACATTGTCTCAACTTCACCGGACTGTTGATAATATTCACTGCGCAACTACCCTCGCCGCCAACCGTAATTCTGCTATTTTCGATGATTACATCCGATTTGTAACGCCCTTCCTTTTTTTTGTTCAGGTCTTTGATCTGAATTAATGGATATTTTGCGGCTCCACCGTGGCGTGGCAACCAGCCATGAAACATTGATTGTGTAATGAATACCAGTTTGGAATTTAAAATTATTTCCAAGCCAATATAGTTAGGATAAATCACATAAAGGCTTCGAAAGTGAAGATTGTCAGAGCCTTTCATTAAAATACTGGGTTCTTTCTTAATTTCATCACCATTATTGATAAGATATATGTTTGAAAATTCTGATTCGTGTACACTCTCAATTTGAATTGCAGTGCCTGTATTCTGTATCCACAGGTTTTGAAAAACCGAACTCCAAAATCTGCCCAGGAATAATCCTTTACCACTATGCGGAATATTTTCTCTCTCCCCATCTATGGTCATATTACTCATGATCATGGCATAAAGTGGAAATCCCTCTTTCTTGTGGTATGGTCTTGAAATCAGCACTGTATCTTTTTTATCAAACCAAAATGCAAAATCTTCTTTTGGAGGCACAATGATTGTACTTCGTCCCTCACCTGTTAATTTGATATTATGGTAAATTTGAATGGGTTTATTTAATATATATTTTCCCCTGCAAATTTTAATTTCCCCTGCTGGCAAGACGGCATCAATAGCGGCTTGAATCACATCTGCATCCGCCTGTCCAACATTTCCCTCCATCACAACACGACCATCCCGGTCCTCTGCTTTGACAATATTGTTATTAATATAAACCACCGCAGAACAATCCCACTTTATTGTTTCGGATATCGCATGTTCAACGTGTATACATGCCAAGAATAATATTATGAATAGAAATATCCGATAATAAACATGTGATATGTTCATTATTCGCTCCAAAGCTGATTATTGTAAATATCTATATTCTTGTCTGATAGTGTACTCACCTTCACGGCATTCTCCAATTTTTCCTGTCGAAAAATATTACCCGTAACCTGAATACAGCGGGAACCCTGGTTGTTGTTATCCCCGATATAAATATTCGAATTTTCCGAAACAGCATCAAACCGGTTATCGGCAATAATACTATTTCGCGCTGCTTTCAGGCATAATTGAAGATTGTGACAACTGACCACATTATTTTTAAAAATGACCTCAGAGTCTTCGGCATAGAGAACATATTGCCCTGAAGGCAAAGGTAAAAAGCTGTAGAAAGAGTTGTCCGTAATATTCACGCGGGCGTTATCCGATACCCTCACCACCGTGTTGCCCACTCCGGCAGTGGCCACACATTGCCTCAGCGTCACCGGACTATTGATAATATTCACGGCGCAGCTACCCTCGCCGCCGACTGTAATCCGGCTGTTTTCTATAACCACATCCGATTTGAAGCGGCCTTCACCTTCCTTAAAATCATTTAGATCTTTGACCTGGATAAGCGGATATTTTGCCGGTTTATTATGCGGCTCCAGCCATCCATGAAACATAGCCTGGGAAATGAATACCAGCTTGCTTTTTATCTCCATCCCGATATAATTGGGATAAATGATATAAAGACTGCGGAAATGTAAATTGTTATTTCCATCAACCCGTATACCCGGTTCTTTCTTCTTTTCATCGCCGTTATTGATAAGATAAATTTTGGAAAAAACGCTCTCCCTCGTATTGTCTACATGGATACCAAGGCCCGTATTTTGTATCCAGATATTTTCAAAACTGGAACTCCAGAATACTTTACAATACAATCCCTTGCCGCTGTGCGGTAAATTGTCCCTCGCGCCGTCAATGGTGATATCACGAACAATCAGGCCATACATGGGATTTCCGGCCTCGGAATGATAAGGACGAGGAAAAATATATTCATCTCTTTTTTCGATTTTTACAGCAAAATCATCCACCGGCGGGACAAAAATGGTTGCCCGCCCTTCGCCGGTGATTTTGATATTGCTGTGAACCAATAATGATTTGCTTAAACGGTATGTCCCTTTAGTGATGATTAGATGACCGGCTGGCGCCGCCAGATCGATTGCCGACTGTATGATATCCGCGTCAACTTTGCCGGCTTTTTCCTGATTAATGATGTTCCCGTACCTGTCCTCTGCCACAACAGTTTCATTTTCAATATAAACAACAGCCGAACATTGCCATTTCAGACTTTTTGTGTGTCCAGTTATAAAAGTGATAAAAATTAAAAAAGAAATTATTATCAGCAGACCATGTTTATTTAATTGTAGTTTATTTTTCCTCATTTAATCCTCCGGGCTAACAAAATACATTCCCGGCACAAAATGCTGTCAAGCGCATTAGAAATCGTGCCAAAGCCGGCTAATTTTAAATAATGTCTATTTATATCAGTTCAATAACCTTTAAATTTTTCACCCTATTGTGCTATCGCATATAAATCATTTTAACTGTTTTTACATGCCGCCCGGCGCGAACACGAAGCAAATATAAACCGCTGGCGACGCGCCGTCCGCTCTCATCAGTCGCGTCCCATGACAATGTGTGTATGCCCGCATCGCGATAGCCGCTGTCCAGTGAAATCACTTTCCTCCCGCTAATATCGAATATCGTAGCCTCTATATGTCCTGTTCGTGGAAGTTCGTACCGGACAATCGTACTTGGATTGAACGGATTGGGATAATTTTGCAACAGAGTGAAATCTTTCGCGGCAGACATGTCGTTTTTCTTTATCCCTGTTTGTTCATCTGTGTAACCGAAAACTTTGATTTCATTAATTGTGACATCGCTTGCGCTTGAGGAATTGACTGTCAGTTTTACGTAACGGACCTGCTTTTTATCGAACCTTGCCGACAGGATTTCCGACCCGGCAATATCCCACTCGATTTCTGTTTCAATGTTGGTAAAGGGAGTGCTGATTAATTCATAAGCGCCATCTGCTGTCCGACCTTCCAACTGGTATTCATACTCCTCCGTATTGAATTGAGCGATTGAGACACGGTCGATGTCATAATCCTTTCCCAGATCGATCTCGATCCATTGCGGCAGCGATGCGGCTTTCCAGCTTGTCTGCTTCTCGTCGGGGGCGTCACGCTCAGTACTGTACAGGCCGTCGACCGCGTTCGATGCCGGATTCTCCGCATCCGTACCTTCGGAAGCCAGAACGGTTTTATTCAAGGCTAAATTCTTATAATTGCCCAGTGTAACGGTACCGATGGCAATCTCATTCAAACCCACTTCATAATTGACAAAAACGGAATCGCCATGGTGATCAAACACACCGGAGGGTATATCATTTCGATGATCGACGGAATATGCAACGGGAACACCGTTCTCCGCGGTTATGGTACGCATATTACGAAAATCGTTTTCCGATGTCGGGATGAGAATAATTTCCGCGCCATTATCCACAAGTGTTTTGGCAGGATCGGTAAACCAGCCGTCCCAGCAAATTAAAACGCCTACTTTTCCAATGTCCATATCAAATACAGGGTAAGAATCGCCGGGAGTTAACAAATTGGCTTCCGTCCCTGGAGCCAGATTAACTTTACGATATTTCCCGATGTATTCTCCGTTTCGATTTACAAGAACCGCCGTATTGTACAATTTCGTCGGATTTGTTTCCAGTTCATATACCTGAGCTACAATATTGATATTGTGCTTAACCGCCCATACTTTCATCGAGTCCAGCACAACACTGTCGTTAAGATTTTGAGCACCGCTCGCAACGGTTTTACCCTCAAAATAGGTTTCAGCCAAAACCACAACATCGACATTTTGCCTGCCGGCCTCTGCAATAAGAGGCGCCGCTTCGTTGATTTTTGTTTCCAGCGGCGAAGAAAAATCATGTGTTCCCTGCATAAACAGGGCGCCGACTTTGACTTCCCTTGGAGCGCTGAAAACTAAATGAACATGTAAAAAAGCAGCAATTACTATGAATCTTAAAACTATGCTTTGATTGCTGGAATACATTCTTTTTATTATTTGACCATGTTTGTTAAACATGACTACATTCTCCTTCAGTTAATAAGATTTTAATCAGGAAAATTAAACTTAAACAAAGTATGACTTATCCCTTATTTAATACTAAACATAACAACAGGATTTAAACAACAGAATAATGGTCTGGTTTTCACTTTAACTATTCCATTCTTTATAAACTGAAAAAATCTAATTACTTTGATAATATTTTTCCATTAAAGGGCGCCATTTTTCCATCACTTCCCTGTTCAGGTCGAGCGGAGGCGTCGCATCTTCAGGTAAAAATGATTTGTAAGGATGATCCTGACTGTATTCCTGAAATTCAGAGCGGATTTTACCAAGTTCCTCCGGATCCATTAAGAGATCTATCACCGACGCGCCAATTGCCTGCGCTCCCGCAATCAATCCTTTCAAAGCCGCGGAACCGTAAGTACAGGCGACCGTTGACCAATGATGACCGATCGTGCCGGGTACTTTTCCGGGAAATATAATTGTTGCCGTCGGGGCGATCAGGGAGACTTCACCGACATCTGTTGAGGCCCCGCCTGTAAAAATTGAATCAGGTGGTTTCAACTCATTAACTTTTGACGGCATTCCCTTTTCTTCCTCACCTAATTCTTTTTGCAGTGATTTGGCAAAGATTTCCTCTTCATCCGCCCATTGCGGCATTCCGACATGTTCAATATTCTTTTGAAAAAGTTCCGCCAGCGATTTACTGGCATGTTTTTGATGAGTCGCCGTAAGGACCCGAATCGAATCCAATGTACAACCTGTGGCCAAAGCTGCTCCTTTCGCGCAATTTACCACTTTTTCATACATTTTTTCTATCCGGGCATCGGAATTTCTCAGAAAATACCATACACTCGCCCGGTCGGGGACAACATTTGGCGCCTGACCTCCGTCAATAATCACATAATGCATACGATATGTGTAAAACAGATGCTCACGCAAATAATTGGTGGCTACGTTCATTATTTCGACCGCGTCCAAAGCGCTCACCCCGGACCATGCATAGGCGCCGTGTGAAGTTTTACCTTTAAACGAAAAAATAACTGAATACAGGGCGTTGCCTGAAACACCATACGACGTGCCAAAATTCGAACTGAAATGATTATCAATCAGGACATCAACCTGGTCGAATAAACCCGCTCTCACCATATAGGGCCGGCTTATTAAACTTTCTTCCGCCGGCGATCCGAAAACCTTTACCGTTCCTTTTACCTTAAATTTTTCCATTGCCTTTTTAACGGCGATTGCCGCCGCTATTGATGCCGTTCCCATGGTATTGTGTCCGCATCCGTGTCCCGGGGCTCCCTGAATAATCGGGTCCTGTTTCGGGACCCGTCCTTTTTGAGACAAACCCGGCAGCGCGTCAAACTCGGCAAGGATGCCGATAACGGGTTTTCCCGAACCAAAACTGCCTATAAAACAGGTTGGCATTCCCGCCAGGCCTTTTTCAACAACAAAACCTTCCTTTTCCAGGGTTTCGATCAGCAATTGCGATGACCTGAATTCCATCAAACCCAGTTCGGCAAAAGACCAGATGGCATCAGATATCTTTCCTAATTTTTCACCCGTCGATGATTGATTCAGCCAATCCAAAACATATTTCTTTTCGGGTTTGATCTCAATTGATTGGATATCCTGTGCCGCGGAAACTGAAAAATATAAAAACATTATTATAACAGTTATATATTTCATAACACACCTTTTTGATAATCAACGTGAATTTCTTTATTATATTTTCATAATATCACCGGATCAGCATCATTTTTTTCATGTTTTTATACTCGTCTTTTTTGAGCTGGTAATAATAAATTCCGCTTGATAAAATGTTACCCCTATCATCTTTGCCGTCCCAGATAACCTGATGTAAGCCGCTCTCCTGAAAATGATCACATAAAGTCCTGATCTTTTGGCCCATAATATTATAAACAAACAAAGTAATATGTCCGGGTTCCGACAATTCATATCTAATGCAGGTTTCCGGATTAAACGGATTGGGATAATTTTCATACAAATTAAAAAAATCCGGTTTACCCGATCCGTTTAACGGGTTAATGCCTGTTTCGGTATCGCCATATTCAAACGCCCCGAGGTCCGGCCCGCTACCCCTGTAATCCAGATAAACCGGCGTGTCTTTCTGCCAGGACATTTCCTGCTCCAGTGTGAGCGTGTTCGTTTCATAATCGATTCCGGTAATTTTCACGCATGACGTATCCACACGAATGATATCCGGTTCCAGCAATCCGTAACCGTCCGTGAAATAAAGCGCGTCCTGCACCTCGAGCTGTGTACCCTGTCCGGCTGCCGCGGCTCTGGTCAAAGGCCCTCCTTGATCAATACAGGGGCTGTCCGCTTGGAGGTGGTAATCCGTCTGCGCGGGATCAATAAATTTCGGGTCGACCTCCATATTATTCGAGGCCCACTCCGGATAGGTCTGCTCGAAAATTACTACCGACTGGTTACGCGGCACGGGAGGATTCATATAGGGTGCGTCAGCAAAATAAAACACATCGGCGCCGGGGTCACCACTGAAAAAATTATTATAATAAAACCGCCCGAATTCCGGCGTCGCATTCCAGTCAAAAGCAACTTGCGTCGTGGGTGATGCCTTTTTGCCCTTCTTGTCGGAAAGATTCGTCGTATTAGCGTTCAGATAAAAGATATTGTTGACCACCACATTATCTCCATAAGCGCAATCACTATATTCAGGTATCGGGGGATTAAACAGGTTGGTGGTATAGGACATACCGTAGCCGGCATCGGATACACTTTCCTCAACCGGAATTCCTTTGGCATTGTTTTCTTCAATCAGCTGCAGAACAATATCATTGGTCCCGCATTCGGTGATGACATTATTGTAAAACCGGTTATGTTCATCATGCCAGGCTTCCGGAGTTTTGGCGCTTCCCAGATAATTTGCCCATCCCATACCGTCAAGACTGCGTCGAAAAATATTCCGGCGCAAAATAGAATAATTCCCGGCATACTGAATGCTTTTGCAAGGAGAATAATCAAAAATATTTTTTTCGATCAGATTATATTTAGAGTGACGATAAGGTTCATGACGCTGACTTTCCACTTCCATACAACGCCACCGCCTGTTTGTCATGAAATTTTTTCTTACAACGGACCTTTGTACGCCCAGCAACACGAGCCCTGTATGCGTAGCATCGCCAAAATAATTACCCTCGACATAATGGCCGTCGCCGCCGTCAAGACTTACAAGATCGGTGCCCTCCTGAAAATAATTGTTAATAATGCGTATCCCGTCGCCGTTTTCCTCGAACCGGCAATTGATCCATCCCGTCGAGTTCTCGAAATGACCGTTGGTAATTGTTATATGATGACTCTTCACACCCATAACCCAGCGTTTTACATCTCTGACTCTGATGCCGTCCACTTCAATGTACGCTTTTCCGCTCACATAAATCGCCACCGGACCACGGGATTCCGGCAATTCCGTGATATCATGGAAAACGGCCCCGTGTTTATTTTCAGCCCTGTAGGTGATATAATTCTCCGCCTGCCCCGAACGAATCGGCGCTATGGGTGTGCCAGTATAATCACCGTCCACAAGGATTGCGGTGTCGCCAGGCTTCAGGCTGTTATTCGCCTTGTTGAGCGACCATGGGGCTTCCCGAGTGCCCGGAAAACTGCTGCTGCCATTGGGCGCGACATAGTATTCGGATGCACTCACTGTAACTGCAAAAGTAATAAGCAGTATCAGCAAAGCGCCCGCCATAATGGAGGTAATATGATTATTATTAAAGAAATAATCGATATGCTTATAAAAAATCTTTACGTGTCTCACCAGGCTCTCCTTATTATCAAATGAATTCTTAAAATTTTTTATCCTCCTAACTGGAATACCGATACACTGATCAATATTAACATTCAAATTGAACAGTTATTGTTTTGGACTGCGCACCATCCAGTGAATCTACGTTGCGCAACACTTTAATAATATCTCCCCCATCTATTTTAATTGTATATCGACCCTTTTTAAATACTTTGGGACGAAAAGTCATCCCGTTGATGCGAATTGTGTAGACGATCTTTTTATTTGTCTCATCAATAATCTGAATGACGGGATTTTTCCGTCCGACAACCTCAATCGTGGGGAGATATGCCGCGGCCCTGCGGCCATAGTTATCTTCCTGGTTGATGGTGACAGGGAAACCGGTATACTGCCGCGCGTCCGGTTTGGAAACATCTACGCCGCGCGGCCAGCACTCCATAGTGATCTGACGGGTAACTTTATTAAACCGCACCAGACCGTATCCGGAGGCGCCGTTGTCTGCCGGCGGATACATGTTCTCCGGAGCGGGGTTGACATAAGCGTACATCGTAATGCGGTTGCCGAAACCGTCGAAATACTTACCGGTATCGGCAAGCGGACCTGGGATAGGATCAAGGCCCTTCTCCTCAGGCAGCCATTTGCGCGGGTAAAAGTTCAGAATTGACGGCACACAGAAAGACCATCCGGCATCGTTCCACTCATCAATTCCATGATGAATAATGGTGGCCAGATGCTGGTCACCGGCAATATGCAATGCAAAGCAGCGCCGCATAACATCCAGCGCCCGGTTGCGGCCCGATTGCGGCCAGCCGTTGGAGTCGAGGTCCGCTTTGAGTCGCTGACCCCGGTGGATATGAGCGCCCCCGCAGAATACGGTTTGTGACAACACCGCCTTCATATCGGTGCCATTCCAGTCGGCGCCCCATTCCTGCAGAAAGGCCAGTTGCCTGTCGCTCAGCATTTTCGCGCCCGGAACGTCAATCAGCGCCGGATCTGAAAATTTTTCGATATGATCCTCCCGGGAGAAAACCACGCCTTTTTCTTCCAGCGCTGTACTATCCAAAATATCGACCTGGGACTTGAATTTGCGGTCCTCGATAATGGCAAATCCTATCCGGCCCCAGTTCAGCGACGTATAATAGACGCCGATACCCCGTTCGATGGGTGCGGAATCGTACGGGTCCGGCAGATGACTTGTTTGAGCCCTTTCAACTTCCTTTACATATTCCGGGTCGTTATATCCAAGATACCCGATCCGGCCTCCACCACCCCATAAATTCCCATTGCCGACATCGTGGTCGTCGGGTATACATATAGTGGGACGGTCTTTCATGATGTCACGAAACTGTCTGCCGAACAGCAGCCAGGAGGCAAAATGCGTTGTATGATCATAAACCTGGTCGCCTGAAAAAAACAACAGATCTGGGTCCTGGACTTTGATATTGGCGATGACATCCGGCCGGGGGCCGCGGTACTTGTTCGAGTTGCCGGTGAATGCTGCGACGACGATTTCTTCCTTGTCGACAGGGTTCCGACGGATTGTTCCGTTAAAGAACGCTCTCCGGCCGTGCGCTACCCGGTACTCATAATCCTTCGACGAATCCCAGTTTTCAACGCGGAAAGGCGCTGTCCATCCGCGTTCTATGATCTTTGTTTTTGCGATTTCCGTCCATTGACCGTCTCTTTTTATCTGCAAATGTGCCGTTCGGTCGGCATCGCCATCAAGTTCGTAAAACTGGGCGGTCAATTTTAGTATGTTGTTATTAACCGTGTACAGGGCGAAACAAATGACCTGGTCTTCAGGAACTTTTTTAATCTGCCAATCGGCATCGGATGATATTTGCTGAGCTATCGTACTTTCACAAATAACTAATATTAAACAAAATAATAACTTTCGTATCATAGCTTTAACCTTGATTATTATAAAAACCTTTTCACATTTTTGTTACAAAAAAGGATCTTTGCCGGGGCTGTACTTTTGTCGTTTTTAACAGATAACCATTCTCGTTTTCAGCAGGAAATGCGATGTATATCGTAACCGGATAATCCCATTCCGTTTCAATTTTTCCTTCGACTGCATTATGACGGACGTTCCATTCCCTGATTTCTACGCCTCCGCCGGAAAAATGCAGATCCGTGCCGGTCAGAACCGGTTTTTTCCCATCCCACGGAGCAATTCTTAACAATTTGCTCGAGTGCGGTAAAATTGTTCCCATATTCAGCCTGTTGTTTTCAGAAAAGACGCCAAGTGTTTTATGACTGAAAAACTCGGAAATAATAAATTTATCCGACTTTAATGATTCAATCATTTTCCCGGATAGAGTGATCTGTAATTCTTTCTCCTTGTCCTCCCAGTTGGTTACGGCGACCGTATTCCAGGGTTCAAGATCATTACATACAGGTTTGACCTTGGTCAGCATCATAGAGGGACATAATGTATTATAAATATCCAGGGGTACCGATTTTGTGTCTATCGAAGGAATGACATAACGATACATTTCACGTCTTTCCGGATCAAGTTCCTGCATGTATTCGGAAAAACATACCATACCGCCGCCAACATATTGATTTAATGTAAATGTAAGCGCCTCCTCGTCTGTTAAAGTCCCCAGCGACAAATGACTGTGCGGGTCGTCCGGCTCATAAAAAGATGTCGTCCGTTTTCGCAGCATCAGGGCGTCAGGATCAACGTGCCACAACCGGCTCATCCAGGTTCTTAAAATGTTTTGCCGGAAACAGTCGATCTGTTCGGACCTCCATATGGAAACGACATCGCTGCCGCTGCGCTGCGAATTGGCGATCCCCAACGAGCCGCCAAAATGACCGCCGCAAACCGATATATATGCGTCCGGGCCTACGCCTTTGCGTATGGCTTCCAGTCCCATACGATAGGCTTCAAGCCGGGTTATGCGGGGATCATAAAATTTCACGTTATCGTAAATGAACACGGATCGCATAAAATCAAATTTAAAATATGAAAAGCCATAATCATTCGCCAGTCTTCTGTACACCTTTTGCAAATGATCGCACACGCCGGGATAGGTCGGATCGAGAATCCAGGCCTTCACCGAATAGCCGAACACAACCAGGGTATCGGCGGTGGTTTTCAGCAGCCATTCGGGATGTTCCCTGGCAAGATCGGATTCCATATCCACCGAGTACGGCGCCGTCCAGATCCCGGGTCTGTATCCCGCCCCTCTCATGATATCGGTGACTTTTTTCATACCGCTCGGGAAATCATTATAATTCGTGTTCCAATAGCCCCAGTTGCCGTTCGCCCAGCAGTCATCAATCAAAAAAACATCAAACGGCACGCGATTTTCCCGCAGGGACCGGATATCATCCATAAAATATTTTTCATTATAGTGGCGTCCGTGAAAATACCATGTACAGAAAACGGAAGGGGCTTGTTCAGCCGGCTTTTTTATGCCATGATATTCCCCGACTCTGTCGGCGTATTCCGCGATGAGTTCGTTCGGATCAAAGCCCGCATTGATATAGACCCATTGACTGGTCCGCTCGCCGCCCGACGGGATCAACACGCCGTCAAACTGACACTCGGCCGTTAGGGATGAAAAATCAGTCTGCTTGCCGGTATTATTAAATTGTAATAAAAAATGCGCCAAATGGCCGGTTTGACTTAAATAACCGATAAGCAAATCCGGTGTATTATTTTTATTGGTATGAAACAAGCAAAACGGATCGGCTTCTATCAGTTTATTATCCGATGGAACAATCGAGGCGGGTTTGCCGTTTTTAAGACGTTTCTGGACAAGCACATTCCATTGATCCGCTCTTTTTTCCTCCTCGAAAACAAGGGCCTTGAGTTTAAGCGGCATGAGAGATTTTAATTGAAAGGGTTTGCCGCTAAGATTGGTCACTTTTTGTCTTATTGCGATTTTTTCTTTATCTGCCGAATGCCAAAACTCCCTGGTTAGTCTAGCGGTGTTACATGCAAAAATATCAGTAATACACTGACCCTGTTCCCCGGCTAAATTCTTTTCCTCAATAATGCGGGAAACATGCCGCCACTCGTTTACATTTACTTTAGAATTTAATATATTGGGTAAAACCAGCTCACTTGTCAGATGAATTTTATCCGTGGAAATTTCAAAATCCTGCAACTCGGGCAATATCCTGAAAGAAAATTCAGCGTTTGCCGAATTTGCGGTAAATCCATTCAACGGATATGTCGACAATAACAAGATGAATAGTAGTACATAATTATATTTTTTATTTTTTCTCATAATGGCCCTTAAATAATAATTTTACAGCAAATTATCCCTATTGTAGTTCAAATACGGTTTCCGCGCATTTGTTACCCTCCAGAATGAGCCACACCCGGTATAATCCGGGCGACACTTTTACTCCTTTATTGTCTTTAACATCCCAGTTAAAAGTCATCTTTTTATCAAACTTTCCTTCATAAAGTGTTTGCAAGACCACTTTTTTGTAATTGAGGATTTGCACATGTCCGTCAACAATCCTGTCATAGGTGGTCAAATCAATCGTAACCGGGAATGAATCAGATATTTTTGCACTTTCGGAATGGTTAATAACTTTGACCTGCGGCGGATCATAATCCAAATCAGGAACAACCAGCGACGATTTGGGCGGCACATCGCTAATCTCATAACCCAGGTTTACCAAAGCTTCTTTCACTCCGGGGATGAGTTGTGCGGCATTCCAGTAATAGATTCGGTTGAGTACGTCCAGCGGCAGTGCAAGCCCCGGTCCCGGTCCGCCGTTATTGCCAAATGTCAACGGTTTGTCCGTTTCGAGTCGCTCACGAAGATATTTGAATCCCGCTGAAATGCGCCGGTTATTAAAATCTGTCCCAAACATAAACCGGTCCTTGTATTCGATCAACAGTCTTCTCAGTTTTTTATAATCCGGTTCAGGTGCATCCCACCATTTTGAACAACAAATATCAACATACAGGTTGGGGTTTCTATCGAAAAACTTGCGTAGAGTATCTATATCAGCGTTCCGGTTTGTTAAATAAAATCCATGCGCCAATATAAATGTTGTTTCCGGATGTTGTCGTACAACCCGTTCGGCATCCTGCTGGTGGACCATAAATTTGTCCGGAACATTCCAGATATCTTCCGGCGGATCGGCAATATGCATAGCGATATAGGGCAGCCCGACTTCGCCCATTTTAACGATCTGTTCATGTGACAATTGTGACGCCAGTGTATGATATCTCAAATGTGTCTTGATACCGGAATAATTCCGATTTTTAAAATCCACAATTTCATCCGGTGTAAAGTAAGTGCCTCTTTGGCACAAAAGAATTCTGCCGTTCAGCGAATCCGCGATAGCCGGCATGAGATCACTGCTGTTGCTGTTAAGCGTAACGCTTACGGTCCCGCCCCATTCGTCCATAATTTTTACACAATATTTAAAATCTTCCATTCCGTTCAAATGAGTATGCATATCAACAATGGGTATTTCTGAAACGTCATATAACTTTTGCTTCCGGGATATTTTACTGCAATTGACAGAGAAAAATAATACAAGCAAAATCAAGACCCGTATGCCATAATTGTTTTGTCTGTGTATCATTATTACTCCTATGTGTTAATGATTCTTAAAGAAATTATGGTTGTAGAACACAAAAATCACTAAAAAATTTACTTATTTTATTTTATTCCTTACGTTTGCTCCTTCTAATTCAACATCACCCATATCCCTGCGCGCCTCCGCGGCGAGTTGCAGTAATTCTTTCACAATTCCGGGATGACTGTCGGCTAAATTGAATTTTTCGGATATATCGTTTTCCAAATCATATAATTCCGGTTTGGTAACAGGATTCTCATCCTTTGCGTAATTAAAGAATTTTTTCCTGCCCGGTAAAGCCAGCTTCCATTTACCCCTGCGTACAGCGTGTAAATTATCCCTGACATAATAATAAAAAGTTTCACGTGCGCTTTTTTCGGTTTTACCCGTAATAAAATCACTCTGATTTACGCCGTCAATAATACGATCTTCAGGTGCTTTTAATCCGGCCAGATTAATTAGTGTAGGCATTATATCTAACGTTGCAATCAATTCATTACTTTTTTTGCCTTCAGGCACCCTGCCCGGGGCCCATATAATACATGGGACACGATAACCGCCTTCCCAGGCCGATCCCTTACCATTTCGTAACGGGCCGGCGGACCCTCCCCGGTCACCTTTACTAAGCCAGGGACCATTATCACTGGTAAAAAAGATATATGTTTTTTTCACCAGTCCCAGTTCTTTAACAATATCGATGATCCGACCGACATTCCAATCTATTTCTTCAATAACATCCCCATACAGGCCGCCTTTTGACACACCTTTAAATTTATTTGATGCGCCAATTTTAACATGCGGCATTGTATGCGGCAAATATAGAAAAAAAGGATTATTTTTGTTTTTCCTGATAAATTTTATGGCTTCATCCGTATATAACTTTGTCAGGCTGCCCATATCCGACATTTCATGTAACTGCTGCTTGTTTTTATACAGAAGCACCGTGCCGTCATCATTTGCCCCTAATGTACCAAAATAGTAGTCAAATCCCTGGTCATTGGGAATCACGCCGTTTAAAAATTTTCTATTGGAAAGGTCCCACTTGCCGATACATCCGGTAGAATACCCGGCATTTTTGAGAATTTCGGCAACGGTTATCTCCGGTCCCGGAAGATTCCACATACGATTTACACGCTTTGGATAACAGCCCGACAAAAGCGAAATCCTGGCGGGACCGCAGACCGGCTGTGAATAAAAACTTTTCAATGTAAATCCCTTGCGGGACAATTGATCAATTCGCGGTGTTTTGATCGTTTCGGAACCGAAGCAGCCGAGGTCCCCATAACCCATATCATCCGCAAAAATGAAAATAAAATTCGGACGGTTTTCCCGGTTTACATTCTCCGCGACAGATTTTTGAGCAGTCAGCGAAAACCAAAAAGCCGTTGAACAGGCGCCGAATGATTTTAAAAATTTTCTACGATCCATTTTTGTCATTATTAATAGTTATTTCTGTTGCAAGTTCAGTTTCCGGGGATTTCTATTTTATATTCCGGAAAAGCCGTATCATCACCGGTCTCACCGACCCTGATATATCGCCTGCTGACCTGTGTGATGTCATTGTCATCAGTGAGCTCGGACACCAGCAGGTATCCGCCCGATTTTTCCGGTATATTCATTTGAACGTCCATAAACTCCTGAAAATGGGGCGCGATCTTAATTTCCTTTGATTCCCGTGATACGATCTTGTTACTCGCATCAATGATTTTAAAAACAATCGTACCTTCTTTTTCGGTGTTTGTATCGTTAATTCCAAAAAACTTGATACAGGAGCTATTACCGGGCATAAAAGATATGGGATTTTTCAGGTACCGCCCGTCTTCCAAATCGATAAATACAGCGAACGGCGAAAAACAATGGAACTGCCATTTGAGCGTGGTTCCGGGTATCAGGTCCTTTATGGGATTAAGAAACCAGTCGCCGGTGTACCCTTTGTTGAATGTCAAATATGAAAAACTCATCACCCCGGAAATATAACGCCGGGCTCGCATTGCCTCAGTTTGTAACTGAAGGTAATATGCCTGAAAGTCCCAATTGTCCTTCGTGTTTGTGTTCGTACCTAAAAAATATTCAAAAAGACCAATAGTCTTGTTGTTTTCATCTTCCCATTCATTCAAAGGTCTGAAATAGTGATTTTGCGGCAGCGTGTCATCCGGGTCCGTCCGTCCTTTTGCGATAAATGCCGGTGTACCGTCCCTGTTTATCCATAACCAGGCGTATTCATTGACCAATTGAGGGACCGATGATTTCCTCGACTCTTCCAATGTCTTGTCTTCATAAAAGAGTTTTCCAAAACGGTAGTTGAGCCGGTTATGCATGACTTTTGCCTTATCCGTGCGCTGGGAAAAGAGAAGCGGATAATAATGCGGCTCGTCCATTTCGTTTAAGGACATATCGCTCTCATTCATATAACCCGCGTCCCATATCCTGGTGGGGTCCAGCTTTTTCAGCTTTGGTATTACAACATTGCCGATATAATCATGCCTCGATTCATTCATGGCGTCCCAGATAACAATACTCGGATGACTGCCGTCGGCCCAGACCCAGTCCGTATATTCCTTTTCGATTTGATTATCCCAGCCCCTGTTTTTCCACATGGGCCATTCATTCTGCAGCATTATACCATATTCATCGGCAAGCTCGTACCAGAAATCCGGCAATAAGCCGATACTGTTCCGGAACGCGTTCCAGCGAAGTGATTTGGGAATATCAATGAGAAATTTTTTCACCCACTTTTTGTCCCACGGCAACCCGGCCCGTTCGGGATCACCGAAAAACCGGGATAGAGTGATATTAGAGCCCAGCAGGACAATCTCATCTCCATTGAGCACGAAACTTTTACCTTTTGCTCCGAAATCCCGCATGCCGAATGTGTCCGTGAACCGGTCTGATAATTCACCTTCGGATGTCACACTCACGACGGCTTCATAGAGAAACGGATCGTCTGGCGACCACAAATGAACATCTTTGAGTGGTATGACCAGTTCAACCGCTTTTTGATGCAGGCAGGTTATATTTACAGTCGCAGACATTTCATCCGATACGATCTTTTTACTTTTTTTCTCGCGGACAAAAACGGAAACATCCGCTTTATAATCGAGCAAGCTGAATTCTCTTCTAATCTTTTCATCGAGGTTGTGCATTAATACTTTGACCGTAACTTTAGAATTTTTGACGTCCGGCAGGCTCAATGTCCGTGCTATTCTGACCGGGCCCGTAAAACTGATGTAAACCTCATCCCAGATGCCGGGGATATAGGTAAACTGTTCAATATCTTTTGAATAAGCCGATTGTGCAGGGATCCGCCTCATGTCATCCACACGTACCAGAAGAACGTTTATACCATTGGGATTTAAATAATTTGTCAGATCACATTCAATAGGCGTGCTGCATTCCATAAACGTTCCCAGGTCAATGTCGTTCAGAATAACCTGGGTGTTAAACCGGCTTTTCAAAATGGTCAAAACTGCCTTGTTATCCCGGTTTGCTTTCGGCACGGAAAATGTGTACCGGTACCAATTGTATTTTGGTTCATAGTCGCCCATAAAAAGTTTGTCATACTGATCGATACGCGGTTCGGCCAGATCGATCAGACCCGGTACGGGAATTTTGCGGGTAAATTTGCCGGGGGGGTACGCCTTTTCGGTTTGTTCAAAATCCCATTGGCCGCACAGGTCCATCACATCCCGCGGACCATTAGCAAAGCTGTTCATTGAGAACAGGGACAATATTAAGAAAGTTGCAACATAAAAATTTTTTACTTTCATTTACCAATCCTTTGAAATAAATATGTTCAGTTGAACAACCATGTTGAAAAAAAACTTAATTACTAAAAATCCTTATTCACACCCGGAAACCATTCTACCGCATTCTCATAAAAAACTTTATCCAGGACTTCTTTGGGTAACGCCAGACCCTTCACAGTATAGGTTGGTTCGGGCAATGGTTTGCCGCCGATCACGTAATTACCCCACGGGATATCATCATCTGTAGCGTAATAACGAAAAAATAATTCATGCCGGTCCAAAATCGATTTCCTGCTGTCCTGAATATCATTTTCGGTCATTTTTTCTTTCTGACCGAGGCCTTTGTAAAAACCACCGGAACGATCCGTTCCGTACATGATCCGGTCCTGATATTTGATAAAAAATTCCCTGACTTTTCCTCGGGCCTGCCACATCAAATAACGGGTCCTGCCGCCGATGCCCACGGCGAAGTTGGGATACCTGTCGAGCCTTTTAATAACTTCATCCACATCAAACTCAAGACTGCCCAGGTGTGCGCCGACAAACTTTAAATTCGGATGTTTCGCCAGCACATGATCCCTGGCGGCCATGATATCACTGTAAGAAGGTTTGTCCGGCTTGTCCCAGAAACTGTATTCCGGGTGTTTGGCCCAATAGGTTCCCGGAATGCCTTCTACAGGCAGATGGCTTGGCATCCAGGCCTGGATGGGTTCACCCAAATGCGCGATGAGTGTTTTGCCTTCCTGAGCGATGAATTCAAAAATGGGATCAAACATGGGATCATCAGCCTGGATGTATTCTCCATCCGCATTTTTGATCTCCATGCCGATCTCTTTCCATATTTTCACACCTACGGCCCCGTTCTCAAAATCTCTTCTTAATTGTTTTTTGACATTTTCCACCCAATCGGGATCATTTCGCTGCGTCAGATCAAACGTTGTGATCCACGCGTAGTAACGGGGATATTCTTTACAAAATTCATTCGCAGAATTTATCTGAAAGTCCATAGTCTCTTTATTTAACCCCCCGGTACAGATCGTACAGCATTTCATATTGAGATCATCCATTATCTGCCGGAGGTATGGGGCGTCGCTGCTGATATGCGTATGCACATCAATTTTTTTTATTGATAACAAATATTCCAGCTGCGCCAAAGAGTTTGACGATAGTAAAAACGAATAAACGCCAAACATAAGTAATATCATTTTTAAGTATTTATTCATTAAGAGCTCCTGAAAAAAATCAATTATAATTTTCTTATACTGATTTTAAATTCACAAAAAATTTAAACCATCATTCCGTCATAATAATCAGGTCTGGCCCAGCATAATGCGTGAGGTCCCGCCAAATGGGCCAACTTTCTTTCCAGTTCTTCCTTGTTCAGGGTAACATTCTCACCTGAACCGAATTGTTTCGCAATTCGAATATTATCTTCAAAGGCCTCCATACAGTCATGCGCGACCACAGCGGAAGCAACACCCTCAAGGCTCCACTCATAGTGTAACAGTTCTTCCGGCGTGGCGCCCTTTCCAATAATGTCTCGCATAGCCTTCATGGCGATAACGCCCATATTTTTCTTGCGCGCAGCCGGCAGGGCCACCTCGGCATAATCGCCGTATTTCGTCGCGTTCATGGCCAGCATCGCCACATCAAAGTCAAGCCTTTCAATGATCGCTTTTGCTTTTTGCGAGCTGTCCATACTGGAAAATCCAATGAAACGGGCGACACCTTCTTCTTTCAGCCGGATGAGTTCCTTATAAACGCCATTTTCAATAATATCCAGGTCGTCGGATGGCTCGATGCTGTGAATCATCAAAACATCTAAGTAATCGGTTTTCAATCGTTTTAGGGCCCGGTCAACCATTTTCATGGCCTCATTCACATCCCGGGAATCAAATTTTGTCGATAAAATAATTTCATCCCGGTATTTGGGTAAAATTAAACCAAATCGCTCTTCACTACTCAGGGCTGCTCCCCAATGATAGGACTGGGAGGTGTCAAAATAATTAATACCCGCTTCAATCGCCCGTTCCAGCATAGGCTCCCACTCGCCGTCTTTATTCTTTAAAAAATAAGAACCGCCTCCAAAGGCGAGTATTGATACCTCTAAACCCGTATTACCAAATTTCCGTTTCGGCATGAGTCCCTTATCTTTTGCTCCACTGCAGGATGCCAACAGGCTCGCCGATGTAATCGTGGCTAAGCCGGATGCGGATTGTTGTAAAAATTGACGTCGCGTAACTTTTTTCTGGTCTTCCATGATATTTTCCTTTTACATTTTTGAATTACGCCTTCAAAATCAATAAAATTGATATTGAACAGCGTTTTTTATTCTTCTGCATAATTTAACTCTAATTATTTACTATCTTAACCGTTCCCAAAATTAACGCATTATATAAAGTATTCTGAAGACAACTGTAACCGGATCCATTAAAACATGAATTGAACTGAGAACATCTGAATGTCCTTCAACATACCAAAGTCACGGTACGCGTAATCA
>JAFGSB010000024.1 GCA_016934825.1 Candidatus Zhuqueibacterota bacterium
ATACTAAAATATTTTAAAAATGTGATTAAAAATAGTAAAATATGAATTCGATTCATCTGTTGTCGATTACTCCCTGGACATTCATATTCTAATTTATATGATATCCATTGCTCCACTATTAAAAGTACATAATAAAATTCAATAAAGAAAATTATCTTTTTTAATTTTTGCTTTATGCTTTTCTTGATTGAAATTTGAATTTTAAACTTTAAAAATTAATATGAATTTACTATTTTAATTGAAATTATATTAAATGTCAGTAAAAACGAATTGAAAGGTAAAATAATTCACCACATCATAAAAAAGTATACATTTTTATTTATATTATACCCGGTGATTTGTTTATCAATCGCGCCTCCGCAAAACAGTTCTATCGGAATTCCTCCGGATATGTTGGATAATATTACCCGGGACGCTTATTATTATATGCCCCGGCATGGTTTTATCAAAACGATGCAACATTTCCGCAAGTCAAAGAATATGTTCAATCCGTTACGGAAAACAAACGACGTATTTTCTGTTCAGGCTTCCATTCCGGTATTATGCGCCCGCTATGCCGATGTCGCCGAGGATGAGTGGCCCATATCTTCGCTTCAGGAAATGTTGTTCGGTATGTGGCCGTCCGGTTCAATGCGTGATTATTATGCTGAGGTGTCATACGGTCAGTTTACCTTAACCGGACGGGTATACGGATGGCTGCAGGTACCCGGCGATAGCGGGTATTATGAAAGAGCAAAGGTACATACAGGACAATTGCTCAAACAGGTGTTGACCGGGTATGACGACACCGTTGATTTCGGCCTCTATGATAATGACGGTCCCGATGGAATACCCAATTCAGGCGATGATGACGGATATGTCGACGTTGTTATATTCGTACATTCCGGTCCCGGAGCAGAGGAAGATGGCGGCCCGGAGATTTGGTCACATTTTTCTCATTACAGCAGTCAGAATGATACTGTTTTTATCACCAATGACAGCCGTAAAGGCGGGGGGAATATTCGAATCGATGATTACATGATTGCCCCGGCAATTCAAAATGGAGAAATGGTAAATATAGGGGTGTTCTGTCATGAATTCGGGCATGCGCTGGGATTACCCGATCTTTACGACAGAGACTACAGTTCGGCCGGAGTGGGCACTTGGTGCATAATGGGCAGCGGCATGTGGGGCGGTGACGGCAATTCATCGGAAACCCCGAGCCATTTTAGTCCCTGGTGCAAGGAACTGTTAGGGTGGATCACTCCGGTTGTGTTGACCCAAAATCATGATCAGACGGACATCAATTCCGTGGAAACAAAACCGCTTGTTTATAAACTTTGGGGGAAAGGACAGATTGAACCTTTTGTATACCGGAATCATCTGGGTATCTCGGCCCCGCTTGGCAAAGAATATTTTTTGATCGAAAACCGGCAAAAGACCGGTTTTGATAAAACTCTGCCTAATTCAGGTTTGCTGATCTGGCATGTGGACAATTCCGTTACGGACAGCTCGGCCAATGATAATGAACTGCATAAATTGCTCGATCTGGAAGAAGCTGACGGATTAAATCAGCTTGATTTTATCGGAAACAAAGGAGATGCAGGCGATCCGTTTCCGGGGACAAGTGATAACAGGATTTTTAGCAGACTAAATACCCCGAACAGCCTCGCTTATGACGGATCGGTCAGTAAGGTCGCCGTATCCGGGATCAGTTCGCCGGCGGAGATCATGACTGCAAATCTTCAGGTGCTGGCGGATGATATAGAGATAACCGGATACGGCATAGAGGATAAATACGGCAATAAAAACGGTTACGCGGACCCCGGTGAAACCGTAGACCTTTATGTAAGTATAATTAACAATGGCGGATATATGGAAAAAGTGGACGCCGTGATCACATCCGGCGATCCTTATATCGAAATTAATACCGGTTCCGTTGTATACGGCAATCTGAACGAAAACGACAGACAAACAAATATGGAGAGTCCTTTTAATATTACGATAGCGGAAAACATTAAAAAACATCCTGTGCTGCTTGAAATCACATTCATGGGCGATAACGGCTATCGTTCCGGATATGAATTGCTCGTGTACATGGAGAATAACAGGATATTACTTGTCGACGACAGCATGGGGGAAACCGATGCGAACGGCAAAAGTATTAAAAGTTATTATCAGGAGGCGCTGGATAAAATCGACTACGTACAGTATGATGTATGGCTGGTCCACGAACAATTGAATCCGACACGGTTCGTTATGAAGGAATATGGTCTGGTCATCTGGTTTACCGGTTCCCGGGACTTTACTTTTTCATTTAATGAAATGGCAAATTTTCGCAACCTGATGTACACAGGCAGAAAATTATTTTTCAGCGGTCAAAATATCGGCAGGCATATGATGACCTCCGGAACCGATGTGGAGCGCAGTTTTTTTCAGGACTGGATGCACAGCAGATATATCGCCGATAACGTGAACGGCAATTCGATGTTAAAAATTGGCGGCATAACCGGAGATCCGATATCGGACAGTTTCAAACCTTTTTTTTACGCCTCCGGGGGAGACGGCGCGGACAATCAGGTGTCTCCCAGTGTGGTTGCGCCCGACGATGAAGCAACGCCCGTATTTGAATACACCGACGCAGGGAATTCCGTGCAATACGCCGCAATCAAATATGACGGTGATTATAAGCTGGTTTATTTTGCGTTTAGTTTTGAAGCGATCAATGATAAAGATTCCGGCGGCGAGTTACGGCGCAATGTAATGGAGAAAGTCATAGACTGGTTTCAGGGAAGTGTTTTAACTGAAACAGCACAGGAATCGAAAAACAATGAAATAGTTGCGGATAATTATGTGTTAAATCAAAATTATCCGAATCCGTTTAATTCTGTGACCAACATCACCTGCTATTTGAACAGGAAAGCTGATATTTCCATAAAGATTTTTGATGTCGGCGGACAGGAAGTGGTAACTCTGGCGGAGGAAGAAAAACAGTCGGGAGAGTATTCTTTTCGCTGGAACGGGCTAAACCGCTTTGGCAGGGATGTCGCGTCCGGAATATATTTTTATCGTCTTGTAGTTAATGAATATACGCAAACAAAAAAGATGATTTTGTTACGTTAGTTTATTATATTTAAACAGGGAAAAAGTTGTTTAATTTTACAGGAATAAAATTGGTATGAAAAAAATCATAATTATAATGTTAATGTTTTTTTTGTTTTCATCAAGTTACGCTATAGTTCCCCCCAGGAACAAAAATATAAAAATACCGGCTTATATGCTGGAAAATTTGAAAAAGGACCCCGGCTATTATATGCCGAAAAAGGGACTTCTCAGCCAGGTGAAGCGTTTCCGCGAGCAGAAAAAGGCAAGACGTTTGCTTAACGGCGACATGGCCGATTCTTTTCAGGCCCCTTATTTACAGGCCAATATACCGGTATTGTGCGCGCAATATTCGGATGTCGATCCCGAGTGGCCGGTCGCTCAAATGCAGAATAAATTATTCGGCGACTGGTCGACAGGCTCCATGCGGGATTACTATGATGAAGTGTCATACGGGCAGTTCAAATTAACCGGACAGGTTTACGGGTGGTACAAAGTATCCGGGAATACCGCATATTATAATGAAAGAGGTAGTAATGATGACAATATTCATCTGCCGGACCTGCTGCTGGAAGTATTTCAAGCCGCCGATGATTCCATCGATTTCGGACTGTATGATAACGACGGTCCGGATGGTATTCCCAATTCCGGCGATGACGACGGCTATGTTGATGTTATTGCCGTAATTCATTCAGGCGGCGGGGGCGAAGAAGGCGGCAACGCGATCCATTCTCATTCGTCCCGCTATCCATTTGTGACCAATGACGCGGCGGCGGGAGGCGGTTCCATCACCATCCTGGATTATATTATCCAGCCGGCAATAGAAAGCAGGCAGATGGTGGAAATCGGCGTATTTTGCCACGAATTCGGTCACGCGCTGGGGTTGCCGGACTTGTATGATGGAGATTACTCATCGGAAGGAGTCGGCGACTGGTGTTTGATGGCGGGCGGATCATGGGGCGGCGACGGTTCGTCGCCCGAATACCCGGCGCATATGAGTGCCTGGTGCAAGGAACAGATGGGGTGGATTGAACCGGTCGTACTGGATAAAAATGTTTATAACCAGCTTATCCCGGCCGTGGTGGATACACCGGTTGTCTACAAGGTCTGGACAAAAGGGCAGATTGAATATCCTGAAACGAACGAGGTGACCCGTGAATTCGGCAGGGAATATTTTCTGGTAGAAAACCGTCAGCAAACCGGTTTTGACGTCAAATTACACAGTTCCGGTTTGCTGATCTGGCATGTCGATAATAATGTTTATAGACGATATTATCCGAATAATAGTGAAGATCATAAATTAGTTGATCTTGAGGAAGCGGACGCCCGGCGCGATCTCGATTTTACCCGCAACAGGGGAGATGACGGCGATCCCTTCCCGGGTAAATCGGGGAACCGGTTTTTTAACAGGACCAGTAATCCCAACAGTCTTGATTATTTTGATGAAGGGACCAAAGTTGGGGTCGGCAATATCAGCGATTCGGCGGATTCCATGTACGCGGACCTGGAAATTATCGCCAGAGATATTATCTACGAAAGTTATGTGATGAACGACAACACCGGAGACGGCAACGGATTTTTAGACCCGGGAGAAACGGCGCAGTTGATTTTGAAATTAAAGAATTACGGAGAATCTGTGAACAGCGTGAGCGCTGTTTTAAGGACACAGGACCCGGATATCAGTATCACCGATTCGACTGCCGTTTATTATAATTTGTTGGAAGACGCGGTTATCGGCAATGAAAGCGATGTATTCGAAATTTCAGCAAGCCCCGAAGCGAAACATCATCCTGTAAAGTGTGTTTTGTCCCTGTCCGGTGAGGACGGGTACCAAACAGACCTGAACGTGATCGTAATGATGGAAAACATTTTTATCCTGTTAGTGGATGACAGCAGGGGAGAAACGGATGAAAACGGCGTACCCATTATAAATTATTACACCAATGCACTTAACGAGTTGGAAATAAATTATTATACGCCCTGGTCAACTTTACAAAAAGGTTCTCCGGATATAAACAGCCTGAAACAATATGGGACGGTTTTATGGTTTACCGCTTCCCAGGCCATGACTTTATCGGCCGATGAACAAGAAACACTGAAAACTTATCTCGCAGAAGGCGGTGATATGTTTATTTCCGGGCAGAATATCGGCGACGACCTGGTGACCACCGGCAATGAATCAAGTATTCAGTTTTTTGAAAATACGCTGCATGCCAGGCATATACAGGACAACGCCACGGATCAGCCGGTCATCATGCTGACCGGCATAGCCGAAGATCCGATCTCCGACGTTTACCGGCCTTACTTTTTTATCGCCGAGGGAGACGGGGCGAACAACAATACCTCGGCAAGCATCATCGAGCCTGATGAATATGCCTCTCCCGTTTTTAATTATTTCGGCACGGGCCTGATGGGCAAAAAAGCCGCAATCAAATACAGGGGTGAAGATTATAAACTGGTCTATTTCGCGTTCAGCTTTGAGGCGATAAACGAGTACGGTTCTAAAAATGTAACCCGCAAAGATGTGCTGGGTAAAGTAATCAACTGGCTGCAGGGTGTCTCGGCGCAGACAGGCGTAGAAAAGTATGAGAAAACAGATAAGGCAGTCCTGGAATTCGCGCTGCTGCAGAATTATCCCAATCCGTTCAATCCGCAAACGACGATTTCATACCAGATTCCGAAAAAGACAGTGGTGTCAATCGTTGTTTTTGATGTGCTCGGCAGGGAGATAAAAACACTGGTAGACGGACCTGTTCCGCCCGGCGCCCATGATGTTGTCTGGAACGGTTTGGATAATTTCGGCCGGCAGGCCGCGACCGGCGTCTATTTTTACCGGATTAACACGGAAAAGTTTTCACAGATCAGAAAGATGATCCTGTTGCGTTAGGATGATTATAAATTCAGAATATTTTATAATAAGGAGTGTAAACATGGTCAGAAACATTGTAGCGGGTAGTATAGCAATATTATTATTTTTAACTTCTCTGTTCCCGGCTGCGGCCGCAACACAGAAAGCAGACCCGGCGCCGGTTTTTGAGCCCCGGGATCAAAGTATGGTACAGAATACCGATAATACGGTAAAGATTGTTCCCGGACAGATCATTGTCAAATTTAAGAGTGACTTTACAAAAGGGACACTGCGAAAAGCGAATAATAATGTAGTGACCGGAGTCCCTTCAATTGACAGTAAGATTATTAAGTGGAACATAAACAAGGTCGATAAAATTTTTCCGGAAGAAAAAGCGCCAATTGATCCGGTAATACCCGATCTGTCCCGAATATTTAAATTGCGGTTTCCGGTTTTGCAGGATGTGCATGAGGTGGCCGAAGAGTTTGCCGCAGATCCGGCGGTGGAATACGCTGAACCGGTATATGCGTACCAGATAGATGTTATGCCGAACGATCCGCGGACAGGCGATCAAAAACATTTAGATATCATTAAGATCGCGCAGGCCTGGGAAAAGAGCAAAGGAGATAAAAATGTGGTCATCGGTATTATCGACACCGGTGTGGACTGGCAGCACGAGGACCTGGCCGCAAATATCCGGGTAAATCCGGGCGAGGATATCAACCATGACGGGGTAATCACCGCCGCCGATGAAAACAATATCGATGACGACGGAAACGGATATATAGACGATTTCCGCGGCTGGGATTTTGTGGCTACTGAAACTGCTTCCGGTTTGCCCGATCCGTCCAATGATGAAGACGGCACTGTCCCGGACAATGATCCGATGGATGTGCAGGGCCACGGCACACACTGCGCCGGCATCGCCTCGGCGGTAACGGACAACGGCGTCGGTATTGCCGGGACAGGCTGGAATTGCAGTATAATGCCGATCCGGGCCGGGTACAAATATATTGACGACCAGGGCTTTTCAAACGGCACAATTCCATGGGGATATGAAGGTGTGAAATACGCCGCGGACAACGGCGCCGATATTATCAGCCTGAGTTGGGGTGGCTCAGCGTCGTTTTTTGGCAGGGATGCGATTGATTATGCATACTATAAAGGAGTACTGATCATCGCTGCTGCCGGGAATAGTAATAATGGATCCGGTAATTATTCGGCGCATTATCCATCCGCCTATGATCATGTTGTCTCGGTGGCCGCGACGAGGTACTGGATCGATAGAAAAGCCGGTTTTTCATTATATCATGAAAGCGTTGATATTTGCGCTCCCGGTGATGCAATTTACAGTACATACCCAAATAATTCCTATGCGGAAATGGGCGGTACGTCCATGTCTACCCCAATGGTTGCCGGAGTTGCCGGTCTTGTTAAGGCGTTACACCCTGAATGGAGCAACGACAGGGTTGCACTGCAAATAATAGAAACTGCGGATAATATTGATGATGATAATTCAGATTATTTTGGTTGGCTGGGTTCCGGGCGCATAAATGCCTACCGGGCGCTTACGGAAGCCCCTATTCATTTGGTGAATTATATTGTTGATGACGCTGAAAACAGTAATCATAACGGAGTCATTGATTGGGGAGAAACGGCGCAGATTGTTGTTTCATTACAGGGTATAGCTGAAGATTTCAACAATGTAACATTAAAACTTTTAACAACGGACCCCTATGTGAATATTAACAACAGTATTGTTAACTTGGGCGCTTTATTGAATGGCCAGATTGTCAATAATGCCGGTGAACCGTTTCTTATTTCAACCAATCCCGACGCGCCAATCGGCCATCAGGTAAATTTAAAACTGGTGATTGAATCCAACAACGGCGCTTATACCAACGTTAAATTTGTCAAATTCTTTATTCAGCCAATATTCATGGATCATGATATTAATAATGCAAAGTTTACTATCACCAGTATAGGCGCCGTTGGATTCAGTGAATACGTAGATACCGGGGCAGAATTTGGCTCCGGATTTAAATATTCAAACAACTATTTTTCATCACTTTATCATGGTTCGTTATGGGTGGGGACTGATCCGTCTCATGTTTCGGATTGTGCATACGGTAATGATACTTTTGATAATTTTGACTGGATAACCAGCGAGGGCGGCTTTTTAAGGATGGACAAAACGGATGTGTCGGATCAGGACGGTTTTGCCGTTTTTAACGATTCCCGTTCGGAGAATCCCATCGGTCTCGAAGTAACACAAAACAGTTACGCCTGGGCGTCCGCACCGGATGACGATTATGTAGTTATGGAATACCTGGTAAAAAATACCTCAGGCCAGACTCTGAATAACGTATATGTCGGCCTGTATATGGATTGGGATATTGTTGGAAATGATGATGCCTATAATTTTGTGGATTATGATGAAAGTAATAAACTGGGTTACATGAGCGCCCCGGGAGCGAATTATTTCGGTATAGCCATGTTATATCCCGAACCTTCCTCATACCGGGCGTTGGACCATGAATTGTATGTTTATGGTAATGCGCTTAACGATGCATCAAAATATACGTATATGAGTGAAGGATTTAATGTTACTGCAAGTGATCGTCTATTTGACTGGTCGCATGTTCTGTCCACCGGCCCGTTGTCCATTCCTGCAGGCGGTGAAGAAACGGTAACATTTGCTGTTTTAGGAGGCGATGATCTGGCGGACCTGCAGTTCAATGCGCAGACCGCAAGTGATAAATATTCCGCGCTTGCCCCCGCGGGTATCCAGATAGTGCACACGCCGCTGAAAGATACCGAGAATACAACCGATCCTTACAAGGTCGAGGCGGAAATAGTGAATCAACTGAGTAATGTGAACGGCGACTCGGTATTTGTATACTGGCAGGTCGGGGAAGAGGAAAAACTGAGCCGGGCAAAAATGACGGCAACGGGTAATAATATTTTTACCGGTTATATTCCGGCGCAATCCGAAACGGATGTCCATTATTACATAACGGCCAATGATGATAAAGACCGGGTGGCTTATACTCCGCTCAAAGCCCCGACGACAAAATACACATTTCATGTCGGCACCGACACGGTCAAACCGGAAATCGAGAATGTGACACAACTGCCGAATACGTTTAATACCACCGGACCGTATATAATAACCGCAAAAGTCACGGATAATCTTGGCGTAGACATCGAAAACGTAAAATTAAATTACAGCGTGAATGATTCGGAAACCAAATCGGTAACAATGATCCGTCAGGGCAGTACGGACAATTTTGGTATTGAACTGGAGATCAACCAAACCCTGACCAGCGGCGATGTTATACACTACCAGGTTTCGGCGCAGGATATGGCTGCGTCACCTAATGTTCGGTTATCGGCAATGTATCAATTTTCAATTGTCAGGGTACTGCTTGTGGATGATTTTGAAGGTACGATTAACAAATGGGACATGGGATCGGGCTGGGGGCCGAATTTTTACGCCCACAGCGGCGGCAATGCCATGACGGACAGTCCGGCCGGATATTACGAGCCCAATGCGGATAACCGGCTGACGCTGCTGGAAACCTATAATATTTCGGGAAAAAGCTCCGCTTATGTATCATATTACTATCTGCATTTTTTCGGTCTCGGCGACTCGGTTTATTTTGAAGTCAGCGGGGACGGCAGCACGTGGGAAAAATGCAGGGCCTATGGCGGCAACCAGTTTGAATATCTGAAGGATGTTGTTTCCCTGGAACAATTTACAGGCGACAAAGGTAAATCTGTACGTTTTCGTTTCAGGCTGGTCAGCAATGATGATCTCGATATCAGCGACGGCTTTTACGTGGATGATATTTACATTTATGCCGATACCGTAGTAACCGCGATTGACAAAGGTGATAAAAACACCCTGCCGCGGAAATTCGCACTGCTGCAGAATTATCCGAACCCGTTCAACCCGCAGACGACCATCAGTTATGAATTGCCCAAAGACGGCAGGGTAACGGTCGATGTGTTCAGTATATTAGGCGAACATATTACCACACTGGTGGACCGGGAACATAAAGCCGGCCGTTACAGCATTATATGGAATGGCTTGAATTCCAAAGGTTCACAGGTATCATCGGGCGTTTATTTTTATAAAATTAACAGCGGCTCGTTCACAGACGTGAAAAAAATGATATTATTAAAGTGATCAAAAATGTAATTTATTTTTTTGTCTTCGTTTCGGTAATTTTATGGAAGCCCAGCGATGCTTTGTGTCGTTGGGTTTCCCTTTTAAAACCGGAAACAATACAGTCCGCCGGATTTTCCGTTCAATCCATAAATAACGACGGGGCGGTTATTAGAATATCCACGCCGGGATTTTTGGCTGAAAACCGGTCCGCTGTGTCCATGGAATTCAGTTCCATACAAATACCCGGAACGGATTTGTCGGTCAATGAGGGCTTTCCACAATTACCGGTTATCACCCGCCTGATTGAGGTCCCGTTATTTAATAATATTTTTATCAAGAATGTTGAAATAAAAGATGTTAATTTCAAAATGGAGGACATCGGTTTAAGCAAACCGGTCGTGCCGGCGCTAAAGGACCGCCCGGTCGGTTCAACAGGATCGTCCTCGCCTGACATGATCCTGGATATTTACAAGGCGGACGAATTTTATCCGGCCGGCCCCGTCAAATTAGTGCAAGGTGGGATTTCACGCGGTAAAAAGCTGTACCGGCTGGAGGTTTACCCTGTTTTATATCAACCCGTTAAACGGGAACTGCGGCTGCTTTCCAATATAACCGTTACAATTAAAATCAGCGATGCCGGTGTAAACATACCCGGGAATCCGGGCCGTTTATCTTCCCTCCCGATAGACCGAACGAATGGGGGGACTATTATTTCTTTTCCGGGTACGCATGCGGAGGCAGGGAACGACAACCGGCAGCCGGGGTACCTGATTATCACCCCGGATGAATTTGTCAACCCGTTAAAGCCGCTGTCGGACTGGAAGAGGCAAAAAGGATATAAAGTCAACATTGTCAGCACGACCGAAACGGGCGCGGATACAACCGGCATCCGCAATTATATCCGGAATGCTTACGACACCTGGGAAAATCCGCCGACTTTTATTCTTTTGGCCGGCGACCCGTCGTTTATCCCGGGCTTCAGGGGCCGGTTCTCGTTGAATCCTCATGTACGGCATATAACGGATCTGTATTATGCCACTATGGACGGCAAGGATGATATTTTCCCGGATATTTTTGTCGGCCGGTTTCCCGCGGCGGATACATCGGAACTCCGCATCATGGTCGGGAAAACGCTTTTTTATGAAAAATTATATTCCGCCGATCCGGACTGGCTTGATTACGCGACTTTTATTGCGACGCAGGACGAGGATTTTCATGAACTGGTCGAACAGGGGCACCGGGCCTCAATCCATGATTTTTTCGCGCCCAATGATATTGCATCAGATTCGATATGGACTTTTTATAATGCATCCGGTGAGCAGTTAACCCGGGCAATTAACCGGGGAACAGCGGCCGTTACCTATTCCGGACACGGCAGTGAAACGTACTGGAACGACCTGGACGGCGCCGATCCGCATGGATACAGCCTGTTCGATTTGTATTACCTGGAGAATAAAAACCGCTACCCGGCAGTATTGAGCTTTGGCTGTAACGCCGGGGATTTCAGCCGGCCGGAATGTCTCGGGAAAAGCTGGCTTCGGTTTGAAAACCGCGGCGCGGCATTGTTTTGGGGCGCCACGGACCTGGCCTTCTGGAACCATGACTATTATTTGCAGCAAAAACTGTTCGCCGCAGGATTTGAAAAAGAGTATGATACGTTTTCTCAAATGGCGGCGGACGCGCTGTTACAGGTTTTCACGCAGGGATACCAGTATTATGATATTTATTTCGAAATCTATAACCTGTTGGGAGACCCGGCTGCGCCGTTTTGGGCGGGAAAACCGGACTCTCTTTTTGTCGTTTGTCCCGATACGCTTGTCCCGGATGCCGGAAACTTGTCGGTAACTGTGAACAATTCATCCGGTCCGGTTGATAATGCCCTGGCGGCGGTCACGCAAAATGATATTACCCTCGGAGTGACCCGGACGCAAAACGGCATGGCGCTTGTCGAGTTCGAACATCCGGTTACGTTAACCGGGGATGTCCAACTCACGGTTTCAAAAGCGAAACATTTTGTTTTTTGTAAAAATATTAAATTGCCGGCCATGCCGCTGGTGAGTTTTACGCCCGAATCCTTAAGCGTCAATGTGGAACAGAAGGTACAGATCAGGGTTGAACAGCCGCAGGGCGTACCGGTTCCGGGTTATTTAATCAGTATCCAGGGTTTTGGACTGAATTCGCCTTTGTCCGGTGAAACCGACAACCAGGGTATAGCAGAGTTTAACATCGATTGTCCGTATGGACAGATGTTGTCGATTTCCGTGCAGGAAAAAGTAACTCCAGATAAAATTTATGTTTACGGATTACCGGTGAAAAGCGGCCTGTATTTTACGGATGTTAAGGTGTCCGTCGATTCCGGACCGGTGCGGACCGATTCTTTGCTCGTTCCCGGCGTTGCCGGGACCGTGAAAATTGTCTCATCGCCGGTCGCGGATAAAATTTACGTACGGGGCGCCGGGATCGATACGGTTTTTACAGTACAGTCATTTAGTATTTTACCCCTTGAAATTGGAGAAATTACAATAACTCTGGCAAAAAATGGTTATCAAATAATACAGTCGTCTTTATTTGCCGTTGACACCCGGGGTTCGATTACCGGAAAAATTGTTGATAACGAAGGTTCGGCCGTCCCGGACGCGGATGTAAGGTTTATTTCTGTGTTTTCACAAAAGATGAGCGAAACAAAATCGGACGGCAGTGGGACTTTTCATTTTAAAAATATACCGGCCGGACATTATAACGTACAGATACAAAAACAGGGATTTCAGCAACAAACAGTCAATGTGATTGTTGTTCAGGGGGATAATAATAAAGATTTTGTTTTGAACAAAAATCCGCTCCGTTTTGAATTAAAGCAGAATTATCCGAACCCGTTCAATTCGGAAACAAAAATAATTTTTCTGTTACCGGAACAGTCCAGAGTTAAGCTCGAAATATATAATACACTTGGACAAAAAGTAACAACACTTGTAAATGAGATAAAAGAACCGGGACCATACACCGTCAGGTGGGACGGACAGAATGAAAAAGGACTAAATGTCAGCGCCGGAGTCTATATTATGTATTTAAAAGCCGATAATCAATCCGCAATAAAAAAAATGCTGTTACTCCGTTAAATATAGATTATTAATCAAGTATTTATTATATTGATTAAGGTTTGTTCTGTTAATACAAGTAAACAGATAAATATCCCAGGAGAAACGAGTGGCAAAATCAAAAAAAACGGGTAAAAGGAAAAAGAGTGTCAAGTTAAAAGAAAAGTTGGTTCAGGTAACCACAACGGAGCCATCGTTCTTCACCAGTAATAAATCAGATATTATTTTATTGGTGCTTTTTTTCCTTTCCGGGATCAGCGGGTTGATTTATCAGGTCGTCTGGGTAAGGATTTTAAAACTCATTTTTGGAGTGACGGCCTTTGCAGCCAGCACGGTAGTATCGTCTTATATGGCCGGTTTGTCTATCGGCAGTTATTATTTTGGCCGGCTTGTGGACAGGTTAGAAAACAGGATCAAACTCTACGCGCTGCTGGAGCTCGGAATCGGCCTGTATGCCCTTTTTACTCCCTTTATCTTTAAAAACCTGGACCGTTTTTATACGGTTATATACGGCTGGTTTTCTCCCAACTTTTATGTTTTTTCGCTGATCCGTTTTCTGCTGGCATTTATCATTATTTTAATACCGACTATTTTGATGGGCGGAACTTTACCGGTGCTGATAAAATATCTTGCGGCCAAAAAGCAACAGGTTGGTAAAATTTCGGGGTACCTTTATTCATTTAACACATTCGGGGCCATGATCGGTGCATTTTTTGCCGGTTTCTTTCTGGTCAAGTTCTTTGGCGTTTTAGTCACTATTTATATCGCGGCGGCGATTAATATTTCTGTTGGGTTCACGGCGTTTTTCATCTGGCGGCGCAGGAAGAAAAAAACCGAACCGCCTGTCGAAGCCGGGGTCGAAACACCTCCCATCCGCGCCCTGTCAAATCCCGGAAAAAGAACGTATAAATTGCTGATCTGGGGATTCGCGTTTTCCGGGTTGGCGTCCCTGGCGTATGAAATATTATGGACGCGTTCCCTGCTCTATTTCCTCGGTTTGACAACCTATACCTTTACAACCATATTAACGACATTTCTGATCGGCATTGCCCTGGGCAGTTTTATTTTTTCGCGGATTGTGGATAAATTAAAGGACCATCTCACATGGTTTGCGGTCATCGAGATTCTTTTGGGTTTGACGGCGCTCGCGGTCATTCCGATGATCTCCAAATTATATGATATCAGCAACATATTACGTCAAACATTGGGATATAACAACTGGTGGGCGAACGTGGGCGTCAAATTTATTTTATCTTTTATGGTCATGCTTCTCCCCACACTGCTAATGGGCGCGACGTTTCCCGTTGTCGTGAAATGTTATAACCGCGATTTAAAAGGTCTGGGTAAGGAAGTCGGGGAAATATATGCCGCCAATACGGTGGGATCAATTATCGGGGCGTTCATCGCCGGATTTTTATTGATCCCGATATTCGGTTTAAGACTGAGCATGAGTCTTGTCGTGCTGGTTAATCTTTTTATCGGTTTGACGGTTATTATATTACATCCGGGACTGAAAAAAAATAACAGGATGGCAGCCATTATTATAACGGTTATGATTTTAGTGGTTGTTATATTAAATGTTAACCGTAAACCGGTTATTATGTCCAGTGTTGAATTTACGGGGATGTCAAAAAGATATGATCTGTTATATTTTAAGGAAGGGATCGATGCGTCCATTGCCGTATTGCAGGACAAGATTACCGGGGAACGCGAATTGAACATTAACGGTGAATCTACGGCTTTTACCATTTACCAGGACATGCAGGTGCATAAACTGTTAGGGCATTTGCCGTTGCTGATCCATCCCAATCCGCAAAACGCGCTGATTGTGGGTTTCGGTTTCGGCAGCACTTCATGGGCTACCATGCTTTATCCTGAAATCCGGACCGATTGCGTTGAACTGGTAAAGGATGAGATCGAAACGGCGGCATATTTTGAAAAACAAAACCATAATGTGCTGGATCAATCCCGTTTTAATTTGATTATTGCGGACGGCCGGGAATATATCAAGGGCACGAAAAAACGATATGATATGATTTCGTTCAATGCCATTCATCCCAAGATCAGCCCGAACCTTTATACACTGGATTTTTATCAAATGTGCCGTAATATCCTGTCTGAAACCGGGATCATCATAGCCTGGTTACCGCCGAACGCGATTACAGAAGTTGAATATCAGTCATTGATCAAGACGTTTTGTCAGGTTTTCCCGTACAGCTCTTTATGGTATGTCAATCCGTCGCATATGTTATTAATGGCGACCCCGGAGCCGCTCAGGATAGATTATAAGTTGTTGCGTGAAAGATTAGCGGAGGAGAATATTAAAAACGACCTCGCGGAAGTGAATCTGGACGATCCTTATGAATTATTAAGTTGTTTCATTATGGCCGGGGATGATCTGACCGATTATAGTAAAAATGCCCCGGTTAATTCGGATGATTTTCCATATATCGAATTTTCAAGGGAAATGACGGTATCGGTCAACACCGAAGTTATGACGAGTCTCGGAAACCGGAAAAAATCCGTCTGGCCCTATTTGTGCAACGTTCCGGATTCGGCGCTGGTGCGCAAGGAACTGGCCAGAATGGACAATACAAAATCGCTTGTTGCCAGAGGGCAGGTGATGGCCTGGCTGGGCCGTTATCATGAAGCACGTACATATTATCATCAGGCGCTGGAAAAAAGTCCCGGAAACAGGAACGCGTTGTATCTGGACGGTTTAATAACCCGAAGAAGGGACGAACTGCAAAAGCTGATTAACTTAAATCCGGGGAACGCTAAAGCCGTCCAGGCATTAGGTGAAATTTATTTGGAAGAAAAGGACATCCGAAAAGCGTTTAATATGTTTAATCGGGCCGTACAATTAGACCCGGGATACGCGCAGGCGCACCACCATTTGGGAGTATGCTATTTTATGCAAAACCGGCCGGATATAGCTTTGCCTGAATTTAAAACTGCGATGGACCTGGACCCGGAATACGGCGCTGCCTATTTTTACGCCGGATTATGTTACTGGAAGATGGGTCAGCTTGACCCGGCATTGCAGAATTTTAAAATTTCTGCCGAAAAGGACAGAGATTTCGCCCCTTCGCATTACTATCTGGCGCTGGCTTTTGAACGGAAGGGGCGGATCAACGATGCAATAACCGAACTTGAAAGAGCATTACTCATTGATCCGTCTTTTGAAGCGGCTCAAACAAGGATACAGGCGTTAAAAAAAAGGGAATAAGTTGGAACTAAAAGCTCATTAAACCGTAACATAGAAAAGACTAAAAAAAGGGAAAAACAAGTTGATAAAAATAAAAATATTCATTTTTTTTATTTTATTAGGTACAGCTTTTAATACCCGGGCAAACATAAATAAACTCGATCCCCAGCTTGGCTTACTGGTTTTATACCCGCAAAGGATAGAGTTTACCCAGCTGCAAAGTACGCTAAAAAAATCAGTGGACGGCTATTATATTGACGTCATTATAACATTCGACAGGAATAGTGAGGAACTGTATAATAGCGGCGTAAAAATAAAATGTATTCACGACAACATTGCCGTTGCATCGGTCCCGGTAAACCGTCTTGAAAAGATAGCGGCATTACCGTCTGTGTATCTTGTCGAATCATCCAAGCCAAGTTATCCTAATCTTGATATCAGCACCAATTTTACCGGCGCAGTTAAAGTACGCGAACAGTTCGGTTATACGGGTAAAGGCGTGCTGATAGGCATTATAGATTCCGGAATAGATTGGCAGCATGAAAGTTTTATTAATACGGACGGGACTACCCGTATCAAATATCTTCTGGATATGAGCATGCCGGGTCCGGTATACGGAAGTACATTATATACGGAAAATGATATCAATAATGCGTTACAGGGGATGGGGTATGTTGAAGAAAGGGATTATTCCGGTCATGGCACCCATGTTGCCGGTATAGCGGCGGGCGACGGCAGTACGGATGTAAATTATGGCACTTATGCCGGTGTCGCACCGGATGCCGGTTTGGTCATAGTCAAGGCAACCCGCGATGAATTTAGCAGTGAATTTCAAACCGCCGATCAAATTATTGCGCTGCATTTTATCGACAGTGTTGCAACCGCATTGCACATGCCTTATGTGGTGAATTTAAGTTTTGGAGGTCACAGCGGGGCGCATAACGGTACATCTTCAGTGGAACGTATCATCGATAATATCGTGGGTCCCGGGAAACCGGGAAAGGCTGTTGTAACTGTTGCCGGAAACGACAGGCAAAACGATGTACACGCACAGGCTGAATTTGGCAACGGAACGTATTCCAAAGAAATCAGTTTCATAATAAATGAATATTATCCAATCCCGGGAAGCGGTAACGACCGGGTTATATTTGATATCTGGTACGACGGCAATCAAAAAATTGATGTTACGGTTATTACACCGGGTGGATTAAAAATAGGGCCGGTCAACCAGGGTGAAGTCCTGGATAATAATACAAATGAAGGCGCAGTTTATGTATGGAACGGTTTTTATGAAACAAAAAACGGGTATCTACCCGGTTTTGATCAGGAAATCGGCAATTATGAAATATATATTGATATCAATGATAAAAATTCCTTAAATACGCCGCGGTCGGGTACCTGGAGAATAAAATTCTCCGGCCCTGAGGGGAATGTTGACGCCTGGATAACCAATGTTCTGAATGACGCCATGAATGCCCGTTTTGTGGAAGGGAATGTCGATTTTGGTAAAATTTCAGTTCCGGGAACGGCGCACAATTCTATATCAGTCGGCGCTTATATCAGTAAAAAAGTCTGGACAGATATGGACGGCAATCGATTGACCTATGATGGTCTGGGTTTGCTGGAAATCGGGGATATTGCCACTTTTTCCAGTCCTGGTCCCACACGGGATTTGCGTACGAAACCGGAAATAACGGCGCCCGGGCAGATCATAGCCAGCAGTTATTCGAAGGATGCTCCACCGCAAAGCAGTGTAAGCATTTTTCAGGAGAGTAATCCGGATTTTCCGAATGCTCTTATACTGGAAGGCGGAAGGCAGGCTTTGTCAAGCGGTACAAGTATGGCCGTGCCCCATGTAACAGGCGCGGCGGCGTTGATACTTGAAAAGTTTCCTGAGATAACGGCAATACAAATTCGTGATATGTTAACAAATTCCGCGTCAACCGATTTTACTGAACGGCCTGTTCCCAATAATGACTGGGGCTGGGGTAAACTGGATATTTTTTCGGCCCTGCAGAGGATTCCCGGCGAGGAGATACCCCTGAAATATAAATTGTTCAATGCTATGCCCAACCCTTTTTATGGAAGTACCACAATTAGATTTGAATTACCCGTTCAGGAGACTTTTCAGCTTGTTGAAATTAATATTTATAATGTATTGGGACAAAAAGTGAAAAATTTAAAGTATGAAAAAGCAATTGCCGGACCATATGATGTTAAATGGGACGGCCGTGATGATATGGGATATAAACTGGCCAGCGGGGTTTATTTTGTTGAATATAAAGTCGGTAACCTGAGACAAATAAATAAAATTGCGTATCTTGGTTCTTTAAAATAAAACATGAAAAATAACTGAAAGGAGATTTAATATGGCTTCTTTGTTTGAAGATATAAAAAACGGAATTCGTGACGGTATTGAACTGGTGGTTGATAAAACCGAGGAATATACCAAAATTGGCAAACTGAAGGTCGATATTCTCGGCATTAAAAGAAATATTGAAAGGTTGTTTTCGGAACTGGGCGGTCAAACATACGAACTCCTCAGCAAGGATAAAAAAGTGGACATTTCCGGTGATGAAGAAATAAAAAGACTGGTTGAAGAATTAAAATCACAGGAAGAAAAATTAGATGCCAAGAAAAATGAAATCAAGAAAGTAAAGGAACAGAAAGAGCATGAACGGCGTGACCGGGATGAAGATCGTAAAAAAGAAGCGGAGGAAAAAGCAAAAGCAGAAGCTGCCGGAAACGATCTCGGTTCCGAATTAACAAGGGATGATATTGAAGACGCCAATATCATAGAAGAAACGGATGACAAATAACTAAATATAGATATGGGTTGTGTCGAAGATAATTAGAACCTGAATACTTTTTTTCAAAAGCAGAAAACAGTCATTATTTCTGGGTACAGTTTTAAAAAAGCCGGAAAAACTTTTTCCGGCTTTTGATACAATCCTGCAAATCAACCTTGCGAAAAAGGGGGGGTGTTATGAGCAATATCAAAGAACCCGCTCGCGAAGCTTTTCTTTATCAGATTTGGCAGAATAAAAGTTTTGAAAATAAGGAAATGAGTACCATTGACGGGCATTATGTACAGATCCGTGACAAAGGAACGCGCAATTATGATTCCGGTCCGGATTTCCATAATGCCATCATATCGATTGATGGTCAGCTTATCAGGGGGGATATTGAAATTCATCCGGTTGCCGGTGACTGGTTTTTACACGGACATCATAAAGATCCCCGTTATAATAGTGTTGTCCTTCATGTGGTGACCATGAATTGTCCGCCATCCTTTAAAACCATAAGTCAGAACGGCAGTATCATACCAACTATTAATCTTGATAACTTTTTGGAAAAGCCCTCGGAAGAGCTGGAAAAAGATAAGGTCATTATAGATATTGAAACGGAACCGGTTTGCGGGTTGAGTAAAAAGAGCACAATAACCATTCAAAATATTCTGGATAAGGCCGGGGAAGCCCGGTTTGATATAAAGGTGCAGCAATTTCAGGAAAAGCGGAATAACGATTTATGGGAGCAGATATTTTATTTGTCGTTGTGCGAAGCGCTGGGATATTCAAAAAATCGGATACCTTTTAGCAACCTGGCAAATAATTTGCCCGTTGAAACGTTGTGGAATTACATATGGAAGGATCCAAAATCTCTGGCATTAAAAAAATGTGAAGCTTATTTATTTGGCTCAGCCGGATTATTGCCTTCGCAGTCACACGAAATAAAACAGATCGTAGATCGCGAAACGGCAGAATACATTGAAAAACTGGAAAGACATTGGCATGAATTCTCATTACGGCCTAAAATTGTCTGTATCAAACCCGAGGAATGGCAGTTTTTTCGCTTAAGGCCCCAAAATTTCCCCACACGTCGTATAGCCGCCGCCGCAATTTTGGTGTTAAGATTTATGGACGACGGTTTTCTGCAAACTTTAATCAAAACCATAAACAGGTGTGAAAACAAAATCACGGTTATAGTAAAAGAATTGGAAAAATTATTCAAGGTGGAGTCTGATGGATTCTGGGCGGAGCATTACTGCTTTGAAGAATCAGAAAATGACACTACAAAAGCCCGGTATATTATTGGAAGTGACAGGGCGCGGGATATCGTGGTTAATGTTGTGCTGCCTTTGGTTTTTGCCTATGCAAAAGAAGTAAATGACTTGCGTCTCGGCAATGAAATTATGCAGTTATATTTTCAGTATCCTGAATTGGCGGACAACGAAATTCTCCGGCATTTACGTAAAAGGATATTTGGATTACATTCTGTCAAGAGAGATTCTGTTGTTGGTGTGCGTCACCAACAGGGAATGATCCATCTGTCTAAAATGTTTTGTCAGAAAGGATATTGTGAAAAGTGTCTGGATCCTGATATTTTTAAAAAAATATAAAATCCCCTGAGAAAGAATCGCCTCTGTTTGACGGGAACGCTTTTTATTGACTTTTAAGCATTTTTTTATTATACTATCCAGTTTATAATATAAACAATATGATTGATTATTTGATTTTAAGAAATATTTTATTTTTAGATTTGAGGTGTTTTTACGAAAAGTGATGAACCGGATAATTTAAAGCCGGGTACCCTTTATCTGGTAAGTACTCCGATTGGAAATTTGAAGGATATGACATTAAGGGCGCTGGAAGTGCTTGCTCATGTGAATTTGATTGCTGCTGAAGACAAAAGAACAAGTGCGAAACTTTTAAATTATTATGAAATAAAAACACCTTTGACAAGCTATCATGATTTTAATAAAGAAAAAATAACGCCAGTACTTTTAAATAAATTAGTAAACGAACTATCTGTTGCACTAATCACCGATGCCGGAACTCCCGGAATATCCGATCCGGCATTTTATATTGTCAGAGAGGCTATTAATAAAGGCATTAATGTAGAAGCAGTCCCCGGAGCGACTGCTTTCGTGCCTGCATTAATAACCTCAGGTTTGCCGACTGATAGATTCGTATTTGAAGGATTTTTACCGGTTAAAAAAGGGCGTCAAAAACGGCTCGAGGAATTAAAAACGGAGCCGAGAACAATAATATTATATGAATCACCGAATCGGGTTCAAAAAACTTTAAATGATCTCTATTTTGTTTTTGGTGACCGGAAAGTTGTTATATCACGGGAAATAACAAAAAAGTTTGAACAAATTATTCGTGGACACCTTTCGGATTTGATAAATGAAATCAAAGAGATCACTTTAAAAGGTGAATTTGTATTAATTATCGAAGGATTGAGCCGGGAGATCCAGAAAAGAATAAAATTTAAGGAAAAGGCAGGAATATGAGGTTTAAAATTTTACCCGATTCCTTTCAGGAGGGATTTAGAACATTTATAAAACCTTTAGTTGATTTTATGATACGATTTAAGATCAGTCCAAATTTTTACACGACTGTTTCTTTGTTGCTTTGCGCAATATCAGGATATCAATTTGGCAAGGGATCATTACGGCTCGCGGCATTCTTGTTACTTTTGGGTGGATTGTTCGATGTTTTTGATGGCGCTGTGGCCCGCGCCACGAATCGTGTAACCAAGTTTGGGGCTTTATACGATTCCACTTTGGACAGATACGCTGAATTTATGGTTTTTTTCGGTATCTGTTTTTATTTTTTAAAAAGATATTTGGGTGGCTATGAACTTGGCCTGTTAATATCTATGTTCGTGGTTATCGGTATCTTCGGGTCATTGATGGTGAGTTATGTGCGAGCAAGAGCTGAAGGATTGGGATTTGAATGTAAAGTGGGATTGATGCAGCGACCTGAACGAATTGTGCTGATAGGTGTTTGTGCATTAATTTCAGAGTTTGCATTAATTTTGGCAATTTTTGTTATTGCTGTCTTTGCAAATTTAACTGCTATACAACGTCTTCATTATATATGGCAAATTGAAAATTCTGCAAAATGGGAGTCGTCTCATTCCAAGGTGGAACAGGAAGATTTGTTTCAGCAAGTATGAAGTAATATGAGTATCCGTATTGCGGTAAAACACGCAAAGGAACAATAAATAAATTATTTAGTTATAGAAGAAATAATTTATTTAATGGAAAAATATTGATAATCCCATAATTCATAACAAATATATTTTAATAAATTGATTAAGCTTTACATTTAACCATATCGTTAAGTGGGCTTAATTTTATATATATTATTTACATTATTTAAAACGAGGTAATTCCCATGCAGCGTTTTATGTGTAAATCAAAATTGCACCGCGTGCGTATAACAGACTCTAACTTGAACTATGAAGGAAGTATCACCATTGATCCGGTTTTAATGGAAGCGGCGGATTTGATGGTTTATGAAAAGGTTCAGGTTTTGAATATTAATAACGGTACAAGGGCCGAAACTTATGTCATAGAGGGCGAAAGAGATTCCGGTCAGATATGTATTAATGGGGCTTTGGCCCGCTGGGCACAAAAAGATGATTTATTGATTGTCATAGCATACGCACTGGTGGATGAAAATGATTTAGTCCGGTTTGAACCAAAAATTATACTTGTGGATGAAAAAAATAAAATCCGTCAAGTGATATAAAAATTAAGCTGCAAGATTACTTATTGTAGAGTTTGTTTAACAGCAGAAAGGAGTTAGAACGTGATTGAAAAGGGTGCGAAGATTCAGGAACCCAGGGGGAAACTTGGTATTTTATTACCCGGATTAGGGGCAGTAGGTACAACACTAATTGCCGGAACCAACCTTATTCTTAAAGGCGAAGCAAAACCGATTGGATCCCTGACGCAAATGGGAACAATCAGGTTGGGGAAACGGACGGAAGACAGGGTGCCCAAAATTAAAGATTTTGTGCCCCTAACTGATCTGAAAGATATTGTATTTGGAGGCTGGGACATTTTCCCGGATAACGCTTATGAATCGGCGCTTACCGCGAATGTTATGTCAAAAGAAGACATCAATAAGGTAAAACCCGAACTCGAAGCGATTAAACCGATGAAAGCGGTTTTTGATCCCAAATATGTGAAACGTCTTGACGGACCCAATAAAAAGACCGGTAAGAACAAAATGGAACTGGCCGAACAATTAATGGCCGATATGAACAATTTCAAAAAAGATAATAATCTTGATCGTGTCGTTATCGTGTGGACAGGCAGTACGGAAATTTACCTGGAACATGATCCGGTTTGGGATTCTATTGAGTCATTTGAAAAAGGATTGGTTGAAAATCATGAAGCGATTTCTTCCAGTATGATTTATGCCTATGCGGCATTGAAATGCGGGATCCCTTACGTAAACGGTGCGCCGCATATGACGCATGATATCCCGGCTCTCGATGCCTATGCATCGGAACACCGTATTCCTATTGCCGGAAAAGATTTTAAGACAGGCCAAACTTTTATGAAAACGCTTCTGGCGCCGGGAATTAAGGCCAGAATGCTTGGAGTCCGCGGCTGGTTTTCAACGAACATTTTAGGTAATCGTGATGGTGAAGTTCTGGATGAACCTCTTTCATTCAGATCCAAGGAAATAACTAAAACATCCGTTTTGGATTATATTTTTCAACCCGATAAATACCCCGAATTGTATAAGGATTTGTATCATAAAGTAAGGATAAATTATTATCCGCCGAGCGGCGACAATAAAGAGGGCTGGGACAACATTGATATATTCGGCTGGTGCAATTATCCAATGCAAATCAAAGTCAACTTTTTGTGCCGAGACAGTATTTTGGCCGCCCCGGTTGTACTTGACCTGGCATTGTTTATCGACCTGGCAAATCGTGCCGGAATGTACGGAATTCAGGAATGGCTTTCTTTTTATTGCAAGAGCCCGATTGTCGCCAAAGGTTTGTATCCCGAACATGATATATTTATCCAGTTAATGAAATTAAAGAACACATTACGTCATATGAAAGGTGAAGATTTAATCACGCATTTAGGGTTGGATTATTATGAATGATCAGTGATCCTCCTTGAACACTATAATCAGGCAGCAATGGATGATGCAGAGAAAGAATAGGTTGTCTTGGCAGCTTCACCTCTAAAAACAATATTAAAAACCTCATTGCCGGCTGTAATCGATCTGTCTTCACAAACGATTATGTGGACAGTAGAGGCAATTTTGATCGGGAAGTTGAGCGCCGCAGCATTGGCGGGACATAGTATGGCTATCCAGGTCATCATGGTCTTTATTGCGGTATTACTAACTTTTGTTGTTGGCGCCAGCCTGATCATTAACAGGCATCTTGGCGCAAAGGATTTAAAACAGGCAAATCATATTTTCAGCCAGGCCATGATGTTAGGTATAATCATGGCCGTAATATTTTCTTTGATTTGGTATTTCGGTGCGATTCATATTTTTAAATTTATTAAAGAAAACGGCGCCGCATCCGCACAGGCTGCAGGTATGATATATCTTCGTACCGTTTCGATGTTTGCCCCGTTGTTTATTACGGGTTTTGTAGCACTTGGAATTATTCGGGCGGTTGGCGACACACGGTATTCTATGATCATAAATATTTCGATCAATACGCTGAATTTAATTTTGTCACCGATACTTATATTTGGTCTGTTTGGGATGCCAAGATTAGAGGTGAAAGGCGCCGCACTTGCAGTCGGGATTTCACATAGTGTGGGATTTATTGCGACCTTTACTCTTTTACGCAGTCATCGGTTGCAAGTGTTTCTTTCTCTTAAAGAGATGACAAGACCATGTTTAGAGAGTTTTAAGCAACTGTTCAGGGTTGGAATTCCGACAACTATTGAGCAGCTAACCTGGGCGCTTGGGCAGTTGGTTGTAACAGGTTATGCGGCAAGCATATATGTTACCGTGTTGTCGACACATGCTGTCTTTGTGCGGATACAAGCAATATTATCCATGATTTATATGGGCTTTGGATTGTCGGCAATGAGTACAATGGGTAAAAATCTGGGCGCATCGCAAAATGTGCTGGCGGAAAGAATGGCAAAAACCGCTCATCGGGTAGTGGCTATTTTTGTAATGTTTGTAGTTTTTTTAATGGTCATATTTTCAAAATTTTTGATTTCTGTTTTCACCACGGATCCGGCAACAGTGGCGCTCGGACAAAAAGCGATGATTGTTTTTGCTATGGCGCAAATTCCAAAAGCCATGTCCAATGTGCTTGCCGGTAATTTGCGGGGGATCGGTGAATTGAAATGGCTGATGTGGACAACGATTATATTTGTCCTAGTATTTGAAATTAGTATTAATTATGTCGCGGCATTTATATTGGGATTGGGTTTGTATGGAATATGGGGTGTACAATGTTTGGATGAGTCAATACGATTTGGACTCAGTTACTGGCGGTTTCATCGGGGTACATGGAGGGTCCGGAAAATTTAATGGCACAGAATAACCCTGTATACAGTGGAAAATTTGTTACGTTTGAAGGTATTGATTATTCAGGAAAATCTGTTCAGTCTAAAATTTTATACCAAAAACTGGTTGATCATCAAATTGATACACTGCTTTTAAGAGATCCCGGCGCAACCGCCATATCGGAAAGAATACGTGATATATTACTTGACAAAAAAAATCATGAAATGAGTGTATGGACTGAATTGTTATTATATGAAGCGGCGCGCGCGCAAATGGTGCAGGAAGCGATAATTCCGGCCCTGACAGCCGGTAAAGTGGTTATTTGTGACAGGTTTTACGATTCTACGACCGCATATCAGGGGTATGGCAGGCAACTGGATCTGGCAACCGTATCCAGAGCAAATTTGTTAGGCGCTTGTGGAGTTACCCCGGATTTAACATACATAATCGACCTTGATGTGAATACAGCAATAAAACGTCGGCAAGAACTGAATGAAAAAGCCGACAGACTGGAGGCCGAAAGCCCGGAATTTCAAAACAGGGTAAGAGACGGTTATTTATCTATTGCTAAAAAAGAAAGCCATCGGATTTTTTTACTAAAGGGAGAAAGATCGATTGAAAAACTGAGTCAGGAAATTTATAATATATTTAACAATAGATTTAAATTAGTAGAATAATTATTGAGGACGTAATGATGTACAAAAAAAAGGGAATAATATTACTATTTGTTCTCTCTATAACAGTTTTTGCAGGATTATTTACAAGTCTCTACAGCGACAATTCAAAAGACATTTATTATAATTTAAGAAAATATATTACGATCTTTGGTGACGTTTATAAAGAAGTGTCGAATAATTATGTAGAGGAGATTGATCCTGAAAAGTTTATTCGCGCCGGTATCCAGGGGATGCTCGATGAACTCGATCCGTATACTGTTTATCTTGAAGACGAAGGAAAAGACGAGCTTGAGATCATGACGCGCGGTAAATACTTTGGAGTGGGTATGCGAATATCCACCCGTAATGGGTGGCCGACGGTGGCAGAACAACCTTTTCCAAACAGTCCGGCTGCCAATGCGGGAATCCGGGAGGGCGACCAGATAATCGAAATTGACGGGACCTCGACAAGGGGCGACAAAATATCAAAAACCGCTTCCCGGTTACGAGGTACTCAAAAGGGCAGTGAAGTCAGGATTAAAATTAAGCGTGTTGGAGTGGATAAACCGATTGATTTGACCCTGATCCGTGATGAAATTATTGTCTCGGAAATAGAATTTTCCGGTTTTGTGGATCCCGGGATCGGCTTGATACGATTGACACGCTTTAACCGGGGTGCGGGAAAACAGGTGCGCCGCGCCGTGGAGGAACTACGGGACCGTGGTATGACGGGCTTGATCTTTGATTTACGCGGCAATCCCGGCGGATTATTGGATGTGGCGGTATCCGTTTTGGAGAATTTTGTTCCAACGGGAGAGCTTGTTGTTTATACCAAGGGCCGGGAAGGGACCCAAAGACAGGATTACAGAACCCGGATCGATCCTGTACTGGGCAATTTGCCGTTAGTCGTTTTGGTTGACGGATTTAGCGCTTCCGCTTCGGAAATTGTTGCGGGGGCGATACAGGACCTGGACCGAGGCGTCATTGTCGGATCGGAATCGTTTGGGAAAGGTCTGGTTCAGACCGTTGTGAATTTGGATAGCCGCGGTGACGCAAAATTAAAAATTACCACGGCACAGTATTTTATGCCCAGCGGCAGGCTCATTCAGCGTCCCGAAGTTTTTAACAGGGGCCGGGGCTCTGTGTTCGTGAATGCAAATGAAGATGAAAGTGAAGATGAGGATGAAGAGGACGTAACGGAAGAGCCGCAAAACAAAACAAAAATAGAAACCGACAAGGATGATAATAAATATTTCACCAAAAATAACCGTGAAGTACATGGTGAAGGCGGAATTTTACCTGATATTATCATAAAAAATAAAAAAACGACCAAATATGTTGCCGAACTCAGGCGAAATTCCATGTTTTTTAATTTCAGCCTTAATTATGCAACAGATCATGCGGATGATTTGACGGGTAGCGTTAAGATAACAGATGATATATTGAATGATTTTAATAAATTCGTTAAAGACAAAAATTTTGATTATATACCGGATGGATTTAAAGAGTTGGAAAATCTTGAAAAAATTGCGGAAGAGGAAAATTATTATGAACTTATGAAACCGTATTTTCAGGATATGCGAAAAGAGTTCGTTCGTGTGAAGGAAAAAGAAAAAGCAAACTCGGTTAATGATATCCGGTTCTTGTTAAAAAAAGAGCTGACAGCCAAAGTGTTTGGTAATGAAGATGCTTATAAAGCGGGATTCGAGCGTGATGACGTACTATTGAAGGCTGTCGATATCCTGAAGAACCAGGGTAACTATAATAAGATATTAAATGTGAAGGTGGCGACAAAAAATTGATAGTTGTTTTTTATACTAAAAATATTTAAATTATTTAATTTAATATTCCTTCTTTTAATATAAATTCGATGAGTGCTAAGAAATTTTGTTAGCGATTAAAAATAACACAAGGAGATTTTATGTCTGAAAAGTATGTTTATCAATTCGGCGGCGGTAAAGCAGAAGGCCGGGCTGATATGAAAAATTTGTTGGGAGGTAAAGGTGCTAATCTTGCCGAAATGAATTTAATAGGTGTTCCCGTCCCTGCCGGGTTTACAATTTCTACGGAAGTTTGTACATATTATAATCAAAATGGGCAAGACGAAACCGTAAAATTAATAAAAAGTGAAGTTGAAGCCGGAATTAAAAATATTGAAGCAATGATGAATGCAAAATTCGGTGATCAAACCAATCCTCTGCTGGTATCTGTCCGCTCCGGTGCGCGTGTATCTATGCCCGGAATGATGGATACTGTTTTGAATCTGGGTTTGAATGATAATGCGGTTCAAGGGTTAGCCGCAAAATCCGGCAACGAGAGATTTGCCTGGGATTCATATCGCCGTTTTGTGCAGATGTACGGCGACGTCGTATTGGGGATGAAACCGGAAAGTAAAGAAGATATTGATCCGTTTGAGGAAATTATTGAAAAAGTAAAAGAACAAAAGGGTGTCGAGAACGATACTGATTTAACGACTGACGATTTGAAGAAACTGGTTGTTGATTTCAAGGCGGCCGTTAAAAAAGTAACGGGAAAAGATTTCCCCGATAATCCCTGGGAACAACTCTGGGGTGCGGTTTGTGCTGTTTTTGACAGTTGGATGAACGACCGCGCTATCGTTTATCGAAAATTAAACAAGATCCCGGAAGAATGGGGTACCGCCGTTAACGTTCAGGCTATGGTATTTGGAAATATGGGCAATAACTCCGGAACGGGTGTGGCTTTTACACGCGATGCCGGCACCGGTGAGGATATTTTTAACGGTGAATATCTCATTAATGCTCAGGGTGAGGACGTTGTAGCAGGTGTTCGTACTCCCCAGCAAATTACACTGGAGGGTTCTAAACGCTGGGCGGTACTGGCAAATGTATCCGAAGATGAACGTAAAGCAAAATACCCGTCCCTTGAAGAGGCCATGCCGGCTGTTTATAAACAACTGAGTGATGTGGAAACAAAACTTGAAAATCATTATAATGATATGCAAGACCTGGAATTCACCATCCAGGACGGGCGGCTCTGGCTGCTGCAAACCCGCAACGGCAAAAGAACCGGCGCGGCAATGGTAAAAATTGCTGTGGATTTGTTGAAGGAAGGAAAGATTGATGAAAAAACGGCAATTAAAAGGGTAGACCCGGAAAGACTGGATGAGTTATTACACCCTGTATTTGATAAAAACGCTCTGGCAAAAGCCAATGTCCTTGCAAAAGGGCTCCCCGCATCTCCGGGCGCCGCAACCGGCCGTATCGTATTCTTTGCCGACGAGGCCGAAGAATGGGCCGCAAGGAAAGAACATGTCATCCTTGTCCGTATTGAAACCTCTCCCGAAGACCTTGCCGGTATGAACGCGGCAAACGGAATCCTGACTGCCCGCGGCGGCATGACTTCTCACGCGGCCGTTGTCGCCCGCGGTATGGGTAAATGTTGTGTGTCCGGCGCAGGTTCTGTAAAAATTAATTATAAAACCCGTACATTCACAGCCGAGGGGAAAACCTTTAAAGAAGGTGACTGGATTTCTTTGAATGGCTCCACCGGTGAAGTTATTGAAGGTAAAGTTGTAACAAAAAAACCGGAATTGAGCGGTGATTTTGGCGAATTGATGAAATTATGTGATAAACACACAAAAATGCTTGTGCGCACCAATGCCGATACACCGCATGATGCAAAGGTTGCCCGTGATTTCGGAGCAAAGGGAATCGGCCTGTGCCGTACCGAACACATGTTTTTTGAAGGCGACCGCATCAAGGCCGTCCGGGAAATGATCCTGGCGGAAAATGAAGCCGGACGGCGAAAGGCCCTGGCAAAATTACTGCCCATTCAACGCGGCGATTTTGAAGGTATTTTTGAAGCTATGGACGGACTGCCGGTAACGATTCGTCTTTTGGATCCGCCGTTGCATGAATTTGTTCCCCATGAAGAAGCAAATCAGAAAGAAATGGCCGACGAAATGGGTATTTCTGCCGAAGAAGTCAAAGCCAAAGTTGAATCCCTGGCCGAATTCAATCCCATGCTCGGCCATCGCGGCTGCCGTTTGGGAAACACCTATCCGGAAATTACCGAAATGCAGTCCCGGGCCATTATCGAAGCCGCGTTAAACGTTAAGGCAAAAGGTATTGATGCCAAACCGGAAATTATGGTTCCGTTGATTGGTACAAAAGAAGAATTTGTTCTGCAGGAAGAAATTATTCGCGGAGTGGCCAACAAGGTATTTGAAGAAAAAGGTCAAAAGATCGAGTACCTGGTCGGGACCATGATCGAGATCCCGCGCGCCGCTTTAACTGCCGATAAAGTTGCCGAAGCTGCAGAATTTTTCTCTTTCGGCACGAATGACCTCACCCAGATGGCGTTCGGATACTCCCGTGATGATGCCGGAAAATTCCTGCCGGTTTATCTGGATAAAGGTATTCTTAAAGTTGATCCGTTCCAGGTTCTGGACCAGGAAGGCGTTGGTCAACTGGTGGAAATGGGTACTAAAAGAGGTAGAAGCACCAGACCGGACCTCAAAGTCGGTATCTGTGGCGAACACGGCGGTGAGCCCAGTTCTGTAAAATTCTGCGCCAAAGTTGGCATGAATTATGTGAGCTGTTCGCCGTTCCGCGTACCAATCGCGCGTCTTGCTGCTGCCCAGGCTGCGGTTGAATAAATTATTGGTACAATATTTGAAATATACCAGGCGCCTGTTTATATAAACAGGCGCCTTTTTTACTTTATAGATGTTTCTTAATTAATTTTATTGTGTATTTATTTTTATAACAGTGTAATGTTATGAAATTACGAATATTTTGTGATTTTGACGGAACCATTGCGCAAAACGATGTCGGTAATCTTGTGTTTACCACTTTTGGCAACCCGGATCACTGGTGGAACCTGGTGGACCGTTGGCGAAAAGGTGAGCTGGACGGCCGGGATCTGTGGCGAAGACAATGTAAAGTCAGTAATATGACCGAACAGCAACTGGATGAATTCGCGGCAGAGCAGCCCGTGGACCCTGCCTTTCCGGCGTTTGTCACCTTTTGTGAACAACGCAATATACCGGTTTATGTAGTCAGCGACGGCATGGATGCTTATATTTCAAAAATATTACGGTTTAACGGTATAAATAACCTGAAAATACGCGCCAACCGCCTTGAAATTCATCCGGATGGCAGACTTTCGGTGGAATTCCCCTATTATCAGAAAGACTGCTGTAATTGCGGCAACTGCAAGGGGTACCATGTAAAAAAAGAAAAGCGGCCGGGCGAGAAGACAATTTACATCGGCGACGGTTTTTCCGATGTATGCGGATTAAAAGCGGCGGACATCACCTTCGCCAAAGGATACCTGCTGGACTATTGCCGGGAAAACGATTTTGAATGTAAAACTTTTAATACTTTTTCGGATGTACAAAATCAATTAAAAATGCTTTTGGGGGAATAATAGAAATATTTTTTTTATAAAGAGGTTTTATGAAGTTTGATTTATTACATCCTGCGGACCAGATCGTCGCCATAATGGAACGGATTTACGGCTATGGGATGACAACCATGTCCGGGGGCAACATATCGATCCTGGACCAAAACGGCGATATATGGATTACTCCCGCCGCGGTGGACAAGGGCAGCCTGAGAAGGGACGATATCGTACGCGTAAAACGGGACAGCTCAACAGAGGGCAATCACAAACCGTCTTCCGAATATCCGTTCCACCGGGCAATTTATGAGTGTAGGAAGGACATAAAAGCCATTCTGCACGCGCATCCGGCCGCGCTGGTTTCGTTCAGTATTGTCAGACAAATTCCGGACACCCGGGTTTTCCCCACCGCCCGGCAGGTGTGCGGAAAGGTCGGGTATGCCCCGTACGCGATTCCCGGCAGTGAACAACTAAGTAAAAACATTGCCGATGTATTTGCGCAGGGACACGATACGGTGTTGTTGGAGAATCATGGAACGGTGGCATCCGGTATATCGGTTTTGCAGGCTTTTCAGCGTTTTGAGACACTCGATTTTTGTGCCCGACTCATCATCAAGGCCAATATTTTGGGGAAACCGCAGTTCCTGTCGGATGTGCAAATCAATCTACTCAATCACAGAACCCATTATTTGCCCGAAATTGTACCGGAGGGGCACAGCAGCAGGGAAAAAGAATTGCGAAAAAAGATGTGTGGTTTGGTTGAGCGATCATACAGGCATATGCTGGTTACCAGTACCGAAGGTACCTTTTCCACCAGGCTTGATGCGACCGGTTTCTTGATCACGCCGTATGGAGCGGACCGGAGAAACATGGAAATCGAGGACATTGTTCTTATTCAAAAAGGGAAACGGGAGGCCGGCAAATTACCCAGCCGCTCGGTGTTGATGCATCAAAAAGTTTATGAACAGCATCCTGACATCAACGCGATTATCCTCGCCTTTCCACCCAACCTTATGGCTTTCGCGGTATCAGCCACACCCTTTGACACCCGCACCATACCCGAAAGTTATATTTTGTTGAGGGATATTCTTCTGCTGCCGTTCGGTCCGCAATATCTTGATTTGGATGAACTGGCGGCGACAATAACAAAAGATAATCCACTGGTATTGATAGAAAACGATTGTCTGATATCGACCGGCTCGGACCTGCTGCATGCTTTCGACCGGCTGGAAGTGGCAGAATTCAGCGCTAAAGCAATCATTGCCGCCAGAGCGCTGGGGACCGTGGTTCCGATCAACGAGGAGCAAACAAATGATTTAAACCGCCTGTTTTTGAGCTGACAAGCCGGAAAAGGCCTGAAATTTGCTATATACTGAGAGATGCTGACAATTTTGTAAAAATATTGAAGGGAAAAAATGAAAAAGGTTATCGTGATTTTCTTTTTTTTGATGGCATCGGTTTCATTATCTCAGGCGCAAACGACAGATGAATCCGAATCCGTTCTGCGGGATACCTATAAACGCTGGACATTTCAAACTATATTTAATCCGTTTAAAAGCATGCGCTGCGAGATCCGCTGTACCAGCCTTTCTCCGGAGCTGCTGCAGGTTTGGCGCGGTGCGGTAACCGATCAGAATATAACGGCCCGGATTGACGCGCTGATCAATGCTATGCAGCAGGACAAAATACTGGTTTATCTGCTGGAAATAGATCCCGGGAAATCCGGTTTGTACACCATCGATATGAAAAAAATAAAGAAACGTACCAAACTTTTTATTATGGATAAAAATTCAAAAGGGTATAAACCCAAACAGGTCACGTCGAACCTGGAACGAAAATTGGAATCCAGTCAGCGTTATTACGGCGTTATGGCTTTTCAGGTCAAGGCGGAGGAAATTCTATTGCAGAACCTGAGTATGGAAACTTATTTTGAGTCCTGGGATTTTCTGGAGTCCAAACAAGTGCGGGATAAAAACGCTTATATCGCACAATTCAATTTTCACGCCAACGGCGCGCCGGAAAATGACCAGCCCGAAAACGTACCGGCTACGGCGGAAATTACCGGCCGGTTAAAAGGAGCCTTTCCGCTGGTGAGTATGATAACCAAAAAGACTTTATAGATGAAAACGGGGCCTACGTTAAAATATTTGTTTATTTTTTTTCTCCTGTTTCCGTTACAGGCCGCCGCGGAAGAGCTTATACAAGGACATTATTGTTACAATTACGGGGATAACGAGACTTTGCTTGAGGCCCGGGAAATGACCCGCACACTGGCGGTCCGCAACGCTGTGGAATCGTACCATGTGTTCATCGAGGCTGCCAGCCTGATCGATAATTTTATCCTGACCACCGACCTGGTGCAAACCATCAGTTCCGGGTATTTGAAGGATATGCAGGTGCTTGAACATACGGAGGAAAAATATACCATTTGCGAAACCGTGCAGTTCAAAATCGATCCGGTGACGTTTGATACGTTTTTAAAGAGCCAGGTACAGCGGCGGCTGCGGATGGCGCGGGAAATGGGCATCGACAATAACGGTTGCCTGAAAATTTTGAGTTTAAGTCCCTTTAAATTCAACGCCGCCGGGGAAAAGGTCGTGGAAGCGGTTGTCAAGGTACTGCAGGCCACGGGACGTCTCGACAGCGCGACATTTCGCGCGGACAAGCCGCAGTATAAAATATGCATTACCTGGTACAATCGCGCCGGCGAGCCGCTGGACGGCGATTCGCGTTACATTCATACCGGCGCCGAAGGAATGGCCGCAGGGGAGATTAAAAAGATCGAGTTCGACAATCCGCCGCTGGAAACCGTGTCGTTCAGGGTGTGGCTGGTGAAATAGAGGTGTAAGCCTTTTCAGATAATACTAAAAAAGTACTGGATGCCCTGATTTATTTAATGTATGGGATAATAAAACTTCTCTTGCTACGGATTTTCACCCCGGATGACAGAAATAAAAAAAGTGATTCGAAAATGATTTCAATATAATATTTTTAATTACAAACCTTTTGTCATTAGCTTACTCTAGTTATTAGCATATATTAAAACGAATCATTTTGAACAAGCCAACTTTCATTTGGTTTATGACCTGCATTTATTGCATTATTATAAAAATCTGTTAAACTTTCGATAGCACGATGTAAAACATATGCTTCATTTTCACCCCAATTACTGTTCGTATGGTATGGTTCAATTTGAACAGGTGAATGAATATAATGGCTTTGTTCAAAAAATACTGTTTCATTTATTATGTTTTTAAAGATACGTACTGTAATTTCAGTATCAATACCACTTAAATTAAATTTGAATTCTGATAATAATTTTCGTGGATTTTCAACTGGCTTTTCATCGAACGCAGTTTCAATTGTATAAGGCATAATTTATTCTCCAAAATTTGTTGTGTTTAAGAATTACACTTGAGAGATTTAAAGTTTCTTACTCAGAAAAATTTAAAAAATAGTATAAAATAATTAGTAGTAAAGATTGAATCCTTTGTGAAAACTAAATATGAACTCAGGCTGGCAGGGCACATGTACCAATATTGAACTCTGGTCCCCAATTTGTTTCTAATAAAGCGAAACCAAATAATTTCAATTGTTGGATAGTGTTATTAATTATATTTAATATATCTCTCATTGAACTACTCCTTCCCTGTTTGATTCTATTGTTGTTAGTAAATTTAATAGTATACGTAAACACTAGAAAAAAGAAACTCAAGAGATCAATATACGTTAATGTCGTGCAACCTTTAACTGCCAACCCAAACAGCCTGAATTCATAATCTTGTTATATTCTATAATAATTATTTTTCTTTGCGTACACCTTTAAAAGGTTTTTCGTCAGCTTTTTGATCAATAAATCTTCCAGTATCTTTATCTCTTTTTACCCATCTATCGGTTTTTGGATTGTGCACTTGTGAACGGTTCCTTACAGCGCCATGTCGATGACCATCACCTGTCGGTGGATTTTTTGCCATAATTTTCTCCTTTTAAAAAAATTATTATTATCTTTGAGATCCGGCAAGACATTTGGCGCAATTATCATATCCAAGAGAATGTGCACTGAGGAGAGAAGTGAAAGGCTTGTCATGTTTTGCTCGAATTATTTCATTAATTTGGCAACCACTATTAGAAACATCCTCATTATCCAAATCGTGAACTTCTAAAGTATTTGTATTTCCCAAATATCGTTCCCCATTCATATTTCCTGTGTATCTTCTCATAAATAATCCTCTATATTTTTTTACTTTTAATTATATAATATGTAATTACAATAAATATGCCATAATATTTTCAATAAAAAATTTTTTATAAGCAAAACAAAAACAATAAATTAAATCAAAAAATTGTATGTATGAAAAAAATTTTTTTTATGTCATTATTGCATAATATGTGTCATTTAGTCATATATATGTCAAATTTGACTAATATTTATTTTTAAAAACAAAAAAATATTAGTATAAGGTGAGCATCGGCGAGCCAACAAGCCGGAGGATATATTTTTTATTCATGAAAATGAATTTGTGAATAAAAGTAATAATAATTTTTATAAAGAGGATTTGAATTTGTTAATTGAATGAGGAGAATAGAGTTAGTGAGCTTTAAGGATCTTTTCGTAATCATCATGAGTACCTATCCATACCCAAATAAAATCATCTCCATCTTTAACTGCCAGGGCTCGATGAAACAGACCGATTCTCACGGACCATAAATCTCCAATTTTTTTGAAATGAAGTGACGGGTGTTGAGAGTTTGTTTTTAATAATCTAAAATTTTTATCTGCTAAATCCTTTATTTTTTTTGGTAAGGTTTGATATCTCTGCCGGAATTTTTCAGTCGTTTTGTGCATTACAAGTTTTTCAATTTGTTTCTGGTTTTGGCTTCACCTGCTTCCTGCTTTAAAAAGTCCAGCCTTCCGGCGTCTGAATCATTTTTTATTCGCTTGTCCCATTTTCGCCAATCTCTTGCCAGAAACCAACGTCGAAAACGACGATATTCTTCTTCCGGTAGAGAATCAACTACAATTTCAAGTTCTTCGATTTTGGTCATTTACTTTTCCTTTTATAAGTTAACAAAAACGGATATTCTTATTAATAAATATTGATAATGATTTATTGTAGAATACTATTTAAATAAAAATAATGTGAAAATATTTAAAAATCAATATTTTTCAGTTTAAAAAGCCACCACCGGGAGGTCCCAATGTCTAAAGATTTTCCAAATATCCGATCCCGCCAAGCTGCTTCATTTGCTGTTCGATCCAGAGGACCCTTGTTTGAACATAGGGTGACGGCCTGGCAATAAACATTCGTTTCGGATTCGGGAGCACGGCCGCGAACAGGGCCGCGTCATAGCCGGTCAACTCGGCCGGTCGCTTGCCAAGATGCGATTCCGAGGCGGCGGCGACTCCGTAAACGCCGTCGGAAAATTCGGCGATGTTCAGGTAAACTTCGAGGATGCGCCGCTTCGGCCACAGCCATTCCAAAAGCACGGTAAAATAGGCCTCCAGACCCTTGCGGACAAAATTTTTACCCGGCCACAAAAAGAGATTTTTCGCCGTTTGTTGTGTAATCGTGCTCGCTCCCCGCAGTCGTCCGCCCCGCCTGCTGTCTTCCACGGCGTCCGAGATCGATTCGAAATCAAATCCCCGGTGGACGGGAAATTTTTGATCCTCGGCTGCGACAACCGCCAGAGGCATCAAGGGTGATATGGATTCCCGGTTAACCCACCGGTAGCGGATGGTATCCTTATTTTGTTTGAAAAAATTTTGCACCCGCCTTTGCATCATAAAAGCCGATGTAGGAGGCGGTACCCAGCGAAAGCTGAGGACCAGATCGACTGAAAAGAAAAAAATGGCAAGGACCAGCAGTCCCGGAATGGCCAGGGAAACGGTTATTTTACCCGGGAATTTTTTTGTCTTCATCCTGACGGTTAATATATCCTGATCAATTGTATTTTGCCTGGGGGTATTGTTCACTTTAAATATCTCACAATTTAATTAATGAAATATACCTATAATTAACATTTTCAACAATAATATCTTGCTATTATTATGTATCACAAATATTCGGCTATTTTTTGAAATCAAAAGTGGGGATAAAACGGAAATCATTGTATATAATAGATCGGGAAAATGTTCGCGCAGATAACGCAGATAAAAGCATATTTGTTGTTAATGGAGGTATAAACCGCTTATGGAAAACAAAAAGAAAATAAAAATTTTCTCTCCGCAATAATGTTTCTCACGGAAACCACACAGATGTCGAATGATATTTAGAGATCACTAAAACGGGAACAATACAAAAAAGGCGGGTGTGCCCCGCCTTTCGATTATCTATACTGGTTTAACATATTCACCCCGACAGTAAACTGTAAAATCAGGATCAGGACAAATAAAATCGTCCAGATGATCATAATGGTAGTAATGTTTTGTTTTTTGTGATTGATCCAGCCCCAGATAAAGGTATAAAGCCCGCAAATTATCCCTAATATACCTAATCCGACGCCCTCTTTTTTAAAGAGTTTGATCAGAACGAGAATAAAACATACAAACACCGCAAGGCTTACAAGGTAATATAAACCCATCATTGCTCCCATTGGCCACCTCCTTTGTTTTTGTTCATGTTTTAATGAGTTATTAGGTTTTAAAATAATTCCAAAAATAAACGAATCAGCCAGTAACCGAACAGGGAAATCATGAGAAAGGTGAAAAACCCGCTGCGGGTTTCCCATTTGGCCAATCCATTAATTGATTTTTGATACCATTTACCGGGCAGTATGGAAATCCCTCCTGTCAGTATTAATCCCGCTAAAAAAACGGGAGCGAAAGCATGTTCCCGAACAGCCATGTTCCATTTTCCCTGCAGCAGAGCCAGCGTTGCGTGCGTTAAACCACAACCGGGACAATTTATGCCAAAAACACTTTTAATTGGGCACAACCACAATTGGTAACCATAAAACGAAAAAAGGATATAAATAACGACAAGAAAAACCATGGATAACACGAACCAGCGCTTTTGTAACAATAAAGATAATACCGGCCGGAAAAGATGATCTTTAAATGATGACATAATAATTTCGCCGGGTCATGTTTGGTTGTTCCGGCCTTGTTTGTAATTTTTTCGTTTATGGCGTATAATATTTTTCAGAGGAGTAAATTGGATGATAATAAGACATTTATAGCGCCTGATAACGCATCTTTTTTTTAATTACACCTCTTTCAGGATAACACTTTCTATTAATATACGCCGTCTGACCAAAAAGTCAATTAAAATTTTTATTATTTTGTCAAGCAATCAAGTATTTTATATCGGATCATGTTCTTTTTTAATTTTAGTATTGTTTTTTCCCGGTTTAATAATTCTTTTGAAAATACAAATCCTGTACCCAAATATTCTATCCAGAAAACAGTTATTTGTTTTGAGAAATTCAATTTTAGCGCTGAATAGCGGTTAAAAAAATGGCCGCGGCGAAAACTTATAAGCATTGCCCGGTTAGGATCAGTCTGACAATCTGAATTTTTTAACGTAATTCTCCCGCGCGAACCAGAGAATATTGCCTTCTGTTGTTATTCGTCCATTCATTTCGGGGACAACGAGAAAGCCCTTATTATTATAATTTTGATCCAACAGGTACAATATGATATCCTGATAATAACGGCACTGCATGTAAAGAGTGGAATCCGCACCGGTTATGGCGACCGGTCTGTGGGTCGATTCAGGACTGTCGATCAGGGACAATGATCCGGAGTCGAATGGATCAAACCGGCAAAATTTTTTGCCGATTTGTGATTCACATGCCAGCAACACATCACCATACCAGCAGAGATCGCGCAAATTCAGATACTGCGACGGCTGGTACGGATTGTCCGGCAGGGGCAGCTTTTCAACAATGGCCGGAGCGCCGTCATTTTGAATATTAAATTTGACCAGTTTGTGGTTCACGGTATCGGACGTCCAGAAATGATTACCATCCCAGGCAAGCCCGGACGGCGTTATATTTTTTATGGATCCCGATTTTTGTACGGTCATGCCGGCGTTGATTTGGATAACAGTAAAATCCGATGTTAATAACCACAGGTCCGGGGTTACCCGGACAATGCCGGTAAAATTGTAGCCGTTATAATAAAATGTAGACTCTTCAATGAGCCATTTGCCCAATACAATATCTCCGGTTGATTTGTCCGAGTAATCCACATTCCAGGTATTGCTGGATACCCGGTAACCCTGTTTTTCAATCGCTAATTGATAGCCGTAACCGCCCGGCACCTGAGAAAAAGTAAATATTCCGCTGCTGTCTGTAACGTATTCCATATTGATAAATATATCGCCGGCGCCGCCGTAAAGAGTGACCAGCGCATTATCGACCGGGTTTTTGTCCAGGCTGCTTATAACACGCCCGGAAAGAGTATAAACCGGTATTTGGGGCGCTATAATATCGTGATCCTGCTTTTGAAAACAGGAAAGACAAAGTAGCAGGGGGAAAATTAAGGGTATGGATTTTTTCATAAATCAGTTTAATTCATATCGTTAAAATTTTTATTTTACCGGGCGCACCGAAAGCCAACCAGTACATTGGGTTCCATATGCAGATGAAAACGGCAGGCGCAGCGCACATCATGAGCAATATCAACAAAAGAACCTCCGCGGACAACTTTGAAATGTCTGCTGGTCTCATAAGGACCTTTGGGATTAGACACGGGGCTGGTGCAATAATAGCTTTCCAGGTACCAGTCATCGCACCATTCCAGAGCATTCCCGGCCATATTACAGCAGCCGTAAGGACTATCTCCCGCGGGGCTGTAAAAGTCGACAATGTTCAAAAAGCCGATGTGACTTTTGTAATTACATAATGAATCATTCGGGGGTATATCGCCCCAGGGATACAACCGGCTGTCCGTTCCCCGGGCCGCTTTTTCCCATTCCGCTTCCGTGGGAATTCTCTTGCCATAATACATCGCAAAAGTGTTTGCCCCCTGCCACGTCACGTTTGTGACCGGCAGATTCAAATAACCGGATTTTAAGGAAAATGAATCCCCATCAAAACTGATGACGCTGCCCTCAATATTCATATTGTACAATATCATGTCGTTTTGTGTGACCGTTTTCCCGTCGGTTTGGATTCTGCCTTCCCTGTAGGCGCTATTCAGGAAATCCGTATAGTGTGCGTTGGTTACCTCGAATTTATCGATCCAGTAGTCGTCCAGATAAACCGTATGAACGGGTTTTTCATCAAAATAACCATAATTGCTGCCCATGATAAACTCCCCGGCAGGAATGTGGATCATAACCATGTCGATTTTTTTCTCAATAGCGGTCGGCGGTTTATCAATCGAGGGCTTTTCCGAACCTGTCGGTTCTTTGTCACAATTAAAATTGATAGAAAGAAATATATTAAAAATGAAAAAATAAAAATATTGTGAACGGTGGTTTATCATGCTTAAATTCCATCGGAACATTTGTGTCGGGATATTATATTACTTAAATAATATAAAGTTTTATATTAAAATTCAATTATTAAATAGCTGTTTGCATAATTAAGAATTTATACAGGTTATACAACTTTTTCCAAGTCGTTTTCGGACACCTGTAAAGATATTTTAGATAGTAAATTGCAGTTATTAAAAAATTTTTTTTAAAAATTTAATAAATAACTTGACTAATCATTATAAATCATATATATTGTACTACACGGTTAAAAAATGTATATATATAGTCCTGGAAAAATTTAATTTTAAATGGAGGATTTAAAACAGGGATTCTGTTTTTTCTGTGATTGAAGATGTGTTGAAGGCAATGCAGAGCCGAAAAAGAGTTATTTCATGGAATAAGATAGATATAAATCAGTAAAATATTTCAGAATTAAATATTCCAGGAATTTAAATTTTTAAGAGTGTGTTTGTGTAATTATGTGTTGTCGACTCGATTGAGTATGGAATTTTGTCAGGAGGAGTAAAAAATGAGTGTTGCCTTGAAAACATTTAGAAAAATCGTAAAAAGGAATGGTGCTGTTGTTGATTTTGATTCGCTGAAAATAACAGCGGCTATAGCCAAAGCAGGAAGCGCCACCGGTGAATTTGATAATGAAACAGCAAAACTTCTTACGATCAAAACACTATCATTAGCGCAACATATACTAAACGATAATATTACGACAGTCGAACAGATCCAGGATATCGTTGAAGAGGTGTTGTTAGCTTCTCCTTATAAAAAAACGGCAAAAGCTTATATTATTTACCGTGAACAACATGCAAAAATCAGGGAAATTACCTCCAAATTCAATGTGGACCTGGTGGACCAGTATTTAACAAAGGCCGACTGGAAAGTCAATGAAAACAGTAATATGAGTTTTTCATTACAGGGATTGAATAATTATATTTCTGCAGAAGTCAGTAAAGTATACTGGCTTAATAATATTTATCCTACTTATATTAAAGAAGCCCATTTAAACGGGGATTTCCATATTCATGATCTGGGTGTATTAAGCGTTTATTGCGTCGGCTGGGATCTTTATGATTTGCTGCTGCAGGGATTTAAAGGCGCGTCCGGGAAACTGGAATCGAAACCGGCAAAACATTTTCGCAGCGCCCTGGGTCAGATTGTGAATTTCTTTTATACATTACAGGGGGAAGCGGCGGGCGCGCAGGCGTTTTCCAATTTTGACACATTACTGGCGCCCTTTATCCGATATGATGAATTATCCTATACCGAGGTAAAACAGGCTCTTCAGGAATTCTTGTTTAATGTCAATGTGCCCACCCGGGTCGGTTTTCAAACCCCGTTTACCAATGTGACCCTGGATTTAACAGTTCCGTCCTATTATGCCGACCAGGGCGTTATCATCGGCGGCGAAGTACAGGATAAGACTTTTAAGGAATTCGGCAAGGAGATGGATATGTTCAACCGGGCATTTTTGGAAGTTATGCTGGATGGAGACGCCAAAGGCCGGGTATTTACATTTCCAATTCCGACATACAATATTACCAAAGATTTTGACTGGAATAACCCCAATCTGGATTTGTTGTGGGAAATTACCGCAAAGTATGGTATACCCTATTTTGCCAATTTTGTCAATTCCGAAATGCAGCCCGAGGACGCCCGAAGTATGTGCTGCCGTTTGAGAATAGATAACCGTGAATTACGCAACAGGGGAGGCGGTTTATTCGGATCTTCACCATTGACGGGATCTGTCGGGGTGGTGACCATAAATTTACCCCGACTTGGCTATCTTGCGAATACGGAGGACGAATTTCTTGATCGATTGTACGAATTAATGATCATGGCTAAGGAGAGTCTTGAAACAAAACGAAAAATACTCGAACGATTTACGGATGATAATCTTTATCCGTACACCAGGTTTTATTTGCGGAGCGTGAAGCAGAGGTTTAACCAATACTGGAAAAACCATTTTGCGACAATCGGGATTGTCGGAATGAACGAAGCCTGTGTCAATCTTTTTGGCGAAAATCTCGGCAGTGAAAAAGGCAGGGAATTTTCACTTAAGATTTTAAACTATATGCGGGAAAAGCTGGTAGAGTTTCAGGAAGAAACCGGCAATATGTATAATCTTGAAGCAACACCCGCCGAAAGCACTTCATATCGCCTCGCAAAATTGGATAAAAATAAATATATGAACATTATTACCGCAGTTGATTTTGAAAACGGGACATATAATGCGCCTTTTTATACAAATTCTTCACATTTGCCGGTAAATTACACGGATGATTTGTTTGATTTGCTTGATCTTCAGGATGAGTCACAGACACGTTACACCGGCGGTACTGTTATTCATCTGTTTCTGGGAGAGAGGATTAAAGATACGACATCGCTGAAAAATTTGATCCGCAAAATCTGTAATACATATCATCTCCCCTATTTTTCTATTACACCTACATTTAGCGTCTGTCCAAGTTGTGGTTATCTGGACGGGGAACTGGATTTTTGTCCGAAATGCGCGCAAAAGTGCGAAATTTATTCCAGGGTTGTCGGTTACCTGCGTCCTGTCAATCAGTGGAATGACGGGAAAAGAGAAGAATTCAAATTAAGAAAAACGATACCCGCATGAAAATAGCCGGTTTGCAAAAATTTTCTTTGATCGATTACCCGGGAAAAATTTCCGCGGTTGTTTTTACACGGGGGTGTAATTTCAGATGTCCTTTTTGTCATAACCCGGAACTGGTTTTGCCGGAATCATATGCTGAATTATATCCTCCGGAAAAAATTTTCCAGTTTTTTGATAAAAGAAGAAATCAACTGGATGGTATTGTCATTACCGGCGGAGAACCGACCCTGCAGGATGATCTGATCGATTTTGTAAAAGAAATAAAAAAATTCGGTTACCTGGTAAAACTCGATACGAACGGCAGTAAACCTGATGTACTGGAGCAAATGATATGCGAAAAATTGCTCGATTATATCTCGATGGACATCAAAGCACCGTTTGATAAATATGATCTGGTATGCGGAGTAAAATCAAATCCTGAAAATATTCAAAAAAGCATCGATGTGATTAAAAAATCCGATATCGTGCACACATTCAGAACAACCGTTGTGAAACAATTTTTAGATTACAGTGATTTGATTGCCATCAGAGAATTGGTGGGCGATAACCAAAAGTATGTTTTACAAAATTTTAACAAATCCGGTAAAATTCTCAATTCAAAATTAAAGGAAATCGAACAGTACACGGACATGGAAATTTCCAATTTCCAGAAATTTATTTCCGAAAAAGACACAATTCCCCATATTCAATAAAGTCATCCGCCAGAGGCTGGATATATCCGGACACGATTTTTTAAACATATCCTGATATTCAATTTTTCAAAGTTTCTATTTAAATTGTATGTGGAAAATAATTTTTATTATTCTTCAACTTTTTTTAAAATTTGATCGAATCAGGCGGAGGGATTGTATTAAAAATCTCAATGATTATAATTTCTACGAATTAAAAGCTGTAACTCCTTGTTTTTTATTGATTTTTTAAATGTTGAGATTAAATCAGTTAAAACAGCTTTTATTGATACAGCTCCGGTGAATTTTATTTAAAGTCTTTATATAACAAGCTTTCCTGAATATCATGATTGTTTTGGTATTTCCCGCCTGTATAGTTTTTAAATTTTCCCTGGATGGAATGATAATATATCTGGCAAATTTCTATCCCGGCATAGATTCGAATTGGCTGAACGCAAATAATTTCCAGTGTCCAGAAACCACAAAATCCGATATCACCGAATCCGGCAGTTACATGGACAAACATACCGAGTCTGCCGACAGAAGATCGACCTTCCAGCATGGGAATAAAATTATTTGTTTTTGTGTGTTCTATCGTCCGGCCAAGATATAATTTCCCGGGCTGGAGGATAAAGCCTTCTTCCGGAATGATGATCTTGTTTGCCTTGTTTCTTTTTTTCATGTCCAGGATATCATTTTCATAAACAAGTAACTCGTTGTGCAGGGAAAGATTATAACTGTTGGGATTTAATTTTTTTTCATCATACGGATCAATAATTATATCTTTTCCAATGTGTTTTTTAATTTCCAGACCTGACAGGATCATACAAACCTCATTTTATAAAATTGGATTACCTGTTATCCGATTTGTTAGTATCGGAGTGTATTATAATAAATATAGATCAAGTAATAAAGAAATAAAAGATAAAAAATAAAAAACCGGAAAACTAAAATATAATGTACAGTTTGAAAGAAATAAAAATAAATAGTTGTTGTAATTTTTTTGAAATGTGATTAACTTATTTACTATTTTAGTTTGTCTGTATTGAAAATTTTGGATATATGAATTTAGAGGAATTAAAACCCGGACAACGGGCAAAAATAATCAGTATACAGGCCGACGGATTTGTGAAGAGAAGACTGTTATTTCTGGGTTTTCGAATCGGCCAGGAAATAAAAATGATCAAATCCGCTCCGTTTAAAGACCCCCTGGAGGTATCTTTCGGCAACAGCAATCTGAGTATCCGGAGGAGTGAAGCGGCGCTGATTGAAATAAAAGTGCTGGCAGAGAAAACGGATGAGTCATAAAAAAACCATAAAAATAGCTCTTGCCGGAAATCCAAATTCCGGTAAAACGTCCATTTTTAACGCCTTAACCGGTGCACACCAAAAAGTAGGAAATTTCCCGGGTGTGACGGTTGAAAAAAGGCTGGGTCATATCCGGCATGAAAATTATGATATCACTATTGTCGATCTTCCTGGAACGTACAGTTTGACGGCTCAATCCCTGGATGAAAAAGTTGCCCGGGATTATCTTATAAACGAAACTCCCGATATCGTTATCAATGTTATCGACACCGGCTGCCTGGAACGCAGTCTGTACCTGACAACCCAGTTGATCGCCATGGGCAAAGATGTTGTTGTGGATTTGAATATGTGGGATGAAGTAGAAAAGTCCGGTGAGATCATTGATGCGGAAAAGTTATCTCAATTGATCGGCGCGCCGGTAGTCACTACCATCGGCAGCAGAGAGTTCGGAGTTAATAATTTATTAAGTACAGTTATAAATTTGTTTGAGAATGGGAATTCTTTTCATCATCACCCGCCTATTTCCTACGGACCGCTTTTAGACGACCTGATTGTTGATATTACAGATGCAATAGCCCAAAGCGGGATCAATATATCCGGTACGAATGACAGATGGGTTGCGGTTAAATTAATGGAAAATGACAGTGATGTATGGTCAATTTACCGGGATGAAATAAATCAGAATGATGCGTTAAAAGAGAAAATAAATCATGCGATAAAACATATAAAACTGACTATATCCCTGGACCCGGAAATTGCGTTTGAAGAGGGCCGGATGGGTTATGTTGCCGGGATTGTACGGGAAGTCGTAAAGACCAAATCCGTAAACCGTATGCAGTTATCAATGTTGATCGACAGGTTTTTAACGCATCCCGTTTTTGGTTATCCGTTATTTCTGGTCATAATGTGGCTCATTTTCAACGCAACATTCACTTTCGGTCAGTACCCGATGAACTGGATTGATAACGGCATTCATCTGTTGCAGTCTTTTATTTCCGGGTTGCTGCCCGCCGGACCGGTATCGAATTTACTGTCCGATGGTATCATAGGAGGAGTGGGAACAGTTATAGTTTTTCTACCCAACATCGTTATTCTGTTCCTGGGTATATCCCTGCTGGAAGATTCCGGTTATATGGCCCGGGCCGCTTTTTTAACCGATAAACCGATGCATTTTTTGGGATTGCATGGGAAATCCTTTATCCCGATGTTGATGGGCTTTGGCTGCAGCGTTCCGGCGATTATGGCAACCCGCACCCTTGAATCTCATCGGGACCGGATTTTGACGATATTGCTGTTACCCATGATTTCGTGCAGCGCCAAACTGCCGGTTTATATTTTAATCGCCGGCGCGTTTTTTGGCGTTTACGCCGGGCATGTCGTGTTTTCACTTTATCTTTTCGGAATCGTCACGGCCGTTTTGATTGCCAGGGTATATCTGCGAACCATCATCAGGGAGAAAAGCACTTCATTCGTCATGGAGTTGCCTCCCTACCGGTGGCCGACTTTTAAATCGGTCATTATTCATATGTGGGAACGAACAAAAATATATTTGAAAAAAATGGGCAGCGTCATTTTAATAGCGTCCGTTATCCTGTGGTTTTTAGGATATTTCCCAAGAAATAATAATTATACACGGGACTATGATCTGGAGATCAAACAGTATCAACAGTTGGATACTGCGGGTTCGGCCGAGAAGATCCGGGAACTGGAACGAAACAAGCTGTCCGAGGATCTGGAATATTCCTTTATAGGACGTATCGGTAAAGTGATCGAACCGGTATTTCAACCGTTGGGATTTAACTGGCAGATGAGTGTCGCTTTATTAACCGGCTTCGCGGCCAAAGAAGTGGTTGTTTCGACCCTGGGTGTGTTATACCAGTTAGGTGAGGAAGCGGAGAAAAGTACCCAAAGTCTGGCGGTCAAATTAAAGAATGACGGCGTTACCGGTCTTTCCGCTTACTCATTCCTCGTGTTTATTCTTCTATATACCGCATGCGTTGCAACCGTATTAGCTATTAAACGGGAAATTGGTAGAAAATGGATGTCCTTTTCAATTATTTTTCAAACTTTATTGGCATGGATTGTTTCTTTTGTTATATTTAATGCAGGTAAATTATTTGGATTATAAATAAGTTCTTGATATATGTCTTTTCATCATCATACATCACATCACGAACATCCGCAGGTACCACAAAAAAATTTAAAAACCGCATTTTTGTTAAATTTTTTTTTCACTATAATTGAATTTATCGGGGGTTTTTTAACGCATTCTATTGCCATTATGTCCGATGCGGTGCATGACCTGGGGGATACCGTCACCATCGGTTTGTCGTGGTATTTTGAAAAATTTTCTTTAAAAAAACGGGACAACCAATTTTCATATGGTTACAGGCGGTTTTCCCTTGTGGCAGCCCTGATAAGTTCAATTATTCTTCTGGTCGGTTCATTTTTTATTATACTGGAAGCTGTTCCGAGAATTAAAAATCCCGCCGCTGTAAACGGCGCCGGAATGTTTGGTCTGGCCTGTTTAGGTATTCTCATCAACGGTTTTGCGGTTTTAAAATTGAAAACAGGGAAATCGGCAAATGAAAAAGTGGTCAGACTGCATTTGCTGGAAGATGTCCTTGGCTGGTTTGCCGTACTGGTCGGCAGTATTTTTATTATGACGTTTGATGTACACGTGATTGACCCGGTGCTGTCCCTGTTGATATCCGTTTATATATTGTGGAATGTTTTTTCGAACCTGCGCGGTATTGTCAGGGTGTTTTTGCAGGGGATCCCCGGGGAAATTAACATCGATAAAGTGGTTGAAAAAATAATAACCGTACCGGATGTCGATTCTGTGCATGACGTTCATATCTGGTCCCTGGACGGCCGGTACCATGTTTTATCTGCCCATATTGTTGTCCCTGATGATCTGGATAAAGAAAAAATAATAACCATGAAAAATAATGTACGACAGGTTTTACGGCAATTTGATATCGAGCATGAAACACTGGAAGTCGGTTACAAGTCGGAAAGTTGTAATTATACGACCTGTTGACATGAAGGTGAGAATATGATAAAAAAAATTTTTACAGGATTGAGTTGTTTTATATTTATTTTGGTTTATTCGGGATATTCTCAAACTCCCGATATCACCATAAATGAATTAAAAGATCATATATACTTTTTGGCGTCTGATTCGCTCAGAGGACGTAAACCCGGTACGGAGGGCAGTAAAAAAGCGGCGGATTATATTTTAAAACAATTCTCAGGCATGAAAGTAAAGTTGCCGGGCGAAGACGGTTTTCAGTATTTCGATGTCGTCAAATCGATTGAAGCGGGGGAGAACAATCACCTGATTATCAATGAATTTACAGGCGAGCTGCATAAAGATTATACGCCGCTTGCGTTCAGCGAGAATAAATCCGTCAAAGCAAAGACCGCTTTTGCCGGTTACGGATTCGATTTCGACGCCGACAGCGTCGTCTGGCATGATTTCCAGGATATCGACGTTTCCGGCCGGTGGGTTTTGCTTTTGCTTGGTGATCCGGAGATGGATAACCCCAACAGTCTGTTTGCCAATTACAGTTCAATGCGGCAAAAAGTTATGATCGCCGGTGATCACGGCGCGGCCGGTGTGCTGTTTGTTTCCGGAGAGGAATTTGACGCTAAAGACGAGCTGCTGGATATCAGTTTCGATCAAAGCGAATCGACCGCCGGGCTGCCGGTATTACATATCAAAAGGGACGTCGCCGATCAGTTGTTAAAAGAGAACGGGACAACCGTAAACGAACTTGAGAAATATCTCAATGAGAACAGAAAACCGAAAAGTTTTTTGATCGATCTGATCGTTGATGCGGAGACAGGCGTCGAAAAAAAATATGCTAAAACCCAAAATGTCGCTGCCTTTCTGGAGGGCAATGATCCCCGGTTAAAAGATGAAGTGATCGTGATCGGCGCGCATTATGACCATCTGGGAATGGGCGGTCCCGGGTCCGGTTCCAGACGCCCGGACACAACGGCAATACACAACGGCGCCGATGATAACGCTTCGGGTGTGGCAGCGCTGGTCGAAATTTTTGAGCGGCTGGCGGTCCATCGGCAGGAGTTGAAACGCAGCATCCTGGGTCTTGCCTTTGACGCCGAAGAAATGGGCCGGCTCGGTTCCAAATATTTTATCGAACATCCGCTCGTGGACCTGCAAAATATCGATATTATGATCAACCTGGATATGGTCGGCCGCCTGGATTCCGTTAAACGGACCCTGAGTATTACCGGTTCAGGAACGGCGGAGGGACTTGAAGATCAAATCAAAAAGTACGGAGAGGAAGGCTCGTTCGAGCTGAATATCTCGCCGGACGGTTTCGGGCCTTCCGATCACGCCTCTTTTTATGTCGAAAACATACCCGTACTCATGCTGTTTTCAGGCGTGCATGATGATTATCATACGCCCGATGATGACGCCAAATTGATCCATTATAACGGATTAAAGGATATAGCGGACCTGGTTTATGATCTGGTATTTGATTTGGCGAACCGTGATGACAGGCTGGTCTTCCGGGAAGCCGGGCCAAAATCACAGCCGAATTTGCGCCGTCGATTCCGGGTCACTCTGGGCATTATGCCGGATCATACCGCCCCGGATATTAAAGGCTTACGGACCGAAGGAGTCATCAAGGGCAGACCTGCGGATCTGGCCGGTATGAAAAAGGGCGACGTAATCGTCGCTCTGGAAGGGAAACCGGTGACGAATATTTATGATTATATGTACAGGCTGGCGGAATTTAAAAGCGGCCAGACCATCAGCGTGGAAGTACTGCGTAATGGGGGAAAAGAGATCCTGATCGTTCAATTGTAAAAATATTTATCGATTATGAGTGAAAAAGTAAATCACATTATCGCGTTATTGAAGAGCAAAGCCAATGCGGAGGCTATACAGGGTATGGCCCGATTTGGCATCACGCCCGGCAAGGTGTTCGGCGTATCCATCCCGGAGCTGCGAAAGATGGGCAAACAGCTCGGCAAAGACCATGAACTGGCGGGGGAACTGTGGGACGCGAAATACCGGGAAACCATGATCCTTGCCGCCCTGGTCGAGGAGCCCGCCCGGGTCACAGACGATCAAATGGAAAGCTGGGTGAACGATTTTTATGACTGGGAAATATGCGATCAGTGTATTATGAATCTGTTTGAGAAAAAATCAAACGCTTATGATAAAGCCGTGCAATGGGCGGAACGGGATGAGGAATTCGTAAAACGGGCCGGATACGTGCTTATGGCCAGGCTGGCCGTCAGCGATAAAACAGCCCCGGATAAAAAATTTCTTCCCTTTTTCCCGTTTATAAAACATGGGGCAACCGATGACCGGAATTTCGTTAAAAAGGCGGTCAACTGGGCGCTGAGACAAATCGGCAAGCGCAATGTGTCATTAAATGCCAAAGCAATTGAATTGGGGAAAGAGATATTAACCATGGATTCGAAAAGCGCCCGCTGGATTGCGACCGATGCCCTCCGGGAACTGACCGGCGACGCGGTGCAGGCGCGTTTAAAACAAAAACAGGGGTGATACTTTATATGAGGATCATTCAGTGATTTGAGATAGTTATGATCCTCCAAATCTTATTTACGGTAAATTACAGGTGTGATAGCTGAAACTGATAAGACAGTTTCAGGAACAGGATATTGTTTTTTTCTTTAAAGTGATAATCCGGCGGCTGGTTCTCGTCCGCAGTATAAATGATATAACAGGCGCCGAACGGCGGTTTGAACCGCCAGGCGAACAAACCGTAAAAGTAAAAACGGTCGTCCCGGGTATTATTCTGTGTCAGCACCCGTATCCACAGATCCCGGGTAAAATTATAATCGACGGTTAATATATTCAAAATTGTAGAGGCCTTTGCCGGATCGGGCGAGTAATCCAGTTTTTTAAATGAATATTGAAGGGAAACGGCATCTGTGGGTTTGATCCGGATAGACCCATCGATCAGCGTAAAATCCCTGTCATAGTTTTTACCGAAAGTATAACTTGTCGCGGCTGACGCCCATTCATCCGTATTATAGCCAAATGTCAGGATCTTGTTATTGTTATAATATTTTTTTTCATACAATTTGAATTCATCGTCATATTCAAAATCAAAACTTAACCGGTTATGCATATAAATGCGAAAACTTTCTTTGATTAACCAGCTTCTCAGTGTTCCGGCATGGTTCCAGAAAATATTGTTTTTGGTCTGGGCTTGAAAATATTTTACCAGGGAATTCTTTAACCACCATTTATATTTCGCGTCGGAATCGATCTCCCGCATATCGTCGTCCTTGATATAACCTGTTTGATTGACATTATCCAGAAAATGTGCCCCGGTATCGGAGTACCTGAAATGATAGTGATAGATATTACTTTCCCTGGCGGCGCGGACAAAAAAGGCGCTGTTTTTCAGGAAATCGCTGCCGTCAATACTGGAAGCCCATTGTCCGGTCAGTTCCCATGAACTGCCCAGGTTGAGCACGTAATCGGCGCTGAATGAGCGGGTAAAACCGCCCTGCCAGGATTTATCCACGGCTGTGATACCGACGGAAGAGGATTTGAGAATATCGCGTTTAATTCTCATCACGGTAAAATTAGAAGGCCGGATTGACGCCGGAATGTCTTCCGCGGTTTTAGCGTGGATAACGGCCACATTGTAATCGCTTACCTTGCCGACCAGATTAGCGCCGTAATCGATATCGCCGATACGCCTGGAATAAAATGTTTTGATCCGCGTATTGAATAACTCGCCGCCTTCTAAAAAGAACAGGCGTTTCTCGGGGAACTCTATTTCCCAGCGGGTCAGGTTGATCTGTTCCTGGTCTCCCTCTACTGTCGCGAAATCGGGGTTGAGGGTCAGGTTGCCGGAAAGACCGGGCGTAATATTATAAGAGAAATCGCCGCCGAAATCGGTCGACCAGTCGGAGTTGTGCGTTTGTCCGGAATAATCATTATAGCGGGCGGTCGTATAGGGTGTTGCCTTAAAGGCGCTTTCCTTGATCGGGTTTTGAATGTTTTTTAACTCGCCGCCCTGGGAAACCCGAAAATCGTCGTTCATAACACCGGACCAGTAAACGGTTTCCGAATTGCTGCGGATGATCCGGCCAAAATTGATGCCCCAGGTTGTAACGCCGGGATTATACTGTATGCTTCGGAATGGAATGGCAAATTCGGCGAACCATCCCCAGTCTGTTCTTGCGGCGGCGGCGTTCCATTCTGCGTCCCAGTTTAAATCCTGGTTGCGCCCGTCGTCGCCGATACGAAAATCGATCTGCGTGGACAGGGAATTGATCATAAAGGCATAGGCGGTGCGGCCGTCGTGAAAGGTATCGAACATGACCAAAACCACGTCGTCGTTTTTGGTCAGCAGGTCACGAGACCGGATGTTGGCGACAATTTTATCCGGATTGGATGTGTAACATTTGAATGCGACATATACGGCCTGTTCGTCAAAGGCGGTATAAACAACTGTTTTTTGCGTGGCCGGTTGGCCTTTAAAGGGTTCAATCTGGATAAACCCAATGGCCGAATCCGTCGCCGCCCATTCGTTTTGGGATATAAAACCGTCAATGATTGGCGGAGTGTCTGTTTTTTTTGTGGTTAATGTTTTACTAAAAGCCGGGCTAATGACGATGATGAATAAAATAATTAACAATAATTTTAATTTCATACCCGTTCCGTTAGTGAATTGAATTCCAATGCAAGTTATTTGATTGTAATATAATGTAAAAAGATTAAAAATACATTAAAAGCAATTAAATATTTTTCAGCAATTAACCAGAATAAAAATGACGGGAATGATGATTATGGCAAGGATTACATAACTGAGCCATTGCCCCATGTTAAAAGTGTAACCGTCCCCGGATTTGTTTTCCACAAACACGGCGGGATTGTCGGGATTGAAATAAACAAAACCCCATTTCCAGCAGGAATTTTGTTTTTTTTCAGAGGGGATAATTTTTTTATCCATTATACAAATGTCTTTCAATGCCGCGCCTTTTTTACATTGATACACCGGTAAGGAAAATTTATTCTTGTATAGATTAAACAATTTTGGGCGGAAAAACTTGCGGTGAAAAAGATCATGATATAGAATTTTAACCCATCTGTCGACGCAACGGACCGCCGGAGTGAGATCCCTGAGTAGATCCACATAGCGGAACGTATCGAAGGGACAATTATTACAAGAAATGACTGTCATTTCGGTACGTCCCGCGAAAAGAAGCGGGACTACTCGATGACCGGGGCAATGAGCCCGGTTCCCCTAAGGGTGATAAAGGGAGAGTGTAGGCCATTTGTTCGAGTTTCGCGGAGGCTCCTGCCTCAGCGTTTTCAAATATATCAATACAAAAAGGTCAATCAATCATCCGCAAGGGCGGGGACCCTTGCGGGACTGTAAAATTTCGTTCCTATCCGGAGATTGGTACGAGGGAAAACGGAAAGATATATTGTTTGGCCCCTTTTGACCGTCATCTCGGTACGTCCCGCGAAAAGAAGCGGGACTACTCGATGACCGGGGCAATGAGCCCGGTTCCCCTGAGGGTGATAAAGGGAGAGTGTAGGTCATTTATTCGAGTTTCGCGGAGGCTCCTGCCTGCGCGTTGACAAATATATCAAAGCAAAAAGATCAATCAATCATCCGCAAGGGCGGGAGCCCTTGCGGGACGGTAATAATTTGTCAATACACTAGTACCCCTGAACCTTCAAGAGGCCCTGATTTATAAAGTGTACATACCCCCAATTAAAACAATGCGATCAAAGCAAAGAATAAGAATATTTTTTTACGACACAAACTCCAATCTTATATGAACGATACATGTTTAAAGAAATACTTATGACTCTGTTGGTTTGGTAAACAGAAAATACCCAAATGCAAGTGCCAAAATCAGATAAAGAGCTACATTGCCCCAACCAAAAACATTCATTACTCCCCTAAGTTGTCCTAAAAGTGCTACGATAAAGCCAATTAGATCACCGACAGTTACGGCGAGAACTATTGCTTTTAAGGCCACATCATTCCTACTTGCCTTCCTGCCGGCCCATAGCACGATACCAAGTAGGATGAATGACGCCCCGAAGAATTGTGTCATCAGAGCTCCATCTTGCTGTAGCGTCATACCATAGAAGGACATAACATTTCTTGGAATCAGTACGAAAACAATTCCGAATACAAAAACAATAATTGCTTTGATGAGCATCAACACACTTAGTTTCATAACAACCTCCTTAATGCTTTGAAAGTTTTCAATGTACGAAAGATATTATGATTACGAATTGTGAAGATGAATGAAAGTCTTTTTTGAAGGATTTATTGTCAGAGCGTGATTTAGAAGAAAGTTCCTAGAATCATTAGTATTGTTTTATTACATACTACTGAATTCATTTCATTCTTTTTAAATATTAACAAATAAAGTCAAAAATGTCAAGGACAATCTACACCATTTTTTTGCCGTTTATACGACAATTAGAAACCCCACGCGATCATAAATAATAATTGTACAGCCTGATAATATCACGGATTTATGCCGATATACCATCGGATGGCACAGCCCTCCTGATTTTTCCGCACCGGGGCACAAGCCCGGCGCGATCAAAAGCAAAAAAATCAATCATCCGCAAGGACGGGAGCCCTTGCGGATGACTGTAAAGTTTATTGGAGTGC
>JAFGSB010000025.1 GCA_016934825.1 Candidatus Zhuqueibacterota bacterium
AGGTTACTATACAAAAAACGCATGATGTATAAAAAAGTTCATATAAAAACTTTAATCATAATGTAAATATTTGTCACGAATTAACCTGTACTGTTGTAGTTGCGTTGTGAAAGAATCATAAATATCATTCGGCTGTTTCCCCTGTTTAATGGCATTCCTGACCTTATCGGTCCCCATAGCTTTATCAAACATATTTGTGCGATTGATATTAAAAATATCCTGGTCCGGATAGAGTTTATAAATAGCGGCGATGATATGCAGTTGAGTGAGCATTGGCCGGTATACTTTATTGTCGTTTATATATATTTGTACACCCTGAAGTTGCTTGCCCTGCAGGGCGAAATAATACGGTTTATAATATACCGGACGGAATAGAACTCCGGGCAGTTTTTTGTTGTTCAACTCATCCGCTAATATCCGGGAATCGATCCATTCGGCGCCAATAAGCTCAAACGGCAATGTATAACCGACTCCTTCGTTTATTGTCTGTAATTCGCCAATACAACCGGTTGTCGCAATAAAAAAAGGCGTATCGACATGGGGAACGTGGGGAGATGTGGGAACCCAGGGTAAACCGGTATCCGCGTAATTCATATTCCTTTTCCATCCTTGCATCGGCACGACGATAAGATTGACCTTAATATTGAACTCTTTGTTAAAATACCGGGCCAGTTCGCCAATAGTCATTCCGTATATATACGGAATTTCATATAAACCGATAAAAGATTTAAATTCCGGTTCGAGTACAGGCCCCTCGATCAGTTCGCCGCCCAGTGGATTTGGGCGGTCCAGCACCATAAAAGATATATTATTTTCCGCGGCGGCCTGCATGGCGTATGCCATGGTATATATATAAGTATAGGCACGCGAACCGACATCCTGAATATCGAATAACAATATATCTATGTCTTTCAACATATCCGGGGTTGGTTTCTTTGTAGAACCGTACAGACTGAACACCGGCAGGCCGGTTTTCTCATCGGTACTGCTTTGAATTTGTTGACCTGCAGTGACATCGCCGCGTACTCCATGTTCGGGGCCAAACAGGGCAACAAGTTTTATATCCGGGTGTTCGTACAAAACGTCTATGGTGGTTTTGAGTTGAGACGTCACACCGGTTGGATTCGTGATCAGGCCAACCCTCCGGCCCGATAAAAGGTCAGTCTTTTCCTGTAACAGGACCTCGATTCCGGGTTTAACTTTATTAGGACCTGTTTGCGCAAAAATGGTTACCGGCAATAAAAATATTATAATAATAGTCTTGTCTGTTAATAAAAAAAATCTCTTTAATATTTTTTTGTCTTTTCTCATTGTACTCCTCTTTCATCAGGATTATCAAGAGGTATAAAAAAAAGTGTAATCAGGCCGGGAATGGTTAAAAATAACACCATAATAAAAAATTTTGTATAGCCCAATGCGGTCTGTAAATAACCGCTCAGCATACCCGGTATCATCATGCCCAGCGCCATAATACCTGTCGATATGGCATAGTGTGAGGTTTTGTATCTTCCTCTGGCGATGTACATTAAAAATACCATAAAAGCAGTAAAACCTATACCGTATCCGAATTGTTCAAAGGCCACAAGTATATAAATAACGAACAGTCCGGGTTTTTGTATTGACATATACACATAGACAATATCGGGTAGTTTGAGCATTAATGCCATAGGCCAGATACATTTTTTCAGTCCGAATTTTGAGATCAACCAGCCGCCTAACAAACCGCCGACGGTCAGGCTGATCACTCCCACCGTGCCTTTAACCAGCCCGAATGTTTCCGTGGCTAATCCGAGCCCGCCCGCTTCGGGTTTATCCAGCATAAACGCAGGAGACATTTTTTCAAGCACCGCTTCTCCAAGCCGGTAAACCAGAATGAATATAATGATTGGAACAATTTTTTTCTGCTTTAAATAGGAAACAAAAATTTCAACAAAAGATTCCCGCTGCACCAACGATTTTCCGGGTATATCGGTACCGGGATAAGGTAAATAGAACCGGTGAAATAAAAAGGCGATAATAAAGAGAAAACCGGCAAAAGCCAAAACGATCTGCCAGCTCAGAACCATATTATTCAGATTTTTTTGCAAATTGCCGGCCAGAACTACCAGTAATCCCGAACCGAATATGACCGATATACGGTAAAATGTAGACCTTACACCGACGTAAAATGCCTGTTGTTTTTTATTCAGCGCCAGCATATAAAAACCATCAATAGCAATATCATGGGTTGCTGAAAAAAAGGCAATGAGTACAAAAATAATCAGACTGATTAAGAGAAATGCGGACAACTGTAAAACCCCGGCAAGCATTATCAAACCAGCACCTAGGCAGACCTGCATAAAAATGATCCAGTTCCGCTTTGTCGAATGTGTGTCAATAAAAGGCGCCCATAACATTTTTATGACCCACGGCCACATCAGGATGGATGTCAGACCGATCACTTTGTTTGAGACACCGAAATTTTTATACAATACAACCGACACGGCATTGACAATAATATACGGTAAACCCTCGGCAAAATACAGTGTTGGGATAAACAGCCATGGATGTCGTTCCGGTGCGCCGGTGAAATTTGATTGTCTGTTCATATATTGTGTTCTATAAAAGAGATATAAAAAAAGCCTCCGCAGAGGCTTTTTTAAAAGATTATTTTATCAGGAAATTATGAGAAATTTCTCATTTCATTTTTTATTTTTTTGATTTCATCGCGAATTTTCGCAGCATCCTCATAACGCTCATCCTGAACGGCGTTTCTTAAATCCACATTAAGCTGTTCAAGTTTATCGCCGGGCGCCATTTCCTGGTCATGATCGTCATCGTTCATTCTGGTTTCCTTTTCGGAAATAGCGGCTTTGGACATAACTTCTTCTTCCACGTAGATGTCGGCATTCATCCTTAACGCTAACGCAATCGCATCACTTGGCCGGGCATCAATACTTTTGGTTTCACCATCTAATTCTAATCCGAGCAAAGCGAAATAGGTATTTTCACGCAGATCATTAACCACAATACGGGATATTTCAACGTCAATCGAATCAAGCAAATTTTTGATCAAATCATGAGTCAACGGACGAGGCGGGGCTATATTTTCTAACTGCAAAGCAATAGCCTGAGCTTCTGTAGATCCAACAACAATTGGAAGCCATCGATTCATTTTTTCATCTTTAAGGATGACTACGAAACGACTGGTCGCTGTATCTAATGTAACTCTTTCAACTTTGACGCGAACCAGCATTAATTTTCCTCCGTGTTCTCTTAAAACTCTTTGTAAATAATAACTTTGCTATATTAATAAATTTTCAATCCAGTGTCAAGACATATTTTTTCAAACAATTTGTCATATCTGGTAATATCACACCTTTTCCATTACAAAACACATGCCAGAAAATTTCTGTGTTTCGCGACAAACGAATACACAATTGGCGAAATATACCTGACCGGTTTCAACCGCAAACACTTTTCCAGCCACCTCCACCCTTTTAAACCTGTTAAAATTTCAGGAATTGCATCGGCGCCGCTCAAAATTCTTCTATCCGCTAAAATGAGCTGTAAAGCGCTTAAACACTCCCCGGTAGTGATCTCGGGAAAACGTGTTTTCCTTTCGGCTGACTGACATGCTATAAATTCGAACTGACCCGGTAATGCCCGATCTTTTATCCATGTAATACTTCCCTGGCACAGTCCGCATTGCCCGTCGTATATAATTGTCATTTTATTCATTTTCTTTTCAATACAATTACTGCTGCTGCCGCGATTGTTTATCGAATAACCGGAACCACTATTATTATAACAATGAAACTTAATAATATCTTGCATTCAAAATGATAATTTCGTATGTTCGTCTTGAATGACAAATCCGATACTGTATATTTAACTCACTGAATTGTATTTTAGTTCTAATTTAATAACGGAGAATAAATGCTGACTCTGGAAAAAGCGATAATAAAAAAATACTGGCCGGCTGAAGATAAAGTTGATGAAGAAATAGTACGACAACTGGTTATCCAGGCGGAAGCCGAACTGGATAATTCCATGCAGGTTGGAGAAATATATAATCATATGGTGAGAGGATTAATCAAAGTCTCCCTGTTGGACAGTCTGACCGGCGAAGAATATGTCCTTCCTCCGGCGACGATCAAACCTTTTAACGTAAAACAAAAAAAAGTTAAAACAGGTAAAGGTATGGATGCCGAAATCGTAAAAACAGAATTTGCCGCACTTACCCTGGTATGCCGCCTGAAAGAAAACAAGGCAAGTCAAATCCTTGCAGACTTGTACAATTTTTTCAACATTCAAATCCAGCTCACCATGGCGGAATTACAATTGCAGGAGACCGTTGATATTAATCCTGTTTCGGATGAAGAAGAATAGAGTATGTCCTAAAAAACAAAAAGGCTTTCCGGTTTTTACCCGAAAGCCTTTTTTTGTGTTATAAGATAATCATCAATTACAATAGAGCTTTAACAGCGGACAATGCTTTATCATAATCGGGGTGGCTCGCCACTTCTTTTACATATTCGACATACCGAACGGTATCAGATTTGTCCACAATAAAAATCGAACGGCTTAACAAACGCAGTTCTTTGATCGCAACACCAAAAGCAAGGCCAAAGGACAGCTCCCGGTGATCGGACAAAACTTTGACTTTATCGACTCCGGCAGCGCCGCACCAGCGTTTTTGCGCGGTCGGAAGATCCACACTGATCGTCAAAATTTCAACATCATCTCCCAAAACGGCCGCCTCTTCATTAAATCTTTTGGTTTGCAGATCGCATATTGACGTATCGAGTGATGTAACCACATTATAGATCCTGATTTTTCCGGCCGCCTGCTTTGAACTGAACACGGTTGACTGGTTATCCAGTACTTCAAAGTCCGGCGCTTTGTCGCCGACCTTTATTTCCGGCCCTAAAAGAGTAACGGGATTGCCTTTGGAAGTGACGACATTTTTTCTTTCAAGCGGCATTTTTTAACTCCAAATTTAAATCATTTTATTTTTCAGGTTACAACGATATAAAATAAATATATATTCCCCGGAGATACCGGCAAAACGTTTTTATCAGCCCAAATAATCTGTCCGCTGGTTTATTTCATTATCGGTCAATTGTTCACAACCGGGTATGAACAACCGTACAAGTCGTTTGGTATCTGATGGGTCCACCAGACCTAAGCGAATGGCATGTTTTAACGGCAGGAAATAATCTTCCGGCAGCACCCTGTAGCGCGGATCACATTGCGGATGCGGTAAGGGATGAGTGATCAAACCGGTCATGGCAAGAAATATTCCCAGGTAATGCCTGTAAATACCGACATTACCGGGTGTCCAGAAATCCTTGGCGGCCGCCTGCAGATCCTGCTCGATTGCCAGTGAACAGGGTTTGCCAGCCTGTACAAAATCACGCCAGAGCTTGAACAAAGCGGGACTCATTTGCGAAGCGCCCAACAAATAACCGTGTTTTTTTAAATTTTTTCCGTAACGGGCGAGCGCGATAAACCAGTCGTTACCGGTTGAAAACTGCACCCTGTCGGGGGCGACATTTTCAACTATTTTTAACCGGACCAGATCATCACCAAAATCATAACGGCAGGTAAAATCGGCTTTGCGGCTGATCAATGCGCTTTTATATTCCTGTATTTGGGGGGTTTCCGCCAATATAGCTTCAATTTCAGCGGGTGAAAAATTGGAACCAAATCCGGGGATGCCGATATCCAGTTCAAAAAATACAAAACCATATCCGGTAAATTCCGATACGACCCGGCCAATTTCACGATATACCCGGATTTTCTGTTCTGAAGCGGCATCATATAACCTTTTATCGGGAACCGGCATATAGCGTACCCGGTCCGATATACCCCGTTCGCGTAGCCCCTTGTCAATTTCCGCAAGCAACATGCGTACTTTACCGGCTATATCATTTACGGAAAGATCTTCATATATATTCGTATTGATTCCGGCAACCATCAGCGGCCGGTCATCCGTAAGAAAGGACGAATAATTATGCGCCGTTTCGGCCGTCCGCCAGATCAATCGTTTGGTTAAATCCCAATCGTTATAAATGGCCCAGGTTGTATCCACATTTGTGGCGGGCACGTGGCCGGTTTTTAAAGCGGTAATGACCAAATTATCGTAACTTGGCCAATCAAATTCCCCATCTGGGGTCCACGGCCCGTAAAGAGCCGTGGTTCCCAGTATTTGCTTATTACACTGACGATCATAAATGTCCCGAATCGTGATCTCTTTAGCTGAATATTTCTTCCCGTTGTGTGAAGAAATACCGGTCATGGCATAACAACCCTTAAATTGTTATTCTGCAATCGTTCCGGTTTCCAGCCGTCCGGAACCGGTTTGGGATATTTAAAAAAATCGGTATTTTCCACGGGCGCGCCATGGTGCGCGGCGCTCTCATAAAGAGCTTCCACTTCACCAAGAATATTCAGGGCCTGTATCGCGTCTTTGCTGTACTTTTCTTTATTCACAACACAATTCAAAAATTCGGACAATTCGTAAGCGAACGGGTCATGATATTTTAAATCAAAATATTGCCAGTGATCGCGCCATTCGATTTTTTGCCCGGTTACGGATTTTTCCCACCTGTTGGCGGGAGCGGTTTCTTTCCACTGCACTTTTAAGCCGTACAGGCCGAAAACCATCGATCCGCCTTCCCCGTCCACGGTAATTTCCAACGGGCCGAATTCGGAATTGACGCGCCGGTACCAGGACCAGACTGACGTATTTACCACACCGTTTTTATGTTCACGGCGCAGGGCGGTGTAATCCTCAACGTCACAATCAATAATGGTTTTGCCGTCGGTGCTTAACCGTTTGGGGACAATTAACCGCGCCGATGCGCTTAACCGCTCCGTTTCACCGAACAACGCTTTGGATAAATAGCCCTCATGACACATATCCAGTATAATTCCGCCGCCCGCTTCGGCAAATATCCAGTTAAAATCAGGGCGCTGACCGGAAAATTCCTCATTTCCGCCCAGGCCGGAACCCACTTCATAGCCGAATATCATTTGCGCGCTTAACGGTTTTATCTTGGGCATTAACTCAACCGCCTTCAATAAGCCGGGAGTTGCAAGCATATGATGAACAACGCCATGTTTAAATTCATTCTTCTCCAAGGCATCGACAATCGCAAATCCGTCATCATAATTCGGGGCGAGTGGTTTTTCGGTGTATACAAAAGTTGTCGCCGGATCCATTAAAGGCAATGACTGTAAAACGACTTTACGGCGAATGCCGGTGGAAATGGTACAGTGATATACCTGGTAAGCCGGATTAAGTTTCCGGGCAAATTCATAGGCTTCCGATAAATCGGAAAAATAATATTTCAATCCCTTTGTTTTGGCGATTTTCTTTACTTTATCCAGATCACGGCTCACTCCAATGGGAACGGGTACGATAACATCATTCCCGGCTGCAGACATTTTTTCGCGGGCGATTTGCTGTAGTGCGGACAATGCGATCTGACCCATTCGTCCTGTCACGCCGTGAATAATCACGGGTAATTCAAGATTAGCCATCAGTCCTCCAAATTCTTAAGTGTTATATCATTACAGGAGTCCGGTTAACGGACACCCGCGTTATATCATTAAAACATATTTTTTCTAAAAGCCAATTCCGCGTTTAAAACAGAGCCGCCGGCGGCGCCGCGAACCAGGTTATTCGAAAGTGTGATAAAACGGACAATCTTTTTATCCACTTCAAGACGGCCGATAGCTACAGCCATCCCCTTTGCCCGTTTCGGGGTTCCGATATTCACATCGTATCTGGGCTGCGGCCGGTCAACATCATCAATATAAATAACAGGTTGATCCGGCGTTGTCGGCAATCCGGCAACAGCTTCAGGAGTTTTATAATTTTTTATATTTTCTAAAACCGTATTATAATGAGTTTCGTTTTCCAGTTCAATATGTACGGATATCAGATGCCCAACAATGGTCGGGACGCGGATACAATGGGCATGTACTTCCCAGTCAGCCGGTTTGATCTGACCATTTTCAAAGATGCCGCAGATTTTTTTACATTCTGCAAGCAGTTTTGGTTCTTCATTTTTAATATAAGGGATAACATTACCGTTTATATCCATTGCGGACAGACCCGGATAACCGGCGCCGGATATTGCCTGGTAACTCGCGACGACCATTTTTTTAATACCCATCGGTATAATCGGCAGTAACGCCATTGCCAGGCCTGTTGTCGTACAATTTGCATTGGTAATAATGTAACCCTTTGATTCTTTTTTCTGGTTATTGATTAAATCAATATGGGGGAAATTTACTTCAGGTATCAAAATCGGTACATTTTCATCCATACGGTATGAACTCGCGTTCGAGAACACTTTAAGCCCTTTCCGGGCGGCTTCTTTTTCAATATCCACCGCAACGTCCGCCGGAAGTGCGGAGAAAACGATTTGCACGTTCTTTTTGACCAGGATATCCACATCAATCGGGTCAAATGACATATCGGCAAATTCAGCCGGTATTCCCCCTTTGACATGCTCTTTCATTTCTGCAAGTTTTTTCCCGGTACGGGCGTCACTCGCGCAAATAGCGGCAAGCTCAAAATAAGGATGACCTTTTAATAATTTTAAAAAATGTTGACCGACTACTCCTGTTGCACCCAAAACGGCGCATTTCACTTTTTGCATAATTCCCTCAATATTTAATTCGAATTTATGTAATCTACATACTAAAAAAGCCCACAGCTAATTTAAACCTGCGGGCTTTATTATTCTGAAAATTTGTATATTAAGATAAAAAAATATAAAGCCCTGAATTATTTCCGGTTTTTTTTATATATGTTGTCTGTTTATATTTCATCAAATTTATCATAATTAAATTCTTATATTATATTCTTTATAAATTAAACAATTCCATGCGAAATGTCAAGAATGATTTTTTATCACAGGTGTCCGGTTAACGGACACTGGTGATTTTTATTTTAAATTAAAACTTGCATTTATGCGGGAATAAAATTATCTTATATTATACGGATATATAAAATTACAAGATGCGGTTAAAAATTCGTCATACAACATTTTCAGATTTAAAATTGGGCTTTATTTATTTATTGATCGGCACAGTTGGATTTATCTTTACTCGCTTTAATCCTAATTTATTTGAGACAATACCTCCCTGCCTGTTTCGCCAGATCACCGGCATACCCTGCCCCGCCTGTGGTGCAACCCATAGTGGGTACTATTTAAGTCATTTTCAAATAATTCCCGCATTTTTAACAAATCCTTTTTTCTTTATCCTTTTTGTCGGACTAATCGTCTGGGGCTGTAACACGGCGGCGGGATTAATTTTTAAAAAAAAATTACAACTCATTTTAACCGTTCAGGAATCTAAAATTATTCGGTTTATTATAATCACATCGTTTCCTTTAAACTGGCTTTATTTAATCATCGTAAATTATTTTATCGGAAGAAAATAACATATATTTTGTTACAATAAATAAATACCAGGTTATACAATTTTACCCGTCAGACAGTATTATGGATAATTTCAAACATGCAGAATCGTTCCGCAGTCATAGGTGTTACATTAGATCATTTTGACGGCTTTACTCCGTCAACATTATTAGGTGGATTAAAAATTTTGGGGATAGAATTTGTCGAAATTTCATATTCCATATTTAACGAGGTGGATGATTTCTCCAAAAAACTTGGCGGCATCAGAACCGGATTTCATCTGCCGATCATGCACGAAACCGGATGGGATATGTCATGCACAGAGTTCGAAAACGACATAAACGATTTAATAGCCAAAATAAACCGGCACAAAGAAAAATTACAAATTCAACATGTTATATGTCATCCACCTGAAAAGAATAAAGTGAAAAATTCAAACGCCGTGTCTGAAAAATTTTTATTCGATAATCTTGGTCGTCTTGACGTTCCCGTCTATCTGGAAAACACGCCCCATTATCCTCCGGAAGAATTCATTCAATTTTATATGACCGCCAAAAAAGAATTACAGACGAAAATTGCGGGAATATGTTATGATGCGCCGCATTATTTTATAAGCGGGTATGATCCTGTTGAACAATATCAAAAGATAACCGATAAAATCGGTTGTATCCATCTTTCGGATTGTGAAAGAAACAGGGATGTTCATCTTCCCTTCAACAGCGGCATCTTGCCGGTGAATCAGATCCTAAAAACAATCAGACACACAAAATTTAAGGGTTTTGTAACCCTGGAAATATTACCTCATTCGTTACAAGATCTCGACGGCTACATTAACAGTTACCTGAAAACTTTGCGGTTTTTGAATTTTAAAAAATATCTTTCTACAAAGATACGTTTGTTTTTTTTAAGCCCCTTGATAAAAAAATTTATTAATTAATTTTACCCTTATCCGATTGAACCCGGAAACTGACCGGTAAATTGTGATGAATTTTAAACATATTTTGAAATCAAAAAACATGGTAAAATGATATGTTATAAATCTTTATCAAGAAAAAGCTGTAACTATAAACTGATTAATTATAAAAATTTCTTGCATTTATTGTACAGGTAAATTATAATAATAATGAAAGTAATTTAAAATTCAGGGGCTGTTTGATTTTAAATTATTTAATAAATGGTTTTCTTGAAATCATGCTCACCGTTTTTTTATGGCTGCTGTCAAATAAGATGACGAAATTTAAATCCTTCTCATATTCATTTCCAAACAAAAATTTTCTGCATAATACATATTTGTATTTATTATTTAATAAAGTCTCTATATCATATATTAAAAAAAAGATGCAACTCGGTGGTTTCCAATCTCAGGGGGTAGGAATTAATTTAATTCATTTTAAAAATACTTGTAAAGAATTGCGGGTTTTCTTTGTTTAAAAAATATAAATTTTCATATCTTTTAAAACTGTGGTTTTATTCATTATTCAAAATTATAATTTAATGATTCCAAAAATAAGAGGTTAAAAATGTCAGAAAATTATCAGTCGCTAATACCTGAAATTGAAAAAAGGTTAAAACAAGATTTTTGGCAGGAAAACAATTCCGACACAAATGAACTTTTAGGCCTGCCTTACCCATATACCGTTTCCGGGAAAGATTCCCGACAGGCATTATTTTATTGGGATACTTTTTTTATAAATCAGGCATTATTACATTTTAAAATGATTGATGAAGCCAGACATAATGTGGAAAATCTGATATTCCTTTTTCGGAAATTAAATTTTATCCCCACGTCGAATCATAAAAAATTACCAAATTATGTACAACCTCCGTTACTACCCTGGATGATCAGGGATATATACCGGGCGACCGGCGACAAGGAATGGCTGCGCCGTGTATTACCCGAAGCAATCAAAGAATTTAACATTTGGACAACAAAACCGCATACGTCACCAACGGGTTTATACCGTTATTCGAAGAAATACATACCTGCCGATACGGAGCAGGATCAGGGGATAAGTAAACAATATAGTTTAATCTGTTCACAGCGATTCAAGAATGTTGAAACGATTAATCCCGTCGATTTGAATGCCATTTTATATCGTAATGCCAAACTTTTATACGATCTGCAAATTGAAATAAACGGACACGGAGAAGATATTCTTTTACAAAAGAGTGACCACATAAAAAAAATTATGGATATGTTTTGGGATGAAAAAGAAAATTTTTATTTTGATAATGATCTGGAAAATAAACAACTGATTAAAGTGAAAACTTTATCCGGTTTTATGCCCCTGTTTGTTGAAATGATAGACAAATCTAGGGCAACAGCATTAACGGGGCAAATAAAACACTTTGTGGGCCCGGGGGGTCTGTCTTATACGGATAAAGATTACAGTTCAAAAATACCCACGTTAAAATATCCCTTAATCACCGCGCCGTGTATTTATTTTATCATTAAAGGATTGTGCGATTATGAATTTATGGAAGATGCCGCGGATATTGGTACGAGCTGGCTTGATATGGTATATGAAATATATCAGTCAACCGGCGAAATGTGGGAATGGTATAACATTCAGGATAAATCTGTAAAATCATCCAACGGCTTCCCCAATACACCCATTGGGGGTTGGACTGCCGGTACGTTCATTGCTTTGATTGATGCGCTGGGATTAAGGTAATTGATTATACAAAAAAATAATTAAAGGTGCATCTTTTTCATTAAAATTGTCCTAAAAATATGAAATATACAATCATCGGTACTGCCGGGCATATTGATCACGGAAAATCCGCTCTTGTAAAAGCATTGACAGGTACAGACCCGGACCGACTTGCCGAGGAACATGAACGCGGTATGACCATTGATATCGGCTTTGCTTTTCTGAATGATTATATCGCGATCATAGACGTTCCCGGACACGAACGTTTTATAAAAAATATGGTAGCCGGGGTAAGCACCATTGATATGGTTGTCCTCGTCATCGCCGCCGATGACGGAATTATGCCGCAAACCAGGGAACATCTGGATATTTTGACGCTGCTGCAGCTCAAACACGGTATTATTGCTATAACCAAAAAGGATCTTGTCGATGATGAATGGCTTGAAATCGTCAAAGAGGAAACGGCAAATCTCGTAAAGGGCACATTTTTACAACATGCCCCGGTGAAAACCGTATCTTCTGTGACAGGTGAAGGGATAAATGATTTAAGTGAACTCATAAAACAGACGGCGAACAAAATCGAATCACGAAAAGATCGCGGACTGTTCTGGATGCCGGTCGATCGTTCTTTTTCCATTAAAGGGTTTGGCACAGTCGTTACGGGTTCCGTTCTTTCGGGACAGGTTTCACCGGGGGATACGGTTGAATTACTGCCCAGGCAAAAAAAAATAAAGATCAGGGGAATTCAAACCCACGGCAAGGCCGCTGAAAATGTTCGGATCGGCGAAAGAGGGGCGTTGAACCTGGCAAACATATCAAAAGATGATATTCAACGCGGTGATGTCCTGGCAAGTATAAACCAATTCACCCCGTCCAATATTATTGACGTTCAGGTCAACCTGTTAAAAAATGCCAAAAAAGCACTCAACAACCGGAGCAGGGTAAGGGTGCACATCGGAACGCGGGAGATAATCGCCAGAATCAAACTGCTGGATAAAGATAAACTGGAACCGGGAACCGGCGGTTTTGCACAACTGCAATTAGAGGATTATATCGTCTCCATGCGCCGCGATCCTATTGTCATCAGGCAATATTCGCCGCTTATAACAATCGGCGGCGGTATCATTCTGGACACAAATCCCAAACCTCACCGCCGGTTTCACCAGGAAACTCTTGATCATTTAAAAAGCCTTGAAAAACAGGATCCCGTTGATGTGATATTGACCGTTTTACTTTCCCAAAAAACGTCCGGCTTACGAATTCCCGAACTTGAAAAATTGACCGGCTATGATCCAAATAATCTGCAAAACATATTGACACAACCCTCTTTACAAAAGCAGATATTAAAATTGGGACCGGACAAAAATCCGGTTTATTGTCATAGAATTATTTTTGAAAAATTAAAAGAAAATATAATAAATACCATTACCGCATTTCACAAAAGGGAACCTTTTCGTCCGGGTATGAATAAAGCCGAACTTAAAATCAAAAGCACAAACAATTCATCCCCGTTGTTTGAAAATGTTTTGACAGAACTGGTAAACGAAGGCACAGTGATTGAAGATTCCAATCTGGTAAAACTCTCTACTTACCGAATCACCCTGTCGGAAAAGGATAAAACTATTTCAGCGGCCGTCAGGGATACATTAATTTCCGCAAATTTTAGTCCGCCGTCGGTATCCGAACTGGCGCAAAAAATGAACATCTCTGTGGAAGATACGCAGAGGATCCTCGGCGCCATGTACGGAATGGGTGATATTATCTGGCTGGACAATGAAATATTTTTTCATAAACAAATTCTTGAAAAAGCTAAAAAATTACTGATAAGCTATTTACTTAAAAATTCAGAAATTACGATTAGTCAGTACCGGGACCAGCTAAATACGACAAGAAAATTTGCTCTGGCGCTTTTGTTATACTTTGATTCAAGGGGGTTGACCACACGGGTCGAGGATGTCAGAATTATCAATGACGATAAAATCTAACATCGATTGTTTTTACTCATTTCAACATTCCCTATCCAGTCCGATGCTCCACAATATTTACCTTCGAAACCCGGAGTATCAGGATAACACAATTCGGCTAAAATTAAATCCGAACTAAAACCCCGAATATAAAATAAATCAGGGGTGTCCGTTTAAATCCGGATACCTGTGCACATAAATATAAAATTTATAACTTTTCATTTTGTGGATTATGACAAGATGTTTCATGCATTCTATCAACGTAGAATTTCAATATTTAGTAAACAAAAGAATTTGAATGTAACAACTTTTTTAATATATTATAAAATATACTGATAAGCGCGGACAGCAGTATCATAAAAAGTATAACTATTTCATTATGTTACATGATTCATATAAAACAATAAAAACAACTGTCGAGGCGGAAATAAAGGAAAAAGGTTCCAGATTTATCTGCCGGGCAAAGCCGGTATCAACCCGTGAGGATGCGGAAAACTATATTACCTCCATAAGCCAAAAGTATTACGATGCGACCCATCATTGTTACGCATATAATATCGGATGCGGGGAAAATAATATAATACGTTTCAACGACGACGGAGAGCCGTCCGGTACGGCGGGTAAACCAATCCTGCAGGCAATTGAATCACGTCAATTAACGGATATTGTTGTCGTTGTAACCCGGTATTTTGGCGGCACAAAATTGGGAACCGGGGGGCTTGTCAGGGCTTACGGCGGCGCTGTAATGCTCGCGCTGGATCAAGCTGAAATTAAAATTGAATATCTAAAAACACACGTGGATATACTTTATAACTATCAATTTTCAAATCTTGTCAGAACTCTAATTAATAAATTCAAGGCCGATATCGAAGCAACCGATTACGGTGAACTTGTATCTCAAAAGATCTGGATCAGGAACAGTCAAACAAATAATTTTGTAAATCAGTTAACCGATTTATCATCCGGCAATGTTCAGATTAACATAAATAATTGATTTATATGGAAATTTATTTACTCATTGTCACTCTTATATTAAGCGCATTTTTCTCCGCCTCGGAAACTGCGTATGTGTCCTCAAACAGGATGCGGTTTCAACTAAAAGCCATGGAAAAAAAGAAAACACATCCGTTTATCTCCCTGTTATCCAATGCACAAAAATTTCTGACCGTAACGCTGGTAGGGAATAATATCGTTATGGTATCCTGCTCAACCCTTGCCATTATGATTTTTTCCGCCTATGCGGCGGAAACACTGGTTGTAATTTTTACCACAATCGGGTTGCTTGTTATCGGTGAAATTTTCCCGAAATCCATAGCCCAGCAAATACCAAACCTTTATATCCGGCTGACATCCCCTGTAATGTTTTTCTTTTTTATTCTTTTTTACCCTCTGATAAAACTGGCCGAATTGATTTCCCAGTTTATCATAAGTTTGTTTAAAGGTGAAGATTCGGCGGTCAACAACTTTTTCAGGAAAAAAGACATTCCAATTTTAATACGGGAATATTTCAGCACAAAAACTGTTGGTGACCAGGACAGGCAAATGATATCCCGGGCGGTTAAAATAAATGATATACAAATTTCGGAGATTATGATCCACAGGACATATATCAACGGTATAGAGTCCAAAACTTCAAAGCGGGAAATTTATAAAATATTTACTCAAACGGGGTTTTCCAGATTACCGGTGTATATTCATGATCTGGACCGAATTATTGGATTTATATATTTTAATGACCTTCTCGGTGATATCAAAAGTATTAAAAAAATAATCCGGCCGGCGCTAATTCTGCCTAAAACAGTTTCCGCAATTAAAGCCTTGAATGCCTTTAAAAAAGAAGGTAAAAGTATTGCTGTAGTTATTGACGAATATGGCGGTACCGCGGGATTAATTACCGTTGAAGATATCATAGAGGAGATTTTCGGCAATATAGATGATGAATATGATTATAAAACGACTACCATAAAAAGATTTAATGACAAAACTATTCTGGCCGGGGGCTGGACGGAAATTAAAGAACTCAATGAAAAATATAAATTAAACATCCCAAAGGGTGAATATGTTACCATAAGCGGTTTTATTGAAAACCAATTGGGACATATTCCGCAACCGGGTGAGGAAATCAATTTGCCGACCTGCAAAATAATCGTTACCAAAACAACACAAACACGTATCCGGGAAGTTTTTATCAAAAAAAATTATTAACAAATAATAAAACCAATAAAACATGATTATCTAAAATTTATGGTGAAAAATGAAAAACTTGAAAGTTAATATTTTAACAGCTTTTTTCACATTGATTTTCCTGTTTTATGCAATTCTGTTATCCGCGGCAAACGACAACTCGACTGAATTACCACGAATACTTGAACAAACCCCTTATCATGGAACACCAGCAAATGTTCCCGGATTGATAGAAGCCCAGGATTTCGATAACGGCGGCGAAGGTGAAGCCTATCATGATTCGGATACCGGCAACAACGGTAACGCATATCGATTTAACACCGATGTTGATATCGAAGCCAGTTCCGAACATGATTTCAATATCGGCTGGACCCAGCCGGACGAATGGGTAGAATATACAGTCAATGTGGAATCGGACGGCATCTATCAACTCGAAGCCCATGTGGCCGCCCAGAATATGGATGGATATTTCCATTTTGAATTTAACGGCCAAAATGTTACCGGGAAAATGACAGCCCCGCAAACCAACGGCTGGCAGACTTGGACTACCGTGACCTCACCTCAATTTACTCTGTCCGCCGGTGTGCAAATTTTGAAATTTGTTGCGGAAAGCGATGAATTCAATATTAATTATATGGATATTAAACGAATCATTGATACCATACCACCAAAAGTCAGTATTACGGCCCCCGAAGACGGGGACAAATTCAGGGAAAATGAAAATATTACCATTACGGCGGACGCATCTGACGAAGACGGGCAAATTGTCAATGTGGAATTTTTTGCCGATGAAAATAAGATTGGAGAAAAAAACACCTCTCCTTACACCATCAGTTGGGATAACGTGCAAAGAGGTTCTTACAAATTAACCGCTGTGGCTAAAGACAATGACGGCGCCAAAACGATATCCGATTCGGTTGGAATAAAAGTCACCTGGCCGGATCTTGCCGACGGGCCTGTTTTCTCTCATGAAAGAGGATTCTATAATGAAAGCTTTAACCTGAGCGTTTCCACCGATATTTCAAATTCACAAATAAAGTATACGCTGGACGGTTCGGACCCCCTTACCTCCCCGACAGCGACGGCCGGTACAAGTCCGGTGACGATAAAAATTGATCCCAATTCAACTGCCGGCCGGGCCAGAACTCCGGCTGTAATGGTACGGGCGGTGGTTACTCAGAACGGCGTACAGGCGACAGAGGTTGTCTCGCACACTTTTATATTTTTAAATAATGTTCTGACCCAAACCTGGCCGGGTGGTGACTGGCCAAACGGCAACGTGAACGACCAGGAGTTTTATTACGATATGAGTTCCAATGTCGTTAATGATTCGCGTTATAAAAATGACATGATAAACGCTTTAAAGTCTCTTCCCTCCTTTTCCCTGGTAACGGATAATAAAAACTTGTTTGACCGGGATACCGGAATTTACGTCAACGCGTTATACCACGGCGTTGACTGGGAAAGGCCGGTATCGGTCGAATTGATCACCCCGGACAGCGACAGCGGTTTTCAGATCAACGCGGGTCTTCGGATCCGCGGCGGCTGGAGCCGGCATGGGATCAACCCGAAACACGCGTTCCGGTTGTTCTTCCGGGAAGAGGAATACGGCCAGGCCAAACTCAAATATCCACTGTTTGGTAATGAAGGCGTCGATGAATTCGATAAAATGGACCTGCGCACCAGCCAGAATTATTCCTGGAGTTATCAGGGATATGATTATGGTCACCTGAACACCATGACCAGGGATGTTTTTTCAAGGGATGTACAAAGGGAAATGGGCCACCCATACACCCGCAGCCGTTACTACCATTTATACCTGAACGGTATGTACTGGGGTCTGTTCCAGACCCAGGAACGTCCGGAGGCAGCTTTTGCCGCCTCATATATGGGCGGTAACCGGGAAGATTATGATGTTGTTAAAATTAACATTACTGATGATTTCGGGCCCGGTTCTTATGAAGTCGAGGCCACTGACGGCAACCTGGAAGCCTGGGAAGATATTTATAATATGTGCAATACCGGTTTTTCATCCAATTCACAATACTTCCAGATACAGGGTCGTAAAGCGGACGGCACAAAGGATCCCGCCAGCAGAGTGCTGGTCGATATTGATAACCTGATCGATTATATGCTGATCATTTTTTATACCGGCAATTTTGACGCGCCGTGTTCAAAATTCAGAAGTAATAAAGAACCAAACAACTTTTACACGATTTATGACCGGAATGGTACAGACGGATTTAAATTTTTTGCCCATGATGCTGAACATACATTAATACATGAAAATATTTGGCCCAGTGATGGCATAGATGAAAACCGGGTCAATATCGCGGAACTGGAATGGAATATGAGAATGAACGTAGACCGGTTTGAACACTTTCATCCGCAGTGGCTGCATTACAAACTCAGTTCCAACGCCGAGTACCGCATGGCTTTTGCCGATCATACCTATAAACAGTTTTTTAATGACGGCGTCCTGACGCCGGATAATACAGTCAAACTGTTCGATAAACGGATCAAAGAAATCGACATGGCCATCATCGGCGAATCGGCGCGCTGGGGCGAGGCGAAAATTAGCCCGCCAAGAACAAAACATGATGACTGGCTGCCCCTTATTAATACCTTAAGAAATGATTATTTCCCGGAGAGAACGGATATTGTTCTTGACCAGCTCATTGATGCCGGCTTGTTCCCGGACATAAATCCACCTGAAGTTTATCATCAGTCAACCGAAATCAAACAATCCGCTCTGAATATCAGTCCCGGTTATGTTTTAACTTTGAAAAATCCCAATAATAGTACGGGTACTATATTATACACACTCAACGGCAATGATCCGCGGCAGTTGAACGGCGTTGTTTTGAATGAAGCCATTGACGGCGGCGACCAGGTCGACATAACCATAAACTCATCTTCTGTGCTCAAAACCCGTGTCAAATACGGCTCGAAATGGAGCGCTTTGCATGAGATCACTTTCCTAACGGATGAGAACCTGCACGCTGTAAAAATGACCGAACTTCATTATCACCCGCTGGATGAAGGTCAAATCAGCGGCAGGGAATATGAATTTTTAGAATTAAAAAACACGGGTTCCGTTTCGGTTAATTTGACAAATGCCGGTTTTATCAACGGTATCGATTATACCTTTCCCGGCGGCTCTACGCTGGCAGCGGGTGATTTTTTCGTTATTGCCTCGAATGAAACTGAATTTGAAAAAAGGTATAAATTTAAACCCGACGGAGAATTTACCGGACAACTTGATAACGGCGGCGAACGAATCGTACTTGTAAATGCCACCGGCGATACCATCATAAACATGCGGTATAACGATAGAACTCCCTGGCCGGTCCTGCCTGACAGCCTGGGGTATTCGCTGGTGTCTGTGGAAGAAAATCCGACTGGTGACCCCGGTAACCCTTCATACTGGCGTTCTTCATATAAGGTTCACGGTTCACCCGGCAAGAACGACATACAAACCGGTATTCCGGATCGGGATAAACTCGCGATAAAGTTTGAGTTATATCCTAATTATCCCAATCCATTTAATCCCGAAACCAGTATCGGATTTTCCATTGCCGGAGACGGGTACGTTACACTTGAAATTTTTGATGTTTTAGGACGTAAAGTGGAAACAATTGTTAATAACCACTATACAGCCGGTTATTACCGGATAACATGGAAGCCAAAACACCTGGCCGGAGGGGTATACTTTTACCGGCTTAAGGCAAACGGCAACACACAAATCCGTAAACTTTTACTGTTAAAATAAAATGTGGTTGACAACAATATGACTGACGGTTCAAATATTTTGAGTAGTGTTTTTAATGTAAAAGCTGAACAATGACAAAGTAAAATTTTTAGCTTCATTTACAAGCAATGAATTCGTTTTATATTATTGAACTATTGTAAATATTCATTTATTCTAAAATCAAAATGAATCATAAAATAGTCAAAACCAGTAAATATCTGAGTTATATTCTGCGCCACAGGCCGGAAAAGATCAACCTTGTTCTGGATGAAAACGGCTGGGCGGATATTGATGAGCTGATTCTGAGGGCAAACCGGGCCGGCGTGGAGCTCGACAAGGAACTTTTATTTCAGGTTGTTGAAAAAAACGATAAACAGCGTTTTGCCCTCAGTGAGGACCGCCGAAGGATCAGGGCCAGCCAGGGACATTCAATCCGGGTAAATCTGAACCTTGAACCGCGCACCCCGCCGGAATTTTTATATCATGGTACGGCGTCCCGATTTTTACAGTCAATCAAAACTCATGGTCTGCTGCCCGGAAACCGGACCCATGTCCATCTTTCCCCGGACAAATTAACCGCAACACATGTCGGAAACCGTCACGGTGTGCCGGTTGTCTTGACTGTACAGGCGGAACACATGCATAAAAACGGCCATAGTTTCTATCTTTCCGATAACGGCATATGGCTGACGGAAAAGGTGCCGGTGGAATATATATTCTTCCCTGGTTAACATACATTTTGTTTTGCTCTCAAGTTTGTTTCCAGGTTGTACAAATTCAAGTTGCGATTAAACATATTATTTAATAAACTTTAAAAACCTTACAATTATATACGGGAAAAAACCATGCAAAATTTGTATTTACGACGACGCAGCTTTTTTAAGATGTTCAGCTTGTCCATGTTCTGTGCATTCAATACCGGATTCCCGCTGGCCGGTAAAGAGTCAGCAAAAGAATTAACTGTTTATATCGGTACATATACAAACGGCGGCAGTGAAGGGATCTATATTTACAGTCTTGATCTGTCCAGCGGCAATTTAAAATATATCAGTGCCGCAAAATCTGCCGACCCGTCCTATCTCACATTGCATCCGAACAAAAAATTTCTATATGCCGTAAATGAACTAAAGGAATATAACGGTAAACCCGGCGGCGCGGTGAGCGCGTTTTCAATCAACCCGAAAACCGGCGGACTGACCCTGATCAACCAGCAGCCTTCGTGTGGAGTTTACCCCTGTTATCTGGGCCTTGATAAATCGGGGAAATATGTTTACGTTGCGAATTACGGCAGCGGAAATTTAGCCGTATTGCCGGTTCTAAAGGACGGCAGCCTTGGTGAGCCTTCGGATACAATACAGCACTTTGGAAAAGGGATCAATTCAGAAAATCAGGAAGGACCGCACGCCCATTGCATCGACTCGGACCCGGACGGTAACTTTATACTGGCCGCAGACCTGGGGATCGACAAATTGATGATCTACAAACCGGACTATAAAACGGACGGACTGGTGTCAAATCAAACTCCCTGGATTAAAATCCGCGACGGCGCCGGGCCAAGGCATTTTTGCTTTCATCCGAACGGAAAATTCCTGTTCCTCATCAATGAACTAAATAGTACGATGGTTTCATTTGCCTACGACGCACAAAACGGGGTCTTAAAAGAGATACAAACCGTTTCCACACTGCCGGGAGATTATAGCGGACACAACTCCTGCGCCGATATACATGTGTCACCGGACGGCAGGTTTGTTTACGGCTCCAACCGCGGGCACGACAGTATCGTGATCTTTGCAATCGATAATAAAACAGGCAAACTCGATTTAATTGGTTTCGAACCGACAATGGGCCGCACCCCGCGTAACTTTGCCATTGATCCGACCGGTTCTTATTTACTGGCAGCTAATCAGAACAGCAATAATATTGTTGTATTCAAAATCGACAACAGTTCCGGCAAGCCTGAACCGACCGGAGTGTCAGTAAATATTCCGAATCCAGTTTGTGTGAAATTTTATGCAAAATGAAATAAACGGACAATCAAATAGAATTATTAACCGGAGTTGTTGTGAAAAAAATAATTAATGTCTATTCATGCCGCTTGACCAGTATTATAATTATTATATCTTTATATTTCCTTAACACGGTTGTATCTGCTGAAAGCCTTTTATCCGGAACCCTGCAGTCCGATACGACCCTGACCGCCGAAGCTGGTCCGTGGCGTATTACGGGCGATGTTATTGTACCGGATGGTGTTACGTTAACCATTGAGGACGGTACGACCGTATATTTTGATAACCAGACGGAACTGACTATCGGACTAAACGGCAGGTTGCTGGCAAACGGCTCCGAATCCGGACGTATCCTGTTTACCCGTACGCCTGAAAGCGACGGCCAATGGGACGGCATCCGGTTTAACAACACACTCCAGGACAACCGGCTCTGTTTTGTGGACATGAAATACGGCGACCGGTTTGGAGAGATGATTAATATCCAGCATTCCAGGCTGTTGATTGACAATATGACCTGGAATACCAGCAATAAAACAGTTTTGGAGGTCAACCATCCGCGCCTGCACGTTCGGAATTCGGTTTTTCCCAACGTCGAAAGTGTCGAGGTTATCCACGGTCAAAGCCTTGCCGGCGATGAATATTTCATTTTAGACGGCAATACCTTTGGGTCCACAACCGGTTATAATGACGTGATCGACTTTTCCGACTGCAAGCGTCCCGGGCCGATTTTACAGGCGTATAACAACACATTTCTCGGCGGCGGCGACGACGGACTCGATCTGGACGGCTGCGATGCCCACATTGAAGGAAATATCTTTACAAATTTTCACAGGGCGGACAGTAATCCCGGTACATCCAGCGCGGTTGCTACGGGCTACAGGTTCGATAGAACCTCGGATATAACAGTCGTCCGGAATATCTTTTACAATAACGATCATTCGGTTTTGCTGAAGGAAGACTGTTACATGCTTGCCGAGAATAATGTATTTGTAAACAACAATATTGCCGTAATCAATTACAGCGAATGGCCGCTTCGTAATGTTTCGCCCGGTAAGGGCGCCGATCTGAACGGTAATATTTTCTTTAACAATGCTCTCACTTTTGAGAACCAGCTTGCACAACCTGGTTTCTCAAACCCGGTTATTAGCGTGAACCGGTGTATTATCCCGGGTGATTTACACGGCCTGGGTTCCGGAAATATAGATGCCGACCCTCAGTTTATCGATCCGGATGGAGACTTTCATTTGCGGCCCGGTTCCCCGGCAATCGGCGCGGGGCCGAACGGTCTCGACATGGGACGCTATGTTCCGGCGGGTGCGTCAATATCCGGCGAGCCGGACTCCGTGACCACGGATACAACGGTCACTCTAACAATCGGTGGACCAGGGATTATCCGATATAAATATGTCATAAACGATACATCAGGCGCTTGGAGCGACGAATTTACAATAACGGACAATCCCGTTATACAATTAAACGGACTGGAAAACGGGAAATCATACACCGTATATGTTAAAGGCAGAAACTCGGCGGGAACCTGGCAGAGTCAACCGGAATATGCCTCGTCGAAAACCTGGACGGTTGAACTGGATAACACCGGAATCCGGCAAAAGAATTCATTCCAGTCCCCTGCGCAATTCCGGCTTTATCAAAACAGTCCGAATCCCTTCAACCCGTCGACGAATATAAAATTTGATCTGCCGGAACCGGGTTTCATTACCCTGATGGTATATAATCTCAAGGGCAAAAAAGTCACGACGTTGATTTCCGGTAAGTATAACCAGGGATCATATACAATTAATTGGAACGCGGCCGGACTTTCCAGCGGACTTTATTATGTTGTTTTACAGGCAGGGAATCTAACCGAACGAAAAAAAATGATCCTCCTGAAATAAATAATTATTTTAAATAAAATCATGAACAATTAAAACCTTAATAATAATGTTTAAAACTAAATTCGGAGAGAGACATGAAACCTGTAAACGAAAGTAAAATGTCACGGCGGCATTTTATCAATCAAACAACGGGAGCGGCGGTGTCCTTGGGAGTATTATCCTCGAATTTATTATGCAGCAAAGCAACGAAAACCAAAGCGGAAATTCCCGTTGGGTTACAACTTTATTCGGTGCGGACAGAGTGTGAAAAAGACTTAGCCGCCACAATCGCGGCCGTCGCGAAAATGGGCTACCAGGGTGTGGAATTTGCCGGTTATTACGATCACAGCGCCGAACAGGTCCGTAAAATGCTCGATGACAACGGTATAAAATGTTGCGGCACACACACCGCGCTCGATACGGTTTTGGGTGATAATCTGGCCAAAACCATTGAATTCAACCAGGTCATCGGCAATAAATATCTGATTATACCCTGGCTGGATGAAGATATGCGCAATTCACAGGAGGCATGGCTTAAAACAGCAGCGCTGTTCAATGAGATCAATGAAAAAATAAAACCGCACGGTATGAAACTGGGTTACCACAACCACGGTTTCGAATTTGAAATGATAGACGGTCAAATCCCGTGGGACCTCTTTTTCGGCAATGTTTCGGAAGATATTATTATGCAGGTGGACATTGGCAACGCCATGTCCGGGGGCGGCGATCCGATTGCCGCGCTGAAAAAATTTCCGGGCCGCGCCACGACGATCCACCTGAAAGAATTTTCAACTACCGACCCGAAAGCAATCATCGGCGAAGGCGACGTTCCCTGGGCCGAAGTATTTTCCATTTGCGAAAGTACCGGCGGAACGGAATGGTACATCATTGAAGAGGAAAAGGACGTTTATCCGCCTCTCGAATGCGTCGATCTGTGCTTAAAGAATTATAAAAAACTGCGGGCCTGACAGGATTATCCATAAAGCGGGATTAAATCCCGCTTTATGGATTTCTTTATATCAAACTTTATTCTTATCCGATTTGAACAAATTTATCACATAAAAACATAGGGGATTATATTTCTTCACATCACCGGATCCGGGTTTAAGCGGACACATGTGTCATATCATTAAAATTTTATGAGTTCTCTCTTCCGATATATCCGGAAGTTAGAATTATGTATTTTCCCCAATAATTCAAGATAAATAAATAATTTAAATAAAGCCGTAAATGTACGGAGTGAGCGGGTATTACAACTTTATTGGGACAAATTAACCGGTTGTATACATGTGGGTATTTTCAAGTGCACAATATTGATTCTATACGGCGGACGCCTAATTCTTCTCTGCATACCTGGTTTCAATAACTATCTTGATAATTTTTCAAAACTTTTAAAAAAATTTCATTTGTAAATTAAATTTTTCTTTTCTAATATTACCGGTTTTTTTTATTACCGGATATTATCAGAGTTTTTTTAAAATTCCGGTTAATGGTAATTTCAATATTTACTGATTTACAGAGGATATAGTTTTGAAATGAAACAGGTAATCACGTTGGTAATTATGCTCACCATCTCGAATGTATTCATGACATTTGCGTGGTACGGACATTTAAAAAAATTGACCGCAAGTCCCTGGTTTATTGCCGCAGTGATTAGCTGGGGTATTGCGTTTTTTGAATATATGCTCCAGGTGCCGGGCAACCGTATCGGGCATAAAGTTCTGGATTTAAGCCAGCTCAAAATCATTCAGGAAGTGATCACTCTTGCGGTTTTTGTACCGTTTTCCATTTATTTCATGAAGGAAAAAATGAGAATGGACTTTCTCTACGCCGCACTTTGTCTTGTGGGAGCGGTATATTTTGTTTTCAGACATAAATTGAACTAACCAAAACAAACCGGGAATAACGAATTTGATAAAAACAAATTACCTGAAACACATTTAAATATATACGTCATGCTGAGCGTAAATATTTCCGTCGGCAGGCTTTTTTTCGTCATTTTTTCTCACATAAACAAGCCGTTGAATGACTGTAAAGTGAGTCATAAAAGCCATAAAAAGTAAAATGGTTTTTAAAATCCAGCCCTGAAATATAACGCCGATGGCCAATAACGCCAACCGCTCGGACCGCTGCAGTATCCCAACCGGACAGTCCATTAATGCGCCTTCGGCCCGGGCTTTAACATAACTTACCAAAATTGATCCGGTCAAAACGATAGCAATAATTAATGACCAGACCGGTTGTTCGGTCAGATAATAGTGTACTCCCAGACCAATAAATAAAAATGATTCATTGTAGCGGTCAACGGTGGAGTCCAGTATACCGCCGTAACGGCTTGTTTGATGCGTGGAAATGGCGAGTTGGCCGTCCAATATGTCAAATATTCCCATTAAAAAGCCAAATAACAAGGCAAGCGCCATATGCCCGAACGTTAAAAACAATCCCGCCAAAAATCCGAATCCAAGACTGAATAAAGTAATATGGTTTGGCGTTAGTCCGGTCCGTGACAATTTCAGGGTAAAGAATTCCAATGTCCTGCAAAACCAAACCTCAAAACGTTGTGGTATCATACCATTTGGTGTCTCAGACATTTTATTCCCCTCAAATTAATAATTGAAATGACTATTAATAACACGATTTACAGGTCTTAAGTTAATACGAAATATCTTACAAATAATTACAAAAAATTTTATAATATCATTACTTGTAACTAATATATTGCAAACAAAAAATCACTTTCAAATATTCAATATTCGGCAACTTTTAATCGGGGACGTTCAACGAATATTTAACCAAAATAACCATAAGCTTTATTCAAATCATAAGAATCAAGGATCATTCTAATCCTCGTCTTTTCAACAAAGGCGTTATATCCGGTTCCGAACCGCGGAATCGCTGGTACAGGGCCATAGGCTCTTCTGTGCCGCCTTTTTCCAAAATATTTCTCCTGAAGGACGCCGCTGTATTCGTATTAAACAAACCGGTCTCCCTGAAAGCCTGAAACGCATCCGCCTCAAGAACTTCAGCCCAGATATAACTGTAATATCCTGATGAATATCCACCGGAAAAAATATGCTGGAAATAATAACTATTGTAACGTGTGTTAATTTCAGGTATTAACCCGATTTGTTGCAATGACATAGATTCAAAGTCAATAACATCCGTTTCGAGCGGTTCGGTCAATGTATGCCAATCCATATCCAGGAACGATGCGGCTAATAATTCAACTGTTTTGAAACCCTGGTTAAAAAGATCCATTTTTTTTATTTTTTCGATCAATTCATCCGGTATGGGTTCACCGGTCCGGTAATGTCTGGCATAAGATTTAATGACAACCGGTTCATTAGCCCAGTTTTCCATGATCTGTGACGGCAGCTCGACAAAATCCCGCGAAACTGCGGTTCCCGACAGTTTAGGATATGTACAATCGGATAACAAACCGTGTAAAGCATGGCCAAATTCGTGAAACAGGGTTTCGACTTCATCAAAACTGAGAAGAGAGGGTTTATCCTCAGTTGGCCGGGTAAAATTGCACACATTATAAATGACCGGCGTTATTTTTTCTTCCAGGTTCGACTGTTTTCGAATACTGCTCATCCACGCGCCGCCGCGTTTGCTGGCGCGGGGAAAATAGTCCGTATAAAGCAAACCGATATGGGGCCCGTCGGCTTCCCTGACCTCAAATACTTTAACATCGGGATGATATTTGGGAATATCCTGAACTTCTTCGAACGTAATGCCATAAAGTTTGTTCGCAACCGCAAAAGCCCCGTCCCTTACATTTTCAAGTTTAAAGTATGGTCGTAATATTTCATCATCCAGATCATATTTAGCTTTTTTTAACTTTTCGGTGTAATACCACCAGTCCCAGGCCTCAAGCTTGAAATTATTACCTTCTTTATAAATCATGGATTGCAGGTCCTTTGCTTCATTCTTTGCCCGCGCCAGCGCCGGTTTCCACAATTTATTGAGAAATTCATATACGTTCTGTGGATTTTGGGCCATATTCATTTCCAGAATAAAATCGGCATGAGTCTGGTATCCTAATAGATCTGCTCGTTGTAAACGCAGTGCGGCAATTTTGCCCAGAATATCTTTATTATCATTTTCATCGTTATGATTTCCCCTGTTTATATACGCTTTAAACATCTCTTCCCGAAGCGCTCGTTTCTCAGAATATTGCAGAAAGGGGATCAGGCTCGGCTTGTGCAGTGTAAATATCCACTTTCCATCCTCGCCCTGTTCCCTTGCGGTTTCGGCGGCAGCTTTGATCACATTGTCGGGTAAACCGACAAGGTCTTGTTTATTATTTATAACAAGTTTAAAGGTATTATTCTCCTTTAAAACATTATCACCGAATTTCAGCGATAAAACAGAAAGTTCCTGGTTGATTTTTAACAGTTCTTCTTTTTGTTCTGCACTCAGATTCGCGCCGCCCCTGACAAAATCTTTGTAATATTTTTCCAAAAGCATGTTTTGTTCAGGATTGAGAGACAAATTGTCCTTTTGTTCATAAACGGACTCTATGCGTGCGAACAATTTTTTATTTAACAGGATATCGTCATAATGTTTCGATAAAAGGGGTGAAACCTGTCTGGCAATATTTTGCAGCTTATCATTGGTCAGTGCGGATCTGTAAATATCAAAAACATAATCTACCCTAATGAGCAATTTGCCGGTTTTTTCCATTGCTTCGATGGTATTTTCAAACGTAGGCGCATCGGGATTATCGGCGATGTTCTGAATTTCCTGTTGTTCCTGCTTCATGCCTTCCGTATAGGCCGGCATGAAATGTTGTTCCTTAATCAGATCAAACGGCGGAACACCAAAAGGAGTATCCCATTCACCAAAAAACGGATTGACCGGTCCGGTACATGACAAGAAAATAGGGCCCAGCAAAGCGGTTAAAAGTAATAGATTTTTCATCTTTCCATCCCAGTTTTGAAATTGTAGTTTGTATATAATTGTAAAAATGTCTAAAAAAAATATGGAAATTCCAAACTCTTTTTCTATGAAAGATTTAATTTACCCGGAAATGTAAAAAAAACAATCGGTTAGAATCATGAAAAATTCAAAAATCTGTCACGCTGATCTACGGATTACAAACACCAGCGACAGAATTGGTTTATATGTTCGGCAATTACATATGGGGAAACGAATCAAACAAGGATTTCCTTTAAAAAGTATTATTTGATGTGTATTTAAAAATTGAATTTTTATTATTATAAAGTTTGATTTTATTGAACTTGTAAACCGGATCAGGCACCGGTCTCCGTTTACCTGACGGCAGGATTCGTGGTTAAAAAATCAAATATATCACTGGTGTCCGGTTTACGGACACTGCCCCCTGACCAAATTTCAAGTTAAATAAAATCAGGGTAAATAATTATAAAAATTTATTTCTCCCAAATATGTTAATTAATGATGTATTATCTGAAAACGTTAATAATAAATTATGTTACGAGTGTTGTGTTCGGGTTTAACCGGACACAGGTGCAAATATATATATAATTTTGAAAAAAAATTTAAATTTCTTAATATTCTTGCAAATAAGCACTGATATTATTAACTTAAAAAAAATCTATCATAATTACTTTTCAAACAATTAAATATGAAAAAGATTATGCAAGATACCCTCTTTTCCATACGATCAAAAAAACACCATAAGAATAACTTTATTAGTTATTATTCTCGATTAGGGATATCCCGTTATTTAAACTTTAGTTATGGTTGTTTCCTCCTCATTTTCTTTTTGAAAATATTCATGCCTGATAATTCCGGGATTGCCGCTGATAATAACAAGAAAAAAGTACTCATATTAAATTCATATCACCAGGGTTATAAATGGTCGGATGATATTGTATCATCAATTCAAAACAAAATGAACTCTTATCATATATCCTTTGAATTTTATATTGAATATATGGATACCAAAAGAGTTCATGTGGACGGCTATCTTGAACAACTCTACAAGATATACAAAATCAAATACCGGCAGCAGAAATTTGATATTATTATTTGCTCCGACAATAACGCCTATGATTTTTTGATCAAATATCATAACGAACTTTTTCCAAAGACACCGATTGTTTTTTGCGGCATAACTTTAACCGAAGAAACGGCGAATAAACACGATGAGCTGTTCACCGGCGTAATCGAAAAACTCGATGTATTACCCACAATAGAATTAATCAAAAAATTTCATCCCCATACTCGTTTTATCTATATTGTTACAGATAACACCACCTCCGGGGTTGCGCAACGAAAAGAAGTGGAGCTTCAGGTAAAAAATATCAGAGATCTCGAATTCATTTACCTGGACGGACGGTATTTGACAACAGAAGAAATGCTGGAACAAATTAAAAATTTACCGGACAATGCCGTCCTGATACCGATCACTTGGTTACGGGACAGGACAGGAGAGTCTTTGGAATATAAAGAATATTATCCTCTTATTTGTAAAACCAGTCCGGTACCGGTATATGGTTTCGGTGATATATTTTTGGGCATGGGGATCATAGGAGGCAAATTGAGCAGCGGCGCCCAACAGGGTAAACTGGCGGCAAAAATTGCAGGTCAAATTCTAAATGGCAAAAAACCGTCCGCTCTGCCGATTATCACCGATAATCAGAATCGGCACATGTTCGATTATTATCAAATGCGGCGTTATAATATCTCACTGTCAGATATTCCCGCTAATAGTATTATCATCAACAAATCCTTTTCTTTTTTCAGCAGGCATAAAGGAGTTATTTGGTTATCGATTACAATCATTTTAATGCTTGCACTGATTATCGCTGTTTTATCCGTGAATATTATTTCACGACAAAAAACGGAAAGAGCATTACGGGAAAGCCAGGAAAGATATAAAACATTGGTTGAGACAGCTCCCGAATCCGTAATTTTAATGGACCTTGAAAACATAATACTTTTTGCATCTCAACATACGAGTGAATTACATGGTTTTAAAACTTCCGAGGAGATGGTCAATAACAACTTTTTAAAGTATATACAGACGGACGATCGAAAAGATGCCAGACAAAAATTATATGAAATTAAAAATACGGGTACAGTCCGGAATTTGGAATACAGATTTATACGTAAAAATGGTTCTTTATTTGATGGTGAGTTAAACGCCAGTACGGTCTATAACGCTGATAATCATCCAATTGCAATTATCGCAATTGTCCGGGATATTACAGAACGAAAACACACTGAAGAACAAATCAAGGCTTCATTGCAGGAAAAAGTGGTGCTGTTAAAAGAGATTCATCATCGGGTTAAGAACAATATGCAGATTATTTGCAGTCTCCTCAGTCTTCAGGAAAAACATATTCCGGATAAAAAATCCCTGAAGGTTTTCCAGGAGACTAAAAGTCGTGTTCTGGCAATGGCGCTGATTCATGAAAAACTATACCAGTCGCAAAATTTAGCAAAAATTAATTTCTATGATTATACCAAAAGCCTGACCAACGATATGCACCGGAGCTACCTGGGCAAACCGAACATGATTCTCTTTACAATTGAAGGGCAAGACTTATATCTGGATATTAATAAAGCCATCCCCTGCGGCCTGATCATCAACGAACTTGTTACCAATTCGATCAAGTACGGATTCCCGGATAGTGACCAGGGGGAGGTTATTATTAGATTGTCTTCGAAGAATGGTGAAAATTGTATTTGTGTCCAGGATTCGGGTATCGGATTGCCCGAGGACCTGAATTTTAAAACATCCGGTACCTTTGGGTTCCAAATGGTAAATGCACTGGTAGCTCAACTGGATGGAAAAATAAACATAGAATCCGGTCAGGGAACAAAAATCAGTATCTTTTTTCCATAATCAAAAATGCTGCAAACTAAAAAACCGCTGTTAATCCTGGATCTGGATGAAACGTTAATCTTTTCATCATTGGAGATATTGCCGGATACGGAAAAGCTAAAACATATTGTTTGGAATAAATATTTTATCCATCAAAGACCCTTTTTACAAAAATTTTTGACAGAAATTGTCGATAAGTACAAACCGGCCGTCTGGACATCCGCCGGTGATGAATATGCAAAAAGGATTATCGAATTTATCGGCGGAAAAAATCTGCCGCTTGAGTTTCTCTGGACAAGGGAAAAATGCACTTATAAACGCGACCCGGGGACCGGCAACGAATATTTCCTGAAAAATTTAAAAAAAGTGTTCAAACTGGGTTATCCAAAAGAAAAAGTGCTCATTGTCGACGACACACCCGAAAATTTGAACCAGCAATACGGGAATTATATACGGGTCCAGCCGTTCCGGGGTGACAAAAATGATCGTGAATTGTTAAGACTATTAAAATATCTGCAAAGTATCGTCAACATAGAAAATTTCCGGAGCATAGAAAAAAGAGGCTGGTCTCATAGTATAACGGAGTAAATCTCAACTCATAGAACAACTAATTTACTTTCCGCGGGACAACTGTTTGAAAGTAAATCTTAATTCGGTCGACTTGCGTTCATCAAGGCGGTCGTTGACGCGGAGACCATAGCAGACATCCACATCGAACGAACGCGCCTGACGGCCAGCGCCGCTTCTACAACACTTTTAATACAACATATTATTCTTTCCAAAAATATTACCGGTAACAAATCATTTCAATTTACATCCTGATCCCTCAAAATAAAATCTTTTTTCAGAAAGGTAGAGGTCGAAACAATATCATCGGCTGATAAAAACGGACTGCCGTTATAAATCGCCCGCGAGCAGGCGAGGTCCATCAGGTGTATTTGCCGGGAGGGCGATTTAAAGGGTAAGTGAGATGACCGGTGCAGACATAATTCAAAACAACTTTCATCAATTTTCAGATCATATTTTTTTTCAAACCAGGGTTTCAGCATTGTTAAAATTTTAATTACCTCGTTATCATCCGGTTCAGCAAGAGTTATAATTCCGAAACGGCGTTCCATTTCTTTATATTCAATCAGGTTGATATGTTCCGGCAACACGGTCCCGATCAATTTTACACTGCTGTCAAGCGCCGCTTTGAATAAATCCACGGAGCGTTTACAATTTTTAAAAATGATCTGAATATCTTCGAGAAAAAGAATATTGTTTTTTCCCTCAATGGATATATTGAATATTTTTTTTAATACCTCGTCCGTTTCGGACGGAAAATTGAGCCCGGAAAAAAGATCGGCCGTATTTAACTGCATTATTTGCAATTCCGGTTTAAAAGAAGACAATTTTTCCGTCACACCGTATATCAAATTTGATTTCCCGATCCCGGATTCACCGGTAATAATCGGTGTTTTGGGGTGGTCATATTTCAGTACGGTAGCGATGATGAATTCAATCTCCCGTTCGCGTCCGATTGTGGGCATACATGATCCGCTTTTGACTAATTCGGTGAGATTGGTCATATAACTTTCTATGCCGGCATCTTTTGTATCCTTTTGTTCTACCTGCGGCTCCTCAATATAACTGTTATCTGTTATCACCGGATGGGGCTTGTTTCCCCATAACAGCGCCATAATTTCCTGAATGACCTCGGCTGGCGATTTGCCCCCCAAAGTGTAAATATTCAAAAACCGCCAGCCGTTTCGGGATGTCACGTATTTAAATACATTCATCAATCGAATATCAGGCCCGGTGTACTTTAAATTTTCATCGACAAATACCATAAACCGGCCCATCTTTTTTTCATGGCGTATCAGCAAATTTGTTTTTTCTTTATTAAATTCGGCCGTATTTACCGGAACGGCTTTGAGGATCAGGGTGTCTTTATCCGAATCGGTTTGTTCAATATCGATGCCGTGATTGAGCAACTGCCGCGACAATTTTGAATTTAATGGTTCCATTTTTTATCAAAACTCTTTGTTAACAAACTCCGTTAAATTGATTTATTTGACAACAGCACGCGAGATCGCATTCATTTTGAATTCCTTAACATCCAGATACACCTCTTCAAATTTTAATTGTCCGATCATAAAACTGCTGAACAGGTTCAACATGGCGCTTGCCACCGCCAGGTTCGTAAAAGCCAATTGCGGGACCGAGTTGATGAGTGCGGAACAACTCACCTCCCTGTTATCGCCCGGATTTATATCATCAGCGTCTAAAATTTCAGGATGAAATGCCGTTAAATTATTGGTTTTGTCCACCCCCCTTTTGCGCCAGTACATTTGTACATTTCCAAAGGTTCCCGGTTTTTCTTTTTCGACGCCGTCATTGCCCCCGGAAATAAGCACGATATCCCGCATCCTTTTGCAATATTCATTGACCAGCTTTCTTGTTTTATGATTGTCCACGGCCAGAAACACCAGGTCTTTTTCCCGGATGATTTCATGAATATTGTCCCTGTTGACGTATAACGGTAAAGCGCGGATGTTCACACGGTCCCCGTAAAGTCTTGTCAGTTCCATTTCCTTGACAAGGGCTTTTTCGCCGAACTTGAAAAAAGCCATCCGCTCCTTGTTCGAGCTCTCATATTTGTCGCCGTCGACCAGTACGAGGTTTGTGTCCGTATTTTTACCATACAGGTACATACCCATATATTTGGCTACCGGATCTCCGATACCCCCGAGACCGATTATTTTAATATCAGTTAAAGTTATTTTCATAGGGCACCTGCATAAAATCTTTTCTCACCAGATGGATTTGATTAAACCATTTTTTAGGTACGGGGAAATACGGCTTTCGATAATTTTGTATAATTTCACTTTCATCGAGGGTTATCTTTTCCCCGTTCAACATCATACACGCATAAAAGGACGGCTTTTGTTTTTGCAGATTCCTGTCCAGGTTACCGATCACGATGTTTAGCGAATCATCGAACCTCGAATCAAGAAAATCCGTATGACTGTAATGTGCGATTTGCTCGGCATGGGAATGGATATTACCGATTCTCACATATCCGGCGGGCGACGGCACGTTTTTGTATTCCACTCCCAGCGGCGTAAAATACCGGCCGTTTCCCCAAAAAGCTTCAATATACTGAGGGGGCACAATGATTTTGAACAGTTTTTCCTGCTTGCTGTAATAGATGTGAACAATCGCCTCGGACTGATAATGCTGGTACACGACCTTGAAAAATCCGACGACTCTCTCGATTAACAAAGTCGGCAATTTCGGTATATTTAAAGTAATGGAATTACCTACCTCATGTTTTGCGAGCCATGCCGGACCGTTTTCAACCTGAATGCAGGCCCGGTACAGGTCCATATTTTTGATTAAAAACAATCCGGATGCCGTATACAGGTAATAACAACCAAGGCCTTTGACCTGCTTTTCATCAAAATTTTCATCCTTGATAAATACAGGCGGAATATGTGATTTCATACATTTCTCCTTAAAATACCATAATCAGAAACAGATGTGATTTGATTTAAAAGATATTAAAATCACTAAAGGCCTTTTTATTGACCTCCATTTTGACCAGGTTTATCAATGTTTTACAGTCGGTAATCTCGGTCTTTTTAATGACATAGCCGAATAATTTTTCAATCGCCTGCCTCAATGTCATTCCCGTAGAGTTCCAGTTTACTTTTAACATAAAATAGGGCTCTTTGCGCGTTTCCCGCTCCCAGGTTATAAAATCTTTGATCCTGGCATCCAGATTTTTACAATGATTGAACATGCTGAGCCCCTCATGATGGTCGGAAGACCAGTTAAAACCGGAACCCCACAAATGCCTGGGCACTTCGTTGATCTTGTCGAACCAGGGAAAATGTGTACAATCTCTCAGATATTGCGTACAAAACCAGTATGGAAGTCCGCTCGGCCCTTTGTATGATACATTGGGTAAATTGCATTCATATAATATATCATTCAGACTTTTGAGCGGTTGATTGCGATAAAACAATTGAACAAAATTGGTCAGGGTATTCCCGGCAAAACAACCCAGAATAATGATATACGGGAATGAAAGGTAGCGCTGATTATATGTCGTCCCTTTCCCATACGCTTTCGGACTATTTTCAGCAATAACGTTCACCGATCTGGCCGCGGCGATTTGCTCAACAGCAAAAACAGAAAATTCACCTCTCTGATGAAAAAATTTTACACCATCCGGCATAACATCCGGAAGGTGTAATTCCCGAAGACCCGACATGGCCCTGGTAAAATCGGAAAGAGCGTATTTTCGTATCAGGCTGCCGTTCATATAATGAGCAACCTGCGATTCGATGATTTCCAAACGATCCTGAAATGACATATTGACCTCATGAATAAAGTTTTAATCACGTCCTTTTTCACCGGCCCTTTTTACAAACTCCAGCCGGTCGGAAATTTTCAAAATATAGTCACTCTTAACCTCTTTACCGTTGACGAGAGCCACAGCGTCGGGTTCGATATTGAGAACCGGCGTCAGCAGGTTTCTGGTAGAATTGATATCCTGCCCGGCAACCTGAAAAGAGGCGCTGCTGATCCCGCAGCTGACCTGTATACCCAGGTCCGAATCGAGTATCGGATCGGCATCATTACTCTTTTTCTTTTTGGGCTTGCCGATCGGCCAGTAATGCTGTTTCTTTTGTTGTTCAATATGTTCCTGAGGGTCCTGAAAAGTTTCCATAACGACCTCCTTAAAATGAATAAAAATTAATCGAGAATTGCATCGCAATATGCTCTGGACTCCAGTGCATTTTCTATCAAATCAACTTTAACTACATCCTTGTTCATATCCAGTAAATCCATCATCTCCCTGATCTTATACGGCGATTTTAATTTGGTTGCAACGGTATCGAGCTCGGAATTAATGGATTCGATCACATCTCTTTTACGGATCCCTTCACCCTGGTTCTTAATTTCCCGCAAACAGGCGTTGAATTTGGCCTTACGGGCGATATTTTCAATCATGGCACCGGTGACAAAGTCTTTTGCTTCAACCGGTTGTTTTGTTCCGTCACGAAATGTCATATTGGCCAATATATATCTGGGACTGTTTTCTCCGTATAAATAAGATGTCGCCGCCTGAATAATATCAGTTGCGCGTTTTTCATTATTCATAGCATGACCATTTTTGTAATAAGGCAAATCAGCCGACAAATATTTACCAAAAATATCCATAGCCGCTTTTTTGTCCGGGGACGGGATCATATAAATCATATCGCCGAACCTGTCCGGCCTCTGGATCGCTTCATCAATCAGGTCGAGACGGTTGGTTGCCCCAATGAAAAACATATTTTTGTTCTCATTAAAACCGCTCAATTCCGCCAGCAAAGTACCCATAACGCGGTTGTCAATCTCCGAACCGATACCGCCCGATCTCGTACCGAAATTGTCCAGTTCATCCATAAAAATGATAACCAGTGCGTTTCCATTCTGACGGGAAATCTTTCTGGCAAATTCAAAAATATTTCTCAGGTTCTGTTCCGTGCTGCCGTATAAGGAACTGCGATGACTGCCGGGCGGAATATTAAGGAACAGCACTTTTCCGGCATAGATCGATTGAATATAATTACAAAATCCCTTGGCCAGCATACTTTTCCCGCAACCCGGTTTCGAGACCAATATCACACCGCTTAACATTCTTACACCATATTTACCCATCAAATCTTTATGAACAATACTAATATCAATATGTTCTTTAAGGGACTGGATCACACTGCCCATCCCGCCGATCTGGTCCAGGGTGACATCAGGCGGTTCCTGTACCAGGTAATCGGCTTTTTCTTCCTTTTGCAGTTTTTTAATGGCGAGATTCGCGGAACGGTCGATCAAAACCGGATCGCCGCTGTTAAACTCGGAATCCTTCAGCTCTTCACAAATTTCCACATAGTACTCACTCTGCCCGTAGCTTTCGACAATCATGCCGTCGTCAAGTCTGTACTTATAAGTCGCGCTAATAATATCACCGCCAACCGGCAACCTGTTCATGATTGAAATGATCAGGTTGCCATCCTGGTTCAGCAGTACCGGTTGCCCCTTCTTTAGAATCACGGGATCGATGGACTCGTCAACGGAAACAACGGCCTGGTGGTTGCCTGAAGCGACAAACGCTTCAACCTGCTTGCCGTTATTGATCCTGAATTCGATAAAACGGGCCGGTATGTAAGGGAGCTGTTTGATCTCTTCGAGTTTGTCCTGCAGTTTGGTTTTGTCAGCCTTTTCTTTGTGATACTTTTCACAGTAAATAAGACTAAAATCTTTAGCCATTTCCGGATTAGCGGTCACGATCTGTTGCAGAGTACTCTTTTCTTCCTTGGGATCGAGGTTGCCGTCCGATTTGAGTAATTTACTGGTCATAGCCGCCAAATTATTGTTATACATAACTCACTCCATACTGTTTGTTTCAAGATTCACAAGGTTATATAAAATATGTTCGACCTTGCCGTCGCGCCAGCCGTACATTTTGGTTCCGGGGTTTGTATTGTGTCCGTGATTTTTACCGATAACGATCCCGACATGATAAGGCGCTGAAAAAGCCGATTCATGTACCTGCAGATCGTCCTGTGAGAAGAACAGACTGGTTTGCTCCTGCCCCGGCTTTTCTTCCGTGTTAAAATACCAGGGGTGACTGTGATACCACCCGACGATGATCTTATTATTGTTCCGTTTTGAAAGAATCCGCGATGCTTTAATAAAGCATTCGGGATTAAACTGAAAATGCGTTATAGAGCTGTTTTCCGTTAAATCCTTATCGTTATCGATTTCACGCATGGATATGTGTCCCGAACAAATTAAAAACAAATATTTCGTAACGGTATCCCGGTATAGTTGTCCGGTCAGGAATCCGGCCCTTTCTCTTGATGTATCCTGCATGACATAGTCGATCATTGATTTTTCGGTTTTCTGATCCATAAAAACGGCCAAATGGTCCCCTGAAAGATCATATTGACCGTTATACCCTTTGATCATCGAACGCGGCGATTTTTCCGTTGTCGTCAATTCCAGGCCGGAAAACAAGATCAGTTGATGGTCTTCGGCGTTGTTTTCACATGCGTTTTCATTGACCGATAACCCGTAAGATAAATCCGTCAGATCTTTGATATATTCGTTGGCCAGCAACTGCCGGGCTAACCGGAAAACAAGCGGTTGAAATACGTCCAAACCGTATTCTTTGGTAAAACCATCACAATTCAGTATAAATCCTTTACATAACATGTCCGAATCATTTCTCATAACCGGTTTTAAAACAATTTTTTTATTTATGAGCTTTTTTTTGTTTTCAAGCAAAAGGCTGAATTTGATATCCCTGGTACAGGACGACAGCATCCAGGGTTCAACAGCAATTTGATAATACTTGTCAGCTTTGCTATCAAAAATGCACAAAGCCAAATAATTATTTTTATCTGATGGCATAATAAACCTTTGCGTTAAAACAATGTTCTGAATGAGAAGGGAAGACACCCCCGGTTATCTTCCCCCCTCTCCTGCAGCCTGATCAACCGGCGGATACTTCGGGAGCTATCATAAGATTACTGTCGTTTTCCAGTTTCGCCTGTTGAATCGTATCGGTTTGATTCAGTTTTTCATCATCGCGGCCGTCGGGCGCATGGCGAAATAATGAATATGGTGTATTTTGCGGTAAATCCAGAGCCTCCACCGCTTTTCGCGTTATTTCCGATAAACGGGTTGTGTTCGGCTCCATATCACCGCTGATCTCAGCCCTTTTCTGACCGGTCCAGTCGGTCACCGATAAGCGCGAAACGGATGTTTGTTTTTCACTCATAATTAACCTCCAGTTTTTATTATGGGTTTTTATATTTATACAGACCTGTTTTCCATCACATATCCCGGACAACTGATAAATATTCTTTGGCGGCATCCTTGTTTGTCAGTATTTTAACCGGATGTTTTGTGACATACAAAACGGTGAACAGTTTTCTGACGGCCATTTCCACAGTGAAGGTGGATCTCAGAAAAAACGGCACCACAATCTGCAGCTCAAGTTTCATATTTTCCCGATCCTGCACAAACACCGGTTTTACGAACTGAAAGTCCCGCAGTGTATGTAACAGGTAGAAAATAACCGCAAGACCGGTTTCGGATTCAAAATCGTCTTTTGATAAACTCAGCAAAAATGCCCGGTAAATAAAACAATCGGTACTGTTGTCCAAAAAGATATTAACCTTTTCATAAAAACGGGGCGTTTCAATATAAACCAGATATCGATCCTCTTCAATTTTATCAATGGAAAAATCTTGAATTCCGTTATCCGTTATCTCCGCTTCCAGTTCACTTTTGAGTACCGCTTTGTTGGATACTTTAAACTGTTTCGGGATTACATATTTTGCATGATTCAGCTCTCCGGCCGCCTGAACAAGTGCGGTCTTTAAGTATTTATAACCTTGAACAAGATCCTGCTCATTATTGACGGGCAACTCACATAAAAGGCGAACACGGTTTTTATCATATAGCACAGGCTTAACCGGGCTTTTAATAAGATTGGTCATCAAACCGCACAGATATTCCGGGTTTAGACAGTATTGACCGGCATCCCCGTTATTCAATTGCATGGAAAGAAATCCGGACGGTTTATATCGAACATCCATTTGCACATCCCGGAAATTCGTTGTCGCCTCAGTCTCATTCCTGAGACTGAGAGCGTCGATCGAGCTTAAAATATTCAAATCAAAATTTTGCTTCATTTTGACATAATCCATGTTAAGATTTAAGGTCAACAACTTTGACGGATACATTTAATTTTTTCCGCCGCAGCGGAATGACACTGATCTTTTTAATAATGTCGGTATGCTCTCTCAGGTAGACACAGGCATCAAAATTCATGGCATCCGCTTCCGATACATTCATGTTGCGATAGGTCAGTATATTGTATAAATGACTTATGATCTCCGTTAACCCGGGTGAAGTCATCAGAAATTCGTGGCCAAGACACACAACGGGAAATTTGGCGTTCGGATGAAAAAAGTCCGGTCTCAGCAAATTGACTATTTTCAGGTACAGATTGGAATCCAGGCTGTGTAAATAATCTTCCGGGAAATTGATCACCACGCTCAACGGTGCGGTGATCAGGCGTACTCCCTGCTCATTACTTATGAGAAAACTCATCTCTTTAAATGTGACCAGATAACGAAAAGGCGGATTCCCGGCATCCGGAACGATAAGCACATTGTCACTATTTTTTTGCAGTTCCCGTGCTTCGGCCTGCATATTCTTTAAAAATCTTTCAAATATTGTATCAGACACTATTCATCCTCCTTTATCATATGATATAATGAATTTTTTCACGGCCGTTAGAAGCGGTAACGATATCATGTTTCGGTAAACCGGTCTGCGCCCAGGTTTTACCTTTAAAGGCTATAGCCTGACGCAGATCAAAAGAATTAAAGGTGCCAAGCGGAGATGCGGCGAACTCGGCGCCACAGGCACATTTTTTTTGTGACTCCGGGAATGTTTCAAGTACCCGGAACACATCTTTTTGATTATGACCGTTCTCACAGCAAATATCTGAGACAAAATTTTTATCAAACAGACTGAGCGTAACATGTTTTGTTCCGAGGTCCGAAACCGCAATATCAAAGAGCTGTTGTACGGTTGTTTTTCCCGGATTACCGATGGTTTTCACCGGCCAGGATTGATGCGGAAATACACACTCCTGACTCCGTACAATTGAATAACTCTTTAAAATATTGTACTGTAAATCGATAATAATCTCCTGTGATGTTCCGGGTGTGGGTTGATTGTAAATCATGTCCAAACCTTTGGCAGCGGCAACAGCGGCTACAAGAGAACCGTTAAAACCGGGTTGATTCGTAGAACCTGTCGTTATCTGTTTTGCACCCAATTCCAGCCTGTTTCTTTTACCGCATGACTCTTTTTGTTCATTTTCTTTTTGCCTGACCGTAATAACCCGGTTCCGGTCCCAACTGCAGAACAGGCAGGGACCGTTCTTTTGCCGCATATCCAATAGAGTCACACGTCCGAAACCTGATCCGCCGTTGCTGATACCCGTATCGACAAGCGGGATATTCAATTGCCGGGTTATGGTATTGACCCGTGTTCGCGTATACCAGGAATCGAGACATGTGAAAATCAGACGGCATTTGGCGAATAAACCCGCTCCGACTGCGGCGATATCGGCATGAACGGGCAGCACATGCGCGCCCGAATTGATCCTGCGCAATATATCAGTTCGGGCAGTTACCTTGGGTCTGCCTAAATCCTGTTCGAAAAAGAACTGGTTGCCCAGATTTTCCACATCCACATAGCCGTTATCAATCAGGATCAGGTTAAAACCCAACGGGATTAACTGACGACAAAGCTCCCCGCCGATGTTGCCAACGCCGATCACGGCGATCCATTGACCCGGGGATCTGTACTTTTCAATACGTGAGTATCGCTTTGTGAAAGAATTTTTGTAAATCATTTTTCACTTCCTTTTTGGTGCATCATTCGGATCGGGTTTCCAGGACAGTTCCATTTTTGTGGAATGTCCGCATGTACAGGTCGAATCGTAGGACCAGCATTTCCGGTCATCGGATTCGTGATAAATCAAACGGCATTTCGGATTCGGGCATTGTACAACCAGGTCATCTTTATGTAATCGATCCTTACAGCGGGGACATTTTCTTTCTCCGCCGTTATAGTTCATCAAACTCGGAACATCTTCGCTGGTAAAGTACAGCCATTGATCACGGTACCGAAGTTCGTCCTTGTTTTGTAAAACGTGTAATGTAAAGGGGACAAGCCCGTTTATAACCCATCCCGCATCGGGCTTTGAAATGATAAACGGGACTATTTTACCGCCCGGTTCCTGTATGGACATTAAGCGGGCCAGTTTGGTTACGACCGATGAACCGAGAATAAGCTGCTGGTTTGAGTCAAGCCCAAACCAGCAGCCGTTCGTGACGTGCACGAACCCCCACCCTTCATCACCGAAATCATATTGAAAAAAATTCATAACTCACCTGTTTTTAAAAAGTTTGAAATATCACCTGACAATACATCTCTTTTCGTATATTAGCCTGTCCTTTTATTTTTAAAATAATGATGTCGAAAAGACGCTGCATTTTTTTGAATCCATTTTAAAGTAAAGCGATTTAAGGATACGGGGCGCCGGTTTGCCGGCAATTGTAAAACATAACCGATATAATCTTTTTTAATCGCTTTAACCTGAGATTGTTGAAACAGAACAAATTGTTTAGCAGTCATATTAACACACCCGATTAGAGTAATAAAATCCACACCTCACAATGACAAAAATTCAAAATATTTTTTTTTGAAAGAAATACATTTCATTATTTAAATAAAAAAATTTACCTTCTATAAACAATTTAAAAATTATGGAATGAAATTCCTTTCAAAAATATATTTATTCCATATCTAATCAATTATAATACATTCATTTTAAAAAGTCAAGCTTTTTTTTCATTTTTTTGAATTTTTTTCACACAGAAAATTATTTTATGTTTTATAACTAATTTTAATATTTTCATATAATAAGGCGTATGTAGACAAAAATGCAAAAAAAAATTTTTACAATTAATGCACCTCCCTCCTCTGTTTTTAATTTCGAAAAATTAAATTAAACAAATTTCTGATATTAATTTTAATGCGGTGTGTACAATATTTCCCCCGTCACGGATCGACTGTTATAATCCGAATGTGCAACTTGTATGGATCAAACACCTGCAAAAAAGTTGGCAAAGACCAAGAATTTTAATAAACAAAATTAAAAGCGTTATCGGTAAATGAATCAGGGTGGTTTCAACTTTCCAAATTTTTGTTAATTTTGCCCCAAAATTTTATTCAACTCATTCAGATTCAACCGGGCTTCTTTATGTGCCGGATCAATTTGTATACATTTTAATAGAGAATTTTTGCTGTTGAGCAGATCATCCTTTAAATAATATATTATCCCGAGTTGAAAATAGGTCTCCGGAATATTGGGCCAGCACTTTTCGATCGTTTTCAGTTCCTTCAGCGCCATGTCATATACGCCAGCGTTCCGGTAAATAGAGGCCAGCCGGAAATGCGGAATCGGCAATTGCGGATCAAGTTCAATTGCTTTTCGAAAAACAGTGACCGCGTCTTCATACCTTTCCAGTTCAAAATAAATCCGGCCAAGATGATCGTAATCATACGCCCGGTTGGATTGTACTTTTATTAAATATTCAAGTTCAGTCAAAGCCTCGGCATATCGGCTCGTTCTGTAATAAATCACCGAAAGGGCCTCATGGAAACGTGGATCATCAGGAACATAACCCGCGGCGTTTCGCAAATGTTCGATCATCCGGCCGGGATCATTATCAAAAAACTTGACAATGTTCGCGGCCATAAACTCTTTTTCAGCCATAACATATTTATCGAGTTGATTTTTTACAGTTTTGATCTGTTCTGGGTCTTCTCCGATATTATACAGGATAAAATCCTTATCTTTTTTCAGGGTAATCAGATCATGAACAATAGACGGATTACGCGCTTTATTAACGACTTTGCTGAATTCGGCCAGCGGTTTGTTATCTGTATTGGCGGGTGTGTCGGACAAATAAGAAATCAAATCCTCACCCCGACAGGTATATTGCGCCAGCAGGCTGAACGGCGAAACCACGCCGATACTCGATAAATCATCTTTTACATCCTCGTTTTGCAAACGTCGTATAAGATGCCGGTAATCTATTTTAATCGGTTCGGGAGTGCCGATCAACAGGACGAATCCCGCATCAACCGTCCATATACTCGTATGCGGGAAAACATCCATAAATGCCCGGACAAGGGATTTGTATTCACGTTCGGACATCCAGTTGATGGATATCCACTGGCACATCACCCCGTCTTTTGTAAGCCTGTTTTGGCAGAGCCTGTAGAACTCTTTTGTGTACAATACACCGCTTAACCGGGAGTGCACCGAATTACAGGTAATAACATCATAATTATTTTTATTGACCAGTAAAAAATTACGGCCGTCATCAACCACGACATGAAATAAAGGATGCTGTAAAACATCGCGATTCACAGTGGAAAAAAAACGACAGGCCTCGATAACGGTCGGATTGATCTCCACGCAGGTGACGGATTCGGTGGTCGGCTGTATCAAAGAGCGGGACGCGACACCCATACCTAACCCGATAATCAGCGAATTTTGGGGCCGCGGATGCAATAACGATGGCAGGTATCCCCGCATTTTATCAACCCTCAGGTCTCCTTCTCCGAACGCGGACAACGAACCGTTGATGTATAATTTTTTCTCCCCGTCCACCTCCTGGAAAACCGTAACCGCCCCGGATATCCCCTCTTTGTAAAAAAGCAACCGGTCAGCCCGGTTTAACGAAACCAGTTTTTGAAAATACTGTCCCGACGGGATGGTCATAAAACCCGGGATGAGCAGGACCAAAACAAGACAAACCATACCAATTTTAAAATATAACCTGAGCCGGGGATTAAAAATTAATAAGATCATTCCGAGTATGATATTGATAATGGCTATAAAAAAACCGGCCTTTATCATACCCACCAAAGGGACGAGCAGAAAACCCGCAACAAAAGAACCGGCGATTGATCCCGCGGTATCCAGAAACCCGAGCAGACCCACTTTGCGGCCGATTTTTTTTATATTTAAAATAACAATTTTACCGGCTACAGGAAAAGTCATGCCCATTAAAGTTACGGGAACGAGCATAATCAGGAAATAGATCAAATACTCTTTGCCGAGATTCTGAAACCATCCGTCAATATATTCCGGTCTGATCCGCATGAGATAATGGTAAACATAAGCAAACGCCGGAAGGATCAAAATCGAAAATACCCCGATCAATATTTCCAGGCCGCCGAATATGTTCAACAGATTCTTTTTCAGATCAATCCATCTGGATACCAGAAAACTGCCCAAAAACAGGCCGAAGATAAAGGTAAACAACACAGTAGTATAAAAATAAATACTCTTGTCATACGAAATACTCAACAAAATCCGGGTCCAGATGACTTCATAAGCCAGCGCGCAAAAGCCTTCCAGGGCCAAAATCCATAATACCAATTTTACGGTTGCCCGGGAGTGGATATTGGGAGAATGTTCAGGATTTGAACTATTGTCCGGGTTTTTTATTTCATTAGCCGGGGAAAAAGCATATACAAAGATCGGAATATTTCTGTTCACAATAAAAACAATCAGGGCGTTAAGCAGGTTCAGTCCGGCGGCGGCATAAATGGTATTAATATGACCGATTGACTGAACCAGTATAAATCCGGCCAAAAAGCAGCCGGTTAAAGCCCCAAAATTATATAAAGCATAAAGACGGCCGACGACGAAACCCAGAGTATTCAGCCTGCGGATAAAAAATTTACTGACAACCGGAAATGTCCCCCCTATCAGTGTGGTTGGTATTAAAAGGAAAATAAATACCAGGACAAACCGTAAAATGGATTGAATGAAAAAACCGGCCGGCAGGAAACGGGACACGGCAAGAAAAATATGCTGAATGAATTTGAGCGTAATAGGGAAAAATAAGGCAAATATGCCGACGCCCAGTTCAATCATTATAAATATGTTTAACGGATTTTTTACCCTGTCGGCGATTTTACCAAAATACAAATTTCCAAACGCCAGACCGGCCATAAATGCCGACAGGACGGCACTGACGGATAGTATGGATACCCCGAAAACACCACTCAGCATCCGGGTCCACACAACCTGGTACACCAGAGCGCTGGTGCCGGAAAGAAAAAAGGCTAAATAAAGTAAAACTTTGAATTGAGAAACACCGGTTAGGTTATTTGTTAATTCCGGTTTGTTGAGCCGATCTGTTTTTTTCATAAGTCTGATTTCGATCTAATAGCTGGTTTCAAAGATATTAGGACGATTGGGATTAAAAGCATATTCCAGTATGGGTTTGTCGTCGGTGTTTAGCGGAAATTTTTTTATATCCATAACCTGGTCGAATTCGGAACTGACAAATATTCTTCTTTTCTCCAGATTATCATATGATAGCAGGCCGGATCGGATCGTATCCTCGCGGAATTTTTTGTTACGGGTCAATCGCGCGTTAATTAAATCCTCATTCAGGTCAAAAGGGGTCTGCGAAGCGACAAAGAAAAGTGTCTGACTGTATGCCAGGTAGGCATCGACGTACCTGAACTCTTTTTTCAAGGATTTAATCAGAATGGGACCATAATCGCCGAAAAAATGAATACAAAAAAGACCGTCTTTTTTCAATTTTTGTTTGGCCAATTTAAAATAATCGACCGTATAACAGGATGCGCTGCCGGGCAGGTCGGATTCACATACGTTGGAAGAGATAATATCATATTTTTTATCGGTATGTTTCAGATAGTACCGGCCGTCTCCCGAATAAATTTTGGAATTCGGCAGATTATCGACATCGTTATTAAATTCCCTGAATAATGAAACCGCTCTGATAACTCCGGGAACGATCTCTACCGTTTCGACCATATTTATCGAATCATATTCCGCGAAAGCGCCGGTGGTGACCCCGTAACCGAGTCCGACAACCAAAACATCTTTCGGATTTTTGTGAACAAGCAGCGGTATTTGGGCCTGCAATCTCTGTACAGCCGACGCCGCGGTATTGCCGATCGGAAAAGTAACGATTGTATTATCAGTATATTGATAGTAACCCAGTTCACCGGTATAAACGGTCACCAGCGAACTTGAATCTTCGTAAAAATATATGAGATCCATTCCTTTTCGTTCCCACGGATATTTTTTAAAATGAACTGCACAAAATATCATGATAACAATCAAAGCCGCCGTTGTAAAAACGGAAAAAAGTTTTCGGCGGGCTGTTGTCCTTTCCCAGTGAACCGCTAAAAACCGGTGTCCCAGGACAACGGATAAAACGGATATAAACAGCATGCTGTAAAACGTCCCCAGAGCCGGAATGAGTACAAACGCAGTCAACAGCGCCCCAGTTATACAACCCAGCGTATTCAATGCATAAGCCTTACCGATGCTGATGGATATGGCCCTGATGTTTTTGTTCAGATATTTTATGACGGACGGAAATATGGCGCCGAATGAAAAGCTGGGGATAATCATGATTAAAAAGGCTTCTGAAAATCTGACAATAATATACTGCCAGTGGACATTTAATTTTAAAGAACTTTCAATAACAGGAATTAAAGAGACGAAATCATTAAAAAATAACAGGGTCAGAAAAGTCGTAATCCCGATTATAATCTGGAAAAGGGAAAAAACAAACGGTTCCCTGCCGGTTTTATCGATTATCCTGCCGATGACCAGACTGCCGAAAGCGATACCGAAAATAAATGCGGTTATCATAGTCGTCGAAGCAAAGACCCGGTTGCCGATAATAAACGCCAGCAGTCGCGCATAAATGATTTCATACGAAAAAGAGGTGAATCCCGAAATAATAAAAGCAATGGTGAGAAAATAAGCCGTAGCGGGATAAAAATTTGACTGTTTGACCTGTATTGCAGAATTATTTTCAACGGGATGAACTCTTTTGCTCAAAAAGGCGAGCAACAATCCAAGCAGTCCGATCACCAGGGTTATCGTCACTGCGATAAAGGTTGTTTTACTGAGTCCGAATAACCGGATGAAGAAAAAACCGGTAACAAAACACCCGATACTTGAGCCTAATGTATTAATACCGTACAGGCCGCCGACCGTTAGTCCGGCTTTGGCTTCGCCGGTATAAAAATGTTTGGTCAGCACCGGCAAAGTGCCGCCCATTAAAAATGTCGGCACCAGCAGGATAAAAAATGTGATTAAAAACCGCTGTAAAATCGGGATTATATTCTCATTGTTCAATACGCCGACCGGCGCCAGGTCCTTGATAACGTAATTGAATAAAAAATAAAGAACCAGGCATGTGATACCGATGCTAAGCTCGAGCAGTGCGTACAGCAACAATGGGTTGTCATTTTTTTTTGCGACTCTGCCGAACACATAACTGCCCAGGGCCAGACCCGCCAGGTAAGACGCAAAAACCACGGACAGGGTATAGGTTGTATTTCCCAAAATAAAGGAAAAATATTTTATCCAGAGGATTTCATAGACAAGGGCTGAAAAACCCGAAGCGATAAAAAGAAAAACCAGTATACTATTGGTAAAGAATTTCATACCGCGACCTTGTTTTGTATAGCAAATTTTTAATGATTTACCACAAAAAAGTATCGACAGGTGATTCGTGATTTATCCGTTAAAAATAATGTAACACATAAACGTTCAAATATCAAAGATAAATTCAACTGCCATAGAGCGGTGAAATATTAAAACCGCACAGTCAAACAAATAAATCTATTTTAACGGCTCGGGAACCAGATCATAATAAACGGTTTTATTATTTATGCCCACATTGATATACCGCCTGCTGATGACCGGACTTTTACCATCGACGCTGTACCCGGCCAGCAGTAAATAACCGCCGGGTTTTTCCGGCAGTTCCACCTTGGCGGGAAAATACGCTTTGCCGTACCCGGGTATTTTAACTGACAGTAATTGCCTGCTCACCTCTTCCCCGTTGTTATTCAGCACTCTGAGTGTGACGACGCCGCCGGACTGTTTTCCAAAGTCGTTCACTCCCACCAGGTTGAGCAAAAGTTCCCCGCCGGGTGAGAAGGGTTTAATATTGTGAATGTACCGGTGATCCGGCAGATCGATATATACGGCTGCCGGGGCGAAACAATGCCGGAACCATTCAAGGGTACGGCCGGGAATCAAATCTCTGATATTGCCGTAAAACCAGTCCCCGGTATGACCGTAGTTATTGGTCAAATAACAAAAAGCCAGCACGCCGGCAAAAGACCGTTCGGCGCGCAGCCATTCGGTTTCCAGTTGCAGCCAGTATGCCTGGAATTCGCGGTTTTGCTGCGAATGAGCATTTTCGCCGACAAAATAGTCATACTGGTTGTGGGTCAATTTGGCCGGTCGGCCGTCTCTCCACAACCATACCCAGCCGTATTCATTGACAAGCTGGGACGCGCTGCTGTTCAGGGTTTTATCATAACGCGCCGGCCAGTTATCGATATCGCCAAGGGGATATGGCGACCGGTCTTGATCATCGGCATATTGCCGCAGGGTTTGTCCCCATCCGGCAGCACGGTACGGGTGCGGCTCATCCATCTCGTCCTGGGCCATGTGCTCGGAAGTCATATAACCCGCGTCCCAGATACGCGTAGGATCCAGTTTTTTCAGTTCAGGTATCAATGCATTGCCGATAAACGGGTCCCAGTTTTCATTGATCGCGTCCCAGATGGCTATAGAAGGGTGATTTCCGTCGCTCCACACCCAGTCTGTGTATTCCCTGCGGATCTGTTCATCCCAGCCGTGATTCTGCCAGTACAGCCACTCATTCTGGAACAACATCCCGTATTCATCCGCAATATCATACCAGAAAGAAGGCGCGATTCCCACACAGATACGCATGGCGTTCCAGTTCAGTTTTTTGGGGATATCAATCAACAATTCTTTCACCCATTCGCGGTCCCAGGGTAGTTCCCGGCAACCAGGGTCCTCAAAAAAACGGTGCAGGGTTATATTTGTACCGCGTAAAATCATTTTTTCGCCGTTCAGGGTAAAATACTTGCCGTCGTGGCCGAATTCCCGCATGCCGAAGGTAATATTTTTAAAATCACTCGGTTTATCCTTTTCCAATAAAACGATTTCCGCCCGGTACAAAAAAGGATCATCGACGCTCCATAAATGTGCGTTCTTTATCGGAATATCCTCCTCAACCCGGGTTAAATTATCCCGTTTGGTTAAAACCTTTGTCTTGAAAGGAACAGTAACCGGTTTATCGCTTTTATTTTCAAATATCGATATTTGAACCGTACAGGAATCCCGCATCACGTCGCCATAATCGATTTGCTGCATATAAAAATTTCTGATTAATAATTTAACGGTCACCTTTTGTTTCTGTAAAAGGGGTAGTACAAGCGCCCGGTGCACCCGCATATTACCGGTAAAGGATAGATAAACATCATCCCAAATGCCGGGAAGGTAATTCATTTTTTCCTTATCCGTGCTGCCGGCGGCTTCGGCAGGCAGCCATGCGCGGTCCCCTACCCTGATTAAAATCTCGTTGTCAGCACCGAATCGTAGGGTGCGGGTAACGTTGAATTCAACCGGAGTATAACAGGCCATAGAAGTACCCATATCCATTACGTTCACCATTACCTGTGTCACGTACTTGCTTTTCAGAATGGTCAATACCGCATTCGAATTTTTGTATTCCGCGGGAATCTGTATTACCCGCCGATACCAGTTGTACCTCGGTTTATAAGTTGTTGCATAAGGGCTGCCCGAAGCGCCCTTGCTTTCGGTATCAATTACAAAAAGGTTTTCATATTGATCAATACTGGGATTGGCCATGTGAATCAGGCCGGGAACAGGAATTTTGCGGGTAAATTGTTGTGGAGGAATTGCGGTTTTTGTCTGCTCAAAATCCCAGGCGCCGTTCAGATTTACTGTTCGACGGCCCAGTGTTTGCGCGTTTAAATGAATAAACACAAAAAATATTAAAAAAAACAGAGACAATACTTTTCGCATAATATCCTCCCTGCAAATATATTTGTTTTTTAAATTTAGTTAAAATTGTATCCATTATCAACCGAATTTAATGAATCATTTAAAATATTTCCCGGGTATCCGGTTTACCGGAATAATACAACCACAAAAAAATTCTTTTTATAAAAGTAATGTAAACCAGGGGGGATTTGTTGAGAGGTCAAAAACAGGGCGAATAGTTTTCCGCCCTGTTTTAAGTTACCCTGAAATTAACCTGAACATTTGAATCCGCAGAATCAAAATCTCTTGGTATAAAAATGACAATAAGGCTGTTTACCGTTATGCTGATAGTAATCCTGATGATAGTCCTCGGCTTTCCAGAATTTGTCCGCTTTGATCAATCTGGTGTCGACTTTATAATCCTTGTCATGCAAAATCTTTAAAAGTTTTTCCGAAATTTGTTTCTGTTCGTCATTCGTATAAAAAATAACCGATAAATATTGTTCGCCAATATCGGGACCCTGACCGTTTTTCTGCGTGGGATCGTGAATCTCAAAAAACAATTTTGCCAATTCCTCGAATGACGTTTCATTCGGATCGAATTCAACTTTGACGGTTTCCACATGCCCGGTGTTACCTTCACAGACTTCTTTATAAGTCGGATTTGCTTTACTACCGCCCATATATCCCACCGTTGTTGATTTTACTCCTTTAGCTTTTTGCAGATAATATTCCGTACCCCAGAAACAACCACCTGCAAAATAGGCGTTCTGGATTTTCTCTTCCGCGACGGTGGGTACAAAATTCAATGAAATTGAATTTACACAATGCCGTACATTTTTAGGGGTAAAACCTTCACCGATGAAAACATGTCCCAGATGCGCACCGCAGTTATTACAAATAATTTCCGTACGCTGGCCGTCCGCGTCAACCTGACGTTTAACAGCATTCGGGATTTCATTATCAAAACTCGGCCAGCCGCAAAAAGAATCGAACTTGTCCGCGGAACGATACAAAGGGGCTCCGCAACGCTTGCACGTATAGGTCCCCTTTTCCGTAAAATTGTAATATTTGCCCGAAAAAGGTGCTTCCGTGCCCTTTTGGATGATAACCTGTTCCTCCTCCGGTGTTAGTTTGTTATACTTCATATCCTTGTCCTTTGCCATCATTGTAGAATGATATAATATTAAATTATAGGCGATAAAAGCAAATAAAAAAATATTTAGCACTGAAACTATGGTCATTCTCTTTTTCATGATGACCTCCTGATAAATACGTGTTACCCGAATTTAATCATGCCAAAATGTTATCCATTTAAACAATTGAAATATCTATTTATTTCCTGTAATAACATTAAATGTAAAAATATTGTCAGGGTTTCAATAAAACATCCTGATATCCGAACGATATAGCAAAATAAAGCAACTTTGCCTGCAAATATATTTTTAATCATCTAATTCACAAAAGTGGATCATTAACAATATATTACTATATCAGGAAATGAGTAAAAACAGATTGATGATTTATGGAGATAAAAGAAATCTATTCGGACCGGAAATAAATTTTGAAATGTGAACCTGCAGTTCGATCAATTTCCAACCGGCCATTCAACTGCCGGGTTAAAATATTGATCAGGGTCAGGCCCAATGTTTGAGGATTATACGGATCGATCGCGCTTTGAATTCCTATACCGTTATCTGCAACATCCAATATAATTTCATGAGTTGTGATTTTACCCAGAAAAATTTTAATTTTCCCGTTCCTCCCGTTGGGGAAGGCATGTTTTAGCGCATTGGTCACGAGTTCATTAATAATGAGTCCGCTGGGGATGGCGATATCCAGGCCCAACAGAATATTTTGTACGCTTAAATCCAGGGATATTTTACCGGTTATTTCATAAGAATAAAACAACTCCTTTACCATGCTTTCAATATATTCTTTGAAATTTATGTTGACAAAATTTTCAGATTTGTACATTTTTTCATGCACCAGCGCCATTGAATTAATTCGTTTACTGATATCGTCAAAAGCCGCGAGCGCCGTTTGATCGTTAATCTGTTTCGATTGCAAATTGATCAAACTTCTGATGATTTGCAGATTATTTTTTACACGGTGATGAAGTTCCTTTAACAACACCTCCTTTTCACTTAATGAAACTTTGATCACGTCCTCGGCGCGTTTTCTTTCCTGAACTTCGTTTTTAAGCTGGACATTGATTTCTTCAAGCTGAATATTCCGCTGGTTTATATTAAATGTACGAATTCTAATAATAACAAATATAATACAAATCAGAGTAATAAGACACATGATACGGAACAGGGTTGTCTGCCAGAATGGAGGACGAATTTTTATGTGTATAGCCGTTCCGGTTTTATTCCATATTCCGTCATTATTTGATGCAATGACTTTGAAATTATAATCTCCGGGATTTAAATTGGTATATGTAGCTTCACGTTTTTTGCCGACATAAGACCAGGCCTTATCAAAACCCTCCATAATATACGCATATTGGTTTTTCTCCGGATGAATATAATTCAGGGCGACAAACTCAAAACTGATGACGTTCTCATCATGATCAAACACAATTGTATGAATTTTATTTGTATCTTGCCGGGAATATATATCGTTTTGATCCAGGTAACTATTTGGTATTGATTCGTTGAACAATCTAATATCGGTTATAAATACCGGCGGGATATAAGGATTATCTTTAATACTGTGAGGGTAAAATGCGGTTAAACCGTTCACTCCACCAAAAAACATTTCACCGCGTTTATTTTTGAAACAGGAACGTGGTAAAAATTCATTAGCCTGCAGACCATCATAAATATCATAATTTCGGAATGTATTATTTTGAGGAGAAAATCTGGACAAACCTTCATTTGTGCTTATCCAGAGATTTCCATGACCATCTTCGAGTATTCCATTGATCATATTATTCGGTAATCCGTCCTGCATATTATATCTGATAAAATGATTTTTTTTACGGTCATACTTGTTCAAACCGTTATTTGTGCCCACCCACAAGTTTTTTTTAGAATCCTCAAATAACAAATTAACAATATCATCACTCAGGCTGTTTTCATTTTGCGGGTTATTTTGAAAATTATCAAACGTTCGGTAATCGTTATTTAACCTGCTTAATCCCATAGCGGTCGCGATCCAGATACAATTTTTATAATCCATCAGCACCATAAACGGCCAATTATCTAACAGGGAATGAGCGGGATCCGAATAATCCGCTTGATACTGATAAAATCTCTCACTGCCGCGGTCAAATTTATTGATCCCTGCGCCATGGGTGACAATCCACAAATTATTCTGTTCATCTTCAACAATTGACCTGATATCGTCATTACTGATACTGAACTTGTTATCGGGATCGTTTCGGTACGTTTTAAAAGTTTTATTTTTTTTGTTATATTTTTGCAGGCCCCCCCTATTGGTTCCGATCCATATTTCTCCTGTTTTGTCTTCAAAGATTGAAAAAACCGTACCGAATCCAAGCCGGGAAGGATCATTCGGATCCGGCTCAATATATGTCTTGGTTCCGAGCTTTCTATTTATTATATCTATTCCATCATTAAAATAACCAACCCATAAATTTTCAACCCTATCCTCCAGGACCGCTGAAACAAGGGATTTTGTGAGACCCGTATTTTCGACCGGATTATGATTATAATGGGTAAAGGCTTTATTGACGACCAGCAAATCGACTCCCCCTAATGCGCTGCCGAACCATAAATTCCCCTGAATGTCCTGAAAAATTTTAACGACCGAATCTCCCGTTAAACTATTCGGATCAAGATCGTTATGTTTAAAAGTTAAAAATTTATTGCTTTCATTGTCCAACAGTTTTAACCCGCCTTTTGTCGCCACCCATATATTCCTGTTTTTATCTTTATATATAATATCAATTCCGTTTTCACTAAAATTTTTAAACTTTTTTTGAACCAATTTACCGGTTTTCCTGTTATAGATAAACAAACCGCCGACATTTGTTCCTATCCACATCTCCTCATTATTTTCAAAGATTGATTGAATCATAAATTGACTTGCCGGAATGCCGAACTGTTCCGGCGTTAATTGCCGGACGGACCTATTAATCCTGTTATAAAAAAACAATCCTTCATTACTGCCAATCCACAAATTGTTATCGCTGTCAATTATCATTGATTTGGTTATCCGGAATTGAAACGTATCGATTTGGGAAAAAATATTATTAATTTTATCGTACTGGTAAATAAAACCCTCTTCACTGGGGGCCAGTACATTATTTTCTTTGTCCGCAACAATAACATTCACCCGATTTGCGATATTACTATGCAAATCCCGGGGATTGAGGAGATAATTTTGAAATGAATCACTCTGGTAATTATAACGGCTTAGACCTCTTTGCGTGCCGATCCACAGATCCCCCGTAGAATCGACACACAATGCGTAAACTGTATTATGAACAAGGCTTGTGCTGTCGCCCCTTTGTTTTTTATAGATTTTAACGGAATAACCGTCATACCGGTTTAATCCGTCTTGTGTGCCGATCCAGATGAAACCCTGTTTATCCTGGACTATATTCGTTATAGAACTGCTGGATAATCCATTTTTCGTGTTAATATGCTGAAATTTCAAATCTATGGTTTGAGAAGCAATTACTTGTGAAAATGCTATGAATAGAAACAGAGGTAATATCTTGATATAAATTTGCAGATATTTGTTTTTTCTCATCATTAAGCCATTTTCAATAAAGTATTCAACCACAATCACAATAATCAAAAATAATTCCATTTAATGGCATTAATATCTTTTTTATTGGATATGGATCAGTATGGATAAAATTTCTAACTTTTGCTTACAGGAAAAAATATTTTTGGCCGGATAAAAATTCAAAGGTAACAGGATAAAAATTAAGGTAAATTAATTTATTCCAGAGGGTGTTTAATCTTCATAACGCATCCAAAATCTCCTGTGAGCAACTTTATCATTTTGCATTGCATATTCTATTCCAATTCTGGAGCCTGATAGTATATTTTTTGAGGGAATACATAAATATTCCTCAATCCACAAGTCTTTACCTGATGTCAGGTCACATTCGTTCAAGCTTTGATTTATGTTCATAGTCCGGCAAAGCCTCCCCGGGCCATTGGTAAGATTTCCGGTTGATGAATCCCTGTTTAAACGCATTTGTTTAATCCCCTTAACGGGTAATATACCCCTGATTAATACGGCATGAGGTATATTTTCCCTTTCTGTGACGATATTGAACATGTAATGTTTACCGTAAATAAGGTATATATATGCTTTACCCGGTGGACCAAACATAACAGAGTTCCGGGTTGTTTTTCCCCTGAAAGCGTGACTTGCGCTGTCCATTTCACCCAGGTACGCTTCGGTTTCACAAATCATACCGCTGAGTAGAGAACCGTTTAAATCACGAACCAAAAGTTTTCCCAATAACTCTCGCGCAACTAAAACCGCGTCGCGCTGATAAAATTCCCGTGTTATGATATGCAACCGGAATGACTTTCAATAAATATAATTTATTTATGCAGCCCTTTTGCTCTGAGTAAGGGCACTAAAATATCAAGATTATCGGATTGCAGATAATCAGGCATGGCATTGATCATAAGTTGAATGCCGAATTCATTATCATGTTGCATGACATTGAGAAATGATTTTTTACCGGCAATATGTGTTTCCCGAACCAGTTTTTCGGAAAATTCTTCCCAATTGATGTTAATAATTGGTGAATCTAATTCATTTATTAATATTGGTAAACCATAATATCCATTCGGTACGGTTGGCCGGAGGAAAAACCCGTTGGAAAGTTTTATGGTATCGTTTAACAAATCCCAATTATCGCTATAAAGTGTAACTTTACCTAACAGCCCCTCTTCTTTTAATATTTTTATCAATTTGTCAGGCGAACCCGCTTTAAAATCAATATCCGGCAGAGTCTTTCCTTTAATGGCCTGCAACACTTCCTTAAAGGTCGGTACTTGCACACCTTTGAATTCAGGACCGAACCAGGAACCGGCATCCAGATTTTTTATTTCAGCCAGGGTCATGTCAGCGACCTTACCGGTGCCGTTTGTTGTACGGTCGACCGACTCGTCATGCATAATTACCAATACACCATCTTTGGTCTCACGTATATCCAATTCTACCAGATCTGCGCCAAGTCGAAAAGCGGTTTCGAATGCGGGTATTGTATTTTCCGGGGCAAATTTGACATTTCCCCGGTGCCCGACGACTTTAATGCCCGGCCATTGATAGAACGGCTCACCATTTTTTAAAATTACCATTACCCGGGCAACCCGGGCATCAACAGTCGCCCGGTAGTTATTTTTATCGGATTTTGCCTCCACAATATAAGCCGGGTTATCCCGATAGGTGGAAGTTGTAACATTTTGCGTTTTAAATTCAATTCCGGGACTCTCGTTTATCAATACATATTCAACCAGGTGGATCGCTTCGACAGGTGAAATATCCCCGGTTTGCTGCGCTGAACAAGGAATACTTAAAACAATACCAAACAAAAACAAGAAAAAGTACTGATTAATTTTACGCATTATCATCTCCTGTAATTATCGGTTAGGAAATTAAAACTTATTTTCTTCTTTTCCAGAAATTCTCCAGGAATAAAACAAAATCCTTGCCGGGCATGGCAAGCTCAAATGTTTCCCTGAACTCATCCTGATCCTGTATATAATAACTTAATCGCGCCCTCAAGCCCGGCGGCGCGTTCTCACTGCTTTCCGAAGTAAAAATGAATGTATTGTTCCTGTTAACAAGGCTGTCCAGGACAAACCGGTTTATAAATCCCTCAATATTAAACTGACGTATGATGAACTTTTGTCTCGCTTCATCAAAACTGAATATCGTCCAGTCTTCGTGAGTTTCACCATCGGGATTTTTCTCCTGCGGTTCGAACCGGGAAATGTTTTTCATAAAAAGAAAATGACCGTCCATAATAAATTGATAACTCCTGTCCCCTTTACCAATCCCTGCCCGACCGGTCTCATGTCCGTCCCAGTTACCGACAAAGTAGTCAAAAGGTTCCCATACACTCACCAGTGAATTGCCCTGTGAGAATAACGACAGAGGTAATAATAATAGTGCGAATAATATTTTTTTCATAAATGCCTCCATTCGTTTTGGTTTACCAGAGCACCCATGATTCAGTGTTTCGCTTTTACGGAAAACATCAACGGAAAATGTCCGACATCGTCCTTAAATCGCCACCAGCCCCGGGAGTCACGAACCAAAATATCCTTATTGCTATAATAAAATACATTGTAAAAAGAGAACGGGAACTCGTGTAAAAAATCAATCTTTAATCCCGCATCGATTAATGAATTCACGATATCCCCCAGGCTATGGTCCCACTGATAGGTGACCTTGTTTTTCGTTGCCGCATCAGGATTTGCATAGGTTCCGGTTGATGATTCGATTTTTTCCGGATTGCCGGATGTAAAATACGGGTAAACAAATTTGGGCTTATCGGAATTTTTATCCATATCCAACATGTTAACAAAGGGGTGACCATCGGCAATATAGAAAAATCCGCCGGGTTTAAGAAAATGAGCGATCACTTTTGCCCAGGCCGGTAAATCCGGAAGCCATACCACGGTACCGTAATAGGTAAGCACGATATCGTACTGTTTTTCAAGTATTTCCGGTAACCGATATATATCGGACCGGATGAATTCCGCGTTTTTCCCCACCTCACGATTCAAAGCCCTGGCGTGGCTTACGGCCTTTTCGGAAAAATCCACGCCCGTAATGTGCGCCCCCTGTCCCGCCCACATGATCGTATCCATACCAAAATGACACTGCAAATGCAGAATGGATTTACCGGCTACCGGGCCAATATCGTCCGGTATATTTGGGCTCCATCCCTGTTTTCCTGCTTTGAATTGTTCCACCGGATAGAATAATGAGCCTTTGATATGAATATCGGCCCATTCGTCCCATGCCTTTTGGTTTTCCGAAATATAATCTTTATTATCCATACAAAATACCCTGCAGATTTTATGTGTAACCGTTTCAACAAACAAGAAAATTCAGATTCATTCGCCGGACACTCAAAACATCAGGATTGTCCGGTTACAAAGACAGCCGGTCAAAAGTGATATCAACAGCCCCCAACGATTTCATTTCGTTTATCGCGTTGCGCTCATCGTAAATTTGAACATTAATGGCCATACTGCCGTCCAGTAAAACAAATACATTATATTCCAGTTTCAGGGCATCTTTTACGGTATTCACAACACAATAATCGGTTGCAAGCCCGCCGATAAATAATCGTTTTATGTGTAACTGTTTCAATTTCAGGTCGAGACCGGTATTGTCCAGCGCGGAATAAGCCTCCGTATCGATTTGAGTAGCCTTTGATATGATGTCGGTGCCGGCCGGCAGCCTTAGCCTGGCATCGAATTCCGCACCCGGCGTACCCGCAACGCAATGCGGCGGCCATGGTCCCCCCTGTTCCCTGAATGAAGAATGATTCGGCGGATGCCAGTCCCGCGAGGCGAATACCGGCAAATCCGTTTTCTGAAATATCTTGATATATTTATTAAGTATCGGTATGACTTTATCACCATCCGGAACGCCGAGACTGCCGCCCGGTAAAAAATCATACTGAATATCGACGACCAACAAAGCGTCGCCTTTTTGCAGTTTTATATTTTGTGTTTTCAATTATACAGACCTCATACGGTTTTACTTATTTTCACCCGTTAGTCCGGCGGTATACATTGAACCCGGATGAATTATATATCTTTATATCTGATTTTACATTGGTAAATCAATAAAGAGAATCATGAAAACTCTTCTCCGTATAAACAGGGACACTATAGATAATTTAACAATCATTACTCATGAATTATTTATCTTTTTTCCCGGCCCAGATCGGCACAAGAAGGGAGGCGCTAAAAATACAAATGAAAACAAAAATGACCGCGGGCAGGGCGGTTTTTTCATTAAAATGTTTAAGCGCAAGCACGCTTCCCAAACCGGCATTCTGCATGCCAATTTCAATTGACAACGCGCGCTTTTTCAACAGGTCAAATCCGAATCCTTTGCCGGTCATATATCCCATAAACAAACCAAACAGGTTCAGCGTAATGGCGGCGGCAAAAATAATTAAATTGAGCTGCAGTAAAAAACTTTTATTCAGAGCAATGACCAGCGCGCATATAAAAACAATAAATGTCGTGGAAATGGCGGGGAATATTTTGTAAACCGTTTCCAGTTTCTTCTGAAATAACTTTTTTAACCCGATACCCAGTAAAAGCGGTATCAAAACCATACGAAAAACACTAAAAAACATACTCCAGAACGGTACTTCAAGATATGTTTTGGCAAGGAATAACGTCAATAAAGGCGTCATTACCGGCGACAGGAAAGTAGAAACGGTGGTTAAAGAAACCGAATACGCCACATCCGCACCGGCAAGGAAACTCAATACATTACTCGCCATGGCGCCGGGCGCGGAACCGGCAAGTATCAAACCGAGCGAGAATTCATCAGACAAGCCCATCAGTTTAGATACAAAATACGCTCCGAAAGGCATAATGGTAAACTGTGATACCACCCCGATTATGACAACTTTATAATTTTTGAAAATGTTGACAAAATCGGCCGGATTTAATACCATGCCCACACCCAGCATTGTAAGCGCGAAAAACAACTCCATATACTTTTTTAACGGAATGAAAAAATGGGGGAAAAAATAGGCGGCTAATCCTCCCAAAACAACCCATAAAACAAAAAGTTTATTATAGACGTTCAATACCTTGTTCACGCTACCTCCTTATTTTTCAGCTTCAGGTCGTTATCAGATCATTTTTGTTCCCTGTGAGAACGGCGGACAAATACTCACCGGAACTGGTACCCACCATAATATCGAATTCACCCGGTTCGACAATACGTTCCATATGAATATCATAAAAAGCAAGTTTATCCGGGGTAATTGTAAAAGGAAATTTAATACTTTTAAATTAAATAACAATAAGAAGATATACGAAAAAACAATATCCCCACACGATTTTTAAGTCCCCTGTCTTTTGTGAACAGGGGACTTTTTCTATTTTTTTCCGTCTCTCATCTGAGCGGCAAGCTCTTTGATTTCAACCAGATCTTTTTTCATCTTTGCGAAACCATACCAAAAAGAATAATCCGCGTTCATATGGAATGCTCCCTGGAACATTTTCATCCGGTGGTCCATGAACATTTCGTAAAGTATCTGTTCAATTTTTGTATTGACGTTATAAAAATTCAAAAGATCGGGATAAACCGGGGAATCGGCGTGCCGTTCAATAATGTTGTCTTTGTATAATCCGGCAACAATTCCAATAGCCCCGGCAAGGATTTTGTCGGCCTCTTTTACCATTTGATCGGCATTATAAATATTTTGTTTGACAAAGTTGGGTGAATGGCAGTCTTTACATACATCAGTGAACCGTTTACGTTCGGCATCAAAATCTTCTTTTGTTAACCGCGCTATTTTTCCGGCTTTGACAAGTTCAAGACGGTTGGTGGGATTACCCGCCGGATCGAGTATGCCAAACCCTTTTAAAATGGTCGTCCTGTATCCCATCCACTCTTCATCGTCCTCGGGTAAACGAACAGCCAGGAATCCCCACGCGGAAAATACGCGATGATTACCATTCGGCATATGACAGGTCTGGCATTTCGGGGTTCTGTCCCGGTTTTCCGAATTAATGTCCCGGTTCATCAGGTAGGTTACACCATGTTTTGAGCCTGACCACATTTCCCACTGGGCATGGTCAAATCCCATATGACAGGTCTGACAGGCTTCCGGCTCAAGAGCCTCCGCTTTGGAAAAAATATGACGGGTATGGCAGATTTGGCAGTCCATGCCATAAGGATAGTACTGCCGTTCCTCCGACTCGCGGACCGACTGGTCGGTTACGCCCAGGGCATGACAGGCGCCGCAGCCCTTTTGACCTTCAATGAGAACAGACGGCTGCATATGGGTATACGGCATGGCATTCATGGCAACAGCGGCAAGCGCGTGTTTGCCGGATAGGTGCTGCTCGGCCTTTTCTTCGTGACATTGCCCGCATGTTTCAATGGTCGGCAATTGGGCGTAGGCAAAATCATCCGAACCCGAGTGATCTTCACCATGACAGTCCGCGCAGGTCATGCTTTCAGACATTTTACCGCTATTGAAATCTTTGACCTGCATGGGTGAAATTTTGATATGACAATTTTCACACCCGGAGGGTACCGCAAACAGATTTTGAGTGATAAAAAAGCTGGTTATTAACAACATTAGCAATTGCAGATATAATATTCTTTTAAACATGTTCACCTCCCGAAAAATATGTTTAAAAATTGATAATCCGTTATATTATAATATAGCCGCCACGGGAAAAAAATCAACTGATTTTATAAAAATATTATGGTTCAACTAAGAATTAGTTGGTAACAAAAATAACTTAAAATAAAAATGGACATCTATCAACTCATTGGTTATATTAAATTTCG
>JAFGSB010000026.1 GCA_016934825.1 Candidatus Zhuqueibacterota bacterium
ATCCCCCTGGATCCCCCTTCAAAGGGGGACTTGTTCTGTGGGGTTTTAAGGATTTGGTATCAGAAATGGTGAAAAATCCTCAAAAACGACCAAATCCAGTCTCCCCTTGAGGGGAGAATCAAAGAGGGGTGTCAACTTTTCAGCAATCCGGTCGCCAAGCACCGGAATGCCCTTCGGAACATTACAATCCATTTTGTTTAGGACTTGCCCCTTGATACGATCCCGTCCCGTTTGACGGGACGGTTTCAGTCTGTGGGCCGGGCATATCGCCCGGCAATTTAAATCGTCCCGTTCCTTCTGCCTCCCAAGTTGAACTTGGAAGGCTAATAAATCCCGGTCGTCGAGTAGCCCCGTTCTCCCGCAGTTTGTAGACCGGACCTGTCGCGCGGCATTTTAAATCGTCCTGTTAAAAGAGATCCCTCTGTCTCTCCTTTCAAAGGGGTACTTCATCTGTGGGGTTTTAAGGATTTGGTATCAGAAATGGTGAAAAATCCAAATTGGATAAGAAATCAGGATGATATTCAAACAATTCAAACACCCGCAGCATGGTGTGACTATATTTTTCCGTTTTTTAACATCATGTTTGTAACCAATTAGATATAAATCACGTAAGTCAATATAAAATTGATAAGGAGAATAAGATGAAATGTGGATTCAAAATTTTTCTGACGATATTGGTATTGTTAATTACTGATTTTTCCTATGGACAAAATAATATCGATAACTATTTTAAAAATAATCAATTCAAAGTATTTAAACATGAAATAAAGGGCGTGGAAATAAAAATTGATCCGCGTATTGAATTTTTTCAGGTTATAAACCTGGTTGGTGGAAATCCTGCAATTAATACCACTGAAATGAATTATAAACTCGATATTATCCGTTACTTTGAAAAATATAAAAATAATGAGGCCCTGGGTTATCTTAAAAATAATTTTGGTAAATTTTTTACTTCAATAGATGGGCCTTACAGTTTTTTGTTATGCCTGAATAACGATTTTACATTCAGGGAGGACGTGGTAAATAACAAATGGCGTGATTTACCGGAGATTGATACATATCTAAAAATGATGCGCGTGTTTTTAGCGGAAACAGATTTTGTCCGCTTTTTTAATGATCAGGAAAATTTTTATAACCTCGTACTTACCAATACCGACTTTACGTTAAACGACTTTGATGAAAAAAACCGAATACTTGATTATTTTGGTATCGAAAATGCGGACGAACATAAATTCTGTTTAATTCTTAATTTTCTGGGTTTTGGTAACTTTGGAAAAGGTTTTTTTACTCCTAACGGAGAAGAACATTACGCTATCGTATCGGCAAGCTCGGGAAACGGCTCGATACCGGTATTTGAAAAAAACAAAATACTGGCGTTGATGTGGCACGAATTCGGTCACTCATTTTCAAATCCGCTCGTTGATAAATACTGGGACGATTTTAATAATTTGTCCAATCTGCTTGAACCCATAAAACAATCGATGGCAGGACAATTTTACCGGGATTGGCATTCGGTTGTTTACGAACATATGGTCAGGGCGGTCACCTGCAGGCTTGGGGCAATTAAATATTCGGAAGATTTTGCACAGGTAAATTTAAACCGGATTGAATTGGGTCAAAAATTTATTTATACCGTTCCGATCATTTCAGCGTTGCACAAATATGAGCAATCCCGGTCAAGGTATCCCAACCTGGATAGTTTTATGCCGGAGATCATCACCGCTCTTAATAGCGTAAATCAGGATAGTATAAACAAATGGCTCAGTATGGCATTACAAATCAGGGAGCCGGACATTTCGGACATACCGTCAAACGGCGAAATTTATAACAGGGACAACCGGTTACTGATACTTGCTACAAACGAAGAGGATTCGGCGGCAGATAAAAGACTGAAAGAATTTGTTGCCAAATCCTGTACAAATTATAAAACGGTCGCGGACACAACCGCGCTTGAAATGGATTTAAGCGGTTATAACCTGTTTGCTATCGGTACTCCCTGGGGGAATAAATTCATAGAAAAATACATGACTTTGCTTCCCGTGAAAATCACACGTCAGGGCCTCGTCGCACACAATGTATATGAGGGAAATGGTTATGCTTTTATTACGGGCTGGATAAATCCTTTTAATGCGGATAATATAATGGTAATATATACAGCCCAGAACCCTGATGACCTCGTAAATTTCACCTGGATACCCAGGGGAGGTACGGATTATCAAATTGTTAAGAATATGATCACATTACGGGAGGACGATTATAAACGAAACAACCTGATCTGGGGCTGTTATTGAGTTATTTGTATCAATTACAATAGATCAGGTTTCGAAGGGTTCCCCTCCCTGCATTTTAGATCAGCAACTCCCAAATCTACCCGGTCGCCCCTAAACCAACCCGGTCGTCGAGTAACGAGTCCCGTGTCCGCCAGGTGGACCGGGACGAGTGTACCGGGACGTCCTTCGGAACATTACAAGCCATTTGTTTAGAACTTGCCCCTCGATACGATCCCGTCCCGTTTAGCGGGACGGGATCACTCGGGGCACGGATATTGCCAAATCCACAGGTTCAGGTCTCCCCTTGAGGGGAATTGTAGGCCTGGCGTGTCGCCCGGCAATTTAAATCACTTGGGAGGCAGATAATCCCGGTCGTCGAGTAACGAGTCCTGGATTCTCACGCAAAGCGGGAGGAGACGGGACGAGTGTACCGAGACGCCCGTAAATTCTAACCCAAAAATTTTTTCACGAAATTAACAAAAAATACTTGCGAAATATATTTATTATTTTTATAATTTAATATCAACCGGAATTTTGGACCCGTCACAGAATTTTGGCTAAGGACGATCGAAGGTGCAATAGAGTTATGGGAAGGATAGCTGTATTGCGCTTTTTTATTGTTATATCTCTTTGGGAAGTAATCGTTGTTTTGGTTTCTTATTTTTAAATTAGGAACAAGGAGCTAATATGAGTTGTAGGTTCTGGTTCACAATCTCCAGATTGGGAACCCGGTTGCTTCAAATCTCTGGTTTGAAAATAATTATACAACAACCGGAATCAGAGATTCCAGGACAAGCCCGTTCCTGATCCGAAAATCAGGAACGAGGAGAAAGGAAAATTTAAAATGAAACATGATCATTTCATAATCATATTTTCTACAATCTTGGTTTTTCTTCATATAACTAATAGTAAGTGCAATTCTCAGGAAAATTATTTCCCACTTCAGACAGGCAATACATGGTATTTTCAGACCGTGCCGGTTGATACAAATTTATCAATAACCTGGAATATATCGGATACGACAAAAATTAACCATAAAACATATTATATCTTCAATGGAGTACCTGTTCGTAAGGATAGCAGCGGTTCAATTTGGGAACACCGGGAAGGGCAAGATATTTTATGGCTGAATTTTAATACAACCCATGATACAAATTATACTTATATATCGCCATGGGATACATTCAATGTGGAAATTAGAAAAAATTTAACGATAACCACTCCAATACAAAAATTTGAAAATTGTATTCAGTTTTATTTTGATATCCCGGAAGTTGCTGATGCTGCCTATAATTATTATTTTGCGCCAAATATCGGACCTGTTTTTTACAGCAATTCAATGAATCCATACGAGTTATATGCGGCAACAATAAATGGCGAAAATTATACTAAAATAAATTCAAAAAATAATCCGCCAGTTCTTTTTCAGCTTGAACAAAATTACCCGAATCCTTTTAACAACGCAACACGAATTAATTTTTCTGTTAATAAGCCGGCCAGAGTTAAAATTAAAATATTCAATATCAATGGACAATATATAAATACAATAATGGATAAATTTCTAACAGCAAATAATTATAGTATAACCTGGGCTCCTTTAACTCTTGCTTCAGGTAAATATATTATTAATTTATTTTCGGATAATTTTGAACAAAATATTGTATGCTCATATATAAAATGAAATTTCTGTTAGATCATTACGTTTCAAGCGATGCGTACAATCATCTGGTTCCCAATCTCTGGTTTGAATTAATTAAATAACAGCCGGAATCAGAGATGAGGAACGAGGAGTAAACAATGTTGGTTTAGTGCAGTTTAATTTCTATTCGATATTCACCGTATCTTCGTTCCTATTATGAACGCTTAAAAAGCAAAAAAAAAGTGGTAAAGCCATAATTGCCACAGCTCGTAAATTGCCGGGCATTATTTATCTGTTATTGAGTGTAGATTTAATGTTTGAAGATTTTGAAGCAGAAGTCCTGGAAAGTGCGAAGGATTCCTGACAGCTTATTTTCGACCTCACTCTTCCTGCCATTATGAGAAGGGATTCGGTCGAAAAATAAGCAAATTAATAGTAGATTTGGAACTTTTTTCATAGGAGAAAATATATGCGCTCGCCTGCTAATCAGGGCCGGATTTTTCAAATAGCAGTTTTTTCAATTTTATTTCATTTATTTATTTTAACAAATTCTTGCGTACGAAATTTCATGACGCCTGAATCCGAATCATGTGAGGAATTAATTATCCCCTTGGACTCTGTTATAACTCGTGATTATAAGATCAATATTTTAGATCGGGTGAATTTACCCTATTACCGATGGGAATTGGCAAGTTTTGATGATTATACACAGGATAAGGCAGGTGTTATTCTTTTTGAATGGGAAGGAAATACATATTATAATTCCACTCAAATTTCACAAAAGATGCTTCAATTCCTCCAAAGTTATGATCGAACAAAAGATGTAAAATATATTAATGAAACTAAAAAATTTGCTGAAAAAATGGTTTCCCGGGCTATAGTACAGGATAGTGCATTTTATTTTCCCTTTGATTTCAATTGGCACCTCAAGGAAAGGGTTCTTGAACTCGAACCACCATGGTATTGTGGTATGGCACAAGGCCAGGCTTTATCAGCTTTCATCCGGCTCTATGATGCCAGTAAAGATGATAGATATTTAAAACTGGCCAATAAAATACAAAAAAGTCTTACTTTAATAAAAGGTAACTATGATCCATGGGTTATTTATATAGATCAGGAAAGATATTACTGGATCGAGGAATATCCGGAAGAGTGCCCCAATCATGTTCTCAACGGTTTTATCTTTGCGCTTTTTGGATTATATGATCACTATCGTTTTACCAATGACAGCACTTCACTCCATTTGTTAAAAGCAGGTATAACCACTGTGGTCGACCACATTGAAGGGTGGCGCAAACCGGGCGATATCAGCAAATATACTTATAAATATCACATAACGAGTGGATTCTATCACACGGTCCATGTAAAGCTGCTGGAAAAGCTCTTTCAGATTACTGATGATCCGTTTTTTAAAGAGATGGCAGACGCATTCCGCAGTGATTATTGGGAATAACCGGCTGATATGATGATTCTTTTGATTGTGTGAATATAATGTTAAAATAATTTAACTGCCTCCTAAATTTACAATTTGTTATTGAGAAGTTCGGATTTATGTCCCATGGGAACTTGGTTTCCTTAGCATTATTTTTTTAACATGTACTTTTTGTTCTGGTTCCCCATCTCCTGAATGGGAACCCGGTTGACTCAATTCTCCGATTTGGAGGAATTTGATAACAGGGATTGTATCAAAAGGTGAAAAAAATGTCATTCCCGCGAAAGCGCATAGGCGTCAACTTATTGTTAAGTTGACGCCTATGCGCAATGCGGGACGGGACTGGATCACTCGGGGCCCGGATATTGCCAAATCCACAGGTTCCGGTCTCCCCTTGAGGGAAATTGTAGGCCGGGCGTGTCGCCCGGCAATTTAAATCACCTGGGAGGCAAATAATCCCGGCCGTCGAGTAACGAGTCCCGTGTCCGCCAGGTGGACCGGGACGAGTGTACCGGGACGCCCTTCGGAACAATATTATCCACTTCATTCAGGACTG
>JAFGSB010000027.1 GCA_016934825.1 Candidatus Zhuqueibacterota bacterium
CAACCCTGATTTAAAAGTACGTATTGGGATTTTAATCTTATTTTATACCTGCAAAAATGTGAATTTGGAGAATATAAAATTATCATATTAATAAAAAATGCAGACTCTTATTTGTATCCGATAAATATCCCAAGTTCAATATATACAAAATTTATATTTCCCGATGTAATATAAATTATAATTTCTGTTTTATTAATCACCGCTCAATATAAAAAACAAGTTGATTAAAAACAACAAATTAATTATCAAATTAACGTTTTTTTTGATATTTTTACACAACTTTAATATTTAATATTATAACAATAGTGTCCAATTAGCGGACGCCGCTGCTTAATCCGGTTTACATGCTCTATATAATCAATTAAAATAATTATAAATATTCAATTTTATATAAAATCTAATAATCATTACATAACTGAAAATATTAATAAAATAATATGTAAAGAGTGCCGTGTTCGGGTTAAACCGGACTCTGGTTATAAATAACCTGTAATGTTACTTCTTCGCTCCAGGAGCATCACATCACGCCATATTCCGTTTATCTTACCGATTTTTTCTCTAATTCCAACTATACGAAATCCGCATGATATATGCAATTTTATACTGGCGCTATTTTCAGGAAAAATCCCGGCTTGCAATGTCCAAATTCCATATTCTTCCGATTCCTTTATTAACCGGTTTAATAGAATCTTTCCAATTCCTTTTCCCCTTTGATGATCAGTAACGTAAATACTGACTTCCGCAACGCCGCCATAAACACACCTGTCAGATACCGGACTCAACGCCGCCCATCCTGTCATTAATCCATCGATTCGGGCCACCAATCTGCACTCCCTTAAATGAGATTTATCCCATAACTCCCATACCGGAACAGATGTTTCAAAAGTTGCATTTTGAGTGGCTATCCCTTCCCGATAAATCCGGGCAACTGACTGCCAATCATTGTCAGTCATTTTTTCTATAATTATATCCATAATTGATCATATATTGTCTGAATGGTTACAACGAGAAATCCGGTTGACTTTTTCAAAGCTACCGGAATATAGGTATTTTTTAAAATATAATAAATAATTCAATATATCCCTTAAAAATTTCTTATGCACAAATATTAATTTATCCGGTTGTTGCCTGACCGATAAATTCCCCGATTATAAATCCTGAATGCTGATATATACAAAAAGCAAAGGTGAACATTATTGACAGAACATATATTTGTACCAATAAATAACTTGATAATAAATAATTATTCATAACTAATACATAACTTTGATATTCATGGATTTAATAATCCCTATGAGTTTAATAACACAGTTAAAAACTGCCCAATACCACAAAATATATGTTCGTCAAGTTATTTGTACTTTCTAAATTTAATTATTTTGAATTTCTATGCTTTTTATGTAAATTAATGTTTTATTTAAATTATTGTTGATTAAATTTATAAAATTTATTAAAAAGAAAATAAATTATGTATCCGAGTATTCAATTCCATTTTCAGCTTTATAGTTGGATCCTTCTGATATCAACTATTCTTGCACTCGGTATCGCTATAATGATATCGAAAAGGAGGGATAATCTCAGTGTTAAATATCTTGTATTGCTTGAAATTGCAGTTGCCATCTGGTCTTTTGCCGGAGTTTTTGAAGCCGCCGCTCCGACAGTTGCATTAAAACAACTCTGGTCTCAAATCAGTTATATCGGAATCACTACTTCCCCGGTTTTTTATTTTTTATTTGCCCTGGCTTACAGTCAGAATGAAAAATATTGCACCAAACGAAACCATATATTATTATTCATCTTTCCGGTACTAACCATTATTGTTGTTGCCACAAATTCCTGGCATCACTTGCATTGGACAAATATTACCATTAACCCGGAAACCAATAATGGCATTTATAGTTATGGCCCCTTCTTTTGGGTATTTATTGTCTTTGCATATTCAATTTTATTATCAGGCATTATTATTTTAATTTTTGCCCGGCGTCATTTTTCCGATTATTTCAAATTACAATTATTAGCATTGATCATTGCCTCTGTATTTCCTTTTGCCGGGAATGTAATATATGTTTTTAAAATTAATCCGATACCCGGATTGGATTGGACTCCGGTGGCGTTTATGCTGACCGGGTTGATCCTGGCGCTTTCAATATTCAAATTTAAAATGTTCAATCTCATCCCAATTGCCCGTAACAATATAGTTGATACGATTAATGATGGTATTATTGTTATTGATAACAACAATCGTATTGTTGATATAAATAGAGCAATACTTAATATGATACCTCAACAGACCGGGGAATTTATCGGCAGCATCATTACTAATTTGCCGGAGTTGTGGCGCCATACGTTAACTGCTATACCTGAAAACTCTAACGGCTATTATGAAGTGGCAATCGGGGAAAAAGAAAAAAAAGAATATTATGATATTCATACAGAGACTATATATTCCCGTAAGAATAAAAAAATCGGACAAATTTTTATTATCAGGGATATAAGCAAACGAAAACAGTTCGAACTTGAACGCGAAAAATTAATTGAGGAACTGCAGGACGCTTTAACTCAGGTGAAAACTCTCAGTGGGTTGCTGCCCATCTGTGCAAGTTGTAAAAAAATCAGGGACGACAAGGGTTACTGGCACCATGTGGAAGCGTATGTTATGAAACATTCGGATGCCCAATTCAGTCACAGTATATGTCCGGATTGCCGTCAAAAACTATACCCGGATATCCCCCGGCATAAGGATTAACTATCTTCCCAAAAGTATCCTTTGCTTCTTAGGCCAATGATAAAAATAAACACCAACTTATTTTTGTCATTTTAAGATATAAATATTAGAACTTTAAATTTCCCCCTTCCAAAATTTAACAAATCCCTGATTTTTCCTGCATATTATTCAAAGTTACTGTTAAATATTTATTTTTTTTTACTAACAAATAACTGTTCAATACAACTCTTCAAATTCCAGGATATCCACTCAATAACTATGCGAATCCAGTTTCACCTTGCCACGAAAAATCCAGAAAATGGTTGACGTATACATAATCACAAACGGCATCCCGATCATTGCTATCGTAAGCATAATCCGGAGCGTTTTCTGCGAAGATGCGGCGTTATATATATTTAGCGTATTTTCAGGATTGTTATAAGAATACAACATATCCGGGTAAATACCCAGGCCGAATATAAACATCAATAACAAAATTGTTGCGCAGGACGAAAAAAACGCTGCCAGTTCCTTACCGCGTTTATTCTGCCAATAAATATTGGCTATTGTTAATACATTAAGAAGCGGGAAAACAATAAGAAACGGACTGGCCTTAAAATGTTCCGTAAGGTTTTTAGCAAACAAAAACGTGGCAATCGTAATCACCATATAACCGATTACAAATAATATAAAAGTTTTACTGAACAATTTTTGAAGCTGTTTTTGCAGCATTCCCTCGGTTTTAATGATTCCGAATAACGCGCCGTGCATCATAAACAGGGCCACAACAAACAGCCCTACAAGTAATGCGTACGGATGCAAAATATTCCAAAAAGTTCCGGTGTACTCGTGTTTATCATTTAATGTCACTCCCCGTGCGATATTACCCAACGCCGTACCGATGAGCAGTGATGCCAGAATACTACTCACACAAAAACTGATGTCCCAAATTTTCCGCCACAAGGGATAAATCTGTTTACTGCGGAAATCAATGGCCACCGCACGAAATATGAGACTGAATAATAACAGCATAAACGCCATATAAAAACCGGAAAAGGCCGTAGCGTAGACCTCAGGAAAGGCGGCAAACAGAGCGCCCCCGCCGGTCACCAGCCAAACCTCGTTTCCGTCCCAAATAGGCCCGATGGAATTTAACATCACCCGGCGGTCATGGTCCGTTTTTGTAAATAAATGCAGGGCGCCAATTCCCAGGTCAAAGCCGTCCAGGATAGCATACCCGGTCAGTAAAAGCCCAACCAGGAAAAACCAGATCGTATTCAAATCAAATACTAAATTCATGCGATATGTCCCTCCTCAATTTGTTCTTCTACTTCCGGACCATGTTGAATTTTTTGATTCAATAAAAATATAAAAAGAGCAAACAACAAAAAATATATAAAACCGAACATAAAAATCGACGTTAACACTTCACCGCCGTTTAAAACGGGTGAGAATGCGTCATCTGTTTTTAACAAGCCGTAAACGATCCATGGCTGTCGGCCGATTTCAGCGGTCATCCAGCCGACCTGATTGGCAACCTGCGGGCCGAGTACGGTAAACACATATACCCATAACAGCCAGCGGATATTAAACAGTCTGCCGCGCCACCACAGGAATAATCCTGTCCACGAAATCAGGATCAAAAACAGTCCCGTGGAAACCATTATATGATATGCCTGAAATACAATATTGACGGGCGGACGTTCGTCTTCCGGAAAAGCATTCAGTCCTTTTACCGGTTCGGACGTTTTTCCATGTACCAGAAAACTCAGCATTCCAGGCATTCTGATACTTAGTTGGACCTTTTGTTGTTTGTTGTTCACCCAGCCAAACAGATACAGGTCGGCCGGAGCAAATTCGTCGTAATGGGCTTCCATGGCCGCCAGTTTCGCAGGTTGGGTCTCACTGACCGTTACTGCACTGGAATGCCCGGTTACAAGCTGCAACATCGAAGCTGTAACAGCAAGCACGAGGGCGATTTTTATACCGGCTTTGGCGAACTCCACATGTTTGCGCTTTAACAGATACCAGGCGCTGACACTGATTACAAAAAACGCGCCTGTCTGCCAGGCACCCATCAGGGTATGAGTAAGGCGATCCAGTGTGGAAGGACTTAACACCATCTGCCAGAAATCCACAATTTCCGCCCGCGTACCCAATGCGGTATTGACAATATGGTGGCCCGCCGGAGTTTGCTGCCATGAATTTGCAACAATGATCCAAACCGCGCTGAAATGCGCTCCAAAACAAACCATAATGGTTGACAAAAAATGCGTCCGGGGTTTGACTTTGTTCCAGCCGAATAATAATATGGCCAGGAATCCCGACTCCAGGAAAAAAGCAAATATCCCTTCGGCGGCCAGGGCGCTGCCGAATACATCCCCCACGAATCGCGAATAGGTCGACCAGTTTGTACCAAACTGAAATTCCATGACTATTCCTGTCGCAACTCCAAGTGCGAAAACCAGTCCGAATATCTTGACCCAAAACCGGGTCATTTGATGATACAATTTATTTTTGGTCTTTAGATATATACCTTCCATGATTACGAGCAAAAGTCCCAAACCGATACTTATCGGCGGGAACAAATAGTGAAATGCAATAGTCAAGGCAAACTGAAGTCGGGAGAGAAAAAACGGATCCATACCAAAACTCCTTCCACTACATTTAATATTGAATTAAATATCATATTATTCATTTTATTTTACAATGTCAAGTATTCATAAAAGGTATATTATTATCTCAACATTCTCACAGCATATAATATAGTATCAAAAGTATGTTAAAATTTATTCTCCGGCCTTGCCGTTTGGAATTCAATCAAATATATAAATATTTTTTGGAAAAAATACTGTATAAGAATTGTTTTGATATTACGAAAATAAATTATCCCGGAATAAACTTGATTATGACAAAATAAAAAATTATAATATTTGAATCGTTTAACAAATATGTGGTAATTACTATGTGTGGACATTTTGCAATTAATTACATGAGATTAAAAAGTTTGATTGACAGGTATGGTCTTGAAATTATGCCGCCGGGTGATATTTCCGATATCTTGAACGACAGCAATTTTTACCCCTCCAGAGGAGACGCACATACAAAAGTCCCGGTTGTTCTTGAAACCCCGGAGGGACGAAAATTAGACCTTTTTCGTTGGGATATTGTTCCGGCCTGGTGGAACAAATCCTTAAAAGAAAAAAAATTCAGTACTTTTAACGCCCGGTCGGAATCCATAACGGAAAAAGCGTCATTTAAAAACGCCTGGAATAAAAACCGGCGATGTATTATACCGGCAACATCATTTTTCGAATGGCCGGATAAAAAATTAATATCACAAAATAAAAAACGGGTTGAACACAGAATAACTCTCAGCGATTTGGAAATTTTTTCGATTGCGGGAATATGGGATCAGTGCACTTTACCGGGCAGTGAATCACTTTATTCCTGCACGATGATAACTGTTGATGCAAACGAAAAAATGCGTGAAATACCTCATACCCGGATGCCCGCAATTTTAACACGGGAAGATGAGGATGTCTGGCTCGATCAAACCACCTCAGCAAATGACGCAACGGGTCTTGTACGGCAATATCCTGCGGATAAAATGATTGTAGAAAAAAATTATTAACTCTGGTTATTGAAAACATTTTTTTTTATATTTAAAAAGTATTTATTCATTTTTATTTATTGAACCTGAACAGTAATTAAGAACTGTTCGTCAAGCGGTTGGCAGTTATTGTGACAAACAAAAGAAAAAACCTTAAAGTCAAGGCAATATATCCGGTATCCACGGATGAAGAACTGGAATTGCTGGTTTTTTACCCGAAAATCCAGGCGGGATTTCCTTCCCCGGCGGATGATTATCTCGCAGAAAAACTGGACCTCAATAAATATTTGATCAAGAACAAAGCCACAACCTATTGTGTTCGTGTGGAGGGTGATTCCATGACCGGAGCCGGTATTTACTCCGGCGACATACTGATCGTAGACCGGTCCATTCACCCAAGGGAAAATCTCATTGTCATTGCCATACTGGATGGTGAATTGACGGTAAAATGGCTCAAACGTGAAAACGGCAAGCTGTACTTGTGCCCCGACAACAATGATTTTTCCCCAATCCACATTAATGAAGAATCAGAGTTTCAAATCTGGGGTGTGGTGATACATTGTATTCATACATTTTATAAATCTTTTTGAAACCAGCATTCCGTTAAAAAAACACATTCCGCTGTTAAGTATTTACATAAAAGTTAATTGACCTGTTTTTTGATAACAAATCGTATCGGGTTTAATTTTAACGACCGGATCCATATATGAACAAAATATTTGCACTCGTAGATTGCGATAATTTTTACGTATCCTGTGAAAGGGCGTTTAACCCGTTGTTGCGAAACCGTCCGGTAATTGTTTTGTCCAATAACGACGGCTGCATCATCGCGCGCTCCAACGAGGTCAAAAAACTGGATATCCCGTTCGGCCAGCCATATTTCAAGTGCAGGGATAAAATTGACAAGTATAATATCGCGGTATTCTCATCAAATTATGAATTGTACGGTGATATGTCCCGTCGGGTCATGGAAATACTGGCTCAATATGCCGTCGATATAGAAATTTATTCTATTGACGAAGCCTTTCTGGAACTTGAAGGCCTGAGACGTTTTGATCTTGATGATTACGTGAAAGAAATCCAGCAATATGTATTAAAGGGAACCGGTATTCCCGTTACCATAGGGGTGGGCCAGACAAAAACACTGGCCAAAATCGCTAGCAAATACGCAAAAAAGAACAAACAAAACAATGGCGTTTTTAACATTGTGAATCATCCGGATATCGATCAATTACTGGAAGCCGTTCCCGTTGAGGACATCTGGGGAATCGGGCGGCAATATGATAAATTTCTCAAAAAGTTCAATATTAATAATGCCCGGCAACTCAAATACTCCCAGGACAAGTGGATAAAAAAACACATGACGGTCGTGGGTCTACGGACCGTATGGGAATTGCGTGGTCAGTCGTGCCTGTCCCTTGAACAACTTCCTCCCGCCAAAAAGGAGATTTGCACATCCCGAAGTTTTGGCAGACCCGTAGAGTCGCTTCAGGAAATGAGGGAAGCCATTGCCGATTACGCCAGCCGCGCCGCGGAAAAACTCCGTAAACAAAATTCGGCCGCTTCCATATTACAGGTTTTTTTGACGACCAACCGGTTCAAAGAAGAACCGCAATACTTTAATTGTATTCAGATTAATTTACCAACACCGACAAACGATACCTTTGAAATCGTCAAATTTGCCTGTAAAGGCATCGAAAAAATCTATCGGTCAAATTTTCGTTATAAAAAAGCGGGAGTGTTTTTAACAGATATCGTATCAAAGGACAATATTCAGACAAATTTATTCGATACATATCCCAACAGGGATAAATCAAAAAAGTTAATGGAAATTCTGGACCTGTTGAATTCAAAATACGGCTCGAAAACGGTACAAGTGGCTTCCGCCGGGACGAAAAAAGAATGGGCCATGCAGCGAAATTTAAAATCAAATAATTACACGACCAACTGGGACGAATTGCCCAGAGTTAAAGCAAAATAGTTAGCTCAAATAATCAACGCCGGCATGAATATAAAACGAAAAACATAGCTTCTTTTACTGTTTACCGGATTATTTATTTACCTGTTGTGTTCAGATAAATCGGACATAATAAAACTCGCAATGAGTAAAGAGGGAGTACCAACAATGAAATGGAACGGCTGGGAAAATTGCCGGCAAATTAGCAACGCGACTGCTCAGGTTATCGTTGTGCCGGCCATCGGCCGCATCATGTATTATGGTTTTAAAAACGGGGCAAATATATTATGGAATGATACCGGATTGTATGGTAAAACTTTACCGACCGATTTACATACGGTTAAAAACTGGTCAAATTTCGGCGGTGATAAAGTATGGCCGACGCAAGAGGACGATTTCGGAAAAATCAACGGTATGGAATGGCCGCCGGACCCCTGGTTCGACGGCGCACCACATACCGTTAAAGAACTTGAGAACAGCGTGGAAATCACCAGTCCGGTCAGTGATTACTGCGGCGCACAGAGCATCAGGGAAATTCATCTTGACAAAGAAAGCAGCCGGCTGACAATTCATCAGCGAATTAAAAAAATAAAAAAGGCACATCTCAGGTCCGTCGAGCCTGTCAGGTATACTATCTGGAACGTCACACAGATAAAATCTCCTTTACAGGCTTTGTTCAATTTAAATCCGGACAGCAAGTTTTCTGACGGATACTATATTTTCCCCACCGGCGGCGCGGAAAATTTTTGCGTCGATGGGAGCACGGGGATATTAGTCCCACATATCTCCAGGGAGCAAAAAGCCGGTGCGGATTCCGGTAAATGGCTGGCGGCTATTATCGACAATGTTGTATTCGGTGAATTTTTCGCCTTTGATCCCGGCGGCGCCTATCCGGATAACGGCTGCAGCGCCGAGGTTTATACATCAGGCGATTATACAGAGATCGAATTATTAAGTGCTATGCAGTACCTGGATATTAACGAAGAAATATCTTTTACCATAGAATGGGAACTATATCGATTGCCGGAGAACGCAAAATCGGAGGCAGATAAACGGAAAGCTGCGGTAGAATGGCTGAACAGTAAATAATCGATAATTTAAACAAATGTATAAAAATTTTTTCGTCATATTAAAACCTGTGAAGGAGTACGGTTCATGAAAACAAAATTGTTTATAATTTTTTTATTTTTTGTTCTCTTTCTGGCGGCAGGTTGTGTAGAAAAAAAACAAAAGGTCCAGTGGAAACATCTTTCAAGCGCGAACGGGGAAATTGAGGTGCCGAATAGCGGCTCGCAACAAACGGCAACCGCAGTATTTGATATCGATAAAGACGGGGATAACGACTTTATCATCACCGAACGGACAAAAGCGCCAGCGGTTGTCTGGTATCAAAGAAATGACGACGGCTGGAAACGGTTCGTTCTGGACAAAGATGCGTTACGAATCGAGGCGGGATCCGCAATCGAGGATATTGACGGCGACGGAGACCAGGATGTTGTCTTTGCCGGAGATTCCGGCAGTAATATGGTCTGGTGGTGGGAGAATCCATACCCGGATCATGATCCGGCTAAACCATGGAACCGGTACGAAATAAAAAACAGCGGCAAAACCAAACACCATGATCAGTTGTTCGGTGATTTTGACGGCGACAGCAGACCCGAACTAATTTTCTGGAACCAGAATGATCTGACACTTTTTCTTGCGGAAATACCGGCGGAGCCGAAAACCGCCGGTGAATGGGAAAAAACCGCCATATATACATACGAGGATACCGCTGAGCCCCCGCAGCGCGGCGCTTATCCCCAATGGAAAGGCGTCAATGAACATGAAGGTCTCACCAAAATGGATATCGACGGCGACGGTAAACCGGATATTATCGGCGGAGGCCTCTGGTTTAAACATATAAGCGGAAACACATTTATCGCACATGTTATTGACGACACATATGCTTTCTCACGTTCAGCGGCAGGACAGCTTGTCCATGGCGGTCCGCCCGAAGTGATACTTGTTGTCGGTGACGGCAGGGCGCCTTTGGTAATGTATGAGTTACGGGAAAATCAATGGAAAGATAAAATACTGATCGACGCCATTCAGGACGGACACAGTCTGGATTTGATTGATTTCAACGGCGACGACAACCTGGATATATTTATCGCCGAAATGCAGCTTGGCGAATTTAAAAATGCAAAAATTCGTATATTGCTGGGTGACGGCGCTGGTAATTTCACAACTACATTAGTCGACAGCGGTTTTGGTCTGCATGAATCCCGTATAGCCGACCTGGACGGCGACGGCGATTACGATATACTCGGCAAACCATATAACTGGAAAACGCCAAGACTGGATATTTGGCTGAATACAACAAAGTAATTTATTGATTCACAAGCGCCCCTTAACCGGACACCGGCGATGAATAACTAACTCGAAGAAAAAACTATTTAAAGATACTGACAATGAATAAAACCAAATCAAAAAAACTTGTACAATTTGAAGGCTGGTTATCTATTATTTTTAATATCTTTTTGTTCGGGCTCAAATACTGGGCGGGTATTGTTACCGGATCAATAGCATTGATGGCGGATGCGTGGCATACTTTATCCGATTCCGTATCCTCCGTTATCGTACTGGTCGGCGCCAGGGTATCCCTCAAACCGGCGGACAAGAAACATCCGTTCGGACATGGCAGGGCGGAGTTGATCGCCTCCATGGTTATCGGAGTATTACTTTCAATCGTTGCCCTTAATTTTATACAGGATTCCGTAGACAAACTAAAAAATCATCAAAAAGTTATATTTGGTACTGTTGCCATTGTTGTTACGATTATTTCAGCAATCACTAAAGAGGGACTGGCCCGGTTCGCGTTTTGGGCATGGGGAAAAACAGATTCCACTGTTTTAAAAGCAGATGCCTGGCACCATCGCAGCGACGCAATATCATCAGCAATAATTTTAATCGGTATTTTTTTCGGAAAATATTTTTGGTGGATCGATGGCGTTTTGGGTATACTTGTCGCATTATTAATATTATACGCCTCGTATGAAATTTTCCGCGACGCAGTTAATCCTTTACTCGGCGAAGAACCTGACAGGGAAATGCTCGATAAAATTCATAAGATGTGTAAACAAATATCGGGAAAAGAAGATATTATCACTCATCATTACCATGTGCATAAATATGGCGATCATACGGAACTCACTTTTCATCTTAAATTACCCGGTAATATGAAGCTCGAAAAAGTTCATGATATTGCCAGTAAAATAGAGGAGGCAATAAAATTAAAATTCAGCATTGAAGCGACAATACATATGGAACCCCTGAAAAAGGATAAAATACAGCCGCATCAGAATGTCCCTTGAAAAAAAATCAATGTCACTGGTGTCCGGTTAACAGACACCGCTGTCTGATACGGTTTTTACATTCAATAAAATCAATTAATGATTTCATATTTATTGAATGTCTTTCCGGTCATGGTAACAGTTTAATTAATTGGAGCAGCATGTGAATCATACTCCCGTATCTAAATATAAACCTTATTCCGGCAGGAGTTCAGGTCCTGTATATATCATTATAATTCTGCTGTTTGCACTCATGTTTGCGGGAATTCGCTATGGTTATAATTCTATTCAAAAAGCGCAGCAAAGATCCAAACTGTTACTGACAGCTACCCTGATAGAAGGCAGGCACAAACTGATCGGACCCTTTTTTTCACTCTATACGTGGTTCGGCATTTTTAACAAAGTTGAAAATTTTTATTATCAACGTTATCAAGAATATACCGGACCGGCCGGTTTGACGGATGAACTGATTACCGCCATCGATCCGGGCGATGTATTGAGAAAAATAAGAACGACATTTTGGGATAATGGTTTGTTTCTTGATACTTTTATCCCCTATGATTCCCTGAAAAGCACTATGTATAACAAATACGGCCGAAACTTTCGGTATTTTTTAACCGGATTGGACAGCGCCGTTTTTAAATATGAATTCATCCTCGGTAAAGATAAATCGGAGTATACGATCAAAGTAATGGAATTAAAAGATATAAATTTTGATCACGATACGAGAGATTATTTTATATATAAAAGTAACTCAAAAGAACCTGAAATCAGGTTTTTTGACAGAGGGAAAAAAACAGATCCCGATCTCTTCATTCAGGAATATTCAAATTGGATTTATAAAGACTCCGACCCTGATAAAAACGAATAATATTTTGAGGCCATATCATAATTAAATTTGCTCAATGACTTATAATCGACTTTTTCTCTTCCCAAGCGAAGATCCCTATCAAACCGGCCGGAAGTTACTTCAGAAAGGTAACAGATAAATTATGAAATTGTTTATGAGTCAGATATTAAAACAAACGGTAGTCGTGACGGTAAAATAAATATTATTCGTAATGTGTACATGATTTTTAAAACGACAGTACAGATAAAAGGGCTCGGTGAATAGTTTTGCTACAAATTAATTCCCGGTACGGCTGCTCCCGGATTTCTTGATAATAAGGCAAACGTTTATTTGAGGGTGTATTTCCCCAAATTGGTGCCTGATTTTATCACTGGTATCTGGTTTTAATCGGACACTCATGGAATTTTATAATCCATAAAATTAAAGGCGGATAATATGAATGTTACGGCGGCAGTGCCGGAAGATATAAATGACATCATGTCTCTTGTTCATGCGGTTATCAGGGACATGCAAAATAAAAATCTGGACCAGTGGGACGATTTTTATCCCGATATTCATACTATAAAGAATGATTTAAAAAATCATTCTTTATATATACTCCGTGAACAACAAAAATGTATGGGTATGGTGGTTCTTAATGAAGAACAGGATAAAGAATATGAAACCATAAACTGGTCAGGGGGACTTGAACATATTTTGGTTATACACCGTTTATGTATTCACCCGGACTGGCGCGGAAAAGGGCTTGCGAACAGTTTAATGGATTTTGCAGAAGAGTACGCGGTAAAACACCATTATCAATGTATCCGCCTTGACGCTTATTCCGTAAATCCGGCGGCAATAGGACTATATAATAATCGTGGTTACCGCAAAGTTGGGCATGTTTATTTCCCGCGAAGAAAATTTCCTTTTTATTGCTTTGAAAAAATTCTTTCATAATATATATTCATTTATATCCATACTTGGTATATTTACATCTCAATAGGTAAAAATCATGAACCTGCATTATTTTCAACATGTGCCCTTTGAAGGGCCTGGCAGTATTGAAAGTTGGGCGTTGGAGTATAAACTGAATATATCCAAAACCCGTTTTTATTATGGAGATCCCCCCCCTGATTTGAATAAGATAGACTGTCTGGTTGTTTTAGGCGGGCCGATGAATGTCAACCATGATGATAAATATCCCTGGCTGGTTCAGGAAAAAGATATTGTTAAAGAGGCCATTGAAAAAAATAAAGTCGTAATCGGGATATGTCTCGGCGCCCAAATTATAGCCGATGTTCTTGGAGCTAAAATTACTCCCAACAAACAAAAAGAGATAGGCTGGTTTAACATTATAAAAAATCCTGCTGCTCAATCTGTAAAAATTGCAGATTTTTTACCTGACGAAACGTTGGTGTTTCACTGGCACAGCGACACCTTTGACATACCTGATAATGCTATTCCTCTTGCTCAAAGTGAGGCATGTCAAAATCAGGGTTTTGTTTATAACGATAATGTAATAGCAATGCAGTTCCATCTTGAATCGACAAGAGAATCCATAGAATTATTGATAGAAAACAGCAAAGATGATCTTGTTGACGGACCCTTTGTCCAGGAACCCGAAAAAATGCTGAAATGTGAACAACGGATTGTTGAAATAAATTTTATCATGGAAAAATGTCTATCTGCCTTATTATAAAATCACCAAACGGCTGCTATTTCATATAACCGGATTTAAGAATATTTTTACAATTCTGTTTGTTAAAGTCAAAAAGCTTCACTTTACAGAATAGAGGTAACGATATATGCTGGTCAAACAATTCAGAACCGGCGGGGATAGAAATTTCGGCTATCTTGCAGCGGATGACACGACCAAAATGGCCGTTGTTGTTGATCCATCCTATTCACCCGACATGATCGTCGATTTTGCAGATGAAAATGGTTACAAGATTAATTATATTTTCATAACACATAACCATTATGACCACAAAAACGGCAATAAGGAAATTGAAAAACGGACCGGAATAAAGCCCCTCTTTTTCGGGAACAAGGACCCAAAAACAAATACACTGATTATGAACGGCGCCGTATTACCTCTTGGCAGCCTGGAAATCAAAATTATCCACACCCCCGGCCATACGGATGATTCAATATGTGTTTTTGTCGGCGACGCAGTTTTTACCGGTGATACGCTGTTCGTCGGAAAAATCGGTGGTACGGATTTCGGGAGGCAGGCTAAAACGGAATATGAATCACTGCATAATAAATTAATGACATTGCCGGATGAAACCAGGATATTTCCGGGACATGATTACGGCACCGCCCCGGAATCGACCATTGCCCACGAAAAAAAGACCAATCCGTTTCTTGTACAGCCGGATTTTAATTCTTTTTTGCATCTGAAAATGAACTGGGCCGAATATAAACGCGAACATGGGATCCAATAGGAATATTTTTTAAAATCCCCTCTTTCAAGATTAAAACAACTTTTGTCCCAATTTTAATGCTGAACACCGTTAACCGGGTGCAGATACTACTTTATAAGTAATAATTTCCTGGTTATTCTATTTCTTGTACCATTGTTAAATTCGGCGTTGAGTTGATAAAAGTATACACCGCTGGCAAGCTGACCCGCGTCAAAAACAACACTGTAATTCCCGCCCGGCTGATTCTTGACATTTACAAGTTCTTTTACCTTTTGTCCCATAATATTATATATAAAAAGTGTAACATGTGCACGATCAGGCAGATCATAATTTATAGTTGTATAAGCGTTAAATGGATTCGGATAATTCTGCTTTAAATCAAACCTGGACGGGATATTGTCTCTTTCAATATCAGCCATACCGGCGCCGTTTATCCTTCCGGGTGTTCCGCCTTTTTCGAGTGATGCTTCCCAATAATTACCTACGGAATTATCAAACTGGATACTTTTCAAAGACAAACTATATCCATATCCATCGGCCATCACAGGCCAGGGCGCTTTATTTTCAAAAGCCACACTATCTACAGATTGCATTATGGTAGAATATAGTCTGACCTGGTCACTCCGTCCCAAACCAAATCCGGTATTTCCGATAATATTTCTCACATTCGGATAAATCATCCTGAAATCATCCACATTTTCGCATATAACCAGCAAACTGTCCGGGGGCAGGACCGTACCATCGGGAATATAAAAACTGTGCGCGTTATTATTATCTTTTATAATCCAGCCTGATAAATTCTGGGAAACGGATTGCGGATTATATAATTCAATCCAATCGCCGGAATCTATATCATTTCCGGTATTGTACATAATTTCTGTAATAACAACCGCCCCATAATTCAGACCTTCAAAATCGAAAAGTCCCATGTTTGAACCGTTTTTGCCTTTGCCGGTGCCGATTGTCCCGGGAAGTAAATAATAATCCTCATCGAATTGAGGCGTACCCGAAATACAATACGGGTAATCATTATAATCCGTATCATTGGTCATTGAAAAAGAGATATCTATCGCGCCTTCTACGGGCGCCTGGGTCGGATTGATATAATTGCGGATATTGTCCTGGTTGTTGTATATAATCGAGTTCGTGGCGGTTATATGGCCGTTATAGGTCCATGCCTGACTATTGTACCCGTCGCCGAAGCGGAGTCCGGTGTCGTTATTGATAAGGACACAATGATCAACAAAAACATTCGGACCGGGAATGTCAAAATTATTAGTCCATCCGCTTTCTATCCCCTGATCGCAATTCTGCACAACCGTATTGCAGACCCTGATCGTGTCCAGGCCGGAAGCAGCCACACCTTCGTGCATCCAGCCGTCAATCCAGCAATTGGTCATTTTTAGCCGTGCTCCGTGGTGATCTATTGCGTCATCCTTGCCGGTTATGAAATAACAGTTATCAATAACCGAATACTCATCGGAACCGGGATACATATAAGCTATATAATATCCGTCACTGTCTTTATCTTCAAATACGCCGTCATCATTCGGGATATTCATAATATAGCTGTCACGGCAATTCAACAGTGTATAATGTAACTCGCCGCCGTGAAAAATAAACGCCGACAAAGATTCTGAGACATTCACAATGCTTTTATGCGAACACAAGCCCTTGCCGGGTGAATTGAGTAAATAACAATTATTTAAATTCAATTCCGAATTGTCCCTGGCAAAAAGAATGGGCTGCCGGTTCGTATGCGCCCAGCCTTTGTCCGGATTTCCGCCGCTGTTCACAAAGAAACAATAACGGAAATCCGCTCTGGTATTATAAAATTCAAAACCGCCCCATGGTTCATCACGGTTTTCCGAAATGAACACAACGGGATTTTCCGCATTACCGTTTACCGTTATCCGGCCCCTGACAATCACATCCACATATTTTTTTATATAAACACAAGTCCCCGGTTCTATAATCAAATGCAGATTTTCAGGAACAGTCAAATCACCTGCGATCAGGCGATCTTTATCTGCCGTCCAGTGAACTTCTCCTTCAGATAGCTGCCCGGAATATGTCTGCACCGGGTAGTTATTATTAACCGTAATATTTTTCTGCGCTTCGGCAATATTTGAATCTTTGACTTTAAGAGAAAAACCGGAACTATAATCTACAGGCAGTACAATACTCCCCGCACCTTTCTGTATATTAAATGTCGTATCCAGGGTTGTCTGATCGATCTGTATTTTTACGGCGCTATTTTTATGATCATCGATTTCCCAGTTCATATCCCGGATTCGCGCCACGACCGGCAAAATACTGCCTGATCGTACCCTGGGCGGCGCGATCAATTCCGTATTTGTCTCCCCCAGTTTTTTAAAATTCGCTGATACAACCTGACCCTCAACAGGATTTATTCGTATCTCAGGGTCAGTGGGTAATTGACTATCAGCCCACCCTGCAAACGTGTACCCCGCTGCCGGAACAGCTTTGATCTCAACCGGCACATCCGAGTAGTATTTACCCGTCCACGGGAAGGTATCAATTTTAAGGGTATTAATCTTATAATAACCCTTACCCGCCGGTGCCTCAATAATGATATTAACCAGATCACCAAGCTGAAAATATTGTTTCATCTGGTCTCTGACAATACCCGGCCGGTTCCGGATCTTTGTCCGGAGTATTTCGACATTGTTATCCCAGTCTTCCCGTTTGGCGTCCCAGCGCTGTAATTCATAATGTATATCCGGTCTTATACTATTTGCCAGCGAATCCAGGACGGTGATCGCTTTTCCCGGGATAAAAAGTGTATTCAACACATCCGAGATACGATTAACCAGCAAATCCCGGTAAGACTGGTTATGCAATAATTTTTGGGTAATAATATTCGGCCAGTATTCACCGCTCGGATCATCATAACGGGAAAATCCGTTCCAGTTACTACTGGCGTAGGCGCGATCCATATCCCAGAGGGTCCACTGCCATTTCGCGCCGGGGTATTTCGCTTTGAACATTGATGCCCCATAGGTCCAGCTGTGATATTCCGTTGGATGGGAAAGCACCTGGATTGCTGTAAAATTATCTATATCAATCAGATCGGCGGCTTTAGCAAACTGCTCGTCGGTATACAGATCATTTGTTTTGAAAAAATTAATGGTGTCGGTAAAATCGGCCGAGCTGCCGTACACCAATTCCCAATTTGTCCACCGGTAACGGATGATATCCATATCATTATAAAAATAATAGTCGCTGATAAAGTGCTCATTGACACTTTCGCGTATATCATAAATCCCCCAAAACTGGCCGTTCAGGTACAAAACCGCCAGTTTGCTGTGCGATGTTAAAAAGCCCAGACGCCGCCAGAATTCATTAGTAAGCGGGTCCCTCAGCAAAGTACCGTTATAGTTCTTTAAATCATCGTCGTAACCTGCCCGTAAAACGAGATTTTTAAAACTCTTGACAAATGTATTTTCAAACATCGGATATTCAAGCCGGTCATTGCCGAATTCTTCCCGAAAATATAACCGGAAAGATTTTTTTTCCATCTCCCTGCCTGTATTGCCCTGAATCCGAAGGCCGGAGGTTATTCTAAATTTTTCCTGCTCTTCCTGGAAAAATTCTACATCTACTTTTCTTTCCCATTTTCTGCCGCTTTCTAAAGAATTGGTATAAATACCGGTTGAATCATCAAACAAATTTTTAGGATCGGTAATTATCGAAACAACAGGCAGGGAATGAATGGTGTTGATAAAAAACGATCTTGATGTGACTAATCCGGGACCATAACCATCTCTGAACGCGCGGGCGCTTAAAATGCAGGTGCTGTCAATAGTGACCGGCCCGGCGTATTTTGCCGAATTCAAATCCGGAACTGAGCCGTCCAGCGTATAATAAATGGACTCTGCATTATCTCCCGGTTCAATCGTCACAGTGACCGGACTGCTATAGAATCCGGCTTGTTGTTTTATGACGGGCCGCTCTGTAAATACGGTATATACCATGTTATTTGCAGCATTAGGGGACGGTTCCGGCATATATCCGAGATTTGCCGAGGCATCAGGATATCGGCCAAAAGAAATATCGGTTTCCTGTTCGGGGAAAACGATATCATCAACAATTGTTGATCCATCCGCTTCGACAAGGAATATATGTTCTCCCGATTTTGCCAGTTTGAAATTTGTATGCAAGGGGCCTTCGTCTTGTTCCTCATCCGCCCAAATCAGCATAAAACCACCGGCAGGAATGGTCGTTTCGGCCGTATGATCTGAAGGAAATTTCCATTTTGTCAGGTTGTCCTTATCATCACTTAAATAATATCCGGCTAAATTTACGGATGTGGACATGGCATTATAAATTTCTATCCAGTCATTATAATTATCCCGCTCATCCCCTAATGTAAGAACATTGGAGGCCATAAATTCATTAATAAATATTTCTCCGGCGGGAAGACAGATTTCCGCAGTTAAAAGGAATGCCACAATATAAAAACTTATTTTTTTCATCGAGAACCTGTTTTTATCATCCGTAAAATATTTTTTTGAATATCAAATATAACAAAAAAAATTAAAAATAATCAAATTATTTTCAAATATCGAATTTTGCAGACTAAAAATATCTCCATGATAAATTTTTTGGGGTAGAATGGCGACTTTTCAATTGCTAAAATAAAAGCCCCAACATGAAAGACTATCTTTTAATAATTGGATTTTCATGTTGGGGCTGTGGGAAAGCGGTTTTTAAGAACTTTTAACTTGTTCTCCGGCTATTTAAAAAAATTATAACTAATACCTACTGCCAGTGCCTGTTTCAACTGACGCTTTTTGGAAATATCCTTATCATAGAGCACCTTTACATTAAAATTCAAATTGACATATTCAGACACCTTGGCGGTTAACATCGTATCCCAGTTCACATCAATTTGATCGAATGCTTTCAGGTTCGAAAACAATTCCAATTTCGATTTCAGGTTACTGTTTTCCGTAATATTTACATCCAGATCGGTGACGGATTCAATACCATATTCATATTTTTTCTTTTCGATGATGGTCGTTTTCGGATCATCCGCAAAAGGGGCCGGATAGTCATTGGTTAATGTTTGTTTCATCGAAAAACCAAGCCTGGTTTTAATTTCTTCACGTGGTTTATATCCGAAACCGGCGCTTTCCCTTAAGTACAACGGATCCATAAAATCGGAGACCTGAAGCTTGGGGTTCTGGCCATAATCATATCCCGGAGCAAACTGAGTCTCCCCGGTGCCGGCCACGTACGGATCAATATTGATTCCCAGTTTATAGGTGTAAACGGTTTCCAGTTTAATCTCATCAATTGATTTTTTTGTCTCCCCATTGCCGATTTTTATCATACCGTAATTCAATTTCCCGCTGTTTGCCCAGTTGGTTTTTTCCTGATCATTCACAAATTTATAGGAATAATTTAACTGCCATGCCATAGAGTTTTCACCACCCTGAACATAATTATCAAAGCTGGTTTGCGTCAAGTTAATTCCCACAATCATTTCTTTTTGCCAGCCGTATTTTGGCTCCTCGGTTTCCGGCGTTTGTGCGTTTACTAATACGGAAATAACGATGATAATACCAAATGTGAAAATTTTTATATTTTTTTTCATTTTTCCCTCCACAAAAACTTGAATATTCATTATTTAAAATTTAACACCTTAAACAATCCATGTATAAAATTATTCCCAAATAAAATAAATAATAACGCAAAATAATATAATTTTATATGATATCCCATGCCCCATAAATACATATTAATTAACACCCGTATATGTTAAAACCCGGATACCGGTGAAAAAAAAGTATTATGAATGTCCCCGTTATACACAACACCCGTGGAATTGACGACATATTATTATAACAAATTGTGTATTTGATCCCTTTAAAACAAATTACCAAATGTAGCATAAATAGCAAGATCACTGTAACGGGAACGTCCGATATCCAGTGCGCCGATAAAATCCTTGTTCCAACGGACATGCAATCCAACGCCTTCCGCAATCCGTAAATGATTCAGGTTCTTCGGATCATGATCAAGCCACACTTTACCGCAATCAATATATGTATGCAAATAAAAGGTAAAATCCTGTTTCAATATCATTTGATGATACATTCTATACCGGAATTCAAAATTTGCCAGAAATTTGTAGGGGCCGATAAACATTAATCTTGGGATACCCCTCAGAGTGTAGGAGCCTCCCAGTCCCTGTCGTCTTTGATAGGAACTGCTTATAAAACCCATTTCATAAAAGGGCGGATTCCCCGGCATTGCTTCGACTAATAATCGCTGCGCATAGATAAGACGCGGATGTAATAAAAAATAACGCCGGTCCGTTACCGTGATCCGGGAATAGGAATAATCGCTTCTCAAAAAACGTGCAGCTCTTTCCAATAAAATTTCACTCCAATATCCTTTTGCAGGAACGGCCTCATTATCTCTTTTATCATATACAATTCCCAACTGAATATAATTACTTTGTCCGCCGTCTCTGCCATAAGGCGGGTCCGAGGAAAATTTTGTCATTCCGGCCTGAGAATTTATTTTTGTATGAAAAAACCCCATGCCCGCAAGTCCTTTTAAACCGTCAACTAACAGCGGAAATTGAATTTTTGACATCAGCGCCAGGTACTCCCGACGATAGGTATAAAAATTTTCGTTTATAAATCGACTATTCCCCTCTTCCTGGTAGGCGGGTTCATAGGCAATACTATTCCCCACTCCAAAAAAGTCGTCAAAGACAAAACGCTTGGAGTCAAGATATATATCAAAACGTGAATTCTTTCCAAATATTTCCGGCACGTCAAAAAACAGGAAAAGATCCCGCCTTTGTTTGGTTGTCCAGGTAAAATTAAAGACTAAATTCCACTTGTATGGATTTATCTTGCCGTTTCCGTACTGATACAGGAATACACGGCCGCCATACTGTAATCCTTCCCCACTGCTGTAAGAAAAATTCGGCAATCCGGCCAGAGATAATCCTGTAGGTTGTTCCTGTGAGTAGCTCGAAATTGAAAAACAAAACAGTATAAACAGAAATAAAATATGTTTTATCAAACCGTGAATCCCTTTTGTTTTACGGCTTTAATGGTGAGAAACGAATCAACATGTATAAAATCCAGTACTCGTTTTATCCCAGCCAATAAAGGCCGTTGTTTATCAGTATAATTCATATGTATTACCCTAATACCGGTAAAACCGGATTTTTTCAGCATTTTTCGCAACGTGCCAATCGTAAAAAACGATAAATGATAGCGCGGGTGATTACCGCCCGCCCAGCGGTTTTTTCCGCCCGCTAATTGAAATTTAAGGCTGTTTAAATTCGGGACCTCTAAAATCAAATATCCGTCCGTATTGAGCAATTTATTTACTTTTTCCAGCACGGCAGCAGGATCATTAAAATGTTCCAGAACATGCCACAGAGTAATGATATCGAACGACGTATTTAACGGACCTATCCTTTCCATATCGCCGGTTAACACATGAATATTATATTTTCTTTTGGCATATTCCGCAGCGACCGACGATATATCAATCCCTGTTACATCATAACCGCGTTCTTTAGCCAGGTGCAAAAAATATCCTCGTCCGCAGCCAATCTCCAGTAACCGCCCCTCTGGCACGATACGCTCTAATAAACCGATACGACAATGATAAATATTCCAGGAACTTTGCTGCTCCGCATCCATATTTTGAGTCCGTTCCTCTATTACATCCGCATTCTCAAAATAGGTATTATAGTTTTGCGGTTTACTGTCGGCCCGAAACGGATTTTGTACATATACAAAGCCGCATGTCTTACATTTAACGATACGGAATCCATCTATGACATACCTGAGTTTACAGGAAGAACGACGACAATACGGACAATTACGAATTTTTCTATCCCTAAAATGATCCATTGCGAATCCATATATAATATAACAGGAACAAAAACGATTATTTTACACGACCAGATACTCCAAAAATATTTAATCCATCTAATTTATATAATTTTCTTATTCATGCAATTTTAAAACCTGAACATACCGGTTTTCAATGCAGAATTTTCGTCAAGCTTTACCGGACATATTCTTTTCATCCCGGTATAAACAACTTATTATTCTTAATATATACTTTTTTATACACAATAATCATCCGTTTTTTCAGAATACTATTTAACCGGGCCAACATTATTGTTATTCGGATTTATTGCTCCTGTCAATGACGACAGCAACAATAATCACAAATCCTTTTACAACCTGCTGCCAGAAGGGAGATACATTCAGCAGTACCAGCCCGTTATTCAAAACGCCGATAATCAATGCTCCCAGAACTGTTCCCGCGATGGAGCCCCTGCCCCCGGACAACGAGGTGCCTCCCACCACAACCGCGGCAATGGCATCCAGTTCGTAGGAAATCCCGGCATTTGGCTGCGCCGAATCGAGGCGGGCCGTCACAATCACGGCGGCAACCGCGGACAACAAACCGCATATCGCATAGACAATTATTTTTACCCGTTTTACATTTAATCCCGATAAATGGGAAGCCTGCTCATTGCCGCCAATCGCGTAAACATAACGTCCGAACCTTGTTTTTCTCATAATGATCATAAATATCCCGACAACAATCCCGGTTACCCATACCGGCAGGGGTATACCTAAAAACCAGCCGGTTCCGATGACGCTAAACTTTCCCAGACCGGTTATGGGATACCCGCCGGTCCACAACATAGTTAACCCGCGGGCGATAGTCAGCATACCCAGTGTAACCACAAACGGTGCGACTTTGAACCGTGTAATGACCACGCCGTTGAACAATCCCAGGATCAAACCCAAAAACAAACCCGCGCTTACCGCGCCAAAAGTATTATAACGGATCAATATATTTAACGGCTCAATGGCGATACCATTTTTTAACAGCCCGGCTGTTACGGCTCCGGTCAAAGCCAGAACTGAACCGACAGACAGATCGATGCCCCCGGTCAATATGACCAGGGTCATGCCGACCGAAATACATAAATTGACCGAAATCTGCCGTAATACGTTCCAAAAATTCCCGGTTGTAAAAAAATTATCCGTCAAAATCGTCATCAGGACAATCATCAGTAAAAGGGCGAAAAGGGATTGGGACTTTTGTAGTATTTCCTTATACCGATTTTGCGGCATTCCACATATCAAAGTAAAATCACCCTGTAGTTATTATTTGTGCTGTTATGGGATTGCTGCTTTCATGATTTTTTCTTCGGTGGCTTCTTCTCTGCCGAATTCCGCCTTCTTTTTGCCTTCGGCGAAAACAACGATCCGGTCGGATATTCCCAAAATTTCCGGCAGTTCGGATGAAACCACAACAATACTCATATCCGCCTTAACCAGTTCATCAATTAACGCGTAAATTTCCCGTTTGGCGTTGATATCTATCCCCCGGGTCGGTTCATCGAGTAAAAGAATTCTGGGATTCGTGGCAAGCCATTTGGCCAGGATCACTTTTTGCTGATTCCCGCCGCTGAGATTGGCAACCTTTTGATGCAATGAAGGTGTTTTTATTTTTAATTTTTCGACATATTGACCGGCATATTCTTCTTCCAGTTTTTCACTGATCAGTCCCATTTTCTCGGAACGCTTCAGGCTGGCAAGATTTATATTATCCCTGACGTTCATCATCATAATCAAACCCCGCAGTTTCCGGTCTTCCGGCACGAAACCAATTCCTGCTTTGATAGCCCCGCTGGGATTGGTTATGTTGGTCTTTTGCCCGTCAATATAAACATCAACCGAGGACATATTCGGATGCAAACCGAAGATCGTTTCCAGCATTTCTGTTCTACCTGCGCCCATTAAACCGAAAATTCCAAGCACCTCGCCTTTATTTACCGTAAAATTAACATGATCGACCGTGTATTTCCCGTCAATGGTCGGATGCACGAGTGTACAATTTTCGATTTTAAACATTTCATCCCCGGAAACCGTATGCGTTCTCGGGAAAAGTTCCTTCAGGGGCCGGCCGACCATCTTTTGAATAATCAAATCCTCTGTAACTTCCCCCGTCTTAAATGAATCGACAACCCTGCCGTCCCGCAGTACGGTAATTCTGTCGCTGATTTGAAACAGTTCGTCCATTTTATGACTGATATAGACGATAGTAACACCCTGGTCGGTTAACAGCTTTATCAGTTTAAAAAGAGTGGCTATCTCCTCATCGCTGATCGCGGAGGTAGGCTCGTCCATAATCAATATTTTCGGTTTGAGCGACAGCGCTTTTGCAATTTCCACTATTTGCTGCTGGCCCACGCGTAACCCGGATATCGGCGCCCTGGGATCAAGATCCAGATTTAATTCTTTCAGTAAAACAGAGGTTTTGCGGTACATTTTATTATAATCGATGAACTTAAACGGGGTTAACGGTTCACGGCCGAGAAAAATATTTTCCGCTATGCTCAAATTATGTATTAGATTCAATTCCTGGTATATAATTCCTATACTGCTTGACTGGGCGTCCCTGGTATTGGTAAATTTTACTTCCCCGCCATCCAGTAATATTTGTCCCTCGTAATCCTGATAAACTCCTGAAAATATTTTCATTAATGTCGATTTTCCGGCGCCGTTCTCACCGATCAACGCGTTGACTTTGGCCCGGTGAACCTTAAAACTTACATTATTCAGTGCGATTACGCCAGGAAATTTTTTTGTTACTCCCCTTGCCTCGAGAATAATATCTTTCTTTTCCAAATTGTTCATTTTTTCCTTCTGCTTATTTCATATTATTCATTCAATCCATAAAGCATAACGAATACATTTCACGATCCAATTTTTGTATATTCAGACAATAATTCTCATGCCGACGTATCAGAATATAACAAATATATTTATAATTTAAACATACTTTTGTATCATTCAACTTTAAACATTGAAAAAAATCATTTGTTACGCCGCTATCCATATGGCAGCAGCCGCTCTCCTGGCCGTCCAAGTTTACACTCGAGCAAAATAGTATTTATTCTATCCTCATATTACGGGATATCTTTACCTTGATTGCTAATCAGATTATTTTAAATTAGTAAATATTTTTGATTGCTAAAAACAGGAGGTATGAAAAGTGAAAAAAACCGTCACACTGTTAATGATTACTGTTCTGTTTGTTATTAATGTTCACATAGCGCTGTTTGCCGATGAAAAAAGTAAAATCGCGGTCGTTATCTCCACAATGAATAACCCCTGGTTTGTGGTACTGGGTGAAACTGCTGCCGAAAAAGCACGACAACTCGGTCACGATGCATTTATATTTGATTCCCAGAACGATACCAATAAGGAAGCCTCCCATTTCGAAAATATCATTGCCGCCGGTTTTAATGCAATCATTTTTAATCCAACCGATTCCGACGGTTCTATCGCCAATGTCAGACTGGCAAAAAATGCTGGGATTCCCTGTTTCTGTATTGACCGGGTTATCAATTCGACCGGGGACGCGGTGGCGCAGATATTTTCGGACAATTACACCGGCGGCATGCTCATGGGCCGGTATTTTGTCAAGACACTGGAGAAAAAAGGCAATTATGTGGAACTGCTTGGCGTTCTAAGCGCCAATCCCACCTGGAGCCGCTCCAAAGGTTTTCACAATGTGGTTGATAACTATAATGAATTAAAAATGGTCGCCCGGCAAAGCGCTGAATTTGACCGCAATAAAGCCCTTGAGGTACTGGAATCCATCTTACAGGGACGTTCCGATATCGACGCCGTCTGGTGCGGCAACGATGCCATGGCGATGGGCGCTTACCAGGCGCTGCTGGCTGCCGGGCTTGCCGACAGTGTAAAAATATTCGGGTTTGACGGCACAAAGGATGTGATCGATGCCATTGCCGACGGTAAAATTACGGCGACCATAATGCAGTTTCCCAAAGCAGTTGCCAGCATGGGTGTGGAAACTGCCGATTTATATCTTAAAGGTAAAAGGGATTTCCAGGAGAAAATTCCGGTAGCGGTAGAACTGGTAACGCAAAACAACATTTCAAATTACACCGGATACGGGAAAAAAGAATAAAACGAGTCCATAGCCATGAACAAAAAACTGATTTTACCAGTGATGATTCTACTCATAACACTGTCTTGCAAGATTGAACGCCTGGATGAGGCCAGAAGAAAAGATACACAAAAGGAATTTAACGCTGCCGACTATGCCGAAAATTTTTGGCAGACGATTCTTTTAAACAACCTGCAAAAAGCTATGGATGCCAAATTACTGATCAAGGAAATTGAATACAATCCCGCCAGGGCCAGAAAAAAATATGCCCATACACTCGGCAACAGCAGTCTTTATTATTATTTTATTCGCGGAGCGGGTTATATTCTGTCCATCGAAGAGGATATGATACGGATCAGTTTGAACCCGGACGGCATCGAACCTGAGCTGGCCATTATGACCAGTGAAATATACGGCAATGCCATCAGGGATGGCGCCGGTCTTTTAAATATTAATGACTTTGACAACATTCAAAATTTTAACGACATCTCTAACGAGATCAATAAAATCGTTTTGGAAAAAGTAGTCCCCACTTTTAAAAACAAACTGAAAACGGGTGACAAGATCTCTTTTACCGGCTGCGCCGAGGTCATGGATGAAACTCTTGATCTGGATCCGTTATTGCTGGTACCTGTTATTGTCGAAAAAATGTAATTTTAGTTTACTTTTATATCCCAAAATTTAAAGCTCTGTTTAAAAATTCTTTTTTTATTTTAAATTATTCTTAAATTATTATTAATTGTGCAGAATATATTTCTAAAATATATTAACACTAATTAAAGGGGTCTCTATGAAAAATATTTTTCAATTTTCAAGAAGGGATTTCCTGAAATTCTCGGGTATCAGTATGGGGGCGACAGCATTAACCGGCCAGAATTTGTATGCTCAAAATGAAATGATATTAAAAGAACAACAAAAGATTTGTATTTTCTCAAAACATCTACAATGGCTGGACTATGACGGCATGGCCAAAACTGCAGCAAATATCGGTTTTGACGGAATTGATCTGACCGTCCGTCCAAGAGGACATGTACTGCCCGGGAATGTGGAAACGGATCTCCCCAGAGCCGTTGAGGCGGTAAAAAAAGCCGGCCTGGAAGTCCCGATGATCACAACAAACATACAAGATGCGGACGATCCGCTGACCGAAAAAATTTTAAAAACAGCATCAAAGCTGGGTATTCAATATTACCGCATGGGCTGGTACGATTATGATCCAAAGCTGGAAATTCAGCAAAATCTGGATAATTTTGTCTCCAGGCTCAAAGCGTTAGCCGCTGTGAATGAGCACCATCAGATTAAAGGTGCGTACCAGAACCACTCGGGAACCGGATTCGGAGCGCCGGTATGGGATATCTGGCTGACACTGAAAGAAGTTAATTCAAAATGGCTTGGCTGTCAATTCGACATCAGGCATGCCGTCGTGGAAAACGGGCACACCTGGCCAATAACGTTAAAAGCGCTCGGGTCCTACATCAATACGTTGGATATTAAAGACTTTATCTGGAAAAAGGATGAAAAGACCTGGCAGACCGAGAATGTCCCTCTTGGGGAGGGTATGGTCGATTTTAACGAGTATTTTAAACTGATAAAAAGCTATAACATCAGGGCCCCTATTTGTCTGCATTTGGAATACCCGCTTGGCGGCGCCGAACATGGTAATACGTCTTTAACTGTGGACCCGCAGGTTGTTATAACCGCCATGAAAAAAGATTTGACTTTTCTGAAAGATTTGTTGTAAAATTTTGATGTTTTAACTCCCTGTTAATTTTTTATAAATGATAGAGGAGAACATCATGAGTGTTACAAGAAAAATAAACAAAGTTTTCAAAAGCGTACCGACATTGGAAGGAGCCGGAGTACACCTGAAAAGGGCGTTCGGAAACAGGGAGCCCACCCTATTAGACCCTTTCCTGCTGTTAGATGATTTCCACTCAAACAATCCGGATGAGTACATTAAAGGATTTCCCTGGCACCCGCACCGGGGTATCGAGACTATTACTTACATGCTGCGCGGTACGGTTGAACATGCCGACAGTATGGGCAACAAGGGGACCATTCATTCGGGAGATGTGCAATGGATGACGGCGGGCAGCGGGATCATACACCAGGAAATGCCGAAAGGAGAAAAAGGGGGTGAAATGTGGGGCCTGCAGCTCTGGGCCAACCTGCCCGCATCAAGTAAAATGATGGCCCCCCGCTATCGGGATATTAAAAGCGGCAACATCCCTGAAGTGATTCTGGAAACCGGTACTAAAATTAAAGTTATTAGCGGTTCGGTAAACGGCTTTACAGGACCTGTCAGAGATATCGTTATCGAACCGGAATACCTGGATGTATTCGTGCCCCCGGATACTACGTTTAACCACCCCGTACGATCAGATTATACAGTTTTTGCTTATGTTTTAGAAGGACAAGGTTTTTTTGACAGGGGACGGGATTCTTATGCCTACGAAATAGAAGGTGCAAGTTATATTGATCTTGACAGGGAATGTTTGATTAAAAACGAAAGCCTGGTTATATATGAAAACGGCGACCATGTCGAAATAACAACCCAGGAAAGCACGTTGCGTTTTCTGCTCATCTCCGGCAGACCTATTCGTGAACCGGTGGCGTGGTACGGTCCAGTTGTTATGAATACACAGGATGAATTACGTGTCGCCTTTCAGGAATTTCAAAATGGGACGTTTATTAAACATAAAAAATAAAATTTGAGCGGCAACACTGTTCATAATAACGGTTTTAAATTTTGTGTTTTCGGTTGTTAAACGTGTATAATAACTAAAAATTAATGATAAAAAAATGATAATTTCAAAAGGAAGACAAAATGGAAAATAAAAAAAACATCAACAGGCGGTCTTTTTTAGGGGCGTCATCGACTGCCGCAATCGGCATGATGATCGTGCCCCGTCACGTATTGGGCGGACCCAAATACGTGGCCCCGAGTGACAAGGTCAATATCGGTTATATCGGTACGGGAACTCAGGGTATACGGGTTTTAATGGAATTCTTACGTCATGAGGAAGTGCATATCGCTTGCATCTGTGACGCAAACCGGGACAGCCAGGATTATCCCGAATGGTCAAAAAACGAAATTCGGGACAAAATTCGAAATTTTCTCGACATTCCAGACTGGGGTGAGGGAAATAAGGGCTGCCGCGCCGGCCGGGAAGTCGGCAAGGAAATTGTTGAAACTTTTTACAAAAAAATCCGCGGCGTCAGCGATTACAAAGGCTGTAAAGCGTATGAAGATTTCCGTGAACTGCTGGAGAAAGAAAAAGACCTGGATGCCGTTTGTATCCTGACACCGGAACACCTTCACGCCACAATTGCAATTGCCGCCATGAAAAAAGGCAAACATGTCATCACACACAAACCGGTTTCCAATTTCCTGTCCGAGGTCCGGCTGGCGGCCAAAACCGCCGAAGAAACAAAAGCCGCCTCGCACATGTTTTGTTCCGCCTCAAGGCACACGACCCCCCTGTTGTGTGAATGGATATGGAACGGCGCAATCGGTCAGGTTCGCGAAGTACATAACTGGACAACCAGACCGTTCTGGCCGCAGGGCATGACGGAATATCCGAAAGAGACGCCGCCCGTTCCCGATGGTTTTAACTGGGACCTGTGGCTGGGTCCGGCGGAATACCGGCCTTATCATCCGGCATACACTCATGCCGTGTTCCGTGGCTGGTATGACTTTGGCACCGGCCCCATGGGTGATATGGGACATTACAGCTTTTACCAGTTGTGGCAAATTTTGAAACTGGGTTCACCCCTCACCATAGAAGCCTGTCGGAGTGAATACTGGTCCATTTCAGATTGTTCCTGGCACAAAAATGTGAATACGGTATCCCTGCCCCGCGCCGCAATCGTCCATTGGGAATTCCCGCAGCGCGGTGATATGGCCCCGGTTACTCTGCACTGGTACGACGGCGGAATGAGACCGCCCCTCCCGAAAGAACTGGAAGAGGATGACAGAAAAATGCCGGAAGAGGGTATGCTGTTTGTTGGAGATGAAGGGAAAATTCTGGCCGGTTTTGCCGGGAACAGTCCCCGTATTATCCCGGAAAAACAAATGAAAGAATTCAATCGTCCGCCTGAAACATTGCCCCGACCAATTGACGAAATCGACCAATGGATCAGGGCCTGCCGCGGTGGTGAACCGGCGGGTGCGAATTTTGAAGCGGCCCGGCCCATTAATGAAACCATTTGTCTCGGTACAATAGCTCTACGCGCCGATAAAAAACTGCAATGGGACGCCGACAAAATGCAAATCACCAATGACGATGAAGCAAACAAACTCATTTACCGGAAATACCGCAAAGGCTGGGAATTGGAGGTTTAATGCGGTTTTTATTTAAACTAATTTTTTAACCTGAATTTTTGTATAGATTTAAAATTGAGGTACAGTCCGCTTTAAAGCTGGCTGTGCCTTTTTTTATAATCAAAATTTTATTATCCTTATAAATTAGTGTGAGCCGTGGGCAGGGAATAATGATAAAATACTTAAAAATTACAATTAATTTTGTTTTTTTATCGGTAAATGACGGATTCGGTATGTTCTATCGTTGACACTAATGATCGTTCCTTTTTGCAGTGCAGATATTGAATGTTTCAACACCTGACTCAGGTGTTCATTTACATTATCAGGCCTGGCATTCTTCAATCGAAAAATAATAATACTTGGCAATTTTTCTCCGGATGCAGCCATGATATCCCCAAAATCCAAATCAAAGGTTAAAATAACATATTTCTCCTTAAATGCCAAATCGAGTATATCCGAATCCATAGCCGTTATCATACCCAGTTCACGAACATGGATTACATCAAATCCTTGCTCACGAAGCCAACTTACAGTAGTTTGGGATATACCCATATCAGCTAAAAATGTCATAGTAATGACACGCCTGTATCAGCATATACTTCATCAGAGGCCAAATATGCGGCATATTGCAAGCATTGTTGTATATCTTTATTTTCCAGATCAGGGTAATCATCTATAATCTCTTTTGAAGTCATTCCGTTTGCCAACAGGTTAAGAACCAATGATACAGTTATCCGTAAACCGCGTATACAGGCTTTTCCTCCCAAAACCTGCGGATTGTATGTAATTCTGTCAAAAGTAGTCATAATTTTCTCCGTTTTTGTTATTTATAACATATCACTCTTGTCCAAAATAGGTTTTTATTTTGGACAGCACTTTGATTGAATATTAGCTACATGTAAAAAATGCTAATTTAAATATTG
>JAFGSB010000004.1 GCA_016934825.1 Candidatus Zhuqueibacterota bacterium
GCCTGTATGTTTAAAGATTCGGAGCGGTATCCCTGAACTGGTTCGGCAGGAAGAAACGGGGATACTGGTGACGGATCGGGGAGAGAATTTTGTCAATGCGGTCAAGAGTTTAAAGAACAATCCGGAATTTTGGAAATCCCTGTCGGAGGGTGCACGGAAGATGATTCGGGATGAATACGGGCCGGAAATAACTGTTGATTCATGGAGAACTATGTTCGAGGCGCTTGCCACACAGCAAAATTACCTGGGTCTTAACATTCAGCGCCGAATTAAACTTCCTCCTGTAAATAAATCGATCCAAGGAGGTGATTTTCGTAAGCAGTCCTTTATTAAATATATTTTTTTGCAAATTATAAGAATTATTAAATTTATAATGCGAAATATAAATGTAGTGCACATAAAAAAGTAATTTATTACCTATGATCAAAACCGCACTGGTAGTCAATGCGTTTCTACCTTATACGCATATCTGGATTTACCGGCAAATAATTGATTCAAATATTAATACGGAACTTGTTTTATGTCAAAAACGCGAAAATGAACAAGAGTTTCCGTTTGAAAATATTATTCAATCGGGATCAAATAGCTTTTGGGTACGGTATGTTAAAAACAGATTATGGTTTCTTTATAAAAACTTTGAACCGGCATTACCTCGCTATAGCTATAATATTTTTCGTAAAGCTTTGATCGAACAAAATATTCAACTCGTTCACGCTCATTTTGGTATCGCCGGTGCCCAGTTTTTGCCCTTGTGTGAAGAATTAAATATTCCTCTTTTGGTGACATTTCATGGATTTGATATCAGTTCGGCACCACAAAGATGGCCGGCCTATCGTACTGCTTTAAAAAAACTCTTTGAAAAATGCCGGCTCTTGATCACAATCTCAAATGAAATGGCAGATAGACTGGAAGGTATAGGCTGCGACCGGGGCAAGATCAGGATTTCTTATTTGGGTGTACCTTTGGAAAACTTTCCATTTGTAGACCGGAGCAACAGAACAGGTCCGGTACGATTCCTGCATGCAGGCCGTTTGACGGCTAAAAAGGGCGTACCCTATCTCGTCAGGGCTTTTGATCGTGCATTTCCGGAACCGGAAGTTGCATTATTAGATATTGTGGGGGACGGTGAGGAAAAAGAGCTTGTTGAGGAAACGATTAAAATTGAAAATCCCAAAAATCCGGTGATTATGCACGGCCGGGTATCGGCCCAACAACTCTTAAAACTGCGGGAATCGGCGGATGTATTCGTTTTGAATTGCAGAAAAGACAGCGCCGGCACGATGGAAGGACTGCCCATTTCAACACTGGAAGCTGCTGCGACCGGATTACCCGCTATTTCGACCTATCATGCCGGTATACCGGAATCGATTAAAGACGGAAAGACCGGATACCTGGTGCCGGAAAACGATCAAGTCGCCTTTGCGGAAGCAATGCGAAAAATGTTGAATCGAGAAAGATGCCAAAAGATGGGTAAAGAAGCGCGTGTATTTATGGAGGAAAAGTTTGACCTTGTGAAATGCAATCAGGTGTTGAGAAATATATATGATGAAGCACACCATCTGCATCGAGCGAGAGGCAATTAAATGGATCTTGTCACCGGTGGTCTGGGTTTTATCGGCAATGAGTTGGTTCGTCAGTTAAAAGTTTATACAAAAGTTCATATATTGGATAACGGCTCCAGGATCGCACCGGATATTGACGATCTCCGGCATATACCGATAATTGAAGTTGATATTACGGATTTCCATCGGGTTCGAAATGTTTTCGAAACATTGAGACCCCGGAGAGTTTTTCATCTTGCCGCAATTCATTACATACCCGAGTGCAATGCAAATCCTGAAAAGACCTTACGTACTAATGTCGAAGCGACACTGGGTTTGTTACGAATTTCAGCAGAGTATGGTGTAGAGCATTTTATTTTTACATCGAGTGGCGCTGTCTATGCGGATTCACCGGACATATTAACCGAAGATTCAACCGTCGCACCGGTTGATATTTACGGCCTCAGCAAGCTATTTGGCGAACAAGTCTGTCAGCTTGTTTCACGCCAGACCGGCCTGCCCGTTACCATATGCCGGTTATTCAATAATTACGGTCCGCGGGAGACGAATGCCCATATCATACCGGAAATTTTTTCGCAACTGAAAAAGGGCAATACTTTACGGCTGGGGAATATAGATACAAAACGCGATTACATTTTTACTTCCGATACGGCGGCAGCATTAATTGAGATTTCAAAAGGGCCGCCCAGGAATATGCAAATATTAAATATTTCCACCGGCCATTCGGTCTCTGTAAAGGACTTGGTGGAAAAAATTGCCAAAATTTTCAAAACAGATATAAAAATTGTGCAGGATCCGGCCAGACTTCGGAAATCAGATAAACTGGATCAGAGAGGAAGTAATGACCGTTTAAAAAAAGTGACAGGTTTTTGCCCGCAAATTGATCTTGACAAAGGTTTAAGATATTTATTGGAATATGAAAAATTGTTATGAATAAATGCAGGCAATAACTGACTAATCAGCTGAAAAAATTTA
>JAFGSB010000028.1 GCA_016934825.1 Candidatus Zhuqueibacterota bacterium
AGGTTAATTCGTGACAAATATTTACATTATGATTAAAGTTTTTATATGAACTTTTTTATACATCATGCGTTTTTTGTATAGTAACCTTATTGTTTAACCGTTAAACATGTTATATGATTGATGGCAAAGGTTGCAAGTCGATTCGATTTACAGCAGGACTATTTTATATTTATGTGAAAAAGTCCGAATTTTATTTTAATTCAATAATATGGAAAATTATCATTATGTTTTACAAGAAACCTCTGAATATTTTAATTGTCACTTTTTTACTGTTATCCTGTCAGTCAAAAAATACCGGTCAGGTTAATTTAACGTTTCAGATTCAGAAAGAAGATTTTGACGCCAACGTTGAAAGTGAAGGTGTCGTAGAGGCCGTAAGAAACCATATCCTTAACAGTCCCCAGTTATGGACGGGCGCAAAAATTTCCTATATTGTTCCTGAGGGTTCGAGAGTAGAAAAGGGACAATTGGTATTTAAACTTGAAGCGGAGGTAATCCAAAATCGGTACATAAATGCGCTGGATGAACGGGATGTTGTCAAAGCAGAGGCGGAACAGAAATATGCAGAGCTGGAATTGGAGCGGTTATTATATGATGCCCAGTACAGGAATGCAATGGCTGCACTGAAGACGGCGGAATTACAGTTGACAAAACTTGAATTTGAGCCCCCGAAAATTCAGGAAATAAAACGACTGGAAATCAAACAATATGAACTCGATGCGGAACGAAACCAGCAAAAAATGAAATCTCTTGAAAAAATTCAGAAAGAAGAACGGTCGCATATGGATTTATTAATCCGGCAAGCGGAAAATAAAATTTCCAGTTTGGAAGATAATCTGGCCATGCTTGATGTATACTCGCCGGTGGACGGATTTATTATATATGAAGTAAACCGCCGGACCCGTGAGAAGATTCTTTTGGGCGACGATGTTTTCCCCGGTATGTCGGTTGTCAAGATACCGGATATGTCCAATATGCTGGTAAAATTACTGATAGGTGAAACCGAGGCGCAAAAAATTAAAAAGAATCAAAAAGCAACCATTACTATTCCGACGATTGATGATCTTGAATTAACGGGTAAAGTCAGCAGTGTGGATAAAATGGCAAAATCAATCAGGCGTGGTTCGAAAGTAAAAAAAGTGGAAGTCATTGTAACGTTGGATAGTGTCGTTCAGGATGTTGTCCCGGGGCTTTCCGCATTTTGCAGTATAGAGATCGAAAAATTTACGGATGCCATCAAAGTGCCGCTGGAATGTATTTACGAAAAAGACAGCGTAAAAATTGTCTATGTGAAAAGTAAAGATCATTTTATCCCCGAACCGATAGCGATTGTTAATCAGAACAATAATTTTGCAATTATTGAGGGTGAATTGGCAGGTATGGAATCCCTGGCGCTTGTCGAACCGCCGGATTCCAAAGTCCGATGGCCCGATATACTGACTGCTTACAAACTTGCGGAGCCCGTAGAAACCGATTCCTCGCAATCAAAACCGGTAAACACACTTGATTCATTGAAACATACCTTCAACAGGGATAAGGGACGTATGCGCGGCAGTATATTACCTAATTAACACCAATACATTTATAAAATTTTTTTATTATTATTTTAAAGGAAATAAGATGCCAAAGAGAGTAATTTATTATTTATTAATTCCATTTCTGAGCTTTTCTTTATATTGTTCTTCCGGGACGGAATTAGAAATTGAGACATTCACCGTTAAAAAAGGAGACTTTTTATATAGCGTTACGGAAACCGGAGAACTGGAAGCAGTAAATTCAATTACAATATCGGCCCCCAGGCTTTCATGGCGTTTTGGAGGGGTAAAAGTTACAAATATTGTGGAAGACGGCAGCCAGGTCCAGGAAGGTGATTTGATCTGTCAGTTTGACAAGACGGAAGTGCTGAAAGCGCTGGATGACGCCAGGGCGGAACTGGAAATCGCCGATGCGGAGCTGAGAAAAGCCCGGGCGAATAACGAATCGAGAATACAGGAACTGGAAGCCAATTTGGAAGAAACCCAGTTGCAGTATGAAATTTCCAAACTTAATCTGGAAAAAGCAACTTATGAGCCGGAAATCAGAAAAAAGGAAATTCAACTGGAATTGGATAAAGCGGCGATATCACTGGAAAAGGCAAAGCAGGAAATAGAAAACCAGAAGAGTATCAACCAGGAGGGAATAAACAAGCTTGAGCTGACCAGGCATCAGGTTGAAACAAAACTCTTGGAAGCCCAGGAAACCATAGATAAATTAAATATTTACGCGCCTTCTCCGGGTATTGTGATTATCGAGAGAAATCGTACGACGGATGAGAAATACCAGATTAACGACCAGGTCTGGAGTGGGCATCCCTTTATTACTTTGCCGGACCTCGGATTAATGCAGGCCAAAGTACCGATCAATGAAGTGGATATCGCCAAAATTGATACTCTTCAGGAAGCCCATATTCGTATGGATGCGTTCCCCGACTCGGTATTTATCGGGCATGTAACCGATGTGGCCACCCTGGCGCGCAATAAGGACCGTAATTCTAAAGTTAAAGTATTTGATGTGTACGTACAACTGGATGAGACGAACAAAAATCTTATGCCCGGCATGACCGTCAGTAGTGAAATCATTATCAGTAAAATACCCGATACCATATATATTCCTATCGAAGCCCTTTTTTCCGCCGAAGGAAACTATGTCGTTTATTTGAAAAGCGGCAATAGTTTTAAAAAGCAGCCTGTGAAAATCGGCGATGAGAACGATGATTTTGTCATCATTCAGGAGGGTTTGAACGAAGGAGACAAAGTAGCGTTGGTGGATCCTGAATTTTTACTGAAGGAGAAGAAAGAGTCTGAAAAAACTGCGGGGGAAGAGTCATGAATAAAAAATATATTTCTGTAATTTACATATTATTTTTGTTGTTTTTTATTCAGTCATGTCAGTTTGTTGCAAATGGCGATAAAGTTCAAAAAGGTTCTTTTAGGGCTGTTATCACGGAAACCGGCGAGTTGAAAGCGGTCAATTCAAAGATTGTGATAATGCCCTCCTTTGATTTTTCGTATGGCAGGCCAAAGATTGCCGATATTGTAAAGGAGGGGACTATAGTGAAAAAAGGTGACTATATCGGTATGATTGATACTGCATCCGTTGCCAGAGAATTGGGTACGAAAAAATCCGAACTTGATATACTGCAGGCTGAATTAAATAACTTACTTGTTCAACATGAAACAACGATAAAACAGCTTGAGGCGGATTTTAAATCTGCCGAGGCGTCTTTACGTCAGGCTATAATAGACACCCAGCGTGTCCGTTTTGAATCGGAAACCGCAAAGGAAATAGCACGCAAAAAACTCAAAATCACACAAATTGAATATGAAAAAATTAAACAAAAAATAAAACTACAACAATTACTCCAAAAAGAAGAATTATTAATTCAGAAAGAAAAGATAAAACAAGTTAAGGCCGCGATACAAAAAGCGGAACGTACAATTCAAAACTTTTCTTTAGTAGCGCCTTCGGACGGCCTGATTGTTTATTACTCCGACCGTAGGCGTGGTAAAGTACAAATCGGGGATGAACTCTGGTTTGGTGACCCGATTATTAAGTTACCCGATTTGAGCAGAATGAAAGTCCAGACAACCATTAATGAACGTGATATTAAAAACACTTTTATGGATCAGGAAGTCCTGGTACGGCTTGATTCCTACCCCAAACAAGTTTTTAAAGGGTCCGTTTCTTTTATAAGCAAAGTTTGCCGGCCAAAAGAACGGGGGTCCAGTATAAAAGTTTTTGATATTGAAGTCATGGTCACCGAAACATCCGAAATCATGCGTCCCGGTATGACCGTGAGTTGTGATTTTATTGTATCTGAAATTGATGACGCTTTATTTGTAAGAAATGATTATGTGAAAGAGGAAGAGGACGGGTTTTATGTGTATATTGTAAAAGGCTCTTCCAGGGAAAAAGTTAAGGTTACCTTAGGTCCCCGCAATTCTGAATCTGTGGTAATATATGGAGATATTAAAGCGGGGGACAAGATCGCCGTTGAAGAAAAGGAAGGAGAGGTGTAATGGAGATTCGTGAACATTTACAAATTGGGCTTGAAGGATTAAGGGTTCACCGACTCCGTTCAATTTTAACAATGCTGGGTATCATCTTTGGTGTTGCCGCCGTAATCGCCATGCTGTCCATCGGTGAGGGCGCCAAACGAGAAGCGTTGGAAAAGTATAAAATGCTCGGTGTTAACAATATAATCGTCAGGGACCGGAATTTAAGTGATACCGAGCTTGATGAGGTGAGGGCAAAATTTTCCCGCGGCCTTTCTCTGGATGACGCCGACGCCGTTATGCAGATTGTGCCGTCTGTTGAAATGGTAGCTTCTCAGGCGGAAATAGAGACCGAAGCAAAATATGAGGATAAAGCTACCAAAGCAACCGTGGTTGGTATTTCTCCCAATTTTAAAGATATCCTTAATTACGAAACCGATGAGGGTAAATTTATTAACGAGGATCACCACAACAGAAAGCTCCGGGTTTGTGTATTGGGTAATGATGTTGCTCATAGTCTTTTCCCGGTCGAGAATCCGGTGGGGAAAAAAGTGAAACTGGATGATCAGTGGTTTGATGTGATTGGTATCATGGGATCAAAATCATTATTTACTGAAACCGTAGGTGAACTGGCGTCTCGAAACCTTAATCAGGATATTTATGTACCTTTATCATCCTTCCTGATGCGTTTTGACAGGGAAAATCAACTTGCCAGTGAGATCAGCCAGTTGACCGTGAAGGTTGGGGATACAAAAAATCTCCTGGAAAGCGCGGCCGTAATTCGCAAGATTATAGACCGCAGACATCATGGGAATGATGATTTTAATATTGTAATCCCGTACGAGTTATTGAAACAGGAGGAAAAGGAAACCAGGATATACAACATGGTGCTGGGTTCCATTGCTGCTATTTCCCTGCTGGTGGGTGGAATCGGGATCATGAATATTATGCTTGCAACGGTTCTCGAACGAACCAGGGAAATCGGAATTCGACGCTCTTTGGGCGCAAGAAGAAAAGAAATTTTGATTCAATTTTTAATCGAAGCCGTCGGTTTGAGCCTGCTTGGCGGCCTGATCGGCATTATCTTGGGGGTTTCTATGTCGCTGGTGATAAACAGCATTGCCGAATTTAAAACCGCGATCACGCCGATTTCCGTTTTTGTCGCATTTGGTGTGTCCGGGGCCGTGGGTATCATATTCGGTACCTTCCCGGCCAAAAGCGCCGCCGAAATTAGTCCCATAGAAGCCCTGAGATATGAATAAACTGACCGGAGGAAGAAAATAAATGATGTCTTTCAAAATAAAAATAGTTGTTCCTGTTTTGTTTTTTTTAGTGTTATTTGTTTTAAATATCAATTTGCAAGCAAAAGAGTACGTTCTGACTCTCGACGAGTCGATCCAGATCGCGCTGGAAAAGAGTTATGATATGAAATCATTGCGTTTGACTCTGACAGGAGCGGAACAGGGGCTTGTCGCGGCAAAAGGACGTTTTAAAACCAATGCGGATGTTTCTTTACAACTTCCGAACTGGGCGGAATCCGTAACTTCAATTCCTGTGCAGGATGCTTTGCCGGTATTCAATACGACCGGAGAGATCCAGTATTACGGTCAGCTAAACATAAATCAGCCGCTGCCCACGGACGGGTATATACGTTTACGCTCTACCACATATCATCGTGATGTATCGACCTTTCGCGCTGATTTAAATGATGATTTGAAACGCAAGGATGTGTATACATCGCTGAGTCTGCAGTTCAATCAACCCCTGTTTACAATCAATAATTTAAAACTGGGATTGCAGCAAGCAGACCTGAATTACGAACTGGCGTCAAGAAGGTTTAATCAGCGGGAATTGCAGCTTATTTATTCAGTAACGGCAGGTTTTTTTGATTTATACAGAACCATCAGGCAGCACCAAATCTCCCTGGATAACGTTGAGCAACAACGTGAGTTGTACGATATTGCCAGCAAAAAATTTAACGCCGGTTTAATTCCCGAAACCGAAGCGCTTGAAATGGAAGTTGATCTGGCCGATAGTCAAAACATGCTCGTACAGGCTGAATCTGATATGGAAACCAGCAGGGATTCTTTTAAACAGCTTATCGGGTTAAACCTTGATGATAATATTTCTGTACATACCGCATTTGAATACAACACTTTAACGGTAAATCTCAATGATGCTATTGCGAAGGCTCTCCAAAATCGTATAGAAATCCGCGAAAATGAAATTCAGCTTGAACTGGCAAAAATCAATGTAAAACAAGTTGATGCCCGCAGTGAAATTCGCGGAGATTTATGGGCATCTTATGAACTTGTGGGTGTAAGCGATCCGAATCTGCCTTATGGCAGTAATCCCCAATCCCTCTGGAATTCGAGTCTTGAGGATATGAACCGCAGGCCGAATAACCGCAGTGTTGGTTTTACTCTCTCCGTACCTTTATTCGACTGGGGTGTTAACAGAGCGGAGGTCCAGGCAGCCCAGGCGACGCTCAACTCGCGGGAGATTGATTTAAATGAAGAAAAAAAGACAATTGTCAGGGAAGTACGGGCTGTTGTCCGCGGCTTAAAAGAGACTGAAGACAGGTTATCGGTTCTTGAAAAACGGGAAAAAATTGCTCAGCGCAATTTTGATATTACACTGGAAAGATTCAATAATGGAGATATAACAAGCGTCGTGCTGGCTAATAACAGGGATCGTTTGATCAGCGCAAAAACCGCTTATCTTAATGCTTATATCGAATACCGGCTTACTATTGCGGATTTGAAACGTAAAACATTATGGGATTTTGAAAAAGACCGCAGTCTTGTAAAATAACTCTGGATTTTATGGGACAAAAAGAAGCAGATTTTTATGTCAAATTAAGGCATAAAATAATACACTGGCTGGACAGTAAAAGCGGTAAATCGAGCCAATGGGCCCGTTATTTAATATGGGCGCCAGATTTATTTCATTTGTTGTGGAAATTGTCCCTCGATGAAAATGTTCCCAATAAAGAAAAGGTGAAACTAATTGCCGCTCTGGCGTATTTTATATCGCCCATTGATCTTATTCCCGAAGCCATATTCGGGCCGGTTGCCTTTACGGATGATATCGCGCTGTCCGCTTATGTTTTAAACGGCCTTGTCAATCATATCGAACCGGAAATTATAAAAAAATACTGGGCAGGGGATGAAGATGTTTTGCAGGTAATTAAAAATATCTTACAGGTTGCCGACAGGATGGTGGGTCAGGGTTTGTGGAACAAGTTGAAAGCAATAGTAAAATAATATGTTTTTCATCACCCTTTTTCCAAATATTTGAATGCCGATTCCAATTGCGCGTGACTTCCCATTAATACAAGAATATCTCCCTGTTGCAGTCTAAAATCAGGGGAGGGATTGGAGAAGGGTTTGTCTTTACGGATGAGTGAAATAATGGTGACGCCTGTGTTTTGTCGAAGTCCCAATTCCTTTATTGTTTTACCGTTTGCCGCGTGTTGTTCGAATAAGAGAAAAGTGGTGGTCGTTTCTGATGCCAAAACCTGGAGTATTTTATCAGAGATCTCATGCTGTTTAACCGGCTCCCTTAACATTTGATAACCATCCTGGCGGAGAAGATTTGACTGTATTTGTATTACATTGCGGGGGACATTCAACTTTGTTAACATATGTGTAACGATTTCGATTGAACTTTCAAATTCCTGAGCGATCACCTGGTTGGCTCCACAATTTTTCAGTTCCTCGATCTCGTCGAGCCTGTTACTTCGGGTAATGATATAAATATCGGGATTCAATTGTCTGGCAAGTTTTATTGATTGTCTTACGGCAAAAGGATCAGATATGACCGGAATAAAAGTTAACGCCGATTGGATGTGACATTTTTCAAGTAAACTTTTTTGTGCCACATCCCCGAATATAATATTTACACCCTTATTTCTGAAACGACTAACCGTTCGGCCGTTCAATTCGACAATAATATGTTGAATATTAGCAGAAGTTAAAACTCTGCTAATATGCTGGCCGGTTAAACCAAAACCGGCAATTATGATATGTCCTTCTAATCTTCCCTTGTCCTGAATTTTTATATCAGAGATTTTACTCTTTTTATCTTTGACCAGTTTCGGAGCAATTGATATCAATATTGGCGTAAACAACATGGTTAAAACCGTAACTGATATGGCTATTTGATAATATTCAAAAGAAATAAGTTTGATCGCATATCCTGTACTGATGAGTACGAAAGAAAATTCACCTATTTGCGCCAGGCTTAATGCTGATATAAAGCAGGTTCTTTTTGGCAGTAAAAGGGAGGCGACGGCCCCATACGCCAATAATGTTTTTAATAGGATTACAATTAAACTTATAACGAATATAGGGATAAGATTTTTAAAACCGAACTGTAGATTGACCAGCATGCCGATTGAAATAAAAAATATGCTGTTGAATACGTCCCTGAACGGTGTGATTTCCGCCTGTATTTGATAATGATAATCCGTTTCCGAGATCAATATACCTGCTAAAAAAGCGCCCAGCGCAAGTGAAAAACCCAACGAATGTGTTAAAATAGCCGAACCCAGACATGCAAACAATGAACCAATGACAAGTAATTCCCGGATGCGGGTATGAACTATGAAATGCAGAAAATGTGGTAATAGAAACCGGCCAATTAAAAATAACAGCAGAATGAGTACCAATCCGCCCCCAAACCGGGTAAGCAGTTGCAGCACTGATCCGTTTTGTATTCCGCCCAAAACCGGTACGATCAGTAAAAAAGGTACGATAAGAAAATCCTGGAATAACAGAATACCCGTTACAGACCGACCATGCGGTGTTTCAATTTCCATTTGATCCTGATAGATCTTCAGAACAATGGCCGTACTGCTTAATGCGGTTATCAGACCAAAAAATAATGCCCGGTTAAATGTTAGGCCTGAATAAAAACATATCAAAGTGACTGCTGTGACGGTTGTAAATGCCTGAATACTGCCTCCAATAAGCATTATTTTACCGATTTTTCTTAACCGCTGCAAGGAGAGTTCGAGTCCGATGATGAACAAAAGGAAAACAACCCCGAGCTCTGCAAATATTTTTACATGGTGGGTATCCCCGATTAAATGCAAACCTGAGGGGCCGGACAATATTCCGGTGATCAATAAACCTATGGTTTGCGGAATATGAAAACGATTGCAGACAGCAAGAACAAATAATGCTGTCCCAAATAAAATAACAAATTCAACTAAGAAGGGTATCTCGTGCATATTATTTTTTCGATTTATAAACTTTAGAAAAAAACAATTTTGAAAATTAATAAATTTCCGGTACAAAAGTTTGTTCTGCCATAGGCGGTCTTATATAACCTATATCCTTTTGCCGGGTCGGCAGTTCGACGGGTTTCGGTGTTAAATCTTTATAAGGAATCAAACTTAATAAATGACAGATACAATTTAACCTGGCCCTTCTTTTATCGTCCGCTTCGACAACATACCAGGGGGCCTGTTTGATATCGGTATAAGAGAACATATCGTCTTTTGCTCTGGAGTATTCCACCCATTTGGCACGGGACTGCATATCCATCGGACTCAGTTTCCAGCGTTTTGTCGGATCAAGATTTCTTTTCTGAAAACGACGTTCCTGTTCCTCATCGCTGACCGAAAACCAGTATTTAATTAATTTGATACCGGACCTGACCAGCATCCGCTCGAACTCCGGACAGGAGCGCAAAAATTCCTGGTATTCCTGGTCGGTACAAAATCCCATAACCCGTTCAACACCCGCCCGGTTGTACCAGCTTCGGTCAAACAGTACCATTTCTCCCGCCGCCGGTAAATGGGCTACATACCGCTGAAAATACCATTGTGTTTTTTCCCGTTCTGTCGGCGTGTGCAATGCGACGACGCGGCATATCCTGGGATTTAAACTTTGTGTAATTCTTTTGATTACGCCGCCTTTACCCGCTGCATCCCGTCCCTCAAAAATGACAATGACCTGCAATTCTTTTTTTTTGATCCATTCCTGAAGTTTGACAAGTTCTATTTGCAGTTTTGCCAATTCTTTTTCGTAAAATTTTTTATTCAATTTTTTTTGCTCTTTGCCCGTTTTTGTACTGCTTTCCGCATCTTTGGTGATGTTATCCTTCATATTCATATTGGATCGCCTTTTAATTGGTTTAAAAATTAGTCCTTTGTTTGAAAGAGACCTCATATAATGTATCGGTTTTTTTTAATATTTTAAAAGCAAATATTTTTTTATCTCGGTTGTAAACTTGATTTTATTCAAAATGTTAAAAGACGATATAAAAATTTAGTCCGGTTTATGTACATCAATCATTTTTGTTGATTATATGATCCTGAAAAAAAGGAAAACAATGTTGTCAGTAAATATTTTTATAGTTGTTTCAATAATAATTTACTATATTTATATAAGCATGATAACAAATTTTTCTAAAATATCAAGCTTAATTATATCTTTTTTCGCAAAAATTAGTAAGGAGAAACAATGATAGAATTGTACCATCGTAAATCAGAATTGTATCAGAGAATTACATTTTTGAAATAATATGGTACTGTATTTTTTTGTTAAAATGTATTAAATTTATAAATAATAATTAGTTAATTCAAATATGAAGTTTAAGTTATTTTTCGTTTTTTTTGGTATAATTTTTGCAGAAATTATTAAATTGAGTTATGGGTATAGTAATTTTAATATAGTATAAAGGTCCGTTTTGGAGAAAATACAAATTAAAATCATATCCCG
>JAFGSB010000029.1 GCA_016934825.1 Candidatus Zhuqueibacterota bacterium
GCGAAATTTAATATAACCAATGAGTTGATAGATGTCCATTTTTATTTTAAGTTATTTTTGTTACCAACTAATTCTTAGTTGAACCATTATTTTTTATGATAACTTAGCGGCAATATTAAAGATTATCAAGTAGCAGAAAAAGTATACTTGTAATGAAAAAAACATTTTATGTGAATAAATAATTTTAGAAAATACTCATGTCATCTGATAAAAAATTTTACAAGTGGTTTTATGATCATATACACAGCCATTACTATAATCTTCTTATGATATGGTGTTTTTTTCCGTTCGGAGGTGAAAAAAAAGTAAGGAATGAACTCATTAGTGTGGTCGATTTCAAAAAAAATGATAAAATATTGGATATGTGTTGTGGCACCGGCAATACAACTTTTGCAATTGCCGGGAAAACAAAAGATTCTGTTTCCATTTCAGGAATAGACTTGTCTGATGGACAAATTAAAATTGCCAGAAATAATAATCGTTTTCCCAAAGTAAATTTTCAGGTGATGGATGCAACCAAAACCAAATATTTGAACGGTGAATTCGACAAAGTCATTATTCCGCACGCTCTTCACGAAATGAAAAAAGACTTCAGGATTAGAGTGCTCAAAGAAGCAAACCGAATATTAAAAAAAGCTGGCAGTATTACAGTTTTGGAAATGGATAATCCCCCTCGTCTTTCTACCCGGATTTTAATTGGTTTCATTTGGTTTTATTGGTTTCCATTTAATTTTGAAACGCCCACACGAAGAGATATGCTGAAACACGGCCTTAAAGAAGAGGTGATTGAAGCTGACTTTAAAAATGTTTCAAAAATAAATATGTTTAATGGTGTGTTCCAGATTGTTCAAGGAATAAAATAAAAGCGAATTAATAATTTAACTGCTTTGCAGCTTCGCGGCTTGTCCATGCAGGTGAATTTGAATGTTGGTAAGCGGAAGGGGTTTAAACTAAAAGAGACAGAGTACATGGAGAATTTATGAAATTAATAAAATTTATTATATTTGTAATAATAATACTTTCAAACACAATCACAATTCCTCAGGAAAAAAATTCGCAGGTTATGATTCCAAAAATTGACGGTGACTGGTGGCAGATTGCAGGAAACCCGGATTTAGGCCAGTATACGAGTGAGAAACAACAGCCGGTTGACTTTGGTATATGGCAGGCCTCCGACGGAACCTGGCAGTTATGGTCCTGTATAAGGCATACAAACTGTGGCGGAAATACAAGACTGTTTTATCGCTGGGAGGGCAAATCCTTAACGGACGAAAACTGGGTTCCGATGGGTATTGCTATGGAAGCGGATACATCATTCGGAGAAGCTCCCGGCGGATTGCAGGCTCCTTTCGTTATTCAGGAAAACAACGATTACTATATGTTTTACGGTGATTGGGGGAATATCTGTCTTGCGAAGAGCAGTGATGGAAAATCCTTTACGCGGGTATTAAACGAAAAGAACAGTCCGGCGTTGTTTTCCGGACCTTACTCCAACACCCGTGATCCTATGGTTGTTAAGATTCGGGATTTATATTATATTTATTATATGGGTCATAATAAGGATATAAAGCCACATTCCGCAATATTCTGTCGTACTTCAACAGACAAGTTGTTTTGGAGTGAACCGGTAATGGTATCCGCTGGGGGAAGGGCCGGTACAATGTCGGATTGGTGGGGAGGAGATGCGGAGTGTCCTTTTGTGTTATATAAAGGGGGATTGTTTTACTTGTTCAGGAACCAGCGGTATGGTGAAGACAATTTGAATACACAGTATTGTTCGCCGAATCCGTTGAATTTTGGTGTTGATGACGACCGGTATTATATCGGGACATTAAAAGTAGCGGCCCCTGAAATAATCCATCACGACGGTCAGGATTATATTGCGGCGCTTTTACCCGGACTTGACGGTATTCGTATTGCCAAATTGGACTGGGAACCGGGGAAAAAATAAAAAAATATTATACCGAGCTGTCTTTCTGATGATTATAACTACAGTTGATAAATCAGGATTTCCGGGCTAAGGTGTTTTGTAAAGCGGGAGGAGTTTGGAGCTTTAGCAGCAGAGGATACGCGTGACAAGGCATTAGGTAATAAGCTTAAATCATAAACCCTTCATTAGAATAGTAAAGAATATGAATATCTTACAAACATTTCATATTACCAAAAAATTTGGTGATACTGTCGCAGTGAATGATGTATCAATCAGCGTCAGGGAGGGAGAAATTTATGGTTTCCTTGGTGTAAACGGTGCAGGAAAAACCACCACGATAAGACTGCTCCTTGGAATGATCAGACCTTCCGCAGGTTCTTGCAGGTTATTTGGACAGGAAATTAAACAAGGATCAAACTTTTATAACGATGTTGGCTATCTTGTTGAAATGCCGCATTCATATCCTAATCTTACTGTGGAAGAAAATCTTAAAGTGTATAGTTTTCTTCGGGGATTGGCAGACAAAGAATATATAAACAAAATTATTGATAAATTACATCTCACAACATATAAAGACAAAAAGGTAAAACATTTATCTATGGGAAATAATCAGCGTTTGGGATTGGCAAAGGCGTTAATTCATAACCCTAAATTATTAATCCTTGACGAACCGATAAACGGATTAGACCCGGAAGGGATTGTCGAGATTCGAAAATTTTTAAAGGAGCTTGTTTATAATCACAATACGACAATTTTCCTGTCCAGCCACATTTTATCCGAAATTTCTCAATTGGCTACCCGTATCGGGATCATTCATGATGGAAAACTGATAATAGAAATTGATACGGATGAATTGGACAAACAAATTATTAAAAAGCTTTACTTGAACACCATCAATAATGAAAAAACCGTGCAACTTTTAAAGAGTAAAGGATTTAATGTATCTATAAATAATCTTGGTTTTATTGAGACCAGGGATATAAAGGCAATTAAACAGCCTGAGGTTATAGCAGAACTGTTGGTAAATTCAAACTTGCCGCCAAAAATGTTAAATATAATTGAAGAAGATTTGGAATCCTTTTTTCTTAGAATTATTCACAAACAAAAGTCAATATTATGATACAGCAATTGAAAGCATTTTTAGCCGAAGTTCAAAAAAACAAACACTCAAAAATAATATGGGTTACATTTGTGGCTTTTTCAATAGCCCCGGTAATTGGCGGTGTGTTTATGATGTTAATGAAACAAAATGGGTATGAAGGAATGTCCGGGGTCTTTAAATCAAAAGCAATAATGATGTCTTTTGAAGCTAACTGGAATTCTTACTTGAGAATATTATCACAAGCAGTTGGAGTCGGGGGTGTATTGATATTCGGATTTGTTGCAAGTTGGTTGTTTGGCAGGGAATACTCTGATGGTACTGCAAAAGATTTAATATCATTACCTGTTTCCAGAACCAAAATAATAAATGCTAAATTCCTCTATTATATTATCTGGTGTTTTGCGCTCGTCATTTCAAACTTGCTTTTAGGATTATTAATCGGCTATTTACTACACTTACCGGGATGGTCCACCGCCCTGTTTTTGGAGAATATAAAGATATATTTTATTACGACAATTTTAATTATACTGTTGAATACTCCAATTGCTTTCTTTGCAATCGCAGGAAGGGGCTATTTAGCGCCGCTTGGCATAGTGGCAATTTTACTTGTGTTTGCCCAGATTATGGGTGCAATGGGTTATGGCAACCAATTCCCATGGTCTGTGCCGGGGATATACAGTGGAAGTGGAGGTGAAGACTTGAAGTTACAATTAAATATATACAGTTACTTGATCTTGGTTTTGACCAGTGTTGTTGGGTACATCTGTACAATATTATGGTGGAAATACGCAGATCAAACTCAATAAATTAATCATAGTTGTATAGTAAAATATCTTTTATTGCCCTACTGGATAAGTAAACAAGCATTCGATATTCTAATCCTGCACATCTTTTTCCATACCAGCGCAGGTTGAACATATAAAATACAACGGGAAAAAGTTAGATGAGAATTTAAAAATTAATAAAAATCATCACCGGGACCCGTTAACCTGATCCTGGTGATAATAGGTTAAAAAAGTTTTTTTTATTTTACTTTTTCATTCTTTTTTTATATTATATTGATGAATACACAAATAATTTTGTAAATCAAAAAGGAGGTAAACAACCATGTTAAATCGTTTGATACATAGTTTGCTTTTAATCCTGATATTTGGTGTTCTTTTTTCACAATTTGTGTTTGCCGAAATGACTGTTACAATTACGAGTCCAAAAGACGGCGATGCTTTCTCTACTGTATGTTCAGATATTGAGCTTTCGGCCGATGTTCAAATTACCGAAGGAGAAGTAAGTGATGTACGATTTTACTATAATGGGAAATATATAGGACGAGCAAGATCCGCTCCATGGAATGTTACCTGGAAATCCGTAAAATCCGGGAATTACTATATTCAAGCAAAAGCTTCCGATAATGAAGCAAATGATGCGTGGTCCGACTCTATAAAAATCAGGGTGGGCGATATCAGCAGAGGAGAAGTCATTATCAATGGCGGCTTTGATTGCGGTATGTCGCCATGGACCTTAAATAACTATGGAGATGAAGGTCAACCATCCGCAGTTTCAAGAGCATACTGGATGAATGATTTTTATTTTGATGATTCAACCTATATCTATATTGATATTACCAGCGGCAGCACTCTAAACTGGCATATTCAATTTTCGCAGGCATTTCCGCTTTTAGCCGGACATATATATGAACTCACATTTGTTGCCGACGCCGATAAAATAAAGCCGATAGATATATTACATCAGGAAAATGGCGATGATTACACAACAAACTGGATAGAAAGTATGGATATTGACGGCCCCGGAATGTATGGCCCTTATACGTTTAATTGTACATTTGACGATCCGGCAAATATTTTTAAATTTAATATCGGCGCTAATGAAATTAACTGTTATTTTGACAATGTCCAAATTATTGACAGGTCGCTAACGTCCATAAGTTCTAAAAATCTATTTCCAAATGACGGCGTAATTACAAATTATGAGTTGTTCCAAAGTTATCCGAATCCTTTTAATATGAACACCAGAATCCCTTTTCAATTATCAAAATCAACGCATGTTGTTCTGTCGCTTTATAATTTGCAGGGTCAACTGGTGAAAACACTGGTTAATGAAATACGTGATCCGGGCATGCATTATATACAATGGGACGGAACAGACGAAACCCACTCTATTGTTCCGACAGGTGTATATATATACCGTCTTGAAATCCCGCGTGATAAAGTACAATTATCAAGAAAAGTATTACTGCTTAAATAAATTCCGTTATTTTTCAAATTGGGGCAGGCGCAATGCCTGCCCTGGTTAATATTATGAAATAAAATATCCGGATTTTTACCTCATGTTCTCATTTTTAAATCTCTGGTTGGGATATGATTCTTTCCCCTGGCAAATCTATAATTCATGCAATTCAGCCCCATGTCAATTATTTGTACAATATCACGAATACTCGTGGTTCGGTTTGCCTGTAAATGTATTTCTTGCTGTATAACCTTTAAATGGTTATATTATTTTTATTACTTGAATGTATACGGATACTACAAGACTCGGAATATGATTGATTTGAACCTATAAAGGAATAACATCATGACAGTACCGGAAAAACTTGCTGCGTTACGAAAATTAATGTCGGCACATAAAATTGACGTGTGGATCGTTCCAAGTGACGATCCCCACCAGAGCGAATATGTCGCGGACCGCTGGAAAGCAAGGGCCTGGTTGTCCGGATTTACCGGCTCCGCAGGAACGGTAGTGGTAACCGCCGATAAAGCCGGTTTGTGGACCGATTCCCGTTATTTCCTGCAGGCTGAGATGGAGCTAAAAGACTCGGGGATCAGTCTGTTTAAAGAGGACATGCCGGGAGTGCCCCATTATAAGGACTGGTTGCAGGAAGAATTAAAGGATAATTCAATTGTCGGTTTTGACGGCAAAGTGATGTCCGTATCCCAGGTTAAGGAACTGGAGAGTAAACTTGCGGCTAAAAAAATTTCCCTGTCCTATCATGTCGATCTGATTGACAACATCTGGCAGGACAGACCTTCCATACCCGGGAATCCGGCTTTTATTCTTGAGGAAAAATACACCGGAGAAAGCAGGACTTCCAAATTTGACCGCATCCGTGCGGAAATGAAAAAACATAAAGCGGATTATCTCATTTTATCGGCCCTTGACGATATCGCCTGGACCTTTAACATCCGGGGTTCGGATGTGGAATATAATCCGGTTACTTACTGTTATTCAATTATTTCAAAAACTGAAAGCCGGCTGTTTATTTCGGGAAAAAAGCTGAATAAAATTGTCAGTCAGCAACTAACAGACGATCTTGTCATTATTGAAGATTACGATAACTTTTTTGATTTTTTGGCCCATTTACCGGAATCGATTGTTCTTTTGGACCCGGGTAAAACCAGTCAAAAAATTATAGATTCAATATCCATGTCCTGTATTGTTCTTGAAGTGCCCAGTATCCCGTTTGACCTGAAAGCCTGCAAGAACGAAACCGAGCTTAAAGGCATCCGAAACGCCCACATACGCGATGGAGTTGCCATGGTTAAATGGTTATACTGGTTAAATAACCAAATCGGCAAGGAAGAACATACGGAAATCAGCATTGCCGACAAACTGGAAGAATTCCGCAGCAAGGGTGAGTTTTTCCAGGGATTGAGTTTTGACACCATAGCCGGTTATAAAGGCAACGGCGCGATTGTGCATTATTCGGCAAAACCGGAAACCGCCGCAAAAATATATCCGGAGGGGATTTTACTCATCGATTCCGGGGGACAATATTTAGATGGGACAACCGATATTACCCGGACCATTACTCTCGGCACACCAACGGAAGAAGAAAAAACCTGTTTTACCCTGGTTTTAAAAGGACATATTAATCTTGGGAAATTGGTTTTTCCTAAAGGCTACAACGGTTCACAGATCGACGTCACCGCCCGCGCCGCAATGTGGGATTATTATATGAATTACGGGCATGGGACGGGTCATGGGGTCGGACATTTTTTGAATGTTCACGAGGGACCGCAGCGTATTCGGCCTGAAAACAATGTACCGCTCAAACACGGAATGCTGACCTCGAATGAACCAGGGCTTTATATAAAGGGCAAGTTTGGTATTCGTATTGAGAACCTGATCGTAACAGAAGTAAGAAAGGAAAACGAATTCGGAACTTTTTATGGTTTTGAAACCGTTTCCTTTTGCCCGATCTGCCTTGATCTGGTCAACGTAAACATGTTAACCGGTGAAGAAAAAAAGTGGCTTAATGATTATCATAAAGCCGTTTATGAAAAACTGGGCCCGTATCTCTCTGCGGATGAAAAGAACTGGTTAAAACATGAAACCAGGGCTGTTTAGCTTTTAAATAATAGTATGACATATCGGAGCTGATTGACAGAGTGAATAAATTTGTTACACTGATCTTTTTTATTTTATTATTATATATATCCTTGGTTTTCGGACAAATCGAAACAACCGTATATTGGGATAGTCCCAGGGGACAATCCACTGAAAAATTATTGGGAATGAACATCCGGAATGGCCTTGATCTCGCTGTTGCCGAAGATAAGTATTATCAGGATGGGATTTTTTATATTTCACCCCAATTGATCCGTTTACACGCCGGGGAAATCAGCCGGGATTCAAAACATTATGGTCAGGGCTGGATCAATACCGAAGAAAAAAAATGGGATGCGATGAAAATCGAAAAAGTCCTGGTATCTTTTGACCCTGGATTCCTTGAAAAAATGCTGATCAATATTGACCGCTGGCCTTCATGGATGGACGCTGACAAGGACGATAAACTTGATGAAAACCGGTATGACGACTATGCGACATGGTGCGCGGATCTGGTCAGGATTGTCAATATGGAACAGGATTGGAATATTCCATACTGGACGCCGTTCAACGAATGTGAAGACAATGTTTTGAACGGCGCTTCGGAGCTGGCGCTGATATACAACAAATGCGCCGCTGCAATGAAAAAAGCCGATCCGTCGATCAAAGTCGGGGGCGGTGAATTCAAAAATGGCTGGAATAATGATCTGCTGGACACCTTTATAAAGGATACAAAAGAACATCTTGATTTTTTTACCTATCATCATAATATAACCGGTGATATTAACACTCTTGTGGCCGACATTTTCAACGAGGCTTCATCAATAGCTGGATTAGGCAGTTCAATCAAAAGCAAGCTTGATAATTATGGCCTTGAGAATATTCCGTTGTGGATTTCCGAATATAACGTCATCTTGTCACCGGAATATGACCCGCAGAACGAATTCCACAGCAGTTCAAAAGGGGCCGTGTTCAACGCGCTTGTACTTAAATACCTGGCGGAACGCGGCAAAGTCGACGGTTGCACTTTATTGAATGACGGTGATTTCAATTACGGTGTTATGGATGAAACTTTTGAACTCAGGCCAACCGCGCATTTAATGAGATTGAAAAATATGTATCTCGTCGGTACTCCTGTTAAAACATCATCCCAAAACTTAAATCTAATAAGTCTCTTTGCCGTGCAGGCGACCGGTCACAGGTCCATCCTGTTGATCAACCTGTCCGATATGCCGCAAACGGTTAACCTGAATTTCTGGGGATGGCAGCCTGAAGAAATAACATACGATCTTTATTCCATAACCGGTCAAATTTATGATTCCACACGTATTTATACGGATAACAATTTCGGGCAAAACATGAATATAGATGCCTATTCGCTTTTATTAATGAATTTTAAAACCCAAACCGGTATTACGGTAGAAAAGAAGGAAGAAGAATTACCGGATTTTTTCGAACTGTCGCCGCCTTTTCCTAATCCGTTCAATCAAACGACGATTATTCAGTTTTCCGTAAACGAAAGTCAACCGGTCAAGGTATTACTGTATAATGCCAGGGGACAGTTAATACGGGAAATTTTCCAGGGTTGGGCCGAGGGTAAATTAAAATATACCGCCAGCATAGATGGTTCGGATCTGGCTTCCGGTCAGTATCAGCTCTATTTGCTTGGTGTGGATTATTCCACATCACGTTCTCTCACCCTTATAAAATAAGCTGAGGGGGTAGAAAATATGGCCAAAACTGTTATCTTTGCCAATGGGATTTCCGGACATCCTGAAAAAAACCAGCAATACATATCCGACGACGATAAAATTATCTGCGCAGATGGCGGGACTTTATATGCACTGCAAATGGGACTGGTTCCGGATATCCTTGTCGGGGATTTTGATTCTCTCCCGGTTCACGTTTTGCAGGGAATGAAAAATAAAAATATTGTTATCGAACAATTCCCGGAGAAAAAGGATAAAACCGATCTGGAACTGGCTTTGCAAATATCGGAACGGTTTGATACGGATGAAGTCCTGATCCTGACGGCACTTGGCGGGCGTATGGATCAGTATTTGAGCAATATTTTACTGTTGACACGTACAGACTGGAAACAAAAGAGGATCCGCATCGCAGATGGTAACCAACAGGGCTGGATTTTAAAAGGTCCCGACGAACTGATTTTGACCGGTCAAAAAGGGGATATATTATCCGTTATCCCGATATCCACTCAAATTGACGGTCTTTATTTAAGCGGACTCGAATGGTCTCTGACAAATGAAAAGATAGAAAGAGGTTCCACTTTGACTTTAAGCAATAATTTTAAAGGAAATAAAGCGACTATTAAAATCAAGTCGGGAATTTGTCTGGTTGTAAAAATCGAGAAAAGGGGGAAATAAAATCCGGGATTTTTTTCTCCCGGATTTTATAACATTAGAAATTGATTGCAGCACCGATATGAAAATTCAGTAAATCCGTTGTGGATTTACTGAGATCATAATATACTTTATTATTTTTTCTGGTAATCGAACCCTCTTTAAGGTATTCGGCTTCCCCGCCGACAAGATATTTGATACCAATATCCACAAAAATTTCATACAATGAACTGTTTTTGTTAAAACCTTCATAAACTTTTATCATCAAACCGCCGCCGCCGCCGTAGCTTGAGGTAAAATCATCCTGGTTTGTAGAACTTGCGATCTCCTCGTCTTCGCCAAATGAATATTGATTTTTTATTTCTGTTGATGTAAAAAGATAGTTA
>JAFGSB010000005.1 GCA_016934825.1 Candidatus Zhuqueibacterota bacterium
AGAATTCCAGGTATTCCCCGGTTTTCAATTTTTCCCACCATGTTCTGTTTTTAACATACCAGTTAATAGTCTGGGACATTGCCTTCTCAAAATTGTGACCTGGTTTCCAGCCCAGGGCCCTGATTTTTGCCGTATCGACCGAGTAACGGCGGTCATGACCGGGCCGGTCCTCTACCCATGAAATTAAACTCTCCGGTTTGTTTAATGTTTCAAGGATTAATCGGGTAATATCAATATTTGTATTTTCATTACCGCCGCCCACATTATAAACCTGGCCGTCTTTTCCGTTTTGTATTAAGAAATCCACAGCATCACAATGGTCCTGAACAAATATCCAGTCGCGAACGTTTTTGCCGTCTCCATAAACCGGTAACGGTTTATTCTCAATGGCATTGGTCACAAACAGGGAAATAAGTTTTTCAGGATATTGATACATGCCGAAATTATTGGAGCATCTTGTGATAATTACGGGCACGTTATATGTTATATAATAGGAATACGCCAGCCTGTCCGCTCCGGCTTTGGACGCGGAATAGGGGCTTGACGGTTCCAGAACATCCGATTCTCGAAATGAACCAGCAAGAATACTGCCATAAACTTCATCCGTGCTGATTTGAACAAACTTTTTTATACTATTATTTCTTGCGGCTTCCAACAGAACAAATGTGCCATAAATATCGGTTTTGATAAAATCATCCGGTTTGCCGATGGATCGGTCCACATGGCTTTCGGCGGCAAAGTTGATAATAAAATCCACACCCGGCACCAGATCATTCACAATTTCGGGATCGCAAATATCTCCCCTGACAAATGTATAATTCGGTTTTTTCTCTATGGCTTTCAGGTTCTCCAGGTTTCCGGCATAGGTCAATTTGTCGAGGTTAATTATTTCTACATTATCACCGTATTTATTAAAGAGATAATGTATAAAATTGCTGCCGATGAATCCGGCTCCGCCGGTCACCAAATATTTAAACATTCAAAATATCCCTGTTTGTTAAAATCGATAATCATTTGAAAATTAAAATGTACAAACAGGACAGTTAAAAGTCAATTTTTTTTATAATTAATGATTTTAAAAATATCGCTCAATTCTATTGGCATACAATCCGAATGAAAGACCTCCGAAAACGGACGCCGGTGATTACAAACAGAATTCAAAAATTCAATCGAAAATCAATTGTTTTGCACAGAAAAAATGATTAATTTTTACCTGTTGATTATTTTATCGGAATTCTTATGAAAAACCAAAAAAAGCTGAGAGTTGCCCTGGCCCAGTATAACTTTACTGTCGGGGATTTGAACGGAAACAGGGAACTCGTACTCAGAGGTATTAATAAAGCAAAAACATCGGGGTGCGACCTGGTAATTTTTCCCGAATTGTGCCTGACCGGTTATCCCCCGGAAGATTTACTGTTGAGCCGGCAATTTGTCAAAGATCAATTAACCGCTCTGCAAAATATTCAGGAGCAGGTCAATGAAACAGCATGTATTCTCGGATTTGTCGATCTGAAAGAGGGCAATATTTACAATGCCGCGGCGGTGTTATATTCCGGATCGTTAAAAGGGGTGTATCATAAAATTCAATTACCCAATTACAGTGTCTTTGATGAAGAAAGATATTTTGAAGCGGGCAATGAACCGCTTGTCTTAACGATTAACGGCGTCAGGATCGGCATCAGTATTTGCGAAGATATATGGATTAAGGACAGTGTTCCGGAAGCCGAAGTGTTTTGCGGCGGCGCGGAAGTACTGGTCAATATTTCCGCCTCACCATATTACATCGGTAAATTTCAGGAACGTTTCGAACTAATCAAAACACAGGCTAAAAGGAACCGGGCTTTCGTCATGTATAACAACCTCTTTGGCGGACAGGATGAACTGGTTTTCGACGGACAAAGTTTGATCGTTAATGAACATGGGGAGCTTTTAGCCAGCGGATGGGCATTCGCCGAGGATTTTCTGATCTGCGATATTGATGTCAATGAAATAAGAGCTTTACGCGATTCGGATAATCAATTTATTTCGGACTCTAAAGGTTTTAATAATCCCTTCAAGTCAATCAAACAAGTTCAAATTCAGCACACACTTTCGGCAAAAACGGACCCGTTCCCCAAACCGGTAAAACGGCCGCAATTCAACGAAGCAGATGAAGTATACAATGCCCTTTTACTCGGACTACGGGATTATGTGCGCAAAAACGGCTTTCAGCAGGTCGTGTTCGGCCTGAGCGGGGGGATCGATTCCGCACTGGTTGCCGCCATTGCATCCGATGCCCTTGGCAGCAAAAACGTCCATTGTATAACCATGCCCACCCGTTATTCCTCCTCCGGCAGTGTGGATGATTCCGTACTGCTGGCAAACAATCTTGGCATCGATTTACTGAAATTGCCGATCGAAAATATCTTCCAGTCCTATCTGTCTTTACTGGAACCGGTTTTTAAAGACCTGCCGTTCGGACTGGCGGAGGAAAATTTGCAGGCCCGTATCCGCGGTACCCTTGTCATGGCGTTATCCAATAAATATAACTGGATGGCGCTGGCGACCGGCAATAAAAGCGAAGTCAGCGTGGGTTACTGCACGATATACGGCGACATGGTCGGCGGGTTCGCCCCGCTTAAAGATGTCTCCAAAATGTGGGTCTACCGTCTGAGCCGACGACGTAACGAACGCGCCGGTTATGATTTGATCCCGCAAAGCATAATCGACAAAATTCCGTCCGCAGAGCTTCGTCCCGATCAAAAGGACGAAGACAGTCTGCCGCCGTACCATATCCTTGACATAATCCTAGAACTGTACGTTGAAGATAATAAAAGCATAAATGAAATAAAAGCCGAAGGAATAGACCGGCAAATGATCAAAGACGTCATCCGGCTTGTGGACAACAGTGAATTCAAACGCCGTCAGGCCGCGCCGGGCATCAAGATCACTCCCCGGGCTTTCGGCAAGGACCGCCGGATGCCGGTGACTAACCGGTACAGAATGAAATAATCTTTATTACTTTCCGCTGTTTCATAAGATTTCATTGGGGCCGATTATCCCCCCGGATATGACCGTTTTCAGAGCCTCCTCAACTGTCCAGCCAGGATCACGGGTTTCGGGTTCCTTTACAACCACCATTGTACCGGATGTCGGGTTGGGTGGAGTAGGGACAAAAACTTTTAACAATTTTTGGCCTGTTTTTTTATCCAGTATCTCCCCGGTAACAAAACCTATTGTCCAGATACCGGGCTTGAGAAAATCAACCAGCACAACACGCTTGAACACCTGTTTTTCAGGAAGCCCAAGTGAACCGGATATTTGTTTGCCAACCTGATAGGTTGTGCCGATAATCGGAATCCGTTTGGTTAACTTGTCTATATTGTTTAATATCCACTTCCCGGCATAATTGTTCGCCAATAAACCGATGAAATACAGAACCACTATTACAAGGACAATCCCCAATCCGGGTATTCGGAATCCGATCAGATCATCCACCAGGTTTATGACCTGCCGGTCTATTGAAAAATATAAAAATCTCAACACCAGATAAATCAACGCCAGCGGCATAATTGCAAGCACGCCGCTAATCGTATATTTTTTTATATGCTTCCATACAACCGTCATATTCGTTTCCTCTTGATAAAAAATAACAGCGATAAAATGGATATTATGATAACCGGAATAATAATATAATAATGAAAAATCGTAACGGCGAACCCGTTTAATGAAGCGACAACAAGGTAAACAGTATAGGCAAGATAGGTGAACAGGAATATTCCTCCCTCAGCCCGGTCAATCGTATGACCGGAAACAAAAACCGGAAAACATAAAATCGCGGCGAACAACATGATCGGTATATCAAAAGACAGCGCCGGAGCGGATATGCTCAATCCCTTCGGATTGACGAATCCCGACAGGCTGATGATACAGAGAATATTAAAAATGTTACTTCCGATTATATTGCCTATGGCGATATCACGATTGCCTTTCAAGGTGGCCACGACGGATGTTGCAGTTTCCGGCAATGATGTCCCTGCGGCAACAATGGTCAGACCGATGACCTGCCCGCTGACTCCCAACGATGCCGCTATTTCAACGGCACTGTTCACTAAAAGTTGCGATCCATAAACCAGCAAAACAAAACCTGCAAAAATAAAAAAAACCAAAACCGGCGGACTTGTTTTTCCCGGCTTGTCCGACTCATCCGTTTTCTGTTTTTCTTTCCGGCTTTTCGCAATTAAAAAACCGGTATAAAACAAAAAACCGCAGAACAGTATTACACTTTCAAATCGGCCGATAATATAGTTCAGACTGAATAACAATAATAAAACAGACACCCCGATCATCACCGGAACATCCAAACGAATCAGTTGATTGGTTACAAAAAGGGGACTGACAAGAGCAGATATACCCAGTATAAACAGAACATTAAAAATATTACTGCCGACAATATTACCTATTGAGAGACCGGATTGCCCTGCCAGACTTGCCCGCAGACTGACCGTCAGTTCCGGGGCGCTGGTTCCGAATGCGACAATAGTCAGGCCGATGATGAGAGAGGAAATCCTCATCAGCCGTGCCAGTCCGGCGCTGCCGCGGACGAACAAATCCGCGCCGCCGACCAGTAATATCAATCCTGCCAAAAAAATAAAATAGGATAACATGATAAATTTTTACATTTAAAATTCCAAAACAACCTTAAAATCGGCCAAACTGCCTGATAAAAAATGACGACAGGAAATATTTCTTTGCGACATTGAAACACTTTTCTGTTTTAAAATATTTATTATACACACATTAGGCTAAATTAATTATATCAAAAGCATCCTTAATATCTTCGGCGATCATTTTTCGTTTTGATTTTTCAATTAAATAATTTTTCCCGGTTTGCAGATAGGAAGGGAATATCCTTTTACTGCCAAAATAAAACTTTTCTTTTCTGATTTTATAAGTGGAACCGCTTTGAATAACTTTATGATCCATAGTTCGTTTTGCTATTTCATTCATGGCTTTGATGGCCACATCTCCTATACACATAAAAACCTGAATATCCGGGAACAAAGCGATCTCCTGTTCCAATAGTACGGAACAGTGTTGTACAGTATTAGTTGAAATGGCGTAGCCGGTTTTGCCGCATTTTATGGCCGTTGTTATATATACGCCTGCCCTGAGTATGTTATCAATCGAAAAAAATGAACAACCGGCATCGTTAAATGCCTGTAAGGTTGTCTGCAAATAAGAAGGATTGTCCGGGGCGTAAAAGAAATCTTTACTATCCGGTGACGGCACTTCGGATATCATAAAAATTTTTTTCTTGTTCACGTCACTTTCGGCATCAGGTACTTTATAACATTCTTTTTTTATATCCGCGCACGGGTAGGTTTTACATTGAATACACTTGTTAACTCTCATATTTCCCCGCTTATTTTATTGTTGTTATCGCTCCGTTTCGATAAAATCCGCATGTTTTAACAGGCAGCTTAATTATTATCTGAAATACGTCAACATTAAAAGGACATTAATACAATCATTCAGAAAATCAGAGCTGTTTGTTTATTGTCAAAACGGCAAGCTGTGTTACAATTAAAGGTAATATTGGAACAAGTTCTTCCTGGGTTAATTTCATGACTTTTTCGCCGGTGGCTTTTAAACCATCCTGCGGCATATCCCTTAAATAAATCTCCAGTTCTATTAATATTTCCCGTTTACTTTTATTTATAAATGTACTTTCATGCTGTTTTAAAATGGCGTTTTTAATTTCATTGATAGCGTTTGTACAGATATTAATATTCTTGTTATGAACACTTTTCAGTTTTTCATATTCTTCACTGATGATGTTTTCATTTTGTAAAGGTTGGTTCGCCTGCAGGATGAACTGGAACATAAAATCCATCCTGTTTTCAATCATTTTCGATTTAATTTCATAACGCGATTTCAATTCTTTCAACGCATCATCTTCCATCGCCTGGGACGCGATAGCAAAAATCGCCCGTGACTGCCCGCCTCGTCCGTCATAACTGATCAGTTTTAATCCAAATCCCGGTTTTTCTTTCTCCAGTTCATTGGTAATGAGTTCAATAATAAGAGAATCAATCCAGGTTATGCCATGGTCAAACAGGAATTCCATCGTGGGTTTGGATTTATATAAATCTTCAAACTCGCCGGGATAAAAAAAACTGCTTTTGGGATTCCTGTATTTCCGGGCTATATCCGTATAAATATAATCACATTGTATTTTTTTTAATTTCCACCCAAATGTGGTACAGCGATAAAGCGTAACCCCGGTCATTATCGTATTGCTGAGAATCGCGTCGTTTAAGTTTGTTTCAATCAGCATACAATTTTGCAGGTTGGCATCGCTTAAATTGGCAGCCATAAGATTGGCCCGCCCGAGGTTGGTGTTTTTAAGGACAGCACCCGTTAAATCCGAATCTCCAATTTCGGCCATTCTGAGATCCGCGCCGGTCAGATTCGCGCGACATAGTTTTGTTCCCCACATCTCCGCAATCATTAAACGGGCGTCTTCAAGGTTTGCTTCGCTGAAATTCGCTTCGATTAAATTTGATTTTAACAATGTCGCACCCTTCAGGTTGGCCCCGCTGAGGTCCGCCCTGTGAAGATTTATTCCCCAGAGTTTGGCACCTTTCAGTTTTAAATCTCGGAGGTCTGGAATTGTTAACGGGTAACTTTTTCTCCAGGCGTTCCATTCCTTGATACCATTTTTTAATATTTTGAGATGGTCAGGATTGGCCATAGGTAGTTCCTTCTGTAATGAAATAAGTGAGTGAAAAAATTTAAAAATATAAATCTATCTTAAAACAATCTAATGAAAATGTCCACATTTTTTTCGGTTTATCTTAAAAAAATATTCCGGGTCTGCAGTGTCTTCCGCGTAAAACGTATGGACCCAGGTGCGGATGGTATTATCATTGCCATTAAATAACTCCACCCCCATTTCCATATATTGAAGGGGATCACATGCACATCCTGTTCCGAGCCCCATTTTACCGACCGGGTACCCCGGGTCACCGATAATAATCCGATCCACGGACGGTTCGGGAATATCATACATTGATCGCAAATAATTGTTTAAATCATTTGCTTTCAATACACGACCGGCTTTTGGTTTCGATTGCCCGATAGAATTATTTTGTGTCATTAAGGAACCAAGTGTGACCGCGCCGGTTACCCGTATAAATTTTTGTTGATTTACCACATTCCCTCAATTATTTATATTTTACGAGATGCGCAAGCCGCACAGAAATTTTTTCACCCATCCAGGGACAATCATCTTTTTGCGGACAATGCGCGCATCCATATTTTCGCGCCAACAGTGGTAATATAATAAAAGAATTTATAATAAAAAAAATGTATAATATCAACATTAAAATGTTATACTCTCTTACCAGGAATATCAGACCGACAATCAATGGTACAAACCACACCGGAAAAATAAAGGGGATATGTTTTTTAAATTTTTCCATAAACCGGGTCCCGTCCTGCGCCGGCAGTAATTTAGCCGATATCTGGCCGTATCCGCAGGGACATGATCGTGTACCGTAATAAAAACAGTAGGGACAAACAAAAATAATAATCCAGAAAACACCGGTAATGCTGTAAAAAATATATAAAGCCGCGGCAAACCATCCCCAAAACGACAGGCCAAAGCCCTGAAGAAAAAGTCCAGCTCCCAATAGAGTCATAATAAAATAAGGGACATTATCAATAATTTCCTGCGTATGCGTATAAAACCGGGTAGGCCGGTAATTTTTACAATTTGTACGGTTATCTGTTCCCTTCTGATTCATTTTTAATTTTTCCATGTTCCTGTATACTCCAGTCCTGAAAATATTTATGTTTAAAGAGATGATTGTTTACTGTCCGGGCATAACAGTCGATCCTCTTTGGGAACAACGGCTACTCATCCGTTGCGCTTTAAAAAATCTGTAACTTCCCGATTAGTCGGGATGCCGAATCGGGCGCCCGTCTTTGTGCAGCACAAAGCCGCCGCAGCACTGGCATAACGCAGTGTAACATCCCAATCCACTCCGGCGGCAATACAAGCGGCAAAAGCGCCGTGAAATACATCCCCGGCGCCCGTGGTATCGATAGCATTTACCGGAAACGCGGGGACAACTCCTTTGTTCTCCTGTTTTTGCCAGAGGAGCCCCCTGCCGCCGAGCGTAATCACAACATTGGTATTATGTTTTCTCAATTGTTGCAGCGCTTTTTCTTTATCCGTTTCACCGGTATAGTCCAGTGCGAATTTTTCCGAACAAACCAGATAATTGACTCGGTCCAGCAGAGATAACGTCCCGTCAAATACGGAACCGGCGTCAAGCACCGTTATAATACCCATTTCGCGGGCGGCATCGGCAAGCAAAGGGGAAATAACCGGTTCATGGCCGTCAAATAGTATAACTGCAGGATGGAGTTTTTCGAGCACGTCGGGAGCTATGTCCACATCTCTGAGCGGCTGCGATTGTTTGTTATAATTAACAATCGACCGGTCGCCATTTGGTTTGACCAAAATGGATGATAATGGCGTGGCCGCCGAACCGCGTACGATATAGCTTGTATTTACTCCTGCCCTGCGCAGTTCCGAAAAATGTTTTTGTCCGAAAATATCATTTCCCAAATATCCTATAAAAGCGGCTTTTTTACCGAGTCTCGCAACTGTCACGGCCGCATTGGCGGCCGGACCGCCGCCGCAGTCCTTAAAATCATCAGCAATCGTTTTTTCATCCGCATGAGGATGCCTCGATACGGAAAAAACAAGATCGTAAGACGCGTTTCCCACACAAAGAACATCAATATTCTTGAGCGATAAAGTCATGCAAAGCTCTTGTTCAATATCAAAAGATTCACCTTCAGTAGATTCAAATCTCACATTCAGATAATTTTATCACCGGTGTCCGGTTAAACCCGGAGACCGGAACAATTTTATAATTATTAAGAAAAAATCAGTTGAATTCCAAGAAAAAAAACGAAAAAGGAGGATAAAAAATTGCCGTGCCGGATTTTTTCCATACCGGGCGGTTCATTTTATTAAATTAAATAATTTCCCTTGACAATCAGATTTATTTTTAATATACTTTATAAAAAATAAAGTATATATGAAACAAAGTATCATAAACATCGTAATTAAAATATATAATATTATAGTGAACATCTCTATATGAAATATATCGGAGGGTAATATGGAAAATGTGAAAAGCTTGCCGCGTGCCAACTGGGTCCGGCATATCGGAATACCGGTTATGATATTGTTGTTCGCTGGCGCCATAACCTATTATGTAATTGGGGAAATCACTTTTCATTTTCTGCTGATAATTATCATGTTATCGGCCGCCCTGATGCACCTGATGTTTTTATCCAGAACACGCAACCGGGATTACCTGATACCCCTGTTATTTTATTTATTTACGGCCCTGACGTTCGTTTTTATATCAATCAATAACAACATACTGACGGTATTTTTTGCCGTCTGCGCCCTGTTTCTGTTCGTCATGTTCATGAGAATGCTGGTATTACGCAGGCTCAAATGGCGGTACCGCGAGGTGCTGGAATTAGCCGCCTCTTCGGTTAATGAAACCAAAAACGGGTTCACTCCCCGTCCCTATCCGGCCGGACAGATAAATTTCAGCAAAGAGGAGATAATCCGTTTTGCCCGCTTTATGCTAAAGAATGTCATCGCCTTCCCCTATATTGAAGAAACCAGGGTTGTGCTGGTGATCCCGGAAAACATGCTGCCTCATTTTTTATACCTGAAACAGAATTATCTCAATGAAACTTTTATTGTTTTCAACTATGACGGCCAGGTTTCCGTGAAAATTGCGAAAAAGGATTATCAAAAATATTCCTCCGAATTAACCTTTGACCAGCTCTGTTCCTCTTTCGCAAATCTGTTTGTTGAATTTCTCAAATTGTTACAAAACGGTAAAAGCGACAAAATTATAGAACAAATGAACTCGCTCAAACTGGTCTTATAAGCTTTTTCATATCAATATTAAGGTATAAAAATGGATTTTATCACGGTTAACAGAATATCCGTTCTCCTGGCAAAATCATTTGCAGGCGAATTACTAAAACTATTGGTAATCTATAAAGACATATCGGCGTCAGAGGTCGCATCACGTCTGGATTTGCATATCAAAACGGCACAGGACTTTTTGGAAGAATTGTTTTCCTTCGGCATTGCTGACAGAAAAGAGGTTTATGAACGAAAACGCCCTTATTACAGGTACACACTGAAAAAGAAAAAATTAAATATAGAAATCGATTTTACCGCGCTTTATATTCCGGGTGAAGAAGAACATAAATTAAGCCAAGAGATCAGGGAAAGGATTCATTCCGGCGCCATGTTCTCGACTTCCGGGAAAAACTCCTGTATCACTTCGGTGACTATTTTTACGGGTGACGGCCGTGAAAAGAAAGAGAGGAAAATCAATCTCACACTGTCACAGGGTCAATTTCTCTACCATCTTCCGTTTCCAAACGCCGGATACCGGAGCATTAAAGAAATCATGGAAAAGGCCGGAACAGATGTATCTTATACGCCGGAAATACTCGATATAGTCGGGATTTTGACTGAATTCAATATAATTGAAAGTTCTGAATGACTTTTTTATTCAGGTAACCGCTTAAATTTTTTCCGCAGACACATTAACACATCCATAGGCGGTTATCGGTTCATCAGGACAATGCCTTTTTCGGCTTTTTATTCTTCCCTGTACTGCTCAATAAAAATCCTGAATGTCTCCGCAAGTTGTAAAACGACTTTACGCTGCAATTCTTTGGGCAGGCCGTTTGGCGGCCCCCAGGGTGTCATATTCGCATCTACAATATATATCCGGCCTTCTTTGTTGTCCCGCAACACATCAAATTCACCATACTCGATTCCCATTGCTTTGGCAAATTTTAATATATCGAGTTGTTCTCTCTCACTGAATATGGCGGATGTCTCTTCCAGTTCCACATGGTCATTCAGGTTTGAAAAGCGTGTTTGTTGCGGCCGATATTTCAGATATACAAGCGGAATCCGACCGCCATGTACCGGTATCCGGTAATCGAGCACAAATCCGTTTTCGACAGTATTATCGATCACCTTTTGATAAACACAATCGGTCCGTACGGATTCGGCCGGAACCGGGCAATGAACAATACGGCCGTCATGCATGGCGTTTTTATCGGACTTTTCCACTGCCGGACCGGTATGTTTAACCGGATCGACTTTTAAAGAATAACCGAATATCTCTTGAAAAACATCACTGACTTTGTTTTTGCTGATATCCACACTGTTTCGATTGATGACTTTGTATTTATCCGGCAGAACCTTCAGCGTTGATAAATCGAAAAATGTGCTGTCCTTGTTTTTAAAAGCCACCTGATACGAACTAAAAGGATTATCCGTCATGGCATAACCGTGAACCGCGCATAATTTATAAATAGTGGTTGAGGATGCCGGGCGTTCCGGGTAAAAAAGTATCGTCGTTTTGGGGCGAAACAGCGAACGTAAAGGTAAACTAATATTCGTCAAAAATGAAAATCGTTTTGGATCGAGGTATTTAAAGCGATAACGGATAAATCGAAATGTGTCGTGCAGGCGGTTAAAAAAATCGTTAACAGATGCCCTGAAATTGTTTTTGAATACGGATTGTTTTTTGTCCATTGAAACTCCGGATAAACAGCAGTCGAGGTGACCTGATAATTTATTTAATAAAAATGTTAAATAAATTTGAATATATTAATTAGTTTAACATTTTCCGCATAGAATAGCAACTTTTTTTCAAAAACACAAACGGAATGTCGTTTCAATGAGTAACTTGTACCTGATAAGTACCCTCTTTGAAATTTTTATTTCTTTGTCTTCCCGGGCTCTTTATAGGGCAGGGTTCCGGCAAAATCAAACGAGATTTTTAACCATTTACGCAGCAGTTCCGGATTTTTATAAATTTGTTCCGGCAAAACCGCATATTCTTTCATCACGCGGCCTTTCATGGGCTCGAACGGCGCGGCGTCGTCAAATTCGGCAAACAACCGTTCTCTGTCCCCGGGGGTCAAACGTACAAATATCGAATCGGCGAACACACCGGTGAACATATTGTTGTTCACAAAAAAAGCCGGGCAGCCGAACATCATTTTTTTCTCACTCGGAAACTCGACTATGTATGTATCCAGCAAATCACACAGTTCCAGAGAAACCTTTTTCCATTCCATATTTTTCCCCTGGTATTATTCCGCTTTTGCCTGTTTATAAACCATAATGGCCCTGTTCCTCGAGGCGGCAATGTCCACAATGGGGTCCGGGTAGGCTGGAGACCCGTACTCCGGCACCCACTTTTTGACATAAATGCGGTCTTTATCAAATTTTTCAAGCTGGGTTTCCGGATTGAAAATGCGGAAATAAGGCGCGGCGTCACAGCCCGTTCCGGCAACCCACTGCCAGTTACCGTTATTGGCGGCAAGATCATAATCCAGCAATTTTTCGGCAAAATATCTTTCTCCCTTGCGCCAATCAATTAATAAATTTTTAACCAAAAAGGACGCCGTCACCATCCTGACGCGGTTATGCATAAGCCCGGTTTGATTCAATTCCCGCATTCCGGCATCTACAAGAGGACATCCTGTAAGACCCTGGCGCCACAAATCAAATTCCTTTTCATCATTCACCCATTGTATGTTATCATACCGGGATTTAAAACAGTAATTTTCGACATGCGGAAACAGATAGAGAATCGTCATAAAAAATTCCCGCCAGATCAATTCGGACAACCAGGTTTCATTCAACTCAAATGCTATTCGGACCAATTCCCGGATACTGACAGTGCCGAATCTTAAATGCACCCCCAGACGTGTTGTCCCCGCCAATGCCGGGAAATCCCTGGTCAAGTGATAATTTTTAATAACCTGCGGTGAAATCTGTCCGGAAGGGAACACAGTACCGGTCTTTTCAAAACCAAAATCGGCCGGCTCGGGTAATTTTTCGGCCTGGCAACTGTAAAAATTCGAAAACATGTTTTCAGTAGGGTATGTGTCGGATTGACCGGGAGTATAGAGTTTCAACCATTTGTTTTTAAAAGCGGTAAAAACGGTATAGGGCGTCCCGTCTGGTTTAAGCACCTGATCTTTTTCAAAAATGACCTGGTCTTTGTAACTGTAAAATCCCAACTCCCGAGATTCGAACAAGTCCTTAACCTGCCGATCCCTGGTTATGGCGTAGGGTTCATAATCGTTGTTTGTATAAACCGCTTTACCGTTAAATTCAAAAATTAAATTTTTCCACACCTCAACAGGATTCCCATATCGAACAAAAAGGCCGCTCTTCGCGGCCCTTAACCTGTTATGGATATCCTGCAATGCTGAAAAAATAAACTCGACTCTTTTATCCTTTTTATTTCCGGGCTTGTCGAGAATGTTCGAATCAAAAATAAAAACCGGTATTACTTTAAAGCCGCTTTTTAATGCGTAATACAGACCGGCATTATCATATAATCGAAGATCACGGCGAAACCAGAAAAAGACTGCATTACTCATACGAACGTTGTACTATGTATAAAACCCCTTTCCCGTCCGACGCCATATAAATTTTTCTGCAACATTCGCCTGGCGCGGAACAATCTGGACATAACCGTACCCAGCGGTATATCTGCTTTTTGCGCAATTTCTTTATAAGTTAAACCTTCCACATCAGCCAGTACGATTATTTCTTTAAAATTTTCCGATAACCGGTTTAAAGCGCCGTTGATTTCATCGTCAAAAAGTTCATGATATGTATTTCTTTCATAAACATCCACTGTTCTGGGATATTGCTCCACCTGTTCATCTTCAATAAAAAATGATACTTTTTCAAGCTCCACCTGTTGCGGTGAGCGGGCTTTTTTCCTGTATTTGTTGATAAAGGTATTTGTCATGATTCTGAATATCCACGCCTTAAAATTCGTCCCCTCCTGAAATTTATCAAAAAACCGGTAGGCGCGCATATAAGTGTCCTGTACGAGATCTTCCGCTTCAGCAGAATTCTTGGTTAAACGTAATGCCGAGCTATACAGCAATTCCATGTATTGCAATGAAACCTTTTCAAACTTCTCCCGCATTTCTCTCGAAAGCGGTTTGTGGATTTTTCCCATTATGACTCCCCATTTAAAAGTTATGAAACATTAAACAGTTTCAAAGGTTTGCAGAAATTCGGCAGTGGCCCCTTCAGCACAGAAAACCCGGCAACACATTCGTTCGGCTAATTGCGGTTAGCTCTTCAAACTTTTCAGCTTGAAACTGACTTGTTTTATTTTTATTTTACCTTATTATATTTAAAAAGAATAAAACAAAATAGCAATAAAAATTTATGAAAAATTATCCGAACAATGAAATTTTCGTTGTCCCTCTGCCGCAAAAATGGTACTTTCATAAAGGATTTTACAAACTTGATAAAACCGTTCCCATTTTTGCCGGCCAGGACTTAATCAATTCCGCACAACTGCTGAAAGAGTGTTTTCAGACCGATTATCAACTATCCCTGAATATTTTGCCGCTCTCGCAAAGCTCTATCGAAACTCCCGGTATATACCTGTTATCACCCGATAATCTGGATAAAATCGCGAAAATTATTAACGATGACCGGATAAAGATCACACAAAAACTGGATAATGAGGGTTATTTATTAATTATTAAAGATCATTTCATTTTATTGGTTGCACAATCCCCACAGGGGGCATTTTACGGCATTCAAACCCTGCGCATGTTAATCGGAAACAAAAAAAAAGAAATTCTTATACCTGAATTAACCATCCATGACTGGCCGGACATGAAAATCAGGGGTTTTTCAGATGATATCAGCAGGGGGCAGGTTTCGACCCTAAATCACTTTAAACGGATCATTCGTTATCTCGCCTCATATAAAATGAATGTTTATATGCCGTATATTGAAGATATTTTTCAATTTAAAAGTTATCCGTCCATCGGCAAAAACCGGGGCGCTCTTTCCGCGCGGGAGTGCATAGAGTTGCAGGACTACGCGGCGCGGTATTATGTGGATATTATCCCTGTTTTTCAGACTCTCGGGCACTATGAAAATATGCTTATTCAACCGGAATTTTTGCATCTGGCCGATTTCCCGGGCGCGGCTTCACTTGATGTGACTTTGGATGAAACCTATTTTTTTCTGGAAAAATGCCTGAATGAAATCGTGCCGGTATTCAAGTCCGTCTATTTTCATATAGGCGCAGATGAATCCTATGACGTCGGCAGCGGCGCCAGCAGAAACGACGTATTAAAACACGGCATTGCCGCCGTGCACGCAAAACATTACAATAAAGTTTTTCGGATATTAAAAAAGTATAATAAAAAGATCATAATGTATGGCGATATTGTTCTGGAACATCCCGACATATTAAAGGATCTGCCACGTGATATTAAAATCATGGACTGGCATTATGAAAAAAGAGACCATTACGAATCCACAAACTTTTTTCAAAAATCCGGTCACGATTATATTGTATCGCCGGGCAACCAGAACTGGAGCCGTATCTTTCCCGATATGGATCATGCCCGAAAAAATATTTATAATATCATTCGGGACGGTCATATGAACGGCGCGGCGGGCGCTGTCACATCGAGCTGGGGAGATTTCGGGGGCGCCAATTTACGGGAATTGAATTATTATCAAATTGCTTATGCGGCAAATTGCGCCTGGAACAAAACCCATAACAATCTTGAACAATTTAATCATTCTTTTTTCCGGGACTTTTACGGTAGTGACGATCCGGGATTTATCCGAACGTTTGATACACTGAGCCGGGTTTCCGAATATTATGACCTTAATTATTTTTTTGCGCACCCTTTTTATCCTCTCACAGTCGAAAGCAATAAACTCGAGCGACGAATTAAGGACCTCGAACAGCTTTATGATGATTTAACATCCGAACTGAAAAAACTCAGGGCTACGGCAAATCGAAATAAATCCCATCTCGATATTCTTGAATATTGCGTTTCCCTGTATCACTGGACCGCCCTGTTGAATAAAGTACAGCTTGAATTAAATAAAACCCAATCTTGTTCACCGGATTTGCTGATAACGCACATTTCAATTTTAGAAGAAAAGCTGGTCAAAATCAAATCCACATTTGCGGAGCTCTGGCTGCGTTATAACAAAAAGGACAATCTCGATAGAATTATAAATCTGTTCGACAGGGTGCGGAAACAACTGACCATAAAAAAAGTGGAAATTAAAAACGGCAATTTTGAATTAAACGGCCGGCTGGAAACACCTTTTATTACTTTTCCGGTTGATCCCGCAAACGCTTCGTTTTCTCCGGCAGTCTATCTGCGAAAAACTTTTAGTATGCGTGAGCCGGTGAAAAAAGCCTGGCTGCATGTCATAGCTGATTCGCACGCGATCTTGTGGCTTAACGGCCAGAAAGTCGGTGAACTTTTAGCCACAAGGACCCTTTCAGCGGTAGTGGAGGCCGAAAGAGTAAAAATGTGGAATGTTGCCAAATATCTTAAAAAAGGGGGGAATGTGCTGGCCGTTAGAGTGATCAATTATAAACAGGCTGTAAAACCGTCAATAAACATTATATTAAATTGTCCGGAGGTGAATTCCCAGGTAACGGGAGACGAAACATGGAAAATCCTGGACCGGGAGGAAAAAAACTGGCATAGCCCTGATTTTGTCGATACGAACTGGGAAAATGCCGTGCAGGCTGAAAACAACTGGATTATTTCCCGCCCCTGCTTTGAATATGAATTTCCGGCCCGGATTGAATTCTTCAGAAACCCGATATACTAAAATGTTTGTCTGAATCTGTACCTAAACGAACAGCCCCCAACTGTCATGATCTGACCGAAAAATAGCCGGGCAGGCAGACCCTGACACGACTATCGTTGAAACTTTTCCAGATGACTGAACAATTAAAAAAAGAATTTTGTTATCAACTCAATATGTTTTTATAATATTTGAGTGAATTGGGTTTTACGGGACACTCTTCCGCGATTTGAAAAGTCGCAATTTTGCCCTGGTACCGGAGATCGAATAATCGCGGCACCAGATAATCCCTGACTTCCGATACAGCCATTGGATTGACATATATTTTGGTCCCGCCCTCGAAACCGGCCTGGATGCTGATGCGCCATTTGATCAGGACATGCCAGGGCATTGGAATCACACTGTCCACAGGCATATAATACCATTCTTCATTACAGGAAATCTGTGAGCCCATGGCGGCATGGATCCCGTGAATAATATCGCTAAAGCCTCTTACTTCCTCTTCCGTATGTTCGGCAGGATTACAATGAACGCTTTTCGAATATATAGCGACAGTCGGATTCCGGTGCCCGATGTCCGCGAACGCGACCGCGTAATCATTTTCACAGATGACAAAATTATTATATGCGGCAAAATTTGCCGCGTATTCATTATATATGTTTGGATTTCGTGAGGCCAGGTCCAGTTCCCGTTCCACTGAAACACCCCATTCATCCAGCCCGACAAGCTGTTTATGAAGATGATTAAAAGAAGCTCCCGCTTCTCTTAACCAATTCTGGAATATACTGACATACCGGACATACCGGTTATTTTCATAAATATCCTTCATGGCCTGTATGTTAAAATGGAAATATAGAAAATGCTCCTCCGGGGTTAACGTGCCGGAGGAAGCCAAATCCGAATCATTTACTGCCGTGTCGGTGTAATGACGTTTAGGAATGACCAGTTCATGCGCACCGCCGAAAAAAGCATCGCTCATCGCCAGTTTTTCATCAACCGAAACAGCTTTTATTTCATCTTCCGTCAGGCCGCTGTATTTTAATTTCATATTGATTACGGATATAACGTGGTTCCTTCCCAATTCACTGGCAAGATATTTTTCTTTACGCTTTTTATTTTTTTCCGATAACCGGTAACTAAAATTCTTTTTCCAGTAATCAACGGTCACAATTTCAAACAAATTGGAAATACGGCGAAATTCTGCATAATTGTTAAAGATTTCTTCGGCCGTTATTTGATCAAGAATTTCAAATTTTCCGTTATGATTGACCAGACGCGATTTTTCAGGGGTTGTATTGAAATACTGGCCGGGGCAGAAATTACAGTAATCCTCCGGCGTTCGCTTTTCAATATTAACCGGATTATTAACCTGTTTTGAGGTGACCGGGCGATTCTTTCGCCCGGGGATAAACCATACCTCGGTGCCGGTAAACGGATTGATATGTTTTTCAGTGCCGTCCGGCATGATTTTCAGCATGTCTCTGTCTAATCTGTTCATATGCGTTTATCTTAGTTCACAAACTGTTCAACAAAAAATGCGGGATTCAACGGTTCTCCGGTCGCAAAAGTGATCATATTGTTCCAGCGGTACTTTGCGCCGGGTTCAAATATTTTTTTACGGAAAAACTGACTCACTTTTTTCTGGTCGACATAACTGACATCACCGTCCGTTTCTAATTTTAAAACATCATAAACAAGCGTGTGATGTATTTGTGAGGCTAATAGTTCGCCCAACAGGTAGTTATGATAATAACACGGTGCTATGGTAAAATGGATCTTGGCGGCCCAGTCCGGTTCATCCCGGCCGGCCGGCTTTTTTACATACTGATATTTCTCAATCATTTCCCACCACAGGGCATTCAGGTCCTGATCCGGGTCCGCGTATAATTCCTTTTCGAAATTGTACATAACCATCGCCCAGCGGGCAAAAATAAGCTGTTTTAACTGTGCGTATTTACTGCTGACCCGTTCTATTTCCGCCTTTTGGTCATCTGTTAATCCAAGCATCTGCTGCATCCAGGAACCATTGCGGCTCAATCGTCCGAAAAACATGGCGACAGCTTCGGTTGTAAACGTGTGCGCCGGTGTTCTTAACAGGTATGGCGTTTTCGGACTCTGATATTTATCATATACTCCGTGTCCGAGTTCGTGCAGCATGGTTTCCATCCAGCGTTCGTTATTTTTAACATTACACAAAACGCGGACATCTCCTTCTCTGTCAATGTCCGTACAGTATGCATGCGGATTTTTCTTGTCCCGTTCATACAGATCGCTTTTTTCAAGAATGGATTCAACCGGCAAACCGATACCGTTATAAAAACGGGAGGCCAGTTCAACCACGTCCTTGTCCTTATAATATTCATCAAGATCCACGTTGTATACCAACGGCGTTTCCTGGAAATAAGGATCATGATAATGCCAGGGCATTAATCCTTCGACACCAATACCATAATTATCAGCTAAAATACTGTCCAGTTCAGTTTTGAGTCTTTTAAACGGGGCATTTGTCAATTCATATAAATCATTAAAAATAGAGTCCAGTTCTTCAACGCTTTGCTCCGATGTTGTTAACGATAAGGTATGATAATTGTCGAATCCCAGATTTTTTGCCGCCCGATTTCTCAACTTGACAAGAGCAATCAGTTCCATTACGATCTCGGGACCGACCTGTTTACTCGCTATCCACGCTTTTTTCCTTTTACTTGAATCTGTTTCTTTTTTTAAAATTTCATCAATTTCATTTGTGGTAACCGGATTACCGTCTATTGTTCCCCGAAAATCATTAAATTTCTTTTCACATATCGTTCCGAGGTCAACTATTTGTTCCAGCAACTGCGGTTCAATCTGGTTTTCAAGATAACTATTATATAATATATCAAGTTGACGGGATAACAGAGGAGTCCTGATCACACCGGTTTCTTTCAGTTCTTTCAATAAACTATAATCTTTTGTATCACTAAAGATTTTCCTTAGTTCCAGTTCCATTTTACTATATCTTTCATATTCACTGTCATCCCCGGTAGTGGTCGCGTTCCAGTAAGCAATTGCGCTTTCTTTGGATAAAGTCTTTATTTGTTGTAACCTTGAATCGAGAAAATCCTGCATTTTTTTCTCCTGTTCATTTGTGGCGCATCCAAGCAATAAGATTATGACGAATAACAGAAAACCTGATTTTTTTAAATTGATCATGCCGTCCTCCACAAAACTAATTAGTATTTTTCTTAATATATATAATCATATGGCAATATCAAAAATAAATTTAAAGTCATTATATCTGTATAGTATTTTTCATATAAAAGGCTCTCGAATCCGGATCGAGCCGGACATCGGGATTATTTTTGTTGAATTTATACTATAGTTCAAATCAAGGTATCAGTGAACAAATCCCCTCATCTTATAATTTGCATTTTCAATAAAAATTATTTAACTTTATAATTATATTAATGACAAACTTAATCCGATCACGACATTCTTGTTTGAAATAATTCCAATTTCTGATATGTATTCGATATAGAATTGATTGAAAGAATGAAATTTACATATTTATCGCATGATAATATTGATCTTGCAGCCTGATCAGATCAGGATGAATGTATCCGTAACCCGAATGCCGTGATATCATAATGGATCAAAACTGTAATGAAAAAAGGTAAAAAAGAATTAATCGTTGTTGGTGATCGTCTTTTAATCGTTCCCGATGTTGGAGAAGATCGCAGCAACACGGGTTTGTATTTACCAAAATGGGCGTTGGAAAAGGAATCTGTTCAGGCAGGCAGGATTGTTGAGGTCGGCGCAGGGATTCCGATGCCGCAGCCAAACGATGTTGAAGAGGAACCCTGGAAACAATCATTAAAGGATCTGGACAATGTTCCGCAGCAGGCGCAGGTAGGCGATGATGCTATTTTTTTACGAAAAGCTGCTGTGGAAATAAAATTCGAAGGTGAAACTTTTTTGATCGTTCCCTACGCAGCAATACTACTGCTCGTTCGTAATCACTGATTATGATCTTTTTAACAGTTTATCAGGTTTTATTTTTCTGTCTTTCCATATTATTCATCATCCGAATTAAATCTTTGCACTACAGATGGTTGGCAGGATCCGAACATCATGAATATCTATTGTACTTGTTACAAAATTTAGTATTATAAATTATGTCAACATTAAATAAAATACAACATCACTTAAAAAGGCACCAGATAAAGTTAGGACAGCTTTTGGCATCCCACGGCGCATCCGAATATACCATATTGATTATCTATTCAATAATACTGGGAACAATTGCCGGCCTTGCCGCAGTCGGTTTTCATGAAACGATTTTCCTGATTTCAGAAATTATCCATATCGAAAAGAACAGTTTTTTTTCAAACTATGGGTGGATTATCATATTTATCCCGGTATTCGGCATGTTTTTACAATGGGTGATGGTCCGTATGGCCCCTCGGGCCTCAAAGCAACGAGGCGTTTTAGAAATTATCAAAGCGGTTTCGCTGCGTGACGGGATTATCCCTTTTAGAACAACTTTATTTCATTTTTTAGCTCCCGCAATCTGTATCGGCACGGGGGGAACCGTAGGTCCCGAAGCCCCTGCCGCCCAGACAGGCGCGGGCATCGTTTCGGCGACCGGAAGACTATTAGGACTTTCCGAATCACGATTAAGAATGTTTACCGCCGCCGGCGCCGGCGCGGCTATTGCCGGGGTTTTTAACACGCCGCTGGCCGGGATTTTCTTTTCTCTCGAGGTTGTCCTTTTGAATGAATTCCGGGCGACGGCGCTAAGTGTGTTTTTATTATCGTCCGTGTCGGCGAGTGCCGTTTCACGTATTTTTTTGGGAAATGATCCCAAATTTGTTTTTAATGTTCTCAATATCGGTCCTTACAGTCAATTTCTGTTTTATTTGCTGCTGGGTGTCAGCGCCGGTCTGCTTTCCATCTTTTTTATTAAATCCAAAGAGTTTATCAAAAGTAAATTTGATTATTATTATCGAACGCATAATCTTTTAACCGGTATGTTGATAACGGGGCTGTTAATGGGGATTGCCGGATTTCTGTTCCCGGAAATTTTCGGTATCGGTTATAACAATATCAATAATATATTAAGCGATTCCCTGAACGTTCAATTCATTATACTGCTATTTTTTCTTAAATTTATCCTGGTCATTTTAATTTTGGGTTCAGGCGGTTTCGGCGGGATATTCGCTCCATCTATCTTTATGGGGGCATGTTACGGATATTTTTTCGCGTATCTCATGTCTGTTTTATTCAATCTGCACCTCGATCCGACAACCTATACGCTTGTCGGTATGGGCGCCATGCTGGCGGGAATTAATTCCGTTCCCATAACCGCGATCATGATCCTGTTTGAAATGACAAACAATTACCTTTTTATATTACCGTTAATTCTTGGCATTGTGGGCAGTCACACCATTACTCAAATGGTCATGAATGGGTCTATATATCGAAACGAACTTACACAGGAAGGATACAGAATATCGGACGGTAAAGAAAGCACGATATTACGGTCGATCCCGGTAGAAAAGATTACCAAAACAGACATCCTGACCATCCCGGAAAGTACGCCGGTTTCCGAACTGATCAGAAGATTCTTGAGCGAAGAACATGACACAATATATACAATAAATGTTGATGGAAATTTAAGCGGCGTTATAACATCCGGAACCCTGCACCATCTGATCACCTCTTATCATAATTTACATGGCGTTGTTATCGCCAAAGATATTGCCGACACGGATTTTGTCGCTATTGACGCTAAAGACAATCTTGAAATTGCCATGCGGCTCTTTGCCAAATATCCCGTTGAAGAGCTCCCTGTCCTTCAACATGAAAACCGGGATAAAATTTTGGGGACATTGCATTATCAGGATGTTTTGAATTTATATAACCAAAAAATCGGTAAATTGTCAATAAAAGATGAATTGGCCATAAATGTAAAATCCTTGGATACCGATAATATTATGGAAGCAATTCCAGGATTCTCTATCGCGGAAGTGGAAATTCCGGAAAAATTTATTAATAAAAATCTCGCGCATTTAAATTTACGCAATCGTTATAAGATTGATGTATTAATGATAGAACGGTCCAGACATTTTGAAATTAATGACGCAACATCTTCAAAAATTATGCCGGATAAGAATTATATATTGTCAAG
>JAFGSB010000030.1 GCA_016934825.1 Candidatus Zhuqueibacterota bacterium
CTTATGGTTTTCACGATATTCAATATTTCTCTTTGAAAATTATTCAAGCTACTACCAACTAAAAGTTAGAAGAACCTAAAATAATAAATAATCAAATTAAGGCAACAATAAAAATTGAAAGGAATAAGTACCCCTGAGAGGATTCGAACCTCCGACCAATGGTTTAGGAAACCACTGCTCTATCCTACTGAGCTACAGGGGCAGGTTGTTAAGGAATAATTTAATAATTTTTATCAATATCGCAATTGTTTTTTCATGTAATTTATCATATCAATTTATAATAACTGTCAGTTGTATCAGTATTAAAGTAAATTGTTTACACAATGTCGGATAACGAACATTGTCGGGATTATAAATGACTGGTAAAAGAACATATCAGCCCCGTATTGAGGTTATCCAGGCTATTTCAATAATATTATGGATTGAAAAATCCCCCTTATTTTCAAAGCCATTAAAACGATGAAAAAGACAATTAACATTTTAATAACACTACACGAGAGAATGCTACATAATTATTACCCTTTGTTAACTGCTTCTTTAATTCTCTCCGGGGTCATTGGCAGTGTATATAACCTGACGCCAATAGCATCATAAACCGCATTGGCGATTACGGCGCCCATAGTGGTAATTGATGGTTCCCCGCATCCCTGCGGCGGCAATTCCGGATTATCAATTAGGACGGGTTCAATCTTTGGCACCCAGGAGAATCGTGTTATCTCATAGGTGTCAAAATTCTCGTCAATTATTTGTCCCCCGTTAAATTTTATTTCTTCAGTCAGACAATAACCAAGCCCCATCGTCACAGCACCTTCGATTTGCAGTTTTGCTCCCTGGGGATTGATGATCTCACCCATATCCTGAGCACATACTATACGTTTAACCTGAACATGCCCGGTATTCTTATCGACGTCCACTTCCGCCATACTTACCACATAAGTATTGAGATAATTTGTACAGGCAATACCGTAACCTTTACCACTTGGGGATTTTACAAAAGTATTGCCGAAATGATCGGCGGCTGCAGTTAAGACACGTTTCATTCGTTCATCCGATAAATTTTTCAGACGGAACGATAAAGGATCCATTCCTGCTGCCTGCGCCATTACATCCGTATGGGATTCCATTGCAAAAACGTTCGTATTGCTGCCGGGTCCGCGCCATGCGCCCGTACCAAACGGATGAGCGTCCGGTTCATTTCTTCCTGTACTTTTATATTTTACGATATAATGGGGAATATTGTAAATCGGTTCGGTACTTCTCGTTCCCGAGAATAAATGTTCAAAGTCCCAGAGTGTAATTAGTCCGTTCTTATTCAAACCGGTTTTAGCTTTGACAACGGCAGCCGGTCTGAAGGTGTTATAAAAAAATTCTTCTTTTCTGGTTAAGGCAATTTGCACGGGTCTGCCGGTTATTTTGGCCAGCCGGGCGGCCTCCTCAATATACAATCCAGATTTTTTACCGCCAAATCCGCCGCCTAAAAATATCTGCATCACACGCACTTTTTCAACCGGTATTCCTAATATCTCAGCCACTTCTTCCTGTATCCGAAAAGGTGTTTGCGAAGACACCCAAACCCTGACTTTATCTTTTCCGATATCAACCAGTACAGTATGGGTTTCCATCGGGGAATGGGCGACATAGTGGTTGTAATAGGCGGCTTCAATCGACTGTGCGCTGTTGTTTTGTCCTGATTTGATATCACCGTTTTCCGTCACTATGCGCTGTGAGGTGGCGGATTTTTCAAGATGTGTGAATATTGTTTTATTGTTTATTGTTTGTTCGGGATTATCAAATTCCGCTTTGATTGTTGTTAAAGCCCTTTCAGCTACATCCGGCTTTTCATGCAGTACGGCTACCAGGTCTTTCTCTTCAACAATGATGATCCCTTCAATTTTTTTCGCGGGACTTGTATCCACCGATACAAGTTTGGCATTGTGCGCAGGGGGGCGCAGAACCTTTGCATACAACATACCGGGTAACCTGATGTCACCGGTGTATTTGGCCTCCCCGGTTACTTTTTGCAGCGCATCGGTGCGAAAAGCAGGGGTGCCAGAAATTGTATGCTGCGAATAATGTTTAATGTTTACATTACCGCCAACCTGCCTTTCAATTCTTTTACCTTTAGTAAGCTGTGCGTAGGACACGTTTATATCGGGATTATCTTTAACTGAAATTATTCCGTCTTTCACCACGAGTTTATTTTTGTCCGTTTTTAAACGAATAGCGGCAAGCTGGAATAAAATCGCCCTGGCCTTTGCTCCGGCTTCACGCAGGGGAGGTCCGAAATATTTTGTGCTGCGTGACCCAACTGTACCACTGTCCCATGGGCAAAGGTCGGTATCTCCCATAACCATATCAACAGACTTTAAAGGAACGTCCAGTTCTTCAGCCAGCATTTGCGCCAGAGAGGTAAAAATTCCCTGTCCCATTTCTATTTTTCCGGTATAACAGGTAACCCGACCATCCTCGCCGACCTTAAGATAGGCATTCAGGTCCTCGGGATATTCGCTGCCGCGTCTTTGCGCTTCGGCAGCGGGAACACCGGCCGTGATGAAAATGATAATACCGCCGCCCAAATGTTTAAGGAAGTCCCGACGGTCAAGTTTATATTCCGGAAGGATTTCATCCAGATCAGGTTCAAATAAATAATCGTCTTTTTTCATTTTACGCCCCCTTTCATTTCTTGAGCCGCGGCAAGAATGGCGGCGACGATCCTTTGATGTGAACCGCAGCGGCAAAAAACATCTTCCATTCCGTCTATTACCTCGGTTCTGGTCGGTTGTGGATTCTCATTTAGCAAACTCAGGGCGCTGAGGATCATTCCCGGAGTACAAAAACCGCATTGCAGGGCCTCATGCTCAATAAAAGCTTTTTGCAGTGGATGCAGGACGCCATTTTGAGTCAATCCTTCAATAGTTATTACTTTTTTCCCCGCCACATTTTTAACAGGCAGTTGACAGGAGCGTTCGGCCTGGTTGTTGACAAGCACGGTACATGCACCGCAAAATCCTTCACCACATGCGTATTTGGTTCCTGTTAATTGTAAATCGGTCCGCAGTACCCACAAAAGAGAACGTTCCGGATCGACTTCGATATTTATCGATTTCCCATTGAGATTAAATTTTATGGTTTCTTGCATAGTTCACATCCTGATAAATTTTTGTTGTTTTTTAATACAACATCGGTTATAAATTAAAACGAATTGAATTGAAGCTCTTTTATTGACTTTGAACTGAATCATATCAGCTCTGGTATTTATTAAATAATAAATGATAAAATTCAAAAAAACAAGAAATTTTAATGACCGTATTCACAAAACCGGGGAATATTGAGAATGTTTGCCGCGGCGGCAATTGTGACGCCGTAAAATATGACCGGTTTCCCGGTATCCAGAAAGGAGGACAGAGTCCCGTTGACCACTGTTGAGCCGGTGGCGAAAATAATATCGCACCATTCGACGGCCCCTGGAGTTTCTTCGGGTGATTCTATGATAATTCCATATTTCGACGAACCGATATTGTCTGGGTCCATGTCTACACATCTAACCGGATGATTTTTTTTCAGGTATTCCAGGAAACGGGGTTGTAATCCGACCAACAAAACCTTGTCACCCGGCTTGAACAAACGGTCAATTTCTTTTGCGCATTTTTTTGGCTCCTGGTCGCGGCAATGCACGGTACGATCGCATAAACCCAGATACCGGTAAATGGCGTTTAGGGCAGCGATCAGGTCCGCACGGTTGCGGTTCGTGTCCGGCGGCAGTTCCAATATCTGCTTCAGGGTATAATTTTTATCTCCATAGGAATCGGAAAACGCATGTCCTTTAATTTTTTCAAATTCGGCCTGAACAATAGTTTCCTTGCCTTTGAGTATGGGATAATCTTTATCTTCGGGCGTACCTATCGCCTGTTCCGATGTGATTGGCTTGCATCGAATGGTGATTGCATTGTCAAACAAATTATGTTTCTCGACCTGTTGGTAAAGGGCTTTTCTTAATTTTTGGTAAACAGACTGATTTTTTTTCATTTTAGTATTCCGGGTTAATGTATAGGTCATATCCTTAGATGCCGTTTCGTTCTTTTTTAATAATTTATATAAATCCGACAGGGATGAGTAAAGAAATTTAATGCCCATTATCAAAATAAAGAGACCGAAGGCTTGTTTGAGTAATTTGTCCGGAAGATTTGAGGATATTAAAACACCAATAACCGCTCCGGTCAGGGCAGGAGGGATGAGTTTTTTTACGGAATTAATTTTTATGGCTTTGAGTTTTTGGTGAACGAGGGATGCCGACAGTGTCAGAAGAAACATAGTGGCCAGTGAGGTGGTTATGGCTTCATGCATCGGATAGTTCAAAATGTATACCAGAAAGGGGACAATAATCAAACCGCAGCCCACACCCAGTAATGTTGAAATTATGCCGGTTAACAGTCCAAAGATTATCAGGAACAAAAATTCATACCCGTAAATCAAATCGTGCAGATAATGGAATATCATAGATGTTGCATCATATACCTTCAGCATTCGTAAACCCACAGTTATAAGAAAAACCGCAAACAGAGTGTACAGCCATTTACCTTCATATTTACGAACAAATATACCACCGATTATAGTACCGAATACCGCAAAAATAACCAATGTCAGGTAATTGATAAAATGAAAATGCTTAATAATCAGCAGGTGGCTTGCTGCCCCCACTAATGTTATGGGTACTATTGTTGCCAAAGAAGTGCTTGCCGCTTTGCGAAACGGATAGTGAAATCCATATACCAGGGACGGTACAAGTATGGAGCCGCCGCCGACTCCAAGACCGGCGCTTAAAATTCCAATGCAAAACACTACAAAATATAACACAGTTCCACCTGTATCTGTTTATTAACTCGTTGATTTGTTTATTTTGATCGAATCAAGTCCGAATAATTGCCCCCAAATACTGATACACTTAACAGCGTACAGAAAATGAATACTCCATTTGAATTATAAGATCATTTTGTCCAATCGGGAAACCTGATGGCCTTTTAAATTTGTTCGGCGCCCAATATTGCAGAATAGCGTAAAATGCAAAGAAAAATGTTAAAAATGAAATATGAATTAAAAAGTACTTGCAAAACATCGGGACGAGTAATATATTTTAATTATAGATATTTATTATTTCGATTGACCAAGGGAAAAAATATCAGTCAACTGCATGTAGATGAAATAACAGATTTTATTATATTATAATCAATTGATACCCGGAAAGCAATTAAAATTTATAAATGGAGTTGTCATATGGGTGATTCAAATCAAAAATCGGGAATGTCCCGCCGTAACTTTATAAAAGGGTTAGGCGGCGGTATTGCCGGTGCGACGGCCATTGCAGCCAAAACCGGCAAAGCCGCGCAAGAGGGACCACATGGAGCTATGGTTGTAGGTGCCGGGCCGGTAAAAATTTCCTTGTTAATCAATTCAAAGAAGCATGAACTGACCGTTGATCCCCGTACTACTTTACTGGATGCATTGAGAAATGATCTGGATTATACAGGAACAAAGCGGGTATGCAATAAAGGTCAATGCGGTGCATGCACGGTTATTCTAAATGGTAAAACCATCCTGGCCTGCAGCATGCTGGCCCTGGATGCCGATGGTGCATCTGTCGAGACGATAGAAGGTCTTGCACAGGGGAACAAACTGCATCCACTTCAGGAAGCGTTTGTTAAACATGATGCCATGCAATGTGGATTTTGTACACCGGGTTTCATCATGTCCTGCGTCTCTTTACTGAGGGAAAACAATCAACCTACACTTGATGAGATCAAGAACGGTGTTGCCGGCAACCTCTGCCGATGTGGTACATACCCCAACATTTTTAAGGCAGTCGAAGATGCGGCAACAACCATAAAGAAAGGAGGGTGAAATGACCGGTTGGAAAAAATTAAACGATATGACCTATCTCGGTAAATCGTATACCCGTGTAGACGGTCCCGATAAAGTAACGGGGCGCGCCAAATATACATACGATCTGAAATTCCCGGGTATGTTATACGGACGTATCCTGCGGAGTCCTCACCCCCATGCAAAAATCATATCTATTGACGCTTCCCGGGTTGTCAATATGCCGGGTGTAAAAGCAGTTCTCACCGATATCAAAGATGAAGTTTTTTTTGTAGGTGATGATGTCGCGGCCGTTGCGGCCGAAACGGAAGAAATCGCGAATGAAGCTTTATTAAGATTCAAAGTGGAATATCAGGTCCTTCCGTTCACGGTCCGGGAAGAACAGGCCATGCTTGATGATGCCCCCAAAGTTTTCAGCAACAGGGATAACAATATCGGTTCTACCCAGGACCGAACCGAAGGCGATGTTGAAAAAGGCTTTCAGGAGGCCGATGTTGTTGTTGAACAAACTTATCATATAAATGTTCAGGTGCATAACCCGCTGGAAGTTCACGGTTGTATTGTGAAATGGCAGGATGATGAGTTATATATGTGGGATTCTACTCAGGCCGTTCATGGAGAGCGCAGCGCAATGGCCAGACATTTTAAAATTCCCGAAAATAAGGTACATGTCATTTCGCATCATATGGGAGGCGGCTTTGGCAGTAAGTTGGGTATGAAAAGTTTTCATATTATTTGTGCAAATCTGGCCAAAAAAGCCGCTGTGCCCGTAAAATTGATGCTTGATCGGGAAGAGCAGTTCCTGGCCGTTGGCAACCGTCCGTCCTCTATTCAGAAAATCAAAATTGGCGCTAAAAAGGACGGTACCCTGACCGCGTTTCAACTCGATTCCTTCGGTACCGCAGGGATTGGCGGCGGAGCCGGTGTACCACAACCGTACATTTACCAATTCCCGAATTACAAGGTTAATCACAAAGATGTATTTATTAACGCCGGAGCCGGTGCTCCGATGCGCGCTCCGGGACATCCGCAGGCCAATTTTGCCATGGAATCAATTATGGATGAATTGGCGGAAAAACTTGGTATGGATCCACTGGAATTGCGAATAAAAAATGATCCCAATAAAACCCGGCAGCAGGAATATCTGATTGGCGCAAAGCAGTTTGGCTGGGACAAACGGCTCAAGTCCGGTAGTCAGAAAGGAAAAATTGTTAAAGGTATGGGACTCGGGTCCGGAAGATGGAGTGGAGGAGGCAACAGGGAAACCAAAGCCAATGTAAATATATATCCTGATGGCGCGGTTGATGTTAAAATAGGTACCCAGGATATTGGTACCGGTGCACGGACAATTGTTGCGGCTGTAGTTGCGGAAGAACTGGAACTGGATTTAAAGGATGTACTGCCCCTGATCGGTAAAAGCGATTACCCCTGGGCCCCGGCCAGTGGCGGAAGTACGACCACCCCTTCGATTTCCCCGACCGTGAAATTGGCTGCAGAAAAAGCCAAAAATTCATTAATTGTCAGAGTTGCGGATGAATGGAAAGTTACACCTGACCAGGTGATATACTCTAAAAAGACTTTTACCAGCAAAGACGGAGCACAATCATTGTCCTGGCAGGAAGCCTGTGAATTACTGAGAGCGCCCATATCCGAGATGGAAAAATGGAACGAAGGGTTATCGGATTCGGGAACTGCCGGCTGTCAGTTTGTTGAAGTGGAAGTGGATAAAGAAACCGGTCATGTCAAGGTTACACGGATGATCGGCGTTCATGATTGCGGACTGGTTGTCAATATGCTGACCACTAAAAACCAGATCCAGGGCGGCATGATTGGTGAAATTGGATACGTTACCATGGAAAACCGGTTGCTCGATGCCGATACGGGTATAATGCCCAATGCGGATATGGAAAATTACAAGATACCGGGCGCCTTGGAAATGCCCGATTTTAACATTACCATGTTTGACGAGTCGGAACGGGGTGTGATCGGAGTTGGTGAACCACCGGCCATACCGGGTGTCGGCGCAATTGCAAACGCAATTGCCAATGCGATTGGCGCACATTTTTATGAGACACCGATAACTCCGGACAAGGTACTAATGGCGATTCAAGGAAAGGAGGGCAAGTCATGAAAGAATTTCAGTATATCTACCCCAAAAATTCTCAATCAGTACCCCTGATTTTGGGAGAATATAATGGCAAGGCTCTTTTATATGCCGGCGGTACCGACGCCCTGGCAAGAATGAAAGAAGGCATAAACCGGCCGGAGCAGGTTGTGAATCTCAAAGCCGTTGAGGAACTGAATTATATAAAAGAAGATTCAGACGGACTCAACATCGGCGCTACAACCCCGCTGGTGGATATTGTGAACAGTAAAGTTGCACAGACCTACGGCGGATTATCCCGTGCAGTTGAAACCGTTGCAACCATTCAATTGCGGAATATGGGTACCCTTGGCGGTAACCTGTGCCAGAGACCGCGATGCTGGTATTTCCGCAGCAGGCATTTCCACTGCATTCGCAAGGGCGGAGATGTATGTTTTGCTGTTAGCGGAAACAACAAATACCATGCGATTTTGGGCGGCTCATCGTGCTATATTGTTTACCCGTCCGATGTAGCCCCCATGTTGATCACGTTACAGGCCAGCGTCGAAATACTCGGGCCCAAAGGTTCGCGTATGGTTCCGCTTGAGGACTTTTATATTCTGCCGAAAGTGGACCCGACCCGTGAGAATATTCTCCAACCGGATGAAATAGTGACCAGGGTTTTTGTCCCCAAAAGCGCGAAACAGGTAAAAAGCATTTATTTAAAATTCCGGGAACGTGACTCGTTTGATTTTGCGATGGTTAGTGTGGCGGTTTCGGCAAAGGTTTCAGGTAATAAATTGTCCGATCTGAAAATCGCAATGGGCGGTGTTGCCCCTGTTCCCTGGCGGGCGAAAAAAGCGAAAATGGTGCTGAACGGCAATACCGTTTCCGACGAACTCCTGAAAAAAGCCGGGGAAGCGGAACTGGAAAACGCCGAACCTCTGGAACAGAATGAATATAAAATAACGTTGACAAAGAACCTGCTCAAGCGGGCAGTTGGTGAATTATTGGCCTTATAAATTTGATGGGTAAAATTATGAGTGAGAAAAAACGTGTTTGTACCATGTTGATGCGTGTCGGCCCCACATATCCGGGATTTTCGGATGATTCGGAGGGTGATGACAGAATTTTGACATCACAATTTAGCTGTATCCGGACTGCCTCTGCTGTGGGACCTGATAACAATGTGGCAAATCCGCACGAGTGTAATTCGTCACGATCTTGTTTCACAACGGAATAAAAGTAACCGATTTAAATACGAAAAAGGGCTGTTTTGGGCAGCCCTTTTTTATCATTCTGTTATCAATTCTATGGAATCACCGGGTTTGGCAATCCCTCCATGTAAAACTTTAGCGAAAATTCCTTCCGTCGGCATAATACACTCACCGGTCTGCTGCTTGATGGCGCATCCGTGATGACATTCTTTGCCGATCTGTGTTATTTTTAATAATATATCGCCACCGATACGGATAGTGTATCCGACTACCGCATATTTAAAATCAAGATTGCGGGTAATAATATTCTCGGCAAAAGCGCCCTGTCGTAACTCCGGTATTTGTTTTTTTAATCGATCAATACTTTCACCGGCAAGCAGTGAGACCTGCCGGTGCCAATTCCCGGCATGGGCGTCGTCCTTAATTCCGTGTCCCGCAACAAACTCGGCTTCATCGATCGGGATTTTCACGGTCCCTTTCCCGGTGCTGACGCATATGGCTTCAATGTATCCGTTTTTTATCATAAGTCCCAGGGGTAAAGTGTTACTGTTACTTTATTGTTCTGTACTATGGTTTGACCCGGTTCAACCAGTATAAAACCATGGGCCTGGTCGATTGATGTCAGCATATGGGAATCCTGCTTTGCAAATGGACGGGCAACGGTTTTGTTGTTTTGTGTGAGTAATTGCACACGTAAGTACACGGTCCGGTTTTCCTCATTGGTAAATGATTTACTCAATACGGCTTTAACTTTTTTGTGTTCAAATGTTTTCCCTGCCATTTGCCTTAATATGGGGTGTATATAAAATGCAAAACTGTTCAGGGCGGAAACCATATTGCCGGGAAGTCCGAACAATAAAGTATTGTCTTTTTTGGCAACATATAAGGGTTTGCCCGGTTTTTGCCGAACCCCCCAGAACAGTTTTTTAAAACCCGCATCCTGCGCGGCCGGCTTGACCAGATCGTGCGGGCCCATCGATACGCCCCCGCTTACAATGACCAGGTCCGATACATCCGCCGCTTTGTTTATACCCTGCCGGACCGCATTGATATTGTCATCGGTTCGGGTATGAAAAACATTTTTCGCGTTCGAGGCATGAATCATAGAGCTCAGCATGATGGTGTTGGCGTCCCGGATTTGCCCGGGCTCCGGTTTCAGATCATGAGGGATTAACTCGGACCCGGTAACCACCAGTGAAACCCGCGGGGGTAAAATGACTTTTATCGATAATATACCCTGTGACGCCAGCAATCCCAGACAACCGGGTGTTAATATCGTACCCGTTTTGCACAATACGGCGCCGCTTTCAAATTCCGCACCGGCCGGACGTATAAACTGTCCTTTGCGGGTGATACGGGTGATAACAACACGGTCATTGTTTTGTACCGTATGCTCTACGGGTATAACAGTATCCGTGCCGTCCGGCAAAACCGCGCCGGTGTTGATTTGTACGGCTTGTCCAGTTTCAACATGTTGTCTGAACGGTAATCCGGCGATACTCTCTCCGATAATATGCAGAGTCACAGACATTTTTTCCCCTGTTTTGGAGACATCACTCCATTTTACGGCAAAACCGTCCATGGCGCTGTTGGTAAACAACGGTGAAGCTTCACGCGCCAACACATCCTGAGCAACAACCAGTCCGGAGGTCAGTTCAAGCGTGAGCGCATCGGTTTGTATCGGCGGAATATTTTGCTGAATTATTTTTACCGCTTCTTGTATTGAAATTAAATCCATTTTTTCTCAATTCTCTGTATTAGTGACCTTCTCCCCGGATCATTAGCAATGCATGTGTCAAGCCCGGAAACAGTGATTGAATACTCTGCATAGCGCCCTTTTCGCTGCCGGGCAGGTTGATTATCAGGGTGTTTTTACGTTTTCCGCATACCTGGCGCGAAAGCATTGCGTAAGGTGTTCGGTCTTTGCCGTAGGATCTGAGCGCTTCGGCAATGCCGGGGATCTCTTTATCGATTACGGCCAGCGTTGCTTCCGGAGTGATATCTTTTGGCCCCAGTCCGCTGCCGCCGGCTGTGAATATCATGTCCAGTTTATCCGAATCCGCCAATTCAGTTAATTTCGATTCGATTTTTCCCCGGTCGTCCGGCAGGACGTCGTAAACCGGCACCCGGAAACCCTGCTGCTGCAGGAAAGTTACCAGCGCTTTGCCTGACGAATCCGTCCGCTGACCGGCGAATGTGGAATCGGATATGACCAGAACACCGCAGCGGATATTCTGCGCTTCCGGTTCCCTGTAATCACTCCATCCGCCGGATTTTTCAACCAGCCGGATATCGCCCAGATGTAAGTCGTCATCGAGGGGTTTCAGCATATCATAGATATTGAGCAGAGCCGCGGATACAGCCGTCAGGGCTTCCATTTCCACACCGGTTTTCCAAACGGTACGGATTTCCGCCAGTACGCGAATACGGTCGTTTTGCGGTTCGACCGTCACTTCCACCCAATCCAGCGGAATCGGGTGGCAAAAAACCATCAGCTCCGCAGTCTTTTTCGCGGCCAATATACCTGCAGCGCGTGCCACCTGGATGACATCGCCTTTGGGTACGTTATTGTCGATGACCCGCTGTACAATTTCCGGCCGGGCAAACAAAAAACCTTCGGCACGCGCATAACGCAAGGTATTGAATTTTTTACTGACATCAATCATGTTTTGCCTGATTTCTTAATAACAAAATTTAATATGAATTCAACAACAAAACCGGCTATCAGGGCGATAAACAGGTTTCTTGTAAAATAAGAGATCAAACCAACCGTCAGGGCGGTGATGTATTCGATATAATGATGTAACCGGCGAATAAGTATTATTAAACCGAAACTGGTAATAACCAAAAGCGCACCCAGTATGGGTACGGGTATGTAAAAGAGGAAACCGGACAATGGTTTGATTATGGAGAATAATACCAACAAGCCGCCGATGATGATGGTGGTACCGCCGGTTTTCCCGCCGAATTTGGCATGCGCGGCAATACCCCCGGCGCCATGACATATTGGAAAGCCGCCCAGTAATCCGATAATGACGTCGCCTGTTCCGATTGATAAACTCAGCCGCGAGGGATTCACACGTTTTGCCTGTTCTTTCCAGAAAACGTGGCAGGCGTCGTTGGCGGCATAAACGGCATTGCCCAGGGTCAACGGCAGTTGCGGGATTATCAGATAAATAAATGCCGGGATCAGAAATGTAAAATCGGGTAATTGAGGATAAATAACCTGACCGAATGTTCCGGTTGTGATATCCGTATTTCCGGTAACCAGCGTATACGCAATACCGAGTAGGATCATTATCAGACCGGCGGGTTGTTGTTTCCAGAGCTGGAATACGGATAATAATATCACCGCCAGCAACAGAAGAATAATATTAATAAATAATGAGCCGGAATCCTGGTGGATATACAAACCGTGGTCCAGTACCAGGTCTATTGCCTTATGCAGTAATATCAGACCGATTCCCACCTGCACGCCGCGTATCAGGGCGGGACTGAATACTTTTTCAAGCCAGCGTATAGCGCCCGTAAGGGACAAAAGTATCAGCAATACCCCGTAAAAAAATGACGTGGATGCGAGCTGCGCAACGCTAAATCCACCGGCAATGGCTATGACGGCCATAGCTTTAAGGGGTTGTATGGCAACCGGGACCCTGTAAAACCAGCCGGTTATGATATAGGCCGCTCCCCAGAGGAAAAACAATCGCTGCGGGGAAAAATGGTTAAATAATACAAGAACGAAGGCCAGCGGTAACATTGTACCCAGGTCACCAATCGCGCCGGACCATTCGGACAATCCGAATCTGTTTTTCAAATTCATCCTCCTATATCCACCATATCGGCGATTGACAAAGCCGCGCAGGCGTTCTGTGCCGCGTTTCCATCCTGGAAACGGTGCTGCGCCGCTGTATATATTCTGTTGGCGATCTCTACATTATCCTTGCCCTGCCTGATCATATCGATCACAGAGATTACACCGCCGTCATAAAGGCAGAATTTTAGCTGACCTCGAGCTGTAACGCGCATCCGGTTGCAGGTCTCACAAAAAGTTCTGGAATCCCCGGCTATTATTCCGATTGTTCCCCGAAAGGAGGGGACCGCAAAACGTCTTGCGGTTGTGTTTTCGTTTTCAAGCATGGATAGTTTCGGATAATGATATTTCAGGATTTCTTCCAGGACTTTGGCGGTATAATTGGGCGGCTTATTTTGATTACTGGTTCGGCTGATGGCCATGTGTTCAATAAACCTGACTTCCACCGGCAGCTTTTGCGCCAGAGCGGCAAGGCTTAACAGTTCGGATACCGGCATGTCGTCAAGCACAACCGTATTGATCTTTACCGGTATATCTTTTGCCAGCAATTCGTGCAGGTTTTGTAAAACCTGGTCGAGCCTGTTTACACCGGTCAGCCGGTAATAACGTTCAGGATCAAGCGAGTCCAGGCTCAGGTTGATCCCGGAAATATTGCTCTGTTTTAAATCTTTTATCCAGGGACTGATCAGCACGCCGTTGCTGGTAATATAGAGCGACAGGGACGGGTATTTTCCCCTGATCGTATAAATAAAATCCTGTAAACCGGATCGTATAAAGGGTTCTCCACCGGTGAGCCGTAATTTATTGATGCCCAGTTCACATGTGAATATTTCCACAATACGCAAGAGTTCGGACCATGACAGCCGTTCCGCTTTTGAATTTATTAGAATTTGGGAATAAGGTTTGCAGTAGGTACAATGTAAATTACACTGGTCGGTAACCGATAATCGTAAATAGTTCAGCTTTCTGCCAAAATTATCCGTTAAAGAAGAGGTTTTTTTTACTTCGACTTTCATTTGTTCTTAATTGTTGAATAATCACTGGTTTTGTTTAATTTATATTTTAAGAAAATAGAGAAAACCGGCCAAGAATTCAAGAAAAATTATCGGGCGGCATAAACCGGGATTGAATTTTGTGTAAATCCCGGGGCGTATCCGCATCGAATAAAATGCCCTCCGATGCCAAATTAATCCGTAATGTGGAATCGGTAAAAATGTCACGCAGATCACGGGCGGTTTGCGTGGGCTTCATCTGTAAAATTTTTTCCAGCACTCTTGATGAATATAACACCGGGTGCCCTGATTGACCTCCATATTGCGGGATGATAATATCACTATTGGTATTTGTAAAGGCGGTAGTTAATTCTTTGATCCATTCGGCCCTTATATGTGGCTGATCGCCCAAACAGACAATTACGGCCCGACAGGATGAAGGCAAAGCCTTTACACCCGTCTGCAATGATGAAAATTGTCCATGTTGATAATGGTCGTTGATGACAAATTTGGCTTTTATGCCGCTTTGATGGCGTATCAGGTCCGGTTTATAACCCAGAACCACCACAATCGGATGTATACCTGCAGCGGTTAATTGTGCTTCAATATACTGAAGAAAGGTTTTGCCGCCGATTTTGAGAACGGGTTTGAGCTTGCCCATACGCCGGGATTCTCCGGCGGCTAAAATAATACCTGCAATCATTTTATGTCCTGTGCAGGATTCGGTTTTTGAATTTCGGTCACATTGTTTTTTACGGCGATCAATTCGGCGGCTATGGAAACGGCAATTTCCGTCGGCGTATCGCCGCCGATGTCCAGCCCGATTGGACTGTGTAATTTTTTAAACAATTCCGGTGATATACCCTTGTCGATAAGATTTTGCACTGTCTGTTTTACCTTGCGGCGGCTGCCGATCATGCCGAGATAGTGAAACGGCTTTTGAATGCAATACTCCAGGACTTCCTGGTCGTATGCATGACCATGTGTGACGATAACGATGGAGGTCTGTTCCGTGAAAACCAACTCATCAAGAGCTTTCGGGTATGGTTTTGCCAGAATGTTTGATACGGCGGGGAACCCCTCCGGGTTTGCATATTCCGGCCTGTTGTCGATTATAGTAATGGCAAAACCTGCTCCTTCAAGGATGCGGCATAGAGCGTGGCCGATATGCCCTGCGCCGAAAATGTACAGCGGCTTTGGCGGATTCATGGGTTCGAAAAACAGGGACATGTGGCCGCCGCATAACATTTCCGCGTCCGTTTCCAGCTCATATTGTATGAATTGCGGATCCGTGTTTTGCTTTAATGATAACGCAAACTCTATGGCTTTTTTTTCTATGGCGCCCCCGCCTATGGTACCGCTGATGCGCCCGTCCGAATAGACCAGCATGCGGGCGCCGGCTTTTTGAGGCGCCGAGCCTTTTACCTCTATTACGGTTACCATGACTGTCGGAACAGCTTTTTTTTGTGCGTTTAATAGTTCGGAGAAGACATTGTTTTGAGAAGCAGAAATAGACATAACCGGATCCTTTTTATGTTCCTGTTACAGGTATTATAATAAAACGGATTATACATTTTTATATCTCTGACAATTAAAATAAGAGATACATTTACAATATACAATTGTTTTTTTACCCGGGTGATTTTTGCTCTAATGGGACGGGGCAGGGGGTAACAATAATATGCGGCCAGTTAATAACCTGATTTTTCCGATTGTGATACTTTGAGTCGGAACAAGTCTGCTAAAAATTTTTATAAATATAATATTTCCTGATTATAATCTACCGTTCATACGTATGATTTTCAGATCATCCATCTCAGACATTTAAAAAGATGATAACAGAGCGGCTTGTGCTGCCGTTCGGACTATCAAGTTTTATATTGACGATCGCTGTTTTACTTTGATCTTCCGGTTTCAGATCGTTTGTTAATTGTACCTGGTAAATTGTCGAACCCAGACCATAATTTTCCTTTTCCGGCATCAAATCCGTGGCCGATAATTTCCCATGCGTCGTTTCAGCAGTTAATTCGGAACCCGCTGCAACAGGATTTCCATTTATATCCCAAATCCGGATGGTCAAAGTGGCCACCTGACCGATATTCAGGGACGTTCTGTCCGTCGTAACGGTGAATACATTGAGGGGGCCGCTGAATACGACAAACCCTATTCTCCAAACTTCCGCATCGTTGCCGTTTTGATCCCGGCCATGTGTTCTTGCCATTACATAGGCGATACCGTCGTTCTCATTGCCGTCCCCTTCAAAATCCGGTATTGTGATCGGAATTTCAAGATTATTGGCGTTTGGATTCAGTATATGATGAGGATTCATTGCGTTGGGATCATCGGATGAAACATAGGGCAATGGGTGTCCTGTAATCAATGTCGCGTTGCTTATGCCTTTTTCATCTGTTTCGGTATCTGTAGTTACAATACCGCCCGTTGTTCGAAGATAGACAGTCGTACCCTGGTCTACCGGATTATTGTATTTGTCTCCAACCGAAACGGTTAATTTAAAATCCGTTAACAGCATCCAGCCGGGAAGATTCAGATAATCAAAAGCTATGGACATATGCCCGTCTACAGTATTGGGATCGGCGGGATCAATATAGATGTAAGCCGGCCCGGATCGAATGACTAAATTTGTCATTCGGGCGGAAATATCATAATCCTCCAGTTTGGCTTCCATTTCAACGGTTCCCGGCCGTATACCCGATCTGAGTTTGATTTTTGCCTCTCCGTCGACTGTTTGGATGGGTATTGATTCGGTGGTCGATCCCGTTACGGCCGGTTCGAGGAACTCGCCGCCGCCGGGGCTGTTTCTTATTGTAAATATTACATTAACATTGGAATTAATGGGCTTTCCCGTCTGGGTTAATACCTGGGCGGTTACTATGGTTTGCTCCAGATTGCCGGTTTCTTTTACCCAGATAAATTTCGGATCGGCCGTTAATACGATGCTGTTTGGTATTTCGGGTGAAACCTCAACGCTTAATGTTCGAGTAATTCTTCCATATCGAATTGTAATGTTTGCCGTGCCGGACGTTTTGGATGAGAACAGGGCGGTGGCAACCCCATATTCATCTGTGGGGGACGAATTGGTAATGATACCCAGGTTGGTTGAAAATGTGATATTTGCATCGGGTATGGCGACTAAGGTTGTGGAGAGTTTCAACAATGCGGTAACTGTCGACGTCGTTATGCCGTCACCGGGAATGGTTGACGGATTCGCATCCACTTCCAGTAATACGCCCAAAAGGGTTATTTGTTTTGTCGTCTCTATAGTATCAAATCTGGCCGTTATAAAATCGGTCAGGTCTGTTTCGCCAGCATCCGGCGTATAAATGACATTAGCCTGGCCATCTTCATTGGTGCGGGCAACACTGTCAATTGTTCCGTTAACGATAGAGAAATAAACGGCGCGATTCACCAGAGGCTGGTATTGTTCATCAACCAGGGTGGCGGTTACGGGAACCTGTTCAATGCCGTTTCTGTAAACCTGTTTTTCAAAATCCAGTAAAAGCAGTTTACCCAATGGGGGTGTTAGACTTTCAACAAAGGCGATGTGTGATGTGTCCGCAATTTCTCCGAATTTGGCAATCACCTTTACATCGGGATTTATATTTTTGCTGCTTAAAAGAACCGCTTTTGCTTCTCCTTCTTCGTTGGTAGCGGCGGCCTCCGTGATGATGCCGTCCGAACTGGTAAAATGTATTTCGGCTGCGGCAATCGGATGGTTATTATGGGAAAACAGGCGAGCGGTTAAATTGAGTTTGCTGCTGCCGTCGGCCTTGACTTTGGCGGAATCCGGTAACAGGTCAATTTGCGGGGTCATGTATGTAATTGTTATTTTGTATGACAGTTTATTGCCGTATTCGATAAATATCGTGTCGGTTACGGATTGTTTTACCGACGTTATATTTGTCGAAGCCTGCCCCTTTTCGTCAGTTAACAACTCTTCGGCAACAGTTGTATATGCCGCTTTGAGGTGTATTTTGGCATTTCCGACAGCCATTTTACTTGTCGACTCTTTTATATTAAAAGATAATAAAGCGGTGCTGATACCATCCGCCGGTAATTCGGTTTTATCGAGTTTGTAATCAACAGATACACCAAGAAAAATCATACTTATATTGGAAGAGTTCTGGGTGATTTGATTCTTTTTTGCAAGTTTTTTGGGAAGATAATTTTTGCCAAAATATAAGACCAGGTTTCGATTTGTCGTATTTTTTTTCATTAAATCCTGATCGTCCGAAAGAGTAGCTGTTATCGTTACATTGATATCCTGTTCACTTGCCTGACTGGTGATGACGGCTACGGCTTCGCCAAAATCATTTGTAAATGCTGATTTTGTTATTGAGCCTTTAGTTGTGGAGAAATTTACCTTTGCATTCTTGACATAGCCGCTGGTATCGTAAACCACAGCAATAATGTTCGCGGTTGCTAATCCATCCGCCAATATTGCCGGGACAGAAGATGTCAGTTCTTCAATATTTTTATGACCGGTAACGGTCTTTTTGTCATCCTTGCAATAAAATGACAGAATTAAGCTGATTAACACGATTAAAACAATACCGTACTTTTTCATCTTCATAACAATATAGGCCCTTTTCTAATGAAATTTTAAGTCAAATGATTCAGTAATATTAATATATTCCTGGAATAAATCTATAAATGACCTTGGACGTATAAGTTTTATATTCATCATCCCGTAATAGTAATTTTTCTTCAGCGTGAGACCGGAATATTTGTCCGGCAATAATTGATATGGTAATAACAAGATTTTGTATATTCCAGTTACCCAATAAAAAACTGAGATAAAATATCACTTCACTGGTGTATATAGGATGACGAATAAATTGATATGCACCGTTTTGTTTGATAATCCTGTTCGCGGGAATAATTCCAAAACTTCTGCCGATGCTCAGCAAAGAGAATATAAGTAATAAAATTCCAAGCAGTTGAAAACTTGTTGATACGAGTTGAATTGTTTGAACGGTTGTTGTCTCAGGTTTATAATTGAATGATATGATCACTGTAATGAGTGCTATGCTCCAGTCCAGTATATTTCTGGTTGTTTTTTTGCTTTCTCTCCGCGTTAAAAATAAAAAGAATAATATTGTATTGACAAAAAATAATCCAAGTGTGCAAGGGCTCCCGGAATTTATAAAGTATTTAAAACAGTTGAACGCAAAAAATCCCCATAATAATGAAAGCGCCAAATTGATTGGCCAGTGTAAAATGGTATAAAATGCCGAATAGTTTATTTTTTGCGATTCGTCTACCTGAAGCTGAATACGTTGCCCTTCTTCAAATGATGCGGCATCGGTTTGTCCGTCGGCAAATTCAAGGACGGATTTTGCTTTAAAACAGTTTTTTGGGGTTTTATTCGGTTGAAGATGAGTAATTTTTTTTACTATTATCCCTTGTTTGTCAAGAAATAACAGATCAATCGGATACTTCATGCCCATCGTATGAATACTTGAACAGGAGGGGATGTATAATACTTTATTTTTATCGATATTATCTGTACCTAAAAGACCGAAAAGACGACTCAAAAATTTGTCCGCTTTATAAACTTTATACGGGAGTACCCTGTTATTTGTCTGGTTTACGATTGGCATTGTTTACCATAGCTTAAAAATGATAATCTGGTCTTTAGGCACTGATTTGATCTCTTCAATAATATTCAAACTGTCATCTTGAAATTTATAATAATTTCCAATGCTGTAAATAATATTATTCCGGGTGATTTGTACCAACTTGCCATATGTTCTGTTACCCTCTTTGTCCCAGAATTCGATAGGGGGCATTTTAGATTTATTAATTTCCCGGAACATTTCGATATTGTTCAACATGTCATCAACGAGAATTATTTTCGGTGGATTTGGTTGAGCATTATATCGATTGAGAGTGTGGCTACATGCAGTAAAGAGGATTATCATCAAAAACGTACATAGTATAAAAAAATAATTTGATCGCAATTTTCACCTCTCTTTATTATTTTGGCGTCTCATTGAATGTGCGCATGATTTGAAGAAATCCCGGCCCTAACATAACGATCATCAAAGCAGGCAGGATGAACAACACGAGCGGAAAAAGCATTTTAATACCGGCTTTTGCCGCCTGTTCTTCCACACGTTGACGAATTCTCGTTCGTAAAGAATCCGAATGTGTTCGCAGGGTCTGAGCAATACTGCTGCCCATACGGTCGGCCATAATTATAGCGCTGACAAGTATTCTCAGGTCCTGAATTTTGTTCCGATCGCTGAGATTCCGTAAGGCCTTTTCACGGGTAAAACCTGTTCTCATTTCCTGGTTGACCAATATAAATTCTTCACTGAGTTGCTTACAACGCATATGTAGTTCCTGCCCAACCTTTAGAATAGCTGCATTCAGCCCCATACCGGCTTCCACACAGGTAACGAGCAGGTCAAGGGCGTCTGCCAAACTGCTGCCGATTTGTTCTTGTCTTTTTCGGATTTGCGCGTTTAAAAATGCTTGAGGCAACAGATAGCCCATAAGGGTCATTAATGGAATCATTGTAAAGAAAGAACCTGCCATGCGGTTGCTTATGATTCCCAAATATATATACAGGACCGTAAAAACAATGGCGCTCGATATTCTTATTCCTATATAATTACGGAGATGCTGTTCTTTACGATAACCGGCATACAAAAGTGATTTTCTTATTTTTGATAGTTTTTCTTCATTGGTTGAATATAATTGACCAACACTGGTTATTATTTTTTCTATTTTGGGAGATATTTTTTTATCTTTTTCGATTGCAGGTTTGGTAATATCTATGGCTTTGGGCTGATATCGGGATTGGTAACTTTTTATATCATGTAGTTTGTTGGTATAGTTATCCGTTTTCTGCCTTAAAACGTTCATAATGGTAACAGAAAACATGAATACTGTGATAAAGATTGAACCGAATATAATATAAGTGGACATATTAATCTCAAGTCAGTTTAATAGATATGATTTTCTTAATGGATAAAAAGCCTAAAATTTGCAAAATGACAGCTAACGCCAAAAGTTTTTTCCCGTCCGGCTCATAAAATAAAACATTTATATAATCCGGATTTATTATTCGAATAAATATAATAAAGGCAATTGGCAGCGAACCGACAACAAAAGCGGAAAAGCGGGCCTGGGCAGTATAGACCCGGATTTGACCCATTAATTTAAATCTTTCCCGAATCGTATAACTGATGGAATTCAGGATTTCAGCAAGATTGCCTCCCGTATCCTTTTGCAGGGATACAGCGGTAATAAATAGCTTCAGATCCAAACTTTCTACTCTGTTTGATAAATTAGTCAGCGCTTCAATTAATGGTATACCTAAATTCTGTTCCTCAAATGTTTTACGGAATTCAATTCCAACAGGATCCGGCGATTCATTGGCTACCATTAATAAAGCTTTATTGAATGCATTTCCGGATTTAATTGCGTCCGCCATCATATCTATGGCATCCGGAAATTCTTTAGTAAAATTCCGAATTCGCTTGGATTTAAGAATTTTTATATTCAAGACCGGGAGCAACAACATACCGGCGCCAAAAGTTATCGCTAACAGGGGACTGCCCATTTTTATTCCCAGGAAAAAGCCTATTAATCCAAATAATATCATATATATAAAAAGGCGATCCAGTTTCATCGGATTCCCGGCTTGATCCAGTAATCTCTGCAATTTTTTGGAAAACTTGAAATTTTCAAATACCCGGTTCAATAAAGGATTTTGACTATAACTTTCATCTTTAATAATGAATGGGACTTCACCCGGTTTAAGTTTCTGAGAATCTGAATATTGTGATACTTTTTTCTTTATTTGTGTATCTAATCCCTGTACTCTTCTGCGAAGAGCTAAAAATATTGTCGATATAATAATAAATATTGAAAAAAATAAAGCGCCGATCATTATTTCAATCATTATGCTACTTCCTTCTCATTTTTTTTCTCTTCCTCTTCTTCAAAATCGTGAATGATTTTTGGATCAAAAACATCGATCGGCAATGATATACCGGAAGTTTCCACCTGTTCAGCGAATTTCGGCCGTATTCCTGTTGTACGGTAACCCCCCAACACTCTACCATCTTCCCGAACTCCCATTTTTTCATATACAAATATATCCTGCAACGAGATCGTATCTCCTTCCATACCGGTAATTTCCGTGATTTTGACAATTTTACGTGTTCCATCGCTTAATCTTGTACCCTGTATGATGACATCAATGGCAGAGCTGATCTGCTCCCGCATGGCTTTATCGGTCAAATTACCGCCGGCCATCAGGATCATGGTTTCCAGTCTCCGGAGCGCGTCCCGGGGATTGTTTGCATGTATAGTTGAGAGCGAACCATCATGCCCCGTATTCATGGCCTGGAGCATGTCCAGGGCTTCTGCCCCACGAACCTCTCCCAATACTATCCGGTCCGGACGCATACGCAAGGCATTACGAACCAGATCGCGCTGAGTTACCTGACCTTTACCCTCGATGTTGGCCGGACGTGTTTCCAGTCTGACAACATGATCTTGTTGTAATTGTAATTCAGCGGCGTCTTCAACGGTTACAATCCGTTCGCTTCCCGGGATATAATGTGATAATATATTTAATAATGTTGTTTTACCGGAACCTGTACCGCCCGAAATTAAAACATTCAGCCGTGCTTTCACCATGGCGCTGAACATCTTGGCCATTTCAGGTGTCATGGATCTCAGTTCAATTAAATCATCAATGGATAATTTTCTGATTCCGAATTTACGTATCGATAATATGGGCCCGTCAATGGCCAGAGGAGGAATGATGGCATTTACTCGTGAACCGTCCAAAAGTCTTGCATCGACCATAGGTGATGATTCATCAATACGTCGACCGACTTCGGAAACGATTCGGTCGATAATATGCAGTAAATGATTATCATCTTTAAATACCGTATTTGTCAATTCCAGTTTCCCAAAACGTTCAATATATACCTGTTTGTATGTATTCACCAGAATATCGGATATTGTATGATCATGTAATAACGGCTCCAGAGGACCCAGACCAAAGGTTTCGTTGAGAATTTCTTCAATCAGTTTATCCCGGCTGATTTCTATGGTAAAATCCGATTCTTCGGTCAATAAATTTTCAACCACTTCACGAACCTGACCACGCAGGTCATCTTTGGATAATGTGTCCAGTTTTGTCAGGTCCAGACGATCGATCAGATTTCTATGAATTTTTTCCTTTAATTCATTGGACCGGGAAATTGGTCTTTGGAGCGTTTCTATCTTGGGTACCGGTTTTTTTAATACAGGCTTTTGTTTTTCTTCTGTTTTTTGTACTGCTTCAGTACTTTTTCTGTCAATATTTAGTCGACTGAGTAATCCCATTTTTTTCTCTATTTTTTGATCAGTTTTTTGAGCAGACTTTTAGATTTTTTATCTTCTTTTTGTATTGATAGTTTACCATTCAATTTCGAGATCAGATCATCAAAACTTACGCTCATTTTGGATTTAGGCATCATCTGCGTAATCGGTGTGCCCTGATTGATTGAATCAATAACATTTGCATAGGTTTGATTGGGAATTTTTAAAAATATGGGGTAGTCAATTGTCTTTTCAAGCGTTTCGGATGTAAAGCCGTTTTGTGTAGCAAAACGATTCAGTACCAGCCTTACTTTATCTTTATCATATCCCATGCGTTTAAAAAGGTCCAGACAGCTTTTGGCATTATATATCGTTGCGATTTCTATATTGGCAATTGCTAAAATCAAATCTGATGAATCCAGCGCCTTGATGTTCAAATCATCAAATTCCCGACTGGAATCGATAATGATAAAATCAAATAAATTTTTCAATATATTTAATATTTTTTCAACCTGAATCCCTTTAAGGGATTCGGAATCCTCCAAACGGGAAGGACCCGGCAGCATACAAACTCCGGATGAATGCTTTGGTAATGACTTTTTTAAGCGTTCTCCATCAATGTTGGTTAAATTCAGAGCCACATCCATAATGGAAAATTTTGGTTTTATGTTTAAATACAGGGCGGCGTTTCCCAGTTTGAAATTAAAATCAACCAGAACAACATCTTTATTACTTTTTTTCCTCAATAACACCGCCAGGTTGGTTGCAACGGTAGTTGCCCCAACTCCGCCTTTTACACCAAAAATAGATATTATTTTACCGTCGCGGCCCTTACCGATTGATGATCTTTCTTTAAATTCGAGATAATTATTGATTGCGGTAATCAGTTCTTCTTTTTTAAAAGGTTGAATAATGAACTCACGTGCACCGGCCCGCATGGAACGGATAATAATTTCAGGATAAGCCTGCGGACTGGATAAAAACAGGGTAACATTCGGAAGATTAGTGGAAATCCTTTCCGCCAGATTTAATGCTTTTTCTTCCGCCTGATATAAATTAATTATGACGATATCGGGATTTTCATTTTTTATAATATCATACCCATCCAGAAATTGTGAGGTTTGCGCCACAATCTCAGCATTGGGTATGTCCTTTATGATTTTTCTAACTGTACTTTCTTCAGTTTCAGATAGATTTACTACAACAATTTTAATGTTATTTCCCATTAAATTATATACTTCTTTTTATTTTATTAACCTTACACCATTTAATGTTGAATTGATTTGACCTGAAGCGCCAAAACCGGATGTCGTGATCTCTAAAAAGACACCCTGCACATTTCGACCCGACATTCCCATAAGGAAAAACGAGCCCAGCCCGACGACGGTTACGGTATTCCTTCCCGAATCCGGGGCCAGATTACTATCATACAACGGCACTTTGATAATTCGGGGACTTGAGAAACCGGGATATGCGGAATCCGCAACTTTGTTTCCGTCCCAGTTTGCGTTCGGATCCATATCAATTAAGGCATTCACTCCCTGCACTGTGGGTCCGACCTGGTTACCCGGCTCTACTTGCAGAATATCATCGATGAAAACGTCACAACCGGCGCCGTCAAGAATTTTTTGTTCATATATCTGCGCCCCCACTTCGGGTGTGCCGCGATTTAAAGGCGGGTAATCTACCGGGTAAAAGAATCCCGAACTGGTTCCCTCCGCGCCAAGTTCGCCCGCTTTGATAAGAACCGGCGCCCCAAGCGGCCACTGCATATCCGGTATCGCCCATGGTTTCAGATCACCGGTACCTTTAAGTTTACCAATTTCGGCCGTGGCTTCCGCGTAAATTGCCGCCTGATCAAGGCCAAGAACCCTCGCGAAAAATAAATTCACATTGACAGTGTTCTCGACACGTATCTGGTTTGCAGTCGGAAAAGAAATATCAGACAGACCTAACACAACGGGCTGATTCATACAATCATTTAAACTGGCAAAGTGTACCGCGCGGTTTGTCGCATCCGCCTGACTGACCAGTAAACCGTTGGCGCCCGCCAGCGCGGCGGCGTCAACCGCTGCCTGTAATTGATTTTTTGTCGTAACCATATAACCAACATCTATCGAAAGGGCCATAAATCCAATAATAACGACCATAGCAAGAGCTGTTGTAACAATTACAGAACCCTTTTTACTTTTAATCATTTTTTTCATTTTAAGCTCATAAATTTTATTATAATTTATTTATATCGCTCATATCTTTTTCATTTATTGGTCTTATTACTTTGGGAGAAGCCATAATAAGCAGTTCGCTTTCTTTATTCTGATACCGGGAACTGGTAAACAGCTTGCCTAGTATGGGAATATCTCCTAATACAGGGATCTTTGAAATCAGTTTGGATGATTCTTCGGATAACAATCCTCCCAAAATGAGAAATTCTCCTTTTTTTAACTCAACTTCCGTTACCGTTTTTCTGGATACCAGCGACGGGACCCTGAACCCGCTCAGGGTTACTCCGTTTTCAAAATCGAGACTGCTTACTTCGGCATTTATTTTTAAATTAACCAGTTCACTGTCCAGAACAGTGGGAATAAAACCTAATTTAACACCATATTCCTTGAAAAGAATGGTAACGGACTGCATACCGGCCGAACCCTGAACGATAGGGACTGGGAATTCTCCACCGGCTAAAAAACTGGCTTCAGCACCACTTACGGCTACCAGATTAGGCTTTGCTAAAACATGTAATTGATTTTTTTCTTCCAACGCCTTGATGATCGTCGAAATATCCTGAGTAGGAATGGAAAGAAAAAGATCAACATTATCCGATAATGATAGAGGATCGGTTACCGCGCTGACTTTTCCCGCATAACTGCCTGTATGAGCAATATCCGAATTTGCCGAAATATTTTTGACTAAAAAATCAACACCCAATTCCCTAAAAGCGCTCTTACTCACTTCAACAAAATGAAGTTGCAGCATGATCTGGTGTGTTGCCGCCTCGTTATGCACAACAATTTTAAAAATTTGATTTTTCTCATTTTCGTCCCATACAATGAGTATAGTTTTACCAATTTTCAATCCGGTTAATAATAATTGTGTTGGTAACGTTACCGTCGCGTCGGCCACTTCAGGGTCTGTTATGGATATCCGGTTAATGGGTTTATCAAAATTGAAAATATCCGTTTGTCCTAATGGAATGTGAAGCGTTTCATAATTGGCACTTTTGGTCATTTCGCCATACACAAAATTCGTAGCGAGAAGTACTATCAAACATACTACAATGGTTAAATCAATTCCTTTTTTCGTAGAAAGCATTTGAATTCCTTTTTTTAAATCTGGCATTCATCATCACTATAATTATTTATTTCGATCAAAAGTGATTTCCGATCGTTTATTCGCGCGAATGACCTCCACTTTACGTTCCTGTTCCTCCGGTTCGATAATTTGCTGTTCTTGTTGAGCGGCAGAACTTCGTCTGGTTCTGTAAACTCTTCTCGCAGCGGTTGTTTTGGTCTCAATCATTTCCGCCAGTTTTACTCCGTTTGCCATTGTATCTTCACTATATTCAGCTGAGTTCCTTAATGTTAACTGTAATTTCCCTTCAGTACTTGCCAATGCCAATTTTTCCGTATCTTCCGGTTTGATGAGCAGCGTAACAGATTGTACTGTCATCGGATCATCGTCTTCTTTTTGAAAAATTTGATCTACTGCTAAAACGATAACATTTTCAAGAATGATTTTTGAAGTCGCATCTCCTTTTGAATTAGACGTATTTGCAGTAACCACAACATCAACATATGTTCCGGGTAATATAAAACCGCTTACACCGCTGACAACATTTACAGCGACTGTCATGGCCCTCATACCGATGGGGATTAAACTGGCAAAACCCCCGGTTGAACCCGGTGGAGCTAATTTGGATTCAAGAATAGCTTCCTTGGCATAAATTTTTTCCTTTGTTACTCTTCCATCCAATACCGTCAAATCCTGAAACGTGGCATTTGGGATCAACTCTACCGGCCATTCAGTTAACTTGATATTTGTATTGTCCAGTTTTGCTCCGACGGGAATATCCACAGACGCGACAATAATCTGTTTTTTTTCGATCTTTGGTTCTTCAATTTTTTCTTTCTGTTTTTCCAAATAAATGTATGCGCTGTATGTCGAAATACCGCCCAAAATTAACGCGAACAATATCATAAACCTGGGCCTGAGCAAATTCATATGTTAGACTCCGTTTCTTATCCTTCCCAGTGCATCCTCGAACTTCGGGTTAATTGTAATGATCCTAAGAAAGGGAAAAATGAACCCGTAAGAGGAGAATATGATAACTGAACAGTTACGGTCACTTCCTTGTTTGCATTCGGTCCATTAACGGTAATCGAAGCACCTGAGATATTATTAGCCGATAAAATGTTATTCGCAGCATTATTTACCTGGCTCACATCCGGCGCCGATACCGCCGCAACTCTTGCGCCTTCCCGTGCTGCACTGGTTAATATGTTAGTCGTTTCAAGTAGTCGTCCGAACTCAATAATACCCATTAAAATCAATATTAATACAGGTAATATTAAAGCAAACTCGACAATGGATTGTCCGTTTTTTCTTTTAAATAGATTTAATAATCTGTTTTTCATTTTTTTATTTATAGATTATAAGTGTTAAAACAGTTCCAATTGAAATAGCAAGACCATAGGGTACGCTTTGGCTCAACATTTCTTTTCTATATGATCTCACTTTTAATTGATTATTCGATTTACTTGGATTTAAACGTTTGTTTATTATAAAATTAATTATTTGAATAAATGCGATAATGCCTCCTGCTAAAATAATTATAACAATAGCCGGAATGATTTTTATTCCTAAAATACTGCCCGCACCCGCGCCTAATTTAACATCACCCGCACCCATCATTTTTAAAGCGTATAATAACACAAAAAATACAAATCCGATGATCATACCTAATAGAGATATTTTTAAACCATGTTGACCACTATTCAGTATGTGATATAGTAATCCTAATATGATAAGACCGAACGATGCAGCATTAGGTATTAAACGATATTTTATATCGTAATAAGATGCAATACCAAGAAAAATAATTATGCACAACTGGATAATTATCATATCATATCAGAGTTAAAAAGCTGCCACAACGGCTTGCCATAATTGCAATAATTGATTACCAAACAGTGTGAGAGATACAATAACGGCAATGATTACAAAAAATATAATCAGGGCGTATTCCATCAAGGTCTGCCCGTTATTTTTTTGTAAAAATGTTTTAATTACAAATAAAAATTTTTTCAATTGTAACCAAACCATTGTATTCTCGTTTGAAAAGTTGAAATCTCTCACACCATTTTTTTAAAATTGCGTTAAATTGCGCCGCCAAGTGTGTTGGCAATACTTTGCAGTATAGCTGTAATGTTAACACCCAGGGCCGTCAGGGCAATAATCACAACAATAGCGACAAGTACCAGGATCAATGCGTATTCGGATAAAGTTTGTCCCTCTTCACCTCTAAAAATGCGTCTGAAAAAGTTTTTTAAATGACTCATTTTACACTCCTTGCAATTAATTAATATGTTTTTATTAAAAATAAAAAATGTATTTAATCAATCACCTCCCCTTCGTTTTGTTAATTATTGTTTACCAAAGCATTTTGTTTACTTTTTATTGATTCGATAGCGTCTATGATCATGTTTGTTTCCTGCTCGCTAACCGGTTTTAAACTCCAGTAAAAAATTCCGAGGTTATATAATTCAATGACCAATTCTATAGACGGATTTTCAGCAAAAACAATAATCGGTAAATTTGGCCGTGTTTTTTTAATTATGCTGATAAAGTCCAGACTCGTCTGATCCGGTTTTTCAAAATCCAGGATCAAAAAATCAATTTTTTGATCCAGTATTTTCAATATTGAGGATACCTGAGAATTACATACTGTTATGACCAAATTACGCTTGATGAATAATGAACTTAATTCATCAACAAAAGTATAATCTTTGGTAGATATAATTACATTTGGACCCACAATAGCCTCTATTTAAGTTTAAATTAATTATATAGTTTGAATACTGTTACAAGTACAAGAAGTGTGCCAGGGAATGGTTGTGCGGCTGGTGGTTTTATGATGTTAAGTACTTATAAATATTGTATTTACAATAAAATAAAATTCGATAGTTTTAACGTGAAATATATAAATGGTCAATAGGCTTCTCACATAGCAAATTTTATTTTATTCAAGTTTTTAATTTTCAACACTTTATATTGAGTGTCCCTAATATTATACATAATTTTTCAATTCAATTTTTTCTCAATATTATATGTGTTTAATATATTGTAAATCTGCCTTCGACTTAGACCCGAAATGAGTGACACTTTGGTAATGTTTCCATTACATTTTTGTAACAAGTCGGTAAAATAGTTAGTTACAAATTTGCTCATGTACATTTTTTTCGCTTTTTTAAATGTATGTAAATGATAATGATCGATAAAATCATCATTATTTGTTTGTTTTATATGAGCCGGCAAATTATTAATATCTATTGTTTCCGTTTCTGTCAAGGCCATCATGTGTTCTATTACATTTTGAAGTTCTCTGATGTTACCCGGCCAGTCATATTCTTTTAACTTGTTTAGCGCCTCCTGGGTTATTCCGTTAATATTTCTGTCCAAAAAATTATTATTAAATTCTATAAAATGCTTTACCAATAATGGAATATCCTCCGTCCTCTCTCTTAACGGCGGTATCTTTAAAGGCACAACATTTATCCGGTAATATAGATCCCTCCGGAGTATTTTTTTTTCAATGGCTTCAACAGGATCACGATTTGTTGCAGTAATAACTTTAATATCGACATTTATTAATTCTTTACCGCCAATTCTTCTAAAATTTCGTTCTTGCAGGAATCTTAATAATTTTGTTTGTAATGAATAGTCCAGTTCAGTAATTTCGTCCAGGAATAATGTACCATGATTGGCCAATTCCAGCACTCCCGGTTTAGATCGTGTAGCTCCGGTAAAGGCTCCTTTTTCAAAACCGAATAGTTCGCTCTCCAAAAGATTTGAAGGTAACGTGCTGCAATCCAGTGGTATGAACGGTTTATTTTTTCGGTCACTCAGCAGATGGATATTTTTAGCAATTAATTCTTTTCCGGTACCGGATTCACCGATCAGTAAAACTGTAGATTGAACCTTGGCAATTTTTTGTACTTTTTGGAACAGTTCCTTTATTGAAGTACTTTTGCCGATAATATCTTTAAATTCATTAAAGTCATTTTTGGTTTTCTGTTTTTTTTCCAGGTGATCAATTGTTTTGGGGGGGAGGTAATTTTCAATGATTTGAATGAGATTCTGATTCGAAACAGGCTTTTCTAAAAATTCATTAACTCCAGATTTGATCGCAGTCACGATATTTTGAACAGAATTCATATTTGAATAGGCAATAATCGGCATTTTATTATCCTTTTGACGGATATTATGGACCAGTTGTTTTCCTTTTTCAAATGGTTGGTCTATATTAAAAATAAACAGATCAGGTTTTTCTGACTCTATCAGGTTGGCCGCATCATTATAATCCCGGGCAATATAACAATCAAATCCAAAAGTGATCAAAAAACGTGTTATTTCCCGTAAGGAATCAATTTTTTGATCATTTAAAATAATTTTATACATACACTTACTTTTTTATTTTAAAACATTATGATATGACTAATGTTTTCGCAGAACCGGCCCCATAATAACCACCCTGTATCCCACGTTTAATAAATAAGAAATATAATTTCTTTTTACAATAACTTTCTGTTATTTAACATGATGATAACGTATTTTACTATATTATCGCTTAAACCATTATTTCTGTAAATCCTGCCAACTGATCAGTTTTCCGTTTTGAAAATATAAATATGTATTTTCATAATACCATTGTTCATTTTCACCTGATTTCAGCACAGTCCGCATAACTTTTTGAGGCAAACCCCAGCTATCAATTACCATTTCTTTTGTCATCTCCAACCAGATTTTTTCATCAATAATATCTTTTGCGATATCAATACCGTATTTTTGCACAAGTGTTTGAATTTTTAAATCATGTATTTTCCGGGTTATTCCAATATCAAATCTTGATATCCAGCCTATATATTCTGAATATTTGACTTTATAATATTGTGTTTGATAGTCCAAAATTTCAATTTTTTCACCTTTTGCAATTTTACATACAATTTTGGTTGAATTATCCGGGTTTTCATAAATTCCCGCCGCATTCACGGTAGTTGTTTCCAGAAACTCCGGTTCTTCATTTAATATGGCGTTTTTTTTCGTTTCCAAATCTTTAATTTTAATATTTATTTCATCGATTAAATTTAAATAGTAATCTTTGATTTTTAATAAACTATCGATTTTGGCATCAATGTTTTCAAGCGATTGACTCAGTCCCGGATTATTAATGAATAGAATAATTGAAATCATCATTATTTTTTTCATGGTCTAAGCCTGTATAAATTATGATATGGGAGATAATATTATATTATATATTATTTTAAATGGATTGTCAAGTAAAATCTTTTTTAAAAAATTTGATTTTCCTGTTGATATTTTCCCTTTGGCATGTATTTCTTTTATCTGTTAACATCTCATTCGAAACAAAACGACGTTTGTATATGATTCTCAATTCATTTGAAAATAATATCAGGCCATCGGTCCCAGGATTTGTCTGATGTGATGTTCCAGATGTCTCAAATAATCTTTGATTACAAATTCCATAGTAGCAAGATTTTCTTTGCCGATATTGACCGGATTATTTAAGACCTCCCGGGGCAAAAAATCAATGATTCGGCACAAATGAAAGTTATTTCGGCAAAACAGTTCGACAAGTTCAGGCCAGTCCATTTCGTTGTAATGTTGAATTTCTACCCAGCGATTTTGATCATAAGCGGGAAAGTCCGCAGCGAGGTTCTGAGCGCCCCTTACGAATCGCTGGTGGTTATTTGCGGCGGAATCGATCAGGTGACCGAGAATTTCCTTTTTTGACCAGCTATCCGGACTTTTCTTGTTACCGGTCGTTTCTTGTGATATGTTTAGTAATCCGGGTTTGGACGCTGTTACAATATCACGGATTTTTTCTGTAATGGTTTTCATTATATTTCTTTCAATTAATGAATTTTACAGAGAATGAATTTATTCAAGTATTGTTGTGAGAAGAACAACAGGCGTTTGTAAATTTTACATACACCTGTTCTATCATACATAAAATAACCTTTGTTGTAACCCTTTCTTTCCGCAATCCCGCAGAAACGGCCGAATGGAGAGATCCGTAAACAGTAGATTGCCGTACAACTATTTCAAATACAGTACCTTACGGTTTAACATCCTGTTCTCCGATTCCATTCGCACTAGGTAGATACCGGTGCCGACCGTGGACCCGTTTTCGGATTTTCCGTTCCAGGTTACGCTGTATGATCCGGCGAAATGTTGTGCGTCTACCAGTGTGCTGATTAATTCACCTGTCGTATTATAAACGGCAATCCTGACATTTGCCGCTCTTGTCAGCGTATAATCGAGCCGTGTGACCGGGTTGAACGGATTCGGATAATTCCGGGACAAGGTAAAAAAGTCCGGGGGGTTCAGATTGTTTAACTTTCTGCCGTCCATTTGTACCGATGTGAGAGTATCCGGCACGAACAGTTCGGCCTTGTTCAAAACCACATTTTCATCATCATAACCTCCGCTAACCAGTACGGAACCGTCCTGCAGTAATGTCGCCGCAAACTGTGACCTGGGTGTTTCCATGCTGTCGGTAGCAAAAAAGGTGTTGGTTTTCGGATAGTAAAGTTCGGCAGATTTTACGATCTTTTCAAAATATCCTCCGGCAAGCAGAACGAGACCGTTATGCAGCAGAATCGCCTGGTGATTGCTGCGTCTGAGAACGACCATGCCCGGGGTAGTGGTCCAGGAATCGTTTAGATAATCGTATAATTCGGCTATACTAAAATACCATGAACCGCCCGTTAACAGGACAAGATTGTTCGGCAGCAATGTTAACTGATGTTTACTGCCGCGTTCTTTGTTCAGATTTTTAACCATACTGAATGTCCCGTTTTCCGGATCATATAGCTCACATGAAGTAATATTTTTACCGTTTCCAGGTGTTGTCGTTTGCATACCACCGGTGATCAGGACTTTTCCGTTCGGCAGCAGTATGGCGCCATGCCCGGACCGGTCCACGTTAAGGCTGTCCGTCAAACTGAATTCACCGGTGGCGGGATCATAGATTTCCGCAATCGCGTTGGTCTGTGGTCCGGCGTTTTGGTCCTGTCCGGCGACGATCAGCACCCTGCCGTCCTGGAGCAATGTGGCGGTGTGATAACTATGCGGCGCTTCCAGTGTGTCGGTCAAACTGAAATCGCCGGTATCCGGATCATATAATTCCGCTGTATTTTGTGCGAGAGTACCTCCGACGATCAGTACTTTCCCATCATTCAATAAAGTTGCCGTATGACCCTGGCGGCGATATTCCTTGGTAGCGCCGATCTCGATAAATGTCCGGCTGTCCGGATCGTACAATTCATTTGAATTGTAATCCCAGCCGACGATTAATACTTTGCCGTTATTTAACAGCGTTGCGGTATGGTCCGCTCTGGGCTTTACCATATCGCCGGTTGGGGACCAGTTGTCCATCGTCAGCGCCGGTGCGCAACTGATTAATATCAGCGCCGCAAAAAACATCCCGACAATATTTACCATGTTTGTCTTCATATTGACTCCTTTTCCATTTTTAATTCGCGTGAATGCCTAAAAACAACTTGATAAATCAGAATGTCAATTTTTATATTTTTGAAAATTTTAATCAGCAGGAGTGTTAATATTACAACATTTCAATATCTTTATATTAAAATGATTTGTAATGCTCTTTTAATTTTGCTGTTCCGGTCCGTTTCAAGTACTGTCTTAATTCCGGTATAACATTTTAATGAATATTATGTATCGGGGCAAGAGAAAATTTCAGGTTTTATGGGATTCTCAGCACCATTCGCGGCATCTGCCCATATCAGCCGCAGTCGGAATTGCTTTATCCCGGTTAGTTAAATAGTTGAAGAACAGAACCGGCATTTTTAAAATTTATTCCTGGAAAACCAGACTAACAAAATATCGCCCGCTATTTTTAACAGCACCAATACCATCAGGCCGCCCAGCGGATTTGGCCCCTTTCCGGCAACAATTGGAGCGGCCATCACCATAAAGAATAAAAGTAGCATAAATGAACCGCCCTCAAGGTTAAGCGGTTGTGTGCCTGATCCTTTAAAAACTCCGGCGTTGAGTAAATCCTGAACCAGCCGTACCAGCCGGATAAAAGCGATGATCAACAGCGGCCGGCCCAGATCCACGACAATCAGATCTATTACGAGCAGCATCCTGTCCGCTATCATATTTTCCAGTGATTCATACGGTCCGTAAACCAGGAGGGCAAAAAAGCCATAAAAGATAATAAAACAAAATTCAATTAACAGATTAATCTTTACTTTCTGTTTATTTTTCAAAAACTGAAACTTTATGATATCGGTAAAAAGTACAATCACGCCTTCCACAATAAATAATAAAACCAGGCCGATACTGTTCCAGCCAAGGCGGAATACACCGTAAACCGGGACGGTATTGATAAGAATGACCGAAAGGAATCGAAAAATCAATGTTAAAGTGGATGTTTTTCGCTCTGAAAAGTTTTTATTCTTTTTTGACATAATTTTATGAGTTTCTTTTTGTTAACACATAATTAAAATCGCGCCTGCTAAAAATCGATTATTCGCCGCCGTTAGCTTATTCACAATGTTGGCCGTCCCACGCTTCAAGCCATTGTTTCGTACTTTTATAACTTTTGAGCCCCACGGTTTCAAATTCATCGAGTCCCCGGCCACAAACGACGCCTAATTGCTTGAGAACAGTGTTGATATTGTCCCCAGGGGGTTCAAGTCGTTCTCCGTACTCCCAGAGCATCGTTGCATGTCCTCCGTAACCGCCGATGAAAGTCGCTTCCACGTATGCGACGAGCCCTTTGTGAGACAGATGTCGTGCAAATTGATCAACACCAACGATAAGTCGCTCGAATATCGGATGGAACAGAGACGCTGAGAACTGCTGCGACTCGGGACGGGTGACTTTTGTTCCTCCCTGATACCGGTTCTCAAGTTCCTGCAGAAGCCCGCCCGCCATGGGGATTATACAAATATCCTCATGCAGCGGGATCAGCCTGACATTCGAAAAACCCGCCGCGGCATCGTGCAGAGTCGCTTTTTGGGCAAGGATGGCTTCAAGCGTATACATGAGTTTCTATACCGTGGTTATTGGTGACTTCTTGTGCCGGATAACATTAATTTTACTTTCAGATTATTCTCACACAGTTTGTATTTTCTTTCCTTGATATGAAATGCCATTTTTACTAAAGATACAATAAAGCAAGTAAATACCGAGGTGAAAATTATCCAGACAGGAGCTGTCATCTCGGCGATTATCGAATATAATATCCCGAACAAAGTCCCACATGCCAGGTAGGTAGTTATGTTTATTAATCTAATCTTCTGTCCTGGTCTTTGAAGAAGCTTGAGCCCCAACCATTCCATGATAATAGTGAATACTATAGACGGAAGAAACATCAAAAGGAAAATTGAATGAATTGAGAATAATACGGCTAACCAAAAAAGGGATTCTTTATAGATATTTGTTATTATTGAATAAATAACAATACCGGAGGGCGTCGGCAACAATATGGACAAAAGAATCCTTGCGATTCTTATTCCGGTAAAATTATTCTTAAACTCGGCGATGGACATTATGTATGTTAAAAAAATTTAGATTCTTTTACAAACAAAAAAGAGTTTTTGACAAGTTAATTTTATGAGGTTTGTATTTTATTTTCGTCTTTCCTTCTCGTTCCAATCTCCAGCTTAGAACGAATAAGTGCGGGAATCTCCGATTCCCATAAATCACGCATTCTTTGCGTCCTTTGCGCCCTTGCGTTTAATGGCTTCTGCTGTTATTTTTTTTAACGCGAAGATCACTGAAGGCACGGAGTCGATTCCGGTATTCCTTTTTTATTTACATATTCCGGCTTGGAATAAAATTATTTTTTGGACGGAACGTCCAAATTTATGAGCCGACCTGAGAAGGATTTCCGCCAAATGCGGAATTCCTTTTACGGTGGATCTACGACTCCGATCCGGGGCGAGTGAAAAATTGAACCAACCATCAAATAGCCAATTTCATCGTATAGATTTAACTTGTTAAATACTTTCTGTTCCATTTTACTAACTTAAATAAACTGTATATGAACTATCGGTATTTATTTCAATCTTTATTTTGCCATCTTTTCTTGTAGTCAACACTTTTCTTAACGTATCTCCAAACATGATTCCGGATGCATATTTTGAATATAGATTAGACAATTGTGTTTCATGCTCAATTGCTTCATCTGAAATTATTATTAATTCAGGTTTACAAAAATCAAATATCTCTTCACAAAAGCCGCTTTCTCTACCATGATGCGACGCCAATAGGAAATTGGTTTTTTTTAGACAATTACAGAATTCATTATTTGTTAAATGTTTTTTCCAACCCGCTTTTTCTAAATTTCCAGGGAAAAGAATTCCGATATTAGAATAAGAATAAAAACTAACTAGACTTAAATTATTGAAATCATCAAAATCATTAAAAGAATGACAAAATCTTCGTTTTGTTAACCCATAATCGACAAAAATACTATTCCCTGTATATTTGTTTCTCATGATTTCTATTAATTTTTCAACACCTTGTCCAATTCTTCCAGTTACTTTTTTTCTTTTTTCAATCCAATCCGGTTTTAAGTTCCAATTTGTTTTGAGAGTAAGAGGTTCACAATTATCAATTATTTTAACCAAATCAGATACATGATCTTCATCTATATTTGCTATTGTCAAATTTGTTATTTCAAGATTATTATTTCGAATCCAATTTGACGGTCGCCAACCTGTAGATAAATTTTTTCCACAGTCAATCATGATTAATTTATTGTTTGAAGTTTCAATAATATTGCACGCTCCATGTTCAACATCGAAAATATGAATTATTATACTCATTTGATTACTTGTCCTTTATTGTTGAATTTGTAACTATATTTCCTCTCATTCGCATATCCGGATTCGGCCTTGCGCGTGAATCTCCGATTCCTTTAAATCAAGTATTCTTTGCGTCCTTTGCGTCATTGCGGTCTGTTATTAACCACAGAGCTCACCGAGTTCACGGAGACTTGACCGGTGCTCCTTTTTATTGACAAATCCCCGCCCGGTGCAAAATAATTTTTTGGACATGATGTCCAAATTTATATCCTGCCCTGGAAACCATTTCCAGAATGAGCGGTAAGTATGTTTTCCTAAATATCGACAATTATGGCAATTAGTTGTTGTGTATTATTTTGCCTCTCGTTCAATCTCCAGAACGAACATTTAGATCTTAATAAAAAACAACCTTTAAACTTTTTCCGCTAAAATCCAAAAAAATCAGTCTGCCCTGGAATATCGCCCCGTATCATAATAATTATATACCAATTTTCGCAAATACAATCAAGAATTTTTTTAATAAAGTGTGATTTTCCCCTCCCGTAGCAATCTTCAGATTGGAACGATTTTACGCGGGAATCTCCGATTCCCCTAAATCATGTATTCTCCGCATCCTGGTTTGTACTAGTCAAGTAAAATTTATTACTATTACATGATTCCCTGCTTAATCCTGGTATTTTGAGAGTCCTAAAAGGCTCTA
>JAFGSB010000031.1 GCA_016934825.1 Candidatus Zhuqueibacterota bacterium
CGGCTTATGGTTTTCACGATATTCAATATTTCTCTTTGAAAATTATTCAAGCTACTACCAACTAAAAGTTAGAAGAACCTAAATTAATTATTTAAATTAAAATCCGCAAACAGATCCTGGGATATACCAACTGGCGATTGGTTATCGGCGCCCAGTAAAAAGCCGGATTCGTAACATTCTTTTGATTATAGTTATTGTAAAACGTTTTGAGGAGACGGGTTTATCTAAAAAAAGAATTAATTGTTTTCCCTGTAAAACTGCATCAACATCTCGGCTTCCATGGGATTCAGATCAAAACGGTTAATCGCTTCTTGTACAAGTTTCCAAAGAGACCTTTCCGAATCGTTTTGCAGATTTGCTGATATCCATTGAACAGCTCTCCTGCTTTTCTCTCCTTTTGGCAAGACATCCGGCATAATTTTTCCCTATAGAAATCCACTGTTTTCGGAACAACACATATCATTTAAAACGAAACCAAACAGGCCGGATTTGCTCCGGCCTGTCTAAAACACTTATAATACCTTTGAAAATAATTCCTGATATTTACTATCAGCTTTCAAAGTTGTTAAAAGTTCCGTTTCAGCCTGTTTTTGTTTGTTAAAATACAGTTGTTTGCCAAGTCTGTCTTTTACTTCTTCAAACGGTTTTTCTTCTTTTTTACGATCAACAATCTTAATGATATGATACCCATACCTGGTTTCCACCAAATCGCTAATCGAACCGATGGGTAAATCAAATGAAGCGTCTTCAAATTCTTTCACCATCCGGCCGCGTCCGAAATCCTCGTACAAACCGCCATTGTTCTTTGAACCGGGATCTTCGGAATATTGTTCAGCTAATTCTGCAAAATCTTCACCGGCGCGTGCTTTTTCAAGAACCTCTTCCGCTTTCTTTTTTATTTCCGCTTTTTCTTCTTCCGTTTTCCCATCTGTCAGCAGTAGAATATGCCGGACTGTTGCGGTTTTATCTTTATTGTACTCATCCAGCAACTCCTGCTCTGTGGGTTCCAGTCCTTTATAAATTTCATTTTCAAGCAGGTACTTGATCATCAAACTTTCTTTAACATCATTAAGAAAATATTCCTTGGTAAGGCCCATTTGCGCGTTGCGTTCATGAAAATTTTCTTCCCCTCCGGCCTGTGCATAATATTTTTGCAGAACAAAATCTAAAGAATCCTGCGGCACAGTTATACCGATTTTTTCAGCTTTTTCCACAAGCATCCTTTTTTCCGCCATATATTTTCCGGCGCTTCTGATCATTTGATTCACATTACTGGAATCAATGTTGTCCATATTACTCGCGAATCTCTGCAAACGCGCATAAATAAAAGGCATAATATCACTGGTATAAATACTGAAACTTTTTGTTTTTACCAATTCTCTTGATTTTGAAGGTTCCAAAACCGGCACTTTTTCGGATAAAGTTGTAAAGAACTGGTACTCCAATGATGATTCGGCATACGGAACCGGCGGTGTTTTTTTGCTGCATGCAAATGATAAAATGAATAATCCAAAAGCTATGATATAAAATTTCTTCATGAATTTTAATCCTGTTTTTCTAATAGTTTATGATTATTTGCCTTTAAATTAATAAAAATATATGTTAATGCCTAATACTATTTTATTTATCCAAAGTAAAAGCCTAATAGAACCTGACCTGATATAAAAGTGTAAAATTGTACTCATACAATTTTTTTTGACCGGGTATCCGGCAGACGGAAACATCGTTTTGATCCGAAAACTACGTTCATGATAAATTGTACGGTATGATTACGAAAATCCACTGTATCAAACAGGTCAGTATGCAATATAAATTCCGGCAACGATATTAAAGTTTTAAGGTTTTCATATCGATATTGATTAGAATACATGTGGATTTCTTTTAAATTTAAAAAAATTTTTTTTACACCCGTTGACTTTAATATATAAAATACATATTTTTGCACTTTGTTCCTGGCAGTATACTAATAATAAAGTCGGGTTTTCAAAAGGTATAAGAAATGGATAAACGAAACATTATCATAAAAAGATGTTTCATTTGGACTATTAGTATCATTTCGCTTTTTTTGTATCAATCACCTGTTCTATCGTCAACTCCTAAAAGTTTACCATATAAATGGAAAAATGTAGCAATCGGCGGCGGGGGTTCGGTTCCCGGATTAATCATACATCCGCTGGTAAAAGACCTCGTATATATTCGCACGGATATGGGAAGTATATACAAATGGGAGACGGAGGCCAAAAAATGGACCCCGTTATGGCTCTGGCCGTCTTATGAAAACTGGAATCTGACTGCCGTTGCCAGCATTGCCGTCGATCCGTCAGATGAATCGGGACTTGTTCTATATGCCGCTGCGGGGAAATATGCCGCTGATTGGGCGGTACCTGAGAAAGGGGAAATCTTCAAATCGACCGATGGAGGCAATACATGGAAATCAACCGGTCTCAGAGTAAGTGTCGCGTCAAACTGGGACCAGCGCTTTGGTGAACGGCTTGGTGTTGACCCACACAACAGTGACATTGTTTATTATGCGTCCCGTATGGACGGCCTCTGGAGAAGTAAAGACGGTGCCAAAACCTGGAGTAAAGTGATAACGGCTCCAACCGGTAACAAGGTAGGGACCAGTGTTCAGGATAAACGGGGCCTGACCTTTATCGTGTTTGATAAAAATACCGGCGAAAACAAAGTCGGTTGTAATACGATATACCTGGGGTCCTGGGTTGAAGGTGTTTATCGAAGCATAGATGGCGGTGAAACCTGGGATAAATTACCCGCCTGCCCCCCCAATACCTATCGGGCCACTATCGGGCCGCAGGGACAATTATATGTGACACATGAGAAAGGACTGGCCAAATTTAATGGCGATAAATGGTGCGATATTACCCCGCAGGGGCATAAGGGCAAAAGATTTGTTGCCGTGACTGTCGACCCCTCAAATTTAAATCATATAATCACATCCCCACAGGAGTGGGCTTATAATATGCCAATTTTCAGAAGTACGGACGGCGGTCAAACATGGAACGATATAAAATATCACCGGCACTGTAATGTACCCTGGTCGCCTGACAGCTATTGGTCCGCGGCAACTTTTACATTAACCATAGATCCGCATGATAATAAACGAGTCTGGTATACGGACTGGTACCACACCTGGGTCACCCCGGATATTACACAGGACGTTACGGACTGGTATACTTTTGAATATGGTCATGAACAAATGGCTCCTATTGCTCTAGCATCCCCTCCGGCGGGAGAAGTCCGGTTATATAGCGGAATCGCGGACATTGGGGGATTTTCCCATATTGAAATTGACGTATTCCCGGAAAAAATGACCTGCGATATGGGCCTGCCGGCAACATCGACAACCGGCATTGATTATGCCGAAGAGGATCCGTATTTTGTGGTCAGGGCAAATGCTTTTAACTGTGGTCAGGTTGGAGAAATCGGCTGCGGTTATACGATGGATGGCGGTGAAACCTGGACTCCAATGGAAACCAAACCTTTTGAAGAGGCGACTGGCGGACGGGTTGCTGTATCCGCGTCGGGAGACCGGGTTGTCTGGCTGCCCCAGGAATCATGTCTGTTTTATACCAAAAATTACGGAAAATCCTGGCTGGAAAGTTACGGAGCCCCGGAAAACCTGATTACACAATTTTTTAATACCGATATTCCGCTCGCCTCGGACAGAGTGCTTAATAATGTCTTTTATATTTACGCTGACGGGGAGTTTTTCAGAAGCGAAACCGGCGCCGAGATATGGGAACATGTCGGCGACCTGGTAAAAGGAGAAAACCAAAGACCAATCGTAAAAGCGGCGCCAGGATTGCCAAAGGAAGTATGGGTCAGTTTGAATGACGATGGCCTGTGGCAGTCAAACGACGGAGGGAACAACTTTGTTAAACTTCCTTCGGTACAGCAGGCCCGGCTATTCGATTTTGGGAAAAATCCATCCGACAAACATATCCCCGCTATTTATGTTTATGGAAAAATCAATAAAAAAGCGGGTATATTCAGGTCCGATGATATGGGGAAATCATGGAACAGTATCGATACTTTCCCCAATCCGTCGATTGGCGCCGAACCCGGAACAATGACCGGCGACCGCCAGGTATTTGGCCGCGTTTACATCGGAACCAATGGTACCGGTATATTCTACGGTCAGCCGGTGGATAATTAAATATTTTACGTATCTAAAAAATGAAGGATATCGAGTCGTTCCGTTAACAAATGCAGAACAGGGAAATCTTTTTCTCCACTTGATATGATATATCTGTAAATCAATTAATAAAGCCCGGAATGATGCCGGGCTTTTATATAAATTTAATTTTCGTTTATTTCCGTTTAGGCCATATGACCTCTACTACGCTATAGCCTTTCCAATCAATATTTCACGGAAAAGAGAAAGACAGCAAAACAA
>JAFGSB010000032.1 GCA_016934825.1 Candidatus Zhuqueibacterota bacterium
CGGCTTATGGTTTTCACGATATTCAATATTTCTCTTTGAAAATTATTCAAGCTACTACCAACTAAAAGTTAGAAGAACCTAAATTAAAAAAAGACTTTGATATTGACAAAATAGCATTTAATTACTAAATTAAATATTATTATTTCAAAGCATTCGGAACACATACCCGAAAAGGACCATCAGTGAATATAAAGGAAATTATTTCCCCAATTCAAAAGCAGTTAGCAGAATTCGAAATCGCCTTTAATAAAAGACTCCATTCAAATATACCCCTTGCCGAAAAAGTTGTACGATATGTAGCCGATAAAAAGGGTAAACGACTGCGCCCGATGTTGGTCTTCTTAACGGCTGAAATGCATGGGGAATCCAATGAAATCACTTCCGCCTCAAGTCTGGTCATTGAACTACTTCATACCGCAACGTTGATTCACGATGATGTGGTTGATGATTCAACTCTGCGCCGCGGTTCGCCAACCGTAAACAACCTGTGGAGCAGTAAAATTTCGATATTGGTTGGAGATTTCCTTTTTTCAAAAACACTCACTTCAATGGTCGATTTGAAAAGTATGGAGGCTCTTTCAATTCTATCGGACGCGGCCAATAAAATTACAGAGGGTGAACTGCTGCAACTTGACAATGATTATCTCAACGGTTTGAATGAATCGGTTTATTTTGACCTGATTTCCAAAAAAACGGCTTCATTATTCAGCGCATCATGTCAGTTAGGCACCTTATCGGTTACGGATGATAAAATTGCTATGAAGAAAATGAATCTCTTTGGTGAAAACCTGGGGATCGCATTTCAAATAACGGACGATCTTTTGGACTATACCGGAAATGAATCGAAACTGGGAAAACCGACCGGCAACGATATCCGTGAGAACAAGATAACATTACCATTGATTTTTTCTTTGTCAAAAGCTGAAAACAAAGTCAGGGATTTTATTTTATCCAAGTTTGGTAACGGAGATATTCAAGACAAAGATGTTGACTATATTATCAATTTTGCCAGGGATTACGGTGGAGTTGATTATTCAACACAAACCGCAATAACCTTTGCAGACAGAGCATTTCAAATTTTAACAACATATTCTTCCTCGCAGGCACAAAACAGCTTAAAGCAGCTTGTTCAATTTTCTATTAACCGGGATAACTAATTTTAATACTGCATTTTCATTTTATTCCCGTATTGTACTTACAAAAGTGCGTTGTTTATCTTTTCTTACATTTGCTCATGTGATAAAAAAACTATTTTTGAAATAATTTAAAATTATTAAATTATATATATTTACACTGGCATCCGGTTGAATGACGCCGTTGCCTGATCCGGCGTACAGGTTCGATAAAAAATTTAATTCAAGTCAAATGATGATTTCATATCAGAAAACTATTATAATATAATATGTTGAGTGTCGTGTCCGGTTTTAGCGGACACTGGTGAGATATTTATCAAAATAAGGAAAATATATGAAACCCCGATCATTAGTTACTGGCGGCGCCGGTTTTCTCGGTTCCCATTTATGCGAACATTTATTAAAGCTTGGTCACCAGGTCATTGCCATGGACAATTTATTGACCGGAACGATCTCAAATATTGAACATTTACAGGGCGAAGATTTTAAATTTATAAAACATGACGTAACCGAATATATATACCTGGCCGGTCCAGTAAACTATGTATGGCATTTTGCCTCACCGGCAAGTCCGCTGGATTATTTACAATTGCCGATCCACACACTCAAAGTCGGCGCTCTCGGAACTCACAAAGCCCTGGGATTGGCCTTTGAAAAAAAAGCGTCTTTCATGCTGGCGTCAACATCCGAAGTGTACGGCGACCCGTTAATTCACCCTCAGGAAGAAGAATACTGGGGGAATGTCAACCCGGTCGGACCCAGGGGAGTTTATGACGAAGCCAAACGTTTCGGGGAAGCATTAACGATGGCATACCACCGGTACAAAGATATGAACACGAAAATTGTCCGAATATTCAACACCTATGGACCAAGAATGCGCCCGAACGACGGCCGGGCCATACCGACATTTATTCCACAGGCTTTGAAAAATGAACCGATTACAATTTTCGGCGACGGCAAACAAACACGCAGTTTCTGTTATGTGGATGATTTGATCGAGGGTATATGCCGGCTCATGTTTTCCGACTATCATGAACCCGTCAATATCGGTAATCCACATGAGATGACGATCACCGAAATGGCCCAACTGATTATCGAATTATCGGGCAGTAAAAGCAAATTGATTAACAAACCGCTGCCGGTTGATGATCCCAAAGTCCGCCAGCCCAATATATCACTGGCAAAAAAACTGCTGGACTGGGAACCAAAAGTACCCGTAAATGAGGGTATTCAAAGAACGATCGAGTGGTTTCAAAATGTCTTATAATAATATTATTCGGATCATTATACCTGAAAGGACAAAAAAATAGAGCATGGCAAAATACTTATAATCCGGTTAAGTTCGATAGGCGATATATTACTGGCGACGCCCTTACTCAGAGTTTTAAAAAACAAATATCCCGTCGCGGAAATTGATTTTATAATTAAAAAGCAGTATTACGATTTGTTAAAAACCAATCCGCACATTCATAATTTGATTACGGTTGATACATCGGGCGGCTGGAAAGAATTAAAAGCGATAAAAGAACAGTTAAAAAACAGAGAATACAATTTAATTGTCGATATACATAAAAATTTCCGCAGCGTCTATCTGAAAACCGGCCTGCTGTGTAAAAAGGTAACCTATAAAAAATATGCGTTAAAAAGATTCCTGCTGGTCAGGTTTGGCTGGAATTTATACCATAAAGTAATTCCCATTAGCCAGCGTTATATCAATAGTCTTTCCCGGTTCGGGATAGTATATGATCTGATGGGTCTTGAATTTTACCCGGACCAGAAAATACAAAAAGAAACAGATATTTTATTAGCCGATCAGGGATTAACGAAAAACAAACTGACGATCTGCATCGCTCCCGGCGCCGGTTTTGAAACTAAAAGATGGCCCGTACAGTATTATATTCATCTTGCTCAAAAATTTTCGACAGAACTAAAATCCCAGATTTTACTGCTGGGCAACGAACAGGATCAAAACCTGACGCGGGAAATAAAAGAGCAGGTGACCGGCAAATCTTTGGATTTGGCCGGGCAATTGAGTATTATGGAGACAGCCTGCGCGATGAATCATGCGGATATGGTTATTACGAATGATACGGGACTTATGCACCTGGCAACGGCGCTGAATAAAAAAACCGTCGCTATTTTCGGCCCGACTACCAGGGAACTTGGTTTTTTCCCATCTTCTCCTTTATGCCGGGTTATAGAAAATAAAAACCTGAAATGCAGACCATGCACCCATATCGGATCAAAAAAATGTCCAAAGGGACATTTTAAGTGTATGAAGGATATTGAACCGGAACATGTATTTAAAATTGCAAAAAAATTATTGAACATGTAATTTATTTCACAGGGATATCAATTGGATAGTCGAGAATTAGCAACAAATATTGCCCAGCTCATATTGGAAAAAAAAGGTTATGACGTTCTTTTAATGGACCTGAAAGGACTGACCTCCATTACGGATTTTTTTGTCGTGTGTACGGCGGACAGCGATGTACAGGCCAAGGCAATCAAGGATCACATACAGGACGAGCTTCTTTATCAATCCGTACGGCCCTGGCACGTCGAAGGTTCAAAAAATATGAACTGGGTGTTAATTGATTTTGTGGATGTCGTTGTGCATATATTTCAGAAAGAAGCCCGTGAATTTTATACCCTGGAAAGATTATGGGGAGACGCCACGATAACAGAAGTAAAGGATAACGATGAAACCTCAGGAATACATACGGAATAACATAAAAAACGCACTGTCTGCATGCGGTTTTGATGGTGATGACGAAAAATTGCTTGTCCTGGAAAAACCGAAACAGGCCGAATTCGGAGATATATCTTCGTCCGCGGCCATGAACCTGGCCAAAGCCGCCAAACAGGCGCCGCGAAAAATTGCCGCGGATATCATCAGCAAGTTGGATACCGATCCGTTTTATATCGAAAAAGTCGAAATCGCCGGGCCCGGATTTATCAATTTTTTTCTCGCTAAAGAATGCCTGCGCCAGGCGGTTTTGGATATACATCAGGAGGGAAAAGATTACGGCAAAAGTTTTTGGGGCAAGGGTAAAAAAATACAATTCGAATTTGTCAGCGCCAATCCGACCGGCCCGTTAAATATCGTCAGCGCCAGGGCTGCCGCGGTCGGCGACGTGTTCGCGTCGCTTTACAATATGGTCGGATTCAAAGCCGAACGAGAGTTCTACGTCAACGACGCAGGGCGGCAGATCAGACTGCTGGGTATTTCCCTCAACGCCAGATACATGACCGAATTGGGCCGAAAAATCCCTGTACCTGAAGACGGGTATCACGGCAATTATCTCGCTGATCTGGCAAAAGAAATTGTTGCCAACGACAGCGACAAATACGCACAGTTCAATGAAGAAGAACGTTGTAATCTGTTCAGCAAAATGGCGTTGGACTATATGGTAAAACGTCATAAAGACAGCCTGGATAAATACCATGTGTTTTACGACAACTGGTTTCGCGAAACGGTCGTCCGCGAGCAAAAGGCCCATGAAAAAGTGCTGGATTATTTTGCGAAACACAATTACAGTTATACCAAAGACGGCGCGGTTTGGTTCAGATCGTCGGATTTTGGCGATGAAAAAGACCGTGTGCTGGTCACGAGCGAAGGCGAACCGACCTATTTTCTGATCGACATCGCCTATCACGAAAATAAATTTTCCCGCGGTTTTTCAAAACTGTTTGATTTATGGGGTCCCGATCACCACGGTTACATCCCGCGAATGAGCGCGGCCCTGCAGGCTCTGGGACATCCCCGGGAGAAATTCGAGGTCTGCATCATCCAGCAGGTAAACCTGCTGCGCGGCGGCGACACGGTCAAAATGTCCAAGCGGGCGGGTGAAATCATCGAAATGGACGAACTCATCGATGAAGTCGGCGTCGACGCGGCGCGGTACTTTTTTGTCGACCGGCGCGTTTCCCAGCCGCTGGATTTCGATATCGAACTGGCGAAAAAACAATCGGATGAAAATCCGGTCTATTACGTGCAGTACGCCCACGCCAGGATATGTAATATTCTGCGGTTCGCGGTGGAAGGCGGCATCGAAATTCCCGGGCAGGCGGACATGTCGCCGCTGGGCAATGAACTGGAATTTGCGGTGGTCAAAAAATGCCTGGATTTCCCGGAGATCGTCTCAAAAGCGGCATCGGCCCTGGAACCGCACCGCATCACCGGTTACCTGCACGAAACGGCCACGGTGTTTCACCGCTTTTACCATGAAAACCGTGTTGTTACGGACAATGCTGAATTGACCGCAGCCCGCCTGATGTTGTGTAAAGTGACGAGGCAGGTCATCGCTAACGGATTAAAATTACTGTCAATTTCCGCCCCGGAAAATATGTAAAAAAAATAAAGAGGTTATAATGAGTCTTCTTGTAGTAGGTTCAATGGCATACGATTCGGTGGAAACACCCTCCGCCAAAATAGAAAACGCGCTGGGAGGATCGGCGACTTTTTTCTCCGCCGCGGCAAGTTATTTCGCGCCGGTCAACCTGGTGGCCGTGGTCGGGGAAGATTTTAGCTTTAAAGACATTGAATTTTTGAAAAACAAAAATGTGGACCTGACCGGTTTGACAACTGAGCCGGGCAAAACTTTTCGCTGGTCGGGCAGGTACCTGGCAAATATGAACGACCGGGAAACGCTGGAAACCCAGCTCAATGTGTTTGAGCATTTCAATCCGGTATTACCGGAAAAATTCAAAGACAGCGAATACGTGTTCCTGGCCAACATCAATCCCGATCTTCAGTACAATGTTATACAGCAGGTCAAAAATCCTAAATTTGTGGCCATGGATACCATGAATTTCTGGATCACCGGTTTTCTGCCGGACCTGAAAAAAACGCTGTCCGTGGTGGACGCGCTGGTGATCAATGATTCCGAAGTGCGGCTGCTTTCGGGACAGGACAACCTGTTCAAGGGCGCGCAAATCATCCAGGATATGGGCCCCAAAATCCTTATCATCAAAAAAGGTGAACACGGATCGATGCTCATTCACAGGGACTCTTACTTTAGCTGTCCCGCCATACCCGTGGAAAACCTGTTCGATCCCACCGGCGCGGGCGACACCTTTGCCGGGGGTTTTATGGGCTATCTGGCCATGACTAATGCTATCAACAACGACAATCTCCGCCGCGCGATCCTCATGGGTACGATTATGGCGTCTTTTTCTGTTGAGGACTTTAGCGTCAACCGGCTCAAGGACCTGTCCAAAACGGAAATCCGGCAGCGTATCAAAGCCCTGATCGATCTGATTCATGTTAAAGAAGATAATAACTGGATAACAAAATGAAAATTATCACCGAATTTATACCGGTCTCCACCAGGGGACATACGGACATTATAGATATCACGCAGGAAGCGGCATCGCTTTTATCAAAATCGGGTGTGTTAAAAGGGACAGTGACGTTTTTCGTCTCCGGTTCCACCGCGGGACTCACCACCGTTGAATATGAACCGGGACTTTTACAGGACCTCCCGGAGGTCTTTGAAAAGATCGCGCCCGAAGGTAAACACTACCATCATGACGCCACCTGGGGTGACGGCAACGGCAGCGCGCATGTCCGGGCGTCACTGCTTGGCCCATCGCTGGTGGTGCCGTTCACGTCCGGCAAAATGCTGCTGGGCACATGGCAGCAGATCATCCTGGTGGATTTTGACAACCGTTCCCGTCAGCGCCGGATCGTAATGCAGATAACGGGCGAATAATTTTTATTTTCGTCCCACCGGTAAAAAGAAAAAACTTTCGTTCCAGGCACGGCAGTTTTTAAAACAATCCAAACAAGGGATTTCGATCCTTTGTTTTTATTCAAACTGGTAATATTAAATGATCGAAATCGATAACATATCCTTTACCTACACCAACGGCGCGGCCACCGGCCGCAGGATATTGAACAATATTTCACTAATCATCCGGCCCGGCGAATCCATTGCCGTTATGGGGCCAAACGGCTCCGGCAAGACCACTTTCGCCCGCTGTCTGAACGGTCTGCTGCTGCCGATGACGGGAACCGTCACCGTAAAAGGATTGCCGACCAATGTTGCCGCAAATCTGCCTGAAATACGCAGACAGGTGGGCATGGTGTTCCAGAACCCGGACAACCAGATCGTTTCGGCGACCGTGGAGCGGGAAATCGCCTTTGGTCTGGAAAACCTCGGCCTGCCGCGGACGGACATGCGCGAAATCGTCAATAAAATGCTGGCCGATTTTGAACTGACCGAATACCGTAAAAAATCCCCGCATTATTTGTCCGGCGGCGAAAAACAGCGGCTGGCCATGGCGGCGGTTTTGGCCATGCGGCCCTCCTACCTTGTTCTGGACGAACCCACCTCACTGCTGGACCCCAAAAGTCGCAGGGACATATTGGAGATCATCAAACAACTGCACCGGCGAAAAGGCAAACCAGTCACCACCCTGCTCATCACCCAGTTCCCGGACGAAGCGCTGACTGCCGACCGGCTGATCATTTTCCACAACGGGGAGATATTTATGGACGACAAACCGGAAACCATCTTTAAACGCGTCGAGGAACTGTTCCAAATCGGCCTCGAACCGCCGATCGAGTTTGCGCTGAATGAGATTTTAAAGAGGTGATGATTACTGATTAATACCGGTCGTCGGGTAAACCAGTTCTGTTTAATGTAACTGAAAAAATTGTGCTATCGTTCATCCAGCATTTCAAATTGAAGAAGCGAGACCTGCCTGTATATGTATCGCACAGATGATAAACACTATTCTATTCACCAACCCAAAATCCTCCTCCCCTTAAATAAATCCTTGATTCTTGTACTAATTTTAATGATTTTTCAGGGAAAATAAACATCGATCAAATACTGAGGTCATTATGAAACTGTCGGAAATAGATGCAAAAATTATTTTTAATAAAACCTGATCAAAATGTAAGGAATAAATATGCGAATAAGATGTTAAAATGCAGGCAGGCTTACCTTTAAATTTATAAAAATAAGAATCAGAAGGAAATCATCATGAAAATGAAAATAATAATTATGATCGTATTCACTGCTTTTTTCATCTTTACACCGTTTATCTATTCCAAAATCATTTTTGATATCGAGTCGGGACAGGTGCATTCAGGATATAATGATGTGCGGATCCCGGGAGATAGCGGGACGCTTTTCTCATTATCGGAAGAGTTAAAGACTGATCCCTCCATTTTCTTCCGCGCCATGTTGGGGTATACCATAAATTCGAAACACACTGTGTCACTTTTATACGCCCCACTTACAGTTGAACCAAAGGGACAAATTGACAAAAGTATCATTTTTGCAGGAACAACCTTTCCGGCTGACGAACCGCTCACTGCAACATATACATTCAATTCCTATCGGCTTACATATCGATATGAACTCGTTCAATCTGACAAACTGGATTTTGGCCTGGGCTTAACGGCAAAAATACGGGATGCAGTCATTAAGCTGGAGGGCAATAATCGGCAATCAGAAAAAACCAATACTGGGTTTGTCCCGCTTATCAATTTTAGTCTGTTGTGGAAATTTCATGATCGAACCGGTCTGTTAGTTGAAGGAGACGCCCTGGCCGCGCCCCAGGGAAGGGCCGAAGATGTCCTTGCCGCGCTTACTTTTCGTATGTCCGACAAAGTCGCTTTAAAGGCCGGTTATCGCATTTTGGAAGGTGGAGCGGACAACGACGAGGTCTATACCTTCTCCCTGTTCAATTATGCGGTTGCGGGCCTGATTCTGGAGTTATAGCGCTTTTTCCAGGTCAATTTACAAAAATTCCACCGGAGATTTTAAAACTTCCGGTGGAATTTTCGCTTGCCCGGGCGGAAATCAGAAAAGGACTTTCATATCTTAATATATTTTCCTATTTTTTATACGACGGGCAGAGGCCACGGTATAATTGCACGCCAAGGGAAAAAACCACGGCGATTTTAAATAATCCAAAAACCGGAGAAAATATGTTTATAGTATTGTTAATTATCACTTTTCTGATTTCATTGTTGGTGTGTTTTATTGTCGCCAGGATCTTTAACAAACCAATACAGGGTATATTAAACCGATTAATCGAGGACAGCATAAGCGGAGCATGGCTGACTTATCTGAAATTTGCCATTTATGTTGTCGGAATTTCCGCCGGAGTTGGTATATGGCAGTTGGAAAGATATATTACCCCGACCGCCTCCGAAGGCAACAATATTATAACTCTGAATACAAACCGCTGGACATTGGAGATTTACCGTACTATAATCGGCACCCTTCAGGGTATTGCCTGGCTGTTGCTGGTCTTTTTTGTCTTCGCACTTATCGCCTATGTTATTGTCCGGTTGGTTGAAATGAAAAAAGAAATTGGACATAAATAAATTATGGACTATAATATAAGAGACAACATCAAACCCGGTTTGCCGGTCAGTATCGTTCTGAAAAAGGACCAGCGCACCGGCAAACGGACTAACGGGCTTGTAAAGGATATCCTGACTAAATCCCCGCGACACAGCCGCGGCATCAAGGTCCGGCTGGAAAGCGGCGAGATCGGCCGGGTATGTGAAATATTGGATTCTCAGGACGAACCGGGTGACTCGTCCACACCATAAAATGGAATTATACATGGAAATTGAATTCACCTAATGTCAGCACGTGTTTGTATATACTTTTATAGTATTTCCCTGCTGTTGAGTTGCGGCAGGTCGTACGATCATATACCGCCGCGACAAGTGACCGCCGGTGAAATTCATTTTCAGGGGACGCAGGGAGAACCTGTCCAAAACACCTTTCTTTATTCCGTGCCGCAAAACTACGATCCGGGGAATTCATATCCAATGATCGTTACACTGCATGGCGGCGGCAGTAACGCCACGGCGTTCCACGATTTATGGAAATCGACGACCGACTCGCTTGGATTTGTCCTGCTGACGCCCCGGGGCGACGTCGAAAACGAAACAGGAATCGGCCGGAGATGGGGAGAAAATGCGGAACGTTCCGTGATGATATCGATTGATATTGTCCGGAAAGCCGCACATGTCGATCCGGGACGTATTTATATTGCCGGATTTTCATCAGGGGGCAAAACGGCATATTATTTGGGCCTGAAATGCGCTAACCTGTTTCACGGATTCGCGGCGCTGGGCGCTCCTTTGGAAAAAAATGTGTTCCACAAGAACAAAATTTTCCCGAACAAACAAAAAATATATATCGCACATGGCTCGCTGGAAACACAAATCGCGGAAAAATCCACACCCGTTATCGATGAATTAAAAAACCATGGAGCCGCAGTCGAATATGTTCAGTATCAGGGCATCGGTCATACATTACCCGAACCGAAAGAACACGAACTGGGGCGTATTTTAAATTATCTGGACACTCAATAACTGTTTGAGTAATACGCTTTTTAAACCTGAAAAAATTGAGGTTTTCATGCGTAAATCAAAAAATTATAGATTAAATATCATTTTGTTGTTTGTGTTTTTATTTTCAATAAATATTGTCCAGGCCTGGGAAACGGCAACGCCGGACCAGGCAGGCATGAACATTAACAAACTGATACAGGCCCGCGACTACGCGCTGACCGGCGGAGGTTCCGGCTGCATTATCCGCGGCGGCAAACTGATTTTATCCTGGGGCGATTTGGATACGCTTTACGATTTAAAATCCTCCACCAAATCAATCGGTCTGACCGCGCTGGGCCTGGCCCTCGATGACGGTTTAATGTCACTGAATGAGCGCGCGCAAACCTGTTTGCAGGAAATCGGTATCCCGCCTGAGGAAAACGGTCAGACCGGATGGCTGGAAAAGATCACCATCCGGCATCTGGCGACGCAAACGGCGGGATTCGATAAACCGGGGGGCTGGAGCCGGTTATTGTTCGCCCCCGGTAGCAAATGGGCCTACAGTGATTGCGGACCGAACTGGCTGGCCGATTGTATGACCGTCGCTTTCAAAGAGGACCTCAAAACCGTTCTGTTCCGGCGCGTGTTTTCCAAACTCGGCATCTCGGAAAACGACCTGACGTGGCGAAATAACGCATACCGGGAGGACACGATTTATGGTTTTAAACGCCGGGAACTGGGGTCCGGTATAAAAGCGAATATTAAAGCCCTGTCGTTAATCGGCTATTTGTACCTGCGCGAGGGGACCTGGCAGGGCAGGCAGCTTTTACCCAAGGAGTTCGTCCGGATGGTCCGGCAGACGCCGGCGGATGTGAACGGACTGCCGGTGACCAATGATCCGACCATACAATTTGAAAACGCTTCCGGCCATTACGGATTATTATGGTGGAACAATAACGACGGCACCCTGAAAGGCGTTCCGAAAGACGCATACTGGTCATGGGGTTTGTACGACAGTTTTATTTTTATAATCCCGAGTCTGGACCTTGTCATAACACGGGCGGGCAAAAGCATCCCCGGGGACAGGAGTCCGAGCAATTATAAAATAATCGAACCTTTTTTGCGGCCTGTTGCCGAATCGGCGGCGGACGGGGCACCGTACCCGCAGAGTAAATACATCACCAGTCTGGTCTGGGATTCCACAATCGTCCGCGACGCGCAGGGAAGCGACCTGTGGGTATCGACATGGACGGATGACGACCAGATCTATACGGTATACGGCGACGGCTGGGGATTTTTACCCCGTGTCCCCGACAAGCTCAGCCAGGGATTCACGAAAATAAGCGGTACTCCGCAAAACTATAAGGCCGTGAATATCCGTTCGGGAACCGGTGAAACCACCGGGGACGGCAAAAAAGGCAAAAAAGCCAGCGGCCTGCTTATGGCGAACGGTACATTGTATATGTGGGTAAGGAACGCGAACCAAAACGGCGAACAAAGTCAGCTTGCCTGGAGCAGGGACCACGCAAAAACATGGACATGGAGCGACTGGACTTTCCCGGAGTTCGGCACGATGTGCTTTGTCAATTTTGGGAAAAATTATTCGGACGTCCCGGAAGAATTTGCCGGTTTCGTGTACATTCTTTCGTCCGACGGACCCGGCGCGTATAATGAAGCGGACAGGGTTATATTGTTACGCGTTCAGCAGAACAGGATCACGGACAAATCGGCTTATCGATATTACTCCGGTACGGATGAACAAGGCATCCCGGTATGGAGTGAAAACATTACCGACCGTCAGCCGGTATTTTCTTTTCCCGGCGGCTGCAACCGTATGGATGTCACTTACCATCCCGGTTTGCAAAGATTTTTGATGACCATGCGCGGCCGGGGTATCGCCGGAGGCGTGAATCATTTTAGCATCTACGAAGCGCCGCAGTTATGGGACCCCTGGAAAACTGTTTACTATACGCAAAACTGGCAGGGAAAAACCATGACGGAATTGCCGGGCAACGGCGGCTGGGGTGAGAGCGCGCACATACCTGCAAAATGGATAAACGGTGACGATAACTCCTTTTACCTCATTTTCGCCGGCGATGATTGTTTTTCACTGCGAAAAGCATACCTGACCGTCGCGGCGCGCCCGCATGATTGATTTTACACCAACACCTCTTCGGCAAGAGAGGCCGTTTTATATTCCAGGACAAGGTTATCCATCAGTTCTTTGACCGAAACTATTTCATTCACCCGCCATGCATTGGCACCGGCGAATACGAATCCATCCTCCAGAAAACCCTGCTTTGCATTGGTCAGCGCCATGCCGATACAGTATGGCGCTTCCCTGAAATCACAGGTACGCAAACATTTCCACGGACATTTAAAGGGTTTTTTCTCTCCTGCGGATACATCCTGTAAAAAAGTATTTCGAATCGCGCGGCCCGGCAGACCTACGGGACTGTCAATAATGATAATATCCTGTTCCCGGGTATTGAGATATGCCTTTTTGAACCGTATATCGGCGTCACACTCGTGAGTGCCGACAAAACGGGTGGCCATTTGCACACCACGTGCTCCCAGTTGCAGGAATTTAAAAATATCCGCGCCCGTAAAAATCCCACCGGCGGCGATCACGGGGATGGCCCTCCCGGCCTGTTGTTCAAAAGGCTGCACCGCGGTTATCACATCCGTAACCAGATGCTCAAGGGCAAACGCCGGATCCGTTAACTGTACTTTTTTGAATCCCAGGTGGCCGCCGGCCATAGGTCCTTCAACCACGAATGCATCGGGCAAACAATTTTGTTTCAGCCAGGATCGGCAAATCAAATTCGCAGCACGGCCGGATGAAACAATGGGTACGATGCGCGTCGAGCCCTCGCGTAACCGCTCGGGCGTGATTATTTGGGGGATTTTAAGGGGTAATCCCGCGCCCATAAACACCATGTCGGCCCCGGCGTCCAGCGCTGTAAGTAATAACGATTCATGGTCCGACAGGGCGATCATAATATTGACGCCGATAATACCGCTGCTCTTTGTCCTGGCAAGTTGAATTTCCCGTTTCAGCGCCCGTGCGTTGGCCTCACGAAAATGCCTGTTAAAATCGGGTTCCAACATGCCGATTCCCGCTGTTGCTATAACACCGATGCCGCCTGTATTGGCCACGGCCGACGCCAGTCCCGACAATGAAACTCCCACACCCATTCCACCCTGTATGATCGGCAACCGGGCCGTTAGTTTTCCTATATGTAATTCAGGCAGTGATTGCTCATCCATTTTTATTTTCCCTTCCGTATTATCGATATTCATATCCCGTTACCGGTTTTTATAATTTTTACCATTAACAATATACAAATATTTCTGCTAGAGTTTTGTAAAAGTAATGTAAAAGCTGACGTACGGCAGAGGTATACAGTTTTTACGTTAACTTTCAGGCGATGGGGGGATAACGAAAGCCGACACGCGAAATGTCCCGACAATCAGCCCGGCAAGATAAATTATTTTTATATTTCATTAAAAACACCTATTATTAATAAAAACATGGACCCGGAAATAAAATGAAAAATAACAAAACAAACCTGAACAAAGTCGCGGAAAAATATTTATACGATCATATTCCGATAACCCGGCATCTGGGGGTTTCCGTCACATGTTATGACGGGCAATCCATCAATCTGTCCGCCCCCCTTTCTCCCAATATCAATCACCAGGGGACGGTATTCGGCGGCAGTCTGGTGACGGTCGCTATACTGGCGGGATGGACTATTCTGCACCTCAAACTCATGTCGGCAAATTTAAACTGCCGTCTGGTTATTCAAAAAAGTATGATGGACTTTAAAAAACCGGTGTTGTCCGATTTTAACACAAAGTGTGTTTTCCCGGATCAGGATGAATGGTCAAAATTCATAAACACATTAACCCAAAAAGGAAAAGCCCGGATGAATCTGGTATCCGAAATTTATGACGGGTCGAATCTGGCCGGAAAACACACCGGGACCTATGTTGCCGTAATGAACAAAGAATAAATCATCGACTTTCCCTTGATATCACTTTCCTGGGGAACTGCCAACGCCCCGGGGCGTGGACATGACAATTCGTCAAGTTTAGTCCGGTTTTCAAATTAATAAAATGTGCCGTTATTTGTGCCCTGTCCTGCGAATTTGCTAAATAAGCGTCAAATATCTCTTACACCCTCCAATAACAATTGATTTCATAAAATTTTGATATATTTATTACACGAATGGTACAGGATTTGCCTTCATAAAATTGTTTTGTAAACCATATACCCTGGTGGGTGTTCCTAAATATTTTTGGGGTGTATACAGTCCTCCTGGATTGTAATCATGTAAAAATGGTGAAAGGCAGGCATTAATTCACATTCTGCAGTTAAATATTAATATGGAGTAGCAAATGAAAAAGATTCTGGTTTTTATCGTGTTGCTTTTACCGGTTGTGTCATATTATTCGGCTGTAAATACATACGCTGCGGAAGATAGTCCGCCGGTTGGAGTGATTGAAACTCCTGAAAACAACTCTAACGTCCGGGGTACTGTTCAGATAACGGGATGGGCCGCTGATGATAACAGCGGATTACAAATAAAAATATACCGTCAGGACGGTGCATCCCTGGTTTTTATTGGCGACGCCTGTTTTGTTGAAGGTATACGGCCCGAAATCGAACAGAGCTATCCGAAACCGCAGTATTACAGCGGTGGCTGGCAGTTTATGCTGCTGACCTATTTTTTGCCCAACCAGGGCAACGGGGCCTATACATTACATGTTGTCGCACACGACGCCGCCGGGCAGCAGGTTATCCTGGGCACAACAAATATTATTTGTGACAATGCCAACTCGGCCAAACCTTTTGGAATGCTGGACACACCCGCGCCGGGAGGAATAATTAACGGGACATCTTTTAAAAACTGGGGCTGGGCCCTGACTCCGCAGCCCAATTCAATTCCAACGGACGGCTCCACAATTGATGTTTTTGTGGATAGTATTAATATCGGCCATCCCTTATATAATATTTACAGGACGGACATAGCAGCTATGTTCCCTGGATATGATAATTCCAACGGCCCCGTGGGATATTTTCACCTTAATACTTTACAATATAAAGATGGCCTTCATACAATCTACTGGAGTGTAACGGATTACGCAGGAAATACAAATACTATCGGGGACCGGTATTTCAGGATCCAGAACGGCCCGGAAATCGATATCCGGGGTAACAACAACTCTATCGCCAGCAGTGATACTATCCCCTCCGGAGTCAGCAACACCGATTATGGAAATGTCGTGACAGACGGACGCATGCTGACCAAAACATTCGCTATTTTTAATACGGGCGCCTCGGATTTGCACTTGACCGGTTCACCGGTCGCTACGGTGAATGATGAAAATTTTAAAATAAAAAATCAACCGCCCGACGTTATAGCGGCGTTCGATACCGCCTTTTTCGATATTACTTTTCAACCTGCCGCAACGGGTCTAAAAACAGCTCTGGTCGAGATAAAAAGCGACGACGCCGACGAAAGCACCTATATATTCGGTGTGCAGGGTTGCGGTATATTAAATACGGATTCTCTCGCCCTTGTAGCCCTGTATGACAGCACCAACGGCGAAAACTGGAAAAACAATACAAACTGGCTCTCGGGACCGGTTGCAACATGGTACGGAATTACCGCATCCGGTTACAACGTGACGGCTATAAATTTAAGAGACAATAACCTGTCCGGCTACCTGCCGGCGGAAATCGGCGATCTGACACAACTGACAGTTTTGAATTTAAATATGAACCAACTGAAGGGCGAAATACCTGCCGAACTTGGCAATCTTGTTAATTTAACAAATTTAAACTTGGGTAACAACCAACTGGCGGGCGGTTTTCCATTGTTTGTAACAGATTTTGTTTCTTTACGTGAATTGAATCTGAAAAACAATCAAATAACCGGCGGCATACCGGCGGAGATCGGTAATTTATCCGGTTTAACGGAATTGCTGCTTGACGGCAACGAGTTGGACGGCGAAATTCCCATACAATTATGGACGCTGATGGAATTGCAGCGTCTGGAATTAGATGGTAATCACCTTTCCGGTTCTTTGCCTACAGATATCGGGAACCTGATCAAATTAAGTTTTCTGGAACTCGACGGAAATGAATTCACCGGCAGCATCCCCGCGGAAATAGGTCAATTAACGGGACTGTACACATTATTGCTTTGCCGGAATCGATTTTCTGGATCCATTCCAGCGGAAATTGGTTATCTGACCAACCTTCAAGAATTGGAGTTAAATAATAATATATTGTCCGGGGGCGTCCCCGCCGAATTGATAAATTTAACCAATTTGTACGAGTTATGGATTTATAACAATCAATTGACGGATTTACCCGGCCTGTCATCCTTACCCGCGCTAAGCGATTTTTGGGTCCAGAATAACCAGTTCACGTTTGAGGATATTGAACCCAATGCCGGGGTCCCCGGGATTATTTACGCGCCGCAGGATAGTGTCGGGAGTAAACAGGATACTGTTTTAGCGGCCGGTACGAAAATAACATTTTCGGTTGCCGTCGGCGGCAGCGCCAATGTTTATCAATGGATGAAGGACGGAATCGGTTTACCGGATTCGGACAGCAGCAGCCTTACTATCGCGGCAGCGGCGCAGTCCGACGCCGGAGATTATATCTGCAAAATCACCAATCCCATCGCGCCTGCCCTGACACTTTACAGCAGGCCGGTCCATATGACGGTAATCGGTGAAACAGATATCGAAAAACAGGCGGAACAAATACCCAAAGAATTCGCATTACGGCAGAATTACCCGAATCCGTTCAATCCGTCGACAAAAATTTTGTACGAAATACCGATGACCGACTATGTATCTTTAAAGATTTATGATATACTGGGTCGGGAAGTAGCAACCCTGATCAGCGGAAAACAGGCGGCCGGGATTTTTGAAATTGAATGGAACGCAGGTGATTTGCCCAGCGGTATCTATATATGCCGATTCGAGTCGGCAGAGTATAGCAGATCCATGAAGCTGGTACTGCAGAAATAAAACCGATAACCTGTCGGACAAATGTTTACACAGGAGCGACGTGTTTGCTGGCGTTGCTCCTGATTTGTGTTAGTACTCGATAAAACAAAATTTTCGGCATAGCTGGCTTATCTGACACTGGATTTTCCTCAAAATAAAAATTTACCGGAATTACCAACTTACCGGTATCCGCCGGGTCCCGCATCGTGGTCATTGAGCGTAAGCAGAAATGACTCAAGCACTTATCGCGAAAAGACCATGTATCCAATAATAATTATAAAAATAGATGGGTTTTTACTTAAAAGCCGGGAACATATTATATTTTATAAGGTTAAATTTTTTAAAAACCATGAACAAGTTAACTTTTAAAACAAATACAATTCTATAGGAGCAAGTATGAAATAATTTTGGATTACGATTAACTATTTGAAATTTGTTAAAACGAAAAAAATTTCAAATACGGAAAATTGTCAAGACTAAAATACAGCAAACAAAAAACTTATTTTTAGTCAAATCAATCTACTACGAAATACCCATGGGAAAGTAAAAAATTACAACTTGCAAGATGTTTAAGAAAACATTACAAACGTCATTAAAAATATCAACATTATTATTCTCGCTCTATAAATATTTGATATGTTTTTTACTACGCAAATATGCTCTGAAAATCCGAATCAGTATCGCCGGAATTTGTATGCAGGTATTATTAAATTGAATTATTGTTGATAAAATCATATAAATGATTCCGACAGGACCAGAGAATTTCTCAAAAAAGATTGATTTGTCTTTAAATAAAATAAAATTAATAAAAATAAGGAATTATCCTATGAAAATCGAAAAATTTGTTGTAATCCTGTTTGCTGTATTTTTGTTCTCCTCTTCATACCTTTACTCCCGGTCCCCATTTTCATTTGCCGTTTCAGGCGGTTACTCGCTATACGCTTTCGATGATGTTAACAATTTATTAAATAATATTGATCGGTCCGATATAAACGGCGGACTGGCTGGTGGATTAAATCTGGGCTATTTTATCAATTCCGCAATCAGTCTGAATCTCAGAGTCGGCGCACTGTTCGCGGAATCAAATGAGGATTTTTATATTACCGGAGAAGCAGGTCCCCAACCGCTTGGTACCGGAGAAAGCAGTTACGCGTTTCGCTCGGTACCGGTCGGCGCCGGAGTGATTTATCATGTGCCGCTTAATTCTTTTACGTTAAACATCGGTGGTTTTGTGGACAAGCATTTTGCCGAACGAATAGTGGAAATCGACACCAAAGGTTTGGCAAAAGGGTATAAAAACAGCACTTCAAAATCCGCTATCGGATTTCATGGTTTTATCGGTCCCGAATTTGCCGTGAACGAGCATATGAGCCTCGCCGGTGAATTCGGATACCGTAATGCCGAGATAAAAAATTTTACAGGCGCGGAAGAATTCATTCCCGAAGAATTAACGGTTGATTTCAGCGGGACATATTTTGCCGCCTGGTTCCGGTACCGGTTTTAAGTAATACATCTCACCTCCGGGAGGTCTTTGTTGACCTCCCGGAGGTATCACAATCAACCGCGTTTATTTGAGTTCATGCTATAATAAATAGCAGGCATTTTTTCACTGCATTCAAAAATTTTTAAAGCTTTTTCGATCGAATCCCCTCTCAGAAATTCCGGAGGGGTGAGGTGGATAAAATTCGAGAATTAGCTTGTTTTAATTAGTCTGTTTTTCAAATTTCCGTTGAACCATAACAAAATCTATAATTCCCACCATAAAGAATTGGGGAATTTTTTCTTTATAAATATAATCGGATCTTCGCGAGAAAAGACATAACCCCGCTCGTAAAAGAGTTTATTTGTAAATCCATCGGAAATTGTTTTTGATATTACTTTACCCACTGTGTTAGTGGAATAGTCCTGGATATCACCTTCACGCAACCCTAACCACGTGACATCAAAATTGATGATATGTCCTTTCGGTTTAACTGGAAACCATTCGGCTGTATACTCGATGGGCACCTCAGGATGACGCATTCGATTATATTTTGAATCAGGAGAGGTCAAATTATTAACGATCTTGAGGGGCAGACTTCCAAACAAAGGCAAGATTACTGCTTTCAATGCATATTGACCTTCGGGAACATTGGGCACACAAAAATAGCCCTGCTTATCAGTGGTTACTGTATAATGATTTATCGTCCCGTCTGTACATTGACCTAACAGGACCACCTCGAAAGGACTGTCCCAATGTTGCCAGGACAATTCCTGGCTAATGTTTTCAACAATGACATTACCAACAATCAGGTAATTGTCTTCAACCGGTTCTTCAAGACTCTGTAATCCTCCCAAGTTAGCAGCACATCCTATTAGCATTAAAAGGGGAAAAAGAAAAACAAGATAAGTAATTTTTTTCATAACAATCCTCACATTTTAGGTTTATCCAGCGTTGCTTTCAATCACCAGGCAGTTAGCTTCTGTAAGTTTTTTCTCAACAAATTATCGGCATTTAATCCCAATACTACCGGTGTTAATGAGTGAACGGTTCAGGTTATATACAACTCGCATAAATTGTTGAGATGTTGGTCCTGGTTTTGGTGATATTTAAATCGACGATACTTTTTAAAGACTTTTATGGGATCAACTCCCGCTTGGAATTCTTTTCGCGCCTTATTTTCAGTTTCCAGAATTCGCTCCCCCACCTCAAGCACTTTTAATGTGAGTACCCGGGGAACCACCAACACCCCATCAGGGTCACCAAAAATAAAATCTCCTAAATTGATCGCGACTGTTTCGGTTAATTCTCCGGAAATGATAATTGGCGTCTGATAATCAAGCATAATCACACGACCATAGGTCCCGACCGGCGAACGATATCGGATAGACACCGGATACTTTATTTCAAACAGCATCCCGCTAACCCGAGTACCACCATCCACCAGGGCGCCCACCGCGCCATGCGCACGAGCCGTAGTAGCAGTGAGTTCTCCAAAAAGCGCTGCGTTATATGAGGTTGTTCCCCTCCCGTACTTCGACGCAGGGAAACTTTCTTGATCGCGTGCAATCGCCGAAACGGGTCAATTCATCCTTTATTGCCGTTGTGGCACCCTTTATGGTAAAAGCAGGTCCGGCAAGTTTCATATCTCAAGTTAGCGGCATAATCTCATAAGAAACTGCCTGATTGGGATAGCCAAACTTTCCGGAACATCAAAACCAAACCGGCATAAAGTTTCCTGCAGCGATTACAAATCTGCTCTAAATCGGAAGTTGATGTTGTTTCATTCCGGCTTTCAATATCAGCCGGTTTATTTAGTCCATCGCTTTGACGAGTCTCCTTCATTAGATTGTATGTAGTCAGAACATTTTGGATTATAATACTCTAAAATAAGAAGTACATTTTTAAAGAGCAAGTATTAATTTAATTCTTCATTATTAATTGTGTTTGTTCATTTTTTTTGTTTTAATGTCAGATTTTTATGTTTCTCCTTGTTAAGATTATTTTTCCCCTTCCATAATACACATCAGCGGGTGTCACATTATCCAGTGATTCTATGCTTGCCCCGGTCGTTGAGTAATCCCGTCATCAAACAAAGCGGGATAGTGGAACGTATTGAGATGACATGACACAGCGAAAAAACTGCCGGAAAACCATTATAAAAATTCCGCCACTGATTCACTCGGACCAAACACGGATTTTATCTGCGTTTAATTTCAATTCTTGCCCCGGTCGCCGAGTAGGGCCGTCACGCCGGGCGTGACGGGACGTATCGAGGCGTTTTTCAATCAAGTGCCGTCCACCTTCAAAACAGTTAAAGGGCCGGAACCCGACCCGAATCAATAACAGCTAACAATTTTAGCGGCGCCATCAGGTGGACTACACCGCAGAACAGGAATTTCGGCTTGTCTCCGCTCGCACCGGACATCCTGTTCGGGGCGGGCAATAAAGCAGTACATCCTGTCCTGCACATGACAATTAGGATAAATTCTATAAATTAAAAAATTACAGATATAACGAAAAAATTGTTGCATTTTGTAATTTATGTCTTATATTTAAACAAATATAAATTTCAGTTGGGGAACAAAAAAGAAAAGGCATAACAGGACAGGGTTTTCCCGGTATTGTTATGCCTTTTTGTGTTTTCGGGTTCTCTGCGATTTATTTTAATTTAAAATCCTATATTTGTCCTGAACTTTTTGAAAGGAATAAAAAATGGGTAAATATGTCATTAAAAAATCAAAGGACAATCAATTTTATTTTAATTTGAAAGCGGCCAATGGTGAAATAATACTGACCAGTGAAATGTATACAAGTAAAGATGGCGCGGAAAATGGTATAGATTCCGTAAAGAAAAATTCACCGCTTGATTCCCGTTATGAGCGAAAAGAATCAAAAAGCGGACAAAATTATTTTATCTTAAAAGCCGCTAACGGACAAATCATCGGCACAAGCGAGATGTACACGTCAAAGCCGGGTATGGAAAACGGCATAAAATCAGTAAAAAGCAATGGACCGGGTTCATCGGTTGAGGATTTGACATAAATAAACATTCCTGCTACCTCCCTACTCGCCCCGGATATCCCTGTCCGGGACGGGAAATAAAACAGGACATCCAGTCCTGCAAAACACTAGATTCCCAGTCTTTTCGAAAACGTTAAATTTGAAAACTTTTTCCCGGGGCAAGCAAAAATTTCATAAATAATGAAAATATTGTTGCTTTTTAGTATTTTTGTATTATATTAAAATATATACAAATTTCAGTTTGGGAAACATGATGAAAAGGCATAACAGGACTGGACATTCCCGGTATTGTTATGCCTTTTTGTGTTTTAGGTTCTCCGTGGGTAGTAAATTCTTACAGTTTTTTATTTTTAATCAATTCAATGAGTGGGTTTTTTAAGAATTTTTTTATTTGAATGCGAAAATTCATAATTTATTGATAATTTTCCTTTTTATTATAAAAACTAATAATAAAAACCTGTGGAGTCAATCAATGGAATATATAAAAAATTTTCTTTTTGTTTTATTGTTAGTAATGACTTCAATTACTCTGGGACAAACGGTTAACCGCCTTGATCCCTATGATATACAATACGAACCGGATGTTATACTGGTCAAGTTCCAGAAGGATGTAGAAGTACCCTTGTTGTCAAACGGCAAACTGGGTAAAATGAGCCCCGATGGATTGGGCAAAGTTTTCAGCACCTATGGCATCACATCTGGTGAACGTCTTTTTCCTCATGTAAAAAAACAATCATCATTGCGAAAAATGAACCTCCCTGATGGCAGTCAGCAGCAGGTACCGAGCCTTTACAATATTTTCAAATTCAATGTGGATACTAAATTTGATCCCAAAGCCGTTGCCGAAGAACTGTCGACACAACAGGATGTGGTTTATGCCGAACCCGATTACTATTTTTACGCAACCGGTACAAGCTCGGACAATCCGTTACCCTCTTTCAGTTTTTCCAATGGACTGAAAAAAACCAGTGCCACCACCCCCAATGATCCTTTGTACGGTGAACAATGGTATCTCGGAACTTTTCCCGGCGTAAATGCCGAAGCGGCATGGGACAGCACCACCGGAGATACCACCCAGATCATTGCCATCATTGATACGGGTGTGGACTGGGACCACCCGGACCTGGATGACAATATCTGGACGAACTGGGGCGAGATCCCGGGCAACAGCATTGATGACGACTCTAATGGAAAAATTGATGACATTCGCGGCTGGGATTTTGTCAATAACGACAATAACCCCAACGACGACAACTCGCACGGCACCCATGTGGCCGGCATTGCCGCGGCTGAAGGTAATAATGGTGTGGGCATATGCGGTGTGGCCTGGAATGCCAAGATCATGCCGGTAAAGATGCTGCAGAGTTCTGGCTCAGGCAGTTCCAGTGATCTGGCTTTGGCGATTAATTACGCGGCGGATAACGGTGCAACCGTGATCAACATGAGTCTGGGGAGTTATGCGGAATCCATGATCGTGAAAACCGCTTTGGAAAACGCCTATTCAAGCGCGGTGCTGGTGGCTGCCGCGGGGAATGATGGATTGGATCTAGATTTACATAGTTCACCACTTTCATATTCTGCATTCTACCCTGCTTGTTATCCATTTGTATTAGGAGTCGAAGCAACTAATGATTTTGGTACTCTCGTATCTTTTTCAAATTATGATATCTCAGGACCAAAAATTGTAGGGAATAGTTCAGGATATAATTATGAAGTCAGATCTCCAGGTGTACATATTTACAATACATTCCCAAATGGGAATTATCATAATTTAAATGGAACATCTATGGCCTGCCCGGTGGTTGCGGGTGCTGTTTCTTTGTTAAAGGTTCTTTATCCAACACAGAGCACGGAACAGTTGTTTGCCAGGTTGATACAGGGTGCCAGCAGTAATATTCTTGATATTCAAGGCAGTATGGCCATTGAGTTGGAGCCGGATCTGCAATACATTACTTATACCTTGGTGGATACATTCCCTAGTTGCGATGGTGATGGTGTGGTCGATGCTGGCGAGACACTTGAAATTTATTTGACTGTAAAAAATGTGGGAGGCTATGCGGACAGTGTTTGGTCAAAACTTCGATTAGGTGAATATGAAGATCCTTCAGTGGCTGATATTATAGACAGTACTAGTCAGATCGGAGATATTTCTGAATACGCAACTTTAACAGGGGAATCCAATCCCTTTGTTATAGAGATTAATTCGGATGTTGTAAATAACCGGGATATTGTGTTTGAATATGAGATTGGATATAAAAATGGAGGAATACAAGTAGGTGGAGAATTAGTATTAACTGTCCAGAAAGGTATAGAAATAGGTGGTTTAATCGACGTAAATACAGCTTGGACAAATGATAATTTTTATATTGTTGTTGATAATATTAGGGTGGGCGAGAATGTAACTGTAAGAATAGAACCGTCAACAGAGATTAGATTAAATCCAGATAAATCTATTGAAATCCGAGGTTCAATAATTGCACGAGGAAAACCAGATAGTCTAATTAAATTTATTAACAATAGTTCTAATTTCTGGGATAGGATACATCTAAATAGTTATGCTGGTGATGATAGTTGTGTTTTTTCATATTGTTCAATTGAAGGATTTAAAAATTATGCATTCCATTTCACCACCCAGTGTGATGTTACAATTTCAGATTGTGTCATTTTTAATGGTAATCTGACTGCGGAAAAGTGTTTTAATGTAAATAATCCAGTGGTTGATAAAATATTCAGAATAAACAGAAATGTACTTTTTGGTGATATTGGTAAAACCGCACTAGATATGGCTTTGTACAGTTACGCTACTAACATTTATTTTTGTAGCAATAACATAATAAATTCAAGAAGTTACATCCTACCACTTTCTTTCTATGCTGCTGAAGGGGGTGTAAAAAGAATTGTTGAGAATAATAATATTTTTAATAATAGCAGCACTCTATATGGTTTAAAGGATATCAGTCTTTATGGTAATCGTTCTTTTGCTGACATCAGCCAAAATTATTGGGGTACAACCGATTCAGTTGTAATAAAAAATAGAATCAATGACTTTTATTATGAAGGGAGTCGACCAATTGCTAAATTTTGGCCCTACCTTACTCAACCCTCTGATAGTGCACATGGTATAGTCTGGAAAGTTGAATTAAACAGCCAAAATCCCCAAGAAGTAAGCATCGAACCCATCGGCATGGAAACTGTCCAATTCGATGTGTATTTTAACCGGGCCATGGATATTGATTTTGTACCTTTTTTGACTTTTGGCGTGCGTGACCCCTATACGCAGAATGTTGTCACAGACAATGCGTTCTGGTCTTCGGATTCAACCATCTGGTCCGCTTATTTTGATGTAGGTCTGGAGACAGGCGATGGTATCAATACCATCCGCGTGGCCAATGCCAAGGATACCGACCATTTTGATATCCCCATTGAAGATAGCCGGTTCCAATTTGTTATCCAGGCCGCCGGCGCGGCTTCAAATGAGTTTTTAGCAACTGTGGGTGTGGGCAAGGTAGAACTGGAATGGCCCACAGCAGAGAGTGATGATGTTCTGGGTTACAACATGTACCGCATCATGCGACTCACCGACAGCACCTGGACCGATACAACGCTTATCAATACAGAGCTCATTACCGATTCAACCTATACGGATTATGCCGTAATTCCCGATTCCACCTACCGCTACTTGTACAGAGTGCTGGGCACGGACATGGTGGAGACCGATTATTCAAAATCCGTGGCTGCCACGCCGGTGAACGCCTCCTCCGGCGACGCCAACGGCGATCTGGCCGTGAACGTGTTGGATATTGTGGCTATTGTCAACTATATTCTGGAGGAAAATCCGCAACCCTTCCTGTTCGAAGCCGCCGATGTCAATGCAGACGGTTCGGTCAATGTTCTGGATATCGTCAGCACCGTGAACATCATTCTTGGCGCCGGTAAACGCGTTCCGCTTGCGGACGCCGACGGCTCTGCAAACATGGAGATCAAAAACGGCAATATTTGTCTGGACAGTTCTTTACCGGTTTTTGCCATGCAGTTTACCTTGCGCGGACAGGATATGGAAAATTGTGAACTGGTTCCCACAGATGCTTTAACCGGTTTCGAGATCGCGAAAAACGAAACTGAAGAATGGATCAAAGTGATAGCTTATTCATTGAGCGGCCATACAATAAACAGCGGCTTTCAGGAGCTTTTCAAGATCAAGGGCAACAGTGATATTAAACTATCCGATATAGTCCTGGCCGACCGTAACGGGCTTCGTATTCCTACAGGCATATCCGAGACAATAGAGATACCTGAAAGTTATGTATTGAATCAGAACTATCCCAATCCATTTAATCCAGAAACGACCATCAGTTATGGCTTACCCAAAGTCTCGGATGTGAAACTGGAAATCTACAATGTACTGGGTCAGCGCGTATTTCAGTTCAAAGCAAGTGCTATGACTGCCGGTTATCATAAATACATCTGGAACGGCACCAGCGCAAGCGGGTCAATGGTGGGCAGTGGTGTCTATTTTATCCGGTTGAAAGCCGGTGATTTTATCTCCGTTAAAAAAATGATGCTGCTACGATAAAATAATCGGAGATAATGATGTTTAAAAAATACTTGACTTTGATTCTGATATTTATCCCTGTTTTTACATTCGGGCAGAATACATTAACGGTAGCTGATATGAGCAGCGCTTCCGGGGATACTGTAACGATAAGTGTAAATATTGATAATGCTGATCCATTTGTTGTGTGTCAATTGAGCTTATTTTTGAATGATGAATTGACCTATCTGGAAGGCTCTGCATCTTTGACAGGACGTGCAGTGGACCACTCTTTATCAGCGAATCTTGTCACTGGGGATAGTCTGCGGCTGCTTGCTTATTCTGCTAATAATACTGCTTTTACCGGAAACTCGGGAAGTGTATTAACATTTAAACTTATTTTGGGTACCATTCCCGGGAATTATAACCTGATCCCCAAAAATGTAATTATTGGTAATGATGTTTCAGCGAATATACTTACGGGTTCGACTACTGGTACAGTAACAATTGAAACACCTGATATTGATCTGTCAACCGGTTCATTAAATTATACACGTACTGTTGTAGGCAATACCAGGAATTTATCTTTTACGATTTATAATACCGGTAATACAACATTATCAATTGACTCGATAGTTGTAGAGCCCGCTATTCATTACAGTATAACTCCGGGGTGGAACAGTACCATAAATTCATCCAGTCAAACATCTGTTACCGTACAATTTGCTCCAATTGTTAAAGGGACGCTTGATGCTACAGTCAGAGTATATTCCGATGATCCGGATGAAATTATAAAGTCAGTTCAATTATCCGGTCTTGGTTATAAAATCAATGAATTACATGTGAACAATTTAACAACCCGTTCCGGTTTTGATACGACATTAACAGTTCGGATCAATAACCAGGAAGATATTACCGGATTCCAGTTTGATCTTGATATTCCATCCAGTATGACATTTTTAAATGAAAGTGAAGAATTGACGTCCCGTTCGAATGGACATCAAATATCCGCCAACGTCCTGGCAAATGGAGATGTTCGGATACTCGCTCATTCAATTGATCAAAATGCTTTTGTAGGGATGGATGGAGACGTTGCCAGGATTGGCTTTCATGTTGATGGATTGGGGGGTACATATAGTATAAATCCGGTCAATGTGATTTTAACAAATGATTCTGAGGAAAATGTTGTCTCTGATTCCTACAATGGTCAACTTAATATCGCATCTTCAGATATTCAATCTATTAGTACGATAAATTTCGGTACGGTTTCCGTTTTTGATACATCAAATATTGCATTAACCATTTCAAATAATGGTAATGATACTTTATTTATAAACAATTTCACTTCAAATAATACAAATTTTTGGGCAGAGTTATCATTACCTATGGTAATAAATCCTTCCCAGCAAAGCAATGTCAGCACATTCTTTCATAGCGATTCAGATGGTGATTTTACAGGCAAATTTAAAATACGCAGTAATGATCCGGATGAATATCCTTTTTATATTACAACTAGTGGGTCAGCTTTTATTCCCAATATTCTTATAGTTGAAGATACAACTGGTGTTAAAGGTCAAAATATCAATATCAATTTATCAATTACCAACAATGAAAATTTTAATGCTTTTCAATTTGATCTCATCGTACCGGTTTGTTTGACTGTTAACCTTTCTTCATGTCAATTAACAAGCAGAGCCCAGGGACATAGTTTGAGTAAAACTCAGATTGAATCCAACAAGTACAGATTTTTGGCCTATTCTACTAATAACGATATATTTACCGGGGACAGTGGCCCGGTATTACAAGTAAACTGTGATGTAAGCGGCTCACCCGGTGCATACACATTAAGTACCGAAAATCAGATCATTGGTGGCACGGACGGACAAAATGTTTTTAGCTCAGCAGTAAACGGTACATTTACATTAGATACAATACCCTCAAAAGTTGAAAACATTGTTCCCCAAATCATTGGTAATGACCTTAAATTGACATGGCAGACCACGTCAGGAGCAGCAACCTATAATATTTATAAGGGTACAACAACAGGTTTCGTACCTGATAAGGCTGGTGGCTCTAATCGAGTTGCCACGAATCACTCAAGTCTGAATTGGACAGATACGGGTGTTATTGGAAACCCGGCCATCAATTATTTTTATATTATTACAGGTGTTTCAAGCGGTGGTAGTGAAGGAGAAAATTCAGATGTTATTGGAGAGTTTGATTTTCAATTGTATTCACCATCAACCGGTTACAATACCATTACGTTTGTTTTGGATGATCCCAATATAACCACAGCTGCCGAATTGGGTGCTGCTATACCCAATTGCACAGCAGTTAAAGCCTGGGATGCTTCTACTCAAGGATATCCCTCCCTTGCTTTCAAAATCGGGGAACAGTGGTTCGGTTCTGCAGAAATTCAGGTAGGCAAGTCTTATTATGTAAATGTTACGTCACAATGCGTTTTATCTTGTATAGGAACAGTTAACGCATTCCCAGAATACAGTCTGCTTTGCCCTTCAACCGGTTATAACACAATTGCGATTCCTTTCACGAATAATCTAACAACTGCCACCCAGTTAGGAGAAAATATACCGAATTGTACTGCGGTGAAAGAATGGGATCCTTCAAATCAATCTTATACATCTTTGGCTTTTAAAATCGAAGAATCATGGTTGGGGAGCGCCAGTATAAAATGCGGATATACGTATTATATAAATGTTACTGAAAATGGAAGCTGGGATGGGAATTAAATATTTAAGTCCTGAATATAAGTTTTCAATAAAAAACGAAAAAGGAAATTATAATTACATTTAATCAATTTAGGGAGGTCCCATGAAACAGAGTGTTACAGATCAAAAAACAGATTTTTTTAGAGGAAAAATGAAAAACTGGATCGTATGCATTGTATTATCCAGTATCATGCTGCCGATTCTGGCTTTTGCCGGTGGTACACCCCATAGCGTCATAGGTACCGTTCATAATAATGATGGATCGAATCCAGGGCAAAGTGATCTTACAATTAGTGTCTATATCACCTATGCAGGAACAGGTGATTCCAATACATTAACCAGAGATGCTGTTAACGTTCTATATGGTAGTGAAACCCTAATGGGTATTCCCTGGTATGAAATCAAGGCAGAAGCTTTTAGTGGTACCTGGTCTATCGGTGATGTTATGCATATTAGTTTCACCAATACTGCCAATGGCGAATCCAGTTCAACGGATGTTGTCTTGGATGCCTCAGATCCACAATTAGCAGGAGATACATCTTTACCTGTTGAACTGAGTACTTTTATTGCAAAATTTGTCAATAATTCAGTTATTTTAAATTGGGACACTGCATCCGAAATTGACAATTCTGGATTTAACCTATTCCGAAGTACAGATAAAGGAAACAATTTCATACTTTTGAATACAAGATTGATAGATGGCGCCGGTACTTCATCATCATCCAATTCTTATTCTTTTTCAGATAAGAATGTAATAAATGGTGTTACATATTACTACAAATTAGAGTCAGTAAGTCTTTCAGGAACAAAAATAGTAGCAGGTTTAACATCAATAACAATAGAAATTGAAGAAATTCCTGAAACCTTTGATCTGGCTCAAAATTATCCCAATCCATTCAATCCGGAAACCATGATACGATACAGTGTAGCTAAACAATCCAAAGTAAATATCTCTATCTATAATTTATTGGGACAAAAACTGATCACTCTGGTGAATAAAAACCAAGCTCCTGGCAACTATTCCCTAAACTGGTTTGGAAAAGATGTTAATGGTAATAATCTGGGAACAGGGATCTATATTCTGCAGATGACAGCTGATAGTTTTGTTCAAACACGCAAGATCGCACTGATTAGATAAATACATTATTAAACTGGCCAGTGCATATAATTATGCACTGGCTTTGTTTACCCGTACTGTGCGCAAAATCAATCAGGACATCCTGTCCTGCTAAACAGCCAATCCCGGTTCCTCCTGCTCCCCCAAACCCCCGCAACGGGGCTTGACAAATACCCTAACCATGTTTATATTATCCCACAGGTCCGAATCCCAGCGAAAGCAGTGAACGCCAAACAAGGAGGAACCCTCTATGAAAATTTACATCAGAATATTTTTATTATTTTTTTTCGCTCTTTTACTCTGCTGCAACTCCGATAACAGCAAAACCGTGCAGATAGACTATTTCGGTCTGCCGGAGCCGGGACTGAGACCGCAACCCTTCGGACAGGATGTCTTTGATCAGTATAAATTTTTGCTGCACGGTTTTCCGTCTTTTTCGCCGGACGGCAAACAGGTATGCTGGCCGGTGGTCCCGCCGCGGATTTTGACCATGACCTACGAGAACAACAAGTGGAGCGCACCGGAGTCGGCCCCGTTCTCCGAGCGCAACATCCAGGCGCCGTGCTGGTCCCCGGACGGCCGGAAGCTCTGGTTCCAGATGAGCCGTGCCGAAGGCTACGGCAGTCTGGACCTCTGGACTGTCACGAAAACCGATACCGGCTGGTCGGAGAAACAAAACGCCGGATCGCCGCCCAACTCGCCGTCGCTGGAGTCGCAGCCGAGCCTGACTAAATCCGGCACGATTTATTTTACCGGCATTTATGAACAGGGTTTTATGCAGCGCGGTATTTACCGGTGTGAATATCAAAACGGCGCATACGCCGGGCCGGAGCTGCTGCCGGAACAGATCAACACGCCGTACCTGGATTACACGCCGTTCATCGCCCCGGACGAGAGCTTTTTGCTGTTCGCCTCCACCCGGCCGGACACGCTCGAGTCCAGTATACGGCTTTACGTGAGTTTCCACACGGACAAGGACACCTGGACGGAACCGGTCAATTTGAATGATGCCATGGAATTCGACCAGGCAAGCCGGTTTCCCTGTTTGACTCCCGACGGAAAATTTATTATCTTTCAGAGCGGACGCGGGTTTTATTGGTTGAGCAGTGACATTATCGAAAAGTGCCGGAATACCAAAATATAAAAATTCCGCCACGGATGAGCACGGACCGAACACGGATTTTTATCCGCGTTCATCGGCGGTTAAATTTATTATTCCCGGTCGTCGGGTAGGAGTCCCTCCTGGCGGCACGGGATATCGAGAAGACTTACAGCAACTGAGAGTGTGAACCACTGCTGGATACAAATATCATAAATTCCGAAAGGTGGGATATCGAAATGGCAAATTCAGAGCACTTAAAAATACTGTTGCAGGGAGTTAAAGAGTGGAATCAATGGCGTAAGGAGAATCCGGCTATCCAGCCTGATCTCAGTGAGGCAGAACTAAACAATGCAGAACTGAACCACGCGCATTTAAGTTCAACCAATTTAAGTAAAGCAAAACTCTACCACGCCAATCTCAATTCTGCAGATCTCACTACTGCAAATCTTCAAGGGGCCGATCTGATTGAAGCAGATCTCCGTAATGCAAATTTATCTTACGCCGATCTAAACCAGGCAACGTTAGTTTATGCTGATCTTGGCGGCGCAACACTGATTAGTACCAACTTTAATGATACGGACCTCAGTGCAATCCATTATAACCGTTCCAAAATGGCAGGGAATTATAGAGGTGTGCGTATAGCATATTCTTATGGAAACGCGATTTTCAAGCGGGACGCGCAGGATCAGGATTTTATTGACAGCATGAAATTACAATATCAGTTTTCATGGTGGCGAAGTTTAATTTTCAAATTTTGGGGGCTGATTGATTATGGCCGCAGCCTGTCCCGCGTTGCCTTGTTTGCATTATTTATCGCAACCGTTTTCGGTTTTATATATATGCTTTCTCCGGATATGCTGGCGATAAGACATCAAGAGGATTGGTGGTTTTCACCTTTTTATTACTCGATTGTGACCTATACAACACTGGGTTTTGGCGACATAACCCCGGCAACAAAGCCAGGAATGATCCTGGTTACAATTGAAGTGATCTTTGGTTATCTGACACTTGGCTTACTGGTTTCGATTCTGGCAAACCTGGTTGCCCGGCGTTCCTGACAGCAGGCTAGATAAAGTACGATATAATTCGAATGTATATTATTATTCACTATATTTTTTTGATTCAGTGCGATCAATAAATCATTATTTAATCAGGAGTCCAATATGATTAAAGAATTATTGCAAAGGGACGAGATCAAAGTGTCTCTGGTCGGGGGAATATGTATCATCCTGGTGGCGGTGTTTGTGAAAATGATCTTTCATCTGGAACAGGTCCCGTTCCACCAGAATGGCACGCTTCTGGCGCTCATTTTTTATCTGATGACCAGAGGGGCATTTATCAAAAGAAAAGAAACGCCGAAATGGGACAACCCACTGGTCTGGAGCCTGGTTCTGGTTTTCGTTTCGATTGTTACGGTTTTGCTGCATGTGTATTGACGAACCGGGGCGCGCCGGAAAAAATTTCCCGCAAAGGCGGATATCAGACACAGGGCGAATGAATTTCCTGTTGATATTTAAATACACCCCCCTTTTATCCTCCCTCAAGAGGGGACTTTGCAATCGCGCAACTAAGGTCAAATTCGCAGGGGTGGGAGCCCCTGCGAGACGTAATATAAAATCCGCTCGCCCTGTAAAATATTTCCTCCGAAGACGGATATCCGACCCAGGGCGAACTAATTTACTGGCGATATATAAATACACCCCCTTTTGATTCCCCCCTCAAGGGGGGACTATATTGTGCCGTTGTTACGGTTATCCTGGAGGTTGGCAAGGGTGGTTTTTACTCCACAAACGGGTTGCGTATCTCCAACATTTCGATTTTCTGACCATGTGACAACTCCTCGGAGTATAAAATACGGCATTGGGCCTGCAGCGCTCCGGCAATAATCAGCGCGTCGTAAAACGCAAACTGCCATCGTTCCATAATATCCAGCGCCCGGTGATACAGTTCGATGCTGGTGAAAACCGAACATAACGGCGTCAGCACGGCGTCGAGATATTTCCGGCAATCCGTGTTCGTCAGCGGCACGACAAATTTACGCGTCGCGACGTTGATAAATTCCTGTATCACCTGGTAACTGATACAACCCGACTGTTCGAATAACGCCGTTTTGATTAACCTGTTGGCCGTTTGCTGTTTTACCGGATCCGTTTTATCGAAAGCGTACACGAGTTTATTGGTGCCCAGAAAATATTTACCGTTCATTCATTTCATCCCTGCTGAACTTTTTACCGGGCGAGACATAGTGAAAGGAATTCATCAGCGAATCGTAATTATTTATTGTCTTGTCCGCGTTGACGACCTGTTTCAGCCACTGCCGGAACATATTGTTAAGCGAAGTATGTTCCCGGCGCGCTTTGTCCCTTGCTTTTTGTATATGTTCCTCTTCTGCGCTTAATGTGATGTTTTTCAGCATAAAAAGACTCCATAGATTCACTATTATCGTGTGCACTAATATAGTGTGCTTTATTTCAATGTCCACATATTTTTTCGTTGGGATTGGTTTATATTGTTATACTAAAAGCACCCCCATTTTATCCGTCCTCAAGGAGGGAGTTTGCTTTGCTGTCTCGCTGATGTGGCCAATCGCAGGGGCTTGAGCCCCTGCGTGACTGACGGCAGGTATCCCTGCGATACGGAAAACAGAATTTTGGTAACAAGGGGAAAATGTGCGGCGCACCTTGGAGGTGCGTCGCACGTGAGTAACGGTCCTGTCGACGCCAAGGTCCCTGAGTAGTTCCACGAAGTGGAACGTATCGAAGGGACAATTCGAACAAGATATGACTGTCATACCGATACTTGGCGGTTTTCCAAAACAAAGTTTTGCAAACAATTGCCTTGCCAATCAGGAAATTGGCAACGTGGAGAAAAAAAGTTGATTTTTATAATAATTGGATGTATAATATTTTTATTGAATCCATCAAGGACAATAACAATGTGAAACTTGCCGGTCATCACGTATTCATTTACATATAGCGAACTTGACTTGCTATTCCAACCCTGAATTTACACATGAGGAGACTAACAAGTGCGGACAGAAAAAGGTTTTGACAACGAAAAGTACCTGCAGGAACAAACAACCGCCATCCTGGAAAGGGTCGACCGTTTTAATCACAAGCTATATCTCGAATTCGGGGGCAAACTGTTATTCGATTATCATGCGGCGCGGGTCCTGCCCGGATTCGACCCGAACGTCAAGATGCGACTGCTGCAAAAGCTGAAAGATAAAATCGACGTCATTCTCTGCATCTATGCGGGAGATATCGAAAGGAAAAAAGTCCGGGCGGATTTCGGCATTACCTATGACTCGGACGCCCTGAAAACCATCGATGATTTTAAGGAATGGGACATTCAAATCAAAGCAGTGGTCATCACAAGGTATGAAAACCAGCCGTCCGCCAAAGCGTTCAAAAACAAGCTCGAGCGGCGCGGGATCCGGGTTTATACGCATAAATTCACCAAGGGTTATCCCACGGATATTGACGTCATCGTCAGCGACGAGGGGTACGGCGCAAATGAATATATCAAAACGGGCAACCCGATCGTTATCGTAACCGGACCGGGTCCCGGCAGCGGCAAGCTGGCCACCTGTTTGTCCCAGCTTTATCACGAATACCGAAAAGGCATTAAAGCCGGGTACGCGAAATTCGAGACTTTTCCGATCTGGAGCCTGCCCCTGAACCACAAAGTCAATGTCGCCTACGAGGCGGCGACCGTCGACCTGAAAGATGTTAACATGATCGACCATTTTCATCTGGAAGCCTATAATGTCAAAACCGTTAACTATAACCGTGATATTGAAGCGTTCCCCCTGCTGAGAAGAATTATCAGAAAAATTACCGGGGAAGAATCTTTCTACAAGTCCCCGACGGATATGGGGGTCAACCGCGCCGGTTTCGGGATCATCAACGATGATATCGTACAGCGGGCCGCCCACCAGGAGATCATCAGGCGGTATTTCAGGTGCGCGTGCGAATACGCCATGGGATTTATCGACCGCGATATCCTCGAACGGGCCGAACTGATCATGCGGAATATCGGCGCAAAGGTGGAGGACAGGAACGTCGTTTTGCCGGCAAGAAAAGCGGCGGCCAATGCGCAGAAAAATAACAAAGGCCATGACGGGATCTATTGCGGCGCGGCAATTGAACTCCATGACGGAACCGTTATCACGGGCGAGAATTCCGAGCTTATGCACGCCGCGTCATGTCTTGTTTTAAACGCGACCAAGCATCTGGCTGGCCTGCCGAAAGACTTGCATTTATTGCCCAGGAATATAACGGATTCTTTAACCTTTTTAAAAAAAGATATATTAAAAGGCAACAAGATCAGCCTGGACCTGGACGAAACATTGATCGCGCTGAGTATCAGCGCCATATCGAATCCGGCCGCACAGATGGCCTTGTCCCATTTGGAAGAAATGCGGGGCTGCGAAGTGCACATGACCCATATTCCGACGCCCGGCGATGAAGCCGGTCTGCGGAAACTGGGCGTTAATTTGACATCCGATCCCGATTTTTCATCCAAGAGCCTGTTTATAAATTGAATTTTTTGGTTAAACTTACAAATGACTTGTCAATACCAGATACCCCAAACCCATAAGGGTCTTAATTGCGGTCACCCGGTTCGGTTTAATTTTAAACATTTCATAAACAAATAGGATAAAAATGAAAAAACTCTTTTTCCTGTTTTTTGTATTCTGGATGGCTTTAACCCTGATCGCGGGACACTTTCGTGCAGAAGATTCAGAGCAAACCAAAGTCCGGGCCGACAATACTGTCAAATCCGATTCTATTTATATACAAATTTTTATGTCGCATTTGCGGGAGCATTTTGATGACCTGCACGATGTGATCATGCGTTTTCACCACCAGGACCCGGCGATTAAGGGGCTCATCACTCTTGACATGCTGTGGCAGGACAATAAATTGATCTCCTGCGCCGTGGAATCAAACGACACCGGCAGCGAAGCCCTGGCTTCCGGACTGATCGAAAAATTAAAAGCCTGGGAAATCGACGGTCTGGACGGCCCGTTTACAACGGTTTTACCCCTCTGCGTCCGGATCGTCGGCAGCGATGAACCGGATTTCCCAAACCTGGCCATCCTGACGGGATTTGCAGGGGATAAATCGGGCAACCCGGTCCGGAACGCGGTGATTGTTTTACGATCGCTGTCTGACCCCGAGATAAAAGTCCCGTACGCGCGGACAAATTCCGAGGGAATTTTCATCAGGACGCTCATACCGCCCGGCAAATATCAATTGTTATGTGTCCCGGTAAAAGGGGACACTATGTCAATCGGTCATCTCACGTTCATAAAAGGTGAGCACAAAAAAGAACATGTGGTTATCGACAATTAAGTCGATGTGACAGGAAAGGAGCAAAAATTGTTGCGGCTACACCTGATTTTGACTATTGCACTGACGGGATTGTTATTCGTCCCGCATAATAACACAATCGCCCAAAACACCCCGGTAAAAATTATCCTCGATACGGACCTCGGGCCGGATTCCGACGACGCGGGCGCCCTGGCGGTGCTGCACGCCCTGGCAAACAAAAATGAAGCCGAAATACTCGGCGTGGTCTGCGGCACGACGAACCCGTGGTGCGCCCCCTGCGCCGATGCCGTCAATACGTATTATAACAGACCTGAAATACCTGTCGGCACGTTGAAAGGCCCCGGGTCCGCGGGAGGCAGCGAAGAGTGGTACGGCGATTCTTTCAACGGCTATATTGCCGGGCATTTCCCCAACCGGATCAGACACGGCGAGTATGCAGAAGATGCGGCGCATCTTTACCGGAGATTGCTGTCAACACAGCAGGACAGCAGCGTCGTGATCGTCGTCACCGGTTCGCTGACCAATCTGAAAAATCTGTTAAAGTCTCATCCCGATTCACTTTGTTCCCTGCCGGGTTTGGCGCTCGTAAAAAACAAAGTCAAATCCCTGTCCGTCATGGGCGGCCGTTACCCTCAGGGTCAGGAATCCAATTTCTGCGTCGACGCCGAAGCGACAAAATTCGTCGTCTCCGAATGGCCGACGCCGGTGATGTTCAGCGGATACGAGATCGGCGAGGAGATCCTGACCGGGCCGCGGTTAACACTCGAAACCCAGGAATCCAATCCGGTGACCGCCGCGTATCACTTGTGGGATTTACAGTTTGCGAGACGTTTCGAAAAGGATTTTGATCCCGAATCCGGTATCTGGCCGCACAGCAGTTATGACCAGACCGCCGTTCTGTACGCGGTAAGAGGTCTGAAAAATTACTGGAAAGCGGAAACGACAGGATATAATTTTATTCACGAGGACGGCTCGAACGAGTGGCGGGCCGAACCGGACAAAAACCACGCCTATCTGATCGAACTTTTACCAAGAGAAGAACTCGCGAATATCATTGAAGACCTGATGGTTGCCTTGCCCAAAGGAAAATAAAAGTTGCCATGTTTACAAATTTATTGTATCATACAAAAACGGTTAATCAAACGGCAGGTCAAATATGCTTTTTAAAACAATAGCCACGGGCCAACTCTTTCCCGGTTTATATACGGTTAACTGCAGGTACGTTAATTTTTACATCTATACGGATAAAGATTTTATTTTCTGCTTTGACGCCGGAACCGGACAGCGGAGAATTAAAAAAGAGCTGAAAAAAATCAACATCTCCCCGGAACAGGTCACCCATGTGTTTCTCACCCACAGCGACAAGGACCATGTCGACGGTTTAAAATTGTTTACCAACGCGCGGGTTTATATGTCAAAACCGGAAATAGCGCTGACAGAGGGAAAAATAAAACGGTCACCTTTTGCCAGGAACGTTATTAAAAATTTTAAATGCCGGACTCTGAACGACGGCGAAACCATAACCATTGGGACAACAAAAATACAAGCAATCAGCACCCCGGGACATACGCCCGGGTCCATGTCATATTTACTGAACGATCACATACTTTTTATTGGAGATTGCTTTCATATCGAAAAGAATACGGCGACGACGGGTAAAAATTTTCTAAATATGGATATGGAGCGTCAGCAGGAATCCATCAAAAAATTAGCACAATTAAAAGACATAAAAATTGTTTGTACCGGGCATACCGGGACAAGCGAGTATTTTGATTCGATTATGGAAAAGTGGCAGTTCAAACAATAAAATGTATCAGTCTCGGAATGAGATGAGGACACTGCCATTTTAAAAGGAGAGCCAACAATGAAAAAAATACATCTGTTACTGGTTTTCGCCCTTGTAATGCTGATCGGCAGTTGTCAAAAAATAGAAACCGGGGAAAAGTCTGTCCTCAACACCGTCGCCGACAAACCGCCCATGGGCTGGAACAGCTTTAATTCGTATGACTGCGCCATAAATGAACAGCAGTTTAAAGTGGTAGTAGACTGGCTGGCGGACAATCTGCTTGAGTACGGCTGGGAGTACGCGGTCATCGATTATATCTGGTGGCACCCGGAACCGGGCAACTGGGACACGCCGAGACGTTTCGGGCATCCCAATATCCGCTACAAAGAGGACGGCGCGCCGTTATTTCCCGAATATACCACAATGGATGAATACGGCCGTCTGCTTCCCGCGGTGGAGCGGTTCCCGTCCGCGGTAAACGGACAGGGATTCAAACCCATCGCCGATTATGTGCACGGCAAGGGCATGAAATTCGGCATCCACATCATGCGCGGCATTCACCGGGTCGCGGCATATAACGATACGCCGATCTTAGACAGCGAGTACAGCGCCAAAGATATAGCCGAACCATGGGACACCTGCTCCTGGTGCAATCACATGTACGGCGTGGACGCCGCCAAACCGGGCGCGCAGGAATATTACAATTCGTTGTTCAAACTTTACGCCGAATGGGGTGTGGATTATATCAAAGCCGATGATATACTGGCGCCGCCGTATCATGCCGGGGAGATCGAATTAATCCATAACGCCATCGAACAGTGCGGCCGGCCCATGGTGCTCAGCCTGTCTCCCGGCGAAGCGCCGTTGTCGCGTGCAAAACATCTCGTCAACCAGGCCAATATGTGGCGGATCTCGGCGGATTTCTGGGACGAATGGGGAAAGCTGCTGCACTTGTTTGATCTGCTGAACTCCTGGTCGCCCTGGATTCAACCCCATCACTGGCCGGACGCGGACATGCTGCCCATCGGCCATATTTCCCTCGGCGGTAGGCCGCACGGCCCCGACCGGATGTCTATGTTCACCTGGCCGGAGCATTACACGCTGATGACGCTGTGGTGTATCGCCCGCTCGCCGCTGATGTGGGGCGGCGACCCGATGACCTCATCCGAAAAAAGTATTGATTTTCTGCGCAACAAAGAGGTCCTCGAAGTGAACCGGAACAGCATTAACAACCGGCAAATAGTCCGCAGAGATCAACACGTCGTCTGGGCGGCCGATATCACTGAAAGTAATGAAATGTATATCGCGCTGTTCAACCTGGCGGACGAACCGCAGACCGTCTCTTTTGATTTCGAATACGAGCACCTGCGCGGCAAATACACGGTTCGGGACCTGTGGGCGCAAAAGAATGCGGGTATATTCGAAAAAGAATTTTCCACACAACTGGACCCGCACGGCGCGGGACTTTACCGGTTGATCCCGCAATAAGTTTTTTCGGTATTGAATAAAACAACAAAGTAATTGCCCGGATTAAAATGTCTAATTCAATTTAACGCAGAGTCCGGCCAATAAATACTTTTTTGTAAACAAATTCTTTTAATTGATGTAGGTTTAGATAAATTTATCTCTGCGCGCCCGGCGCCTCGGCGTTGAATGAAAATTTAATAATATTTTGTGATTTTTTTAACGCAGAGGTCGCGACGGACGCAGAGTCAGAACCGGGTGACTTTTTCAATCATAAAAAATCTCTCGGTTTTTAATTTCTATTTCAACTCTTCAATTCTGATATTCCTGTACTCGATCCTGGTGCTGTGGTTCTGCAACCCGATGTAGCCTTTTCTGTTTTTGAGACCCGGATGTTCGTTTTCCAGATCCATATGGTCTATCAGATTGGCGTTAATGATCTCGTGATCGTTCAGATTCACCGTGACATTCGGTCCGTCGCACACAATTACCATTTTTTGCCACTCGTTCGCCGGTTTGCTGAACCGACCCGACGGCGCCACCACACCGTAAATACTGCCGGTGTACTGCCATTTATTCAGTTTTGCATACATTTCAGCGTAATCGTCCAGCACCTGGATCTCCATGCCGGTATAGGCGGGATCGCCTTGCCGCGGGGCGCGGATGAACACGCCGCTGTTGCCATCCGGCGGCACCCGGAATTCAAGTTCCAGTTTGAAATTGCCATATTCTTTATCCGTGGATATCCAGCCGCCCCCGCCCCCGTTGGTATATAAAATACCGTTCTCCACTTTCCAACTGTCCGGTTTATTGCCGATAACCTGCCAGCCGGTCAGGTCTACTCCGTTAAACAGGGCGCCTGAGAATGCCGGTTCCGTGTCCGGCAGTTCCCTGATATAAATATTTCTGAAATACAACGGCGAACTGTGCGCCTGCAGTTCGATCTGCCCGGCGGGATAGATGGGTTTGTCCCGCTCCCAGTAGTTTTCCAGGATGACATTGTCCACTACCAGCATGTCGTTCAGCCAGACGGTGACCCGTTCTCCGCTCATAATGATGTGGAACGTGTTCCACTGCCCAACCGGGTTATCCGCTTTAACTATCGGTTTGCCCGGGTTATTTTTATTGTTATACAGTCCGCCCGAACCTTCCGGCCACAACTCGGGGTCCCATATCTGCACCTGCGGGCTGCCGCGCAGATACAAACCGCTGTCGCCTGCCTTTTCGATTTTCCAGTCCACCCACATCTCAAAATTGGCGTAATCCTTCACGGTGCAGAGGCTCGCTCCGTGACCGTCAAAATACAGTTCGCCGTCCACAACATGCCAGTGCGCACGCATAATGCTGTCCGCTTTGGCCTGTTCGCGAGCCAGTTCTTCCGGGCTTATGTGCGCGCGCTTCACCGGGTCCGCCACCAGGCCCTTCCAGCCGCTCAGGTCTTTGCCGTTAAAAAGTTTGGTAAAGCCCTGCCGGTCCCTGTCCTCCCGTTCCGTTATGACCGGCGTTGAATCGAGTTTGGCCAGCAGTCTGTCATCGGCGCCGGCCCGGATCATCGCCAGGACCGCCTGTTCCGCGCTCAGATTTTCCCGATGCTCCCTGTCAAAAGCGGCAATTTTCACCGCCGCCAGCGAGGCATCAAAATTGAGGTCGGTATCGTTTAAAAAAGAGACCGTATATTTCAAAGCTTGCGGTGTTTTAATATTGGCCAGTTGAGAAAGGATCAGTTTTTTTTCCTCGGGACGGACAGCCGCTTCCATAAACTGTCTGCAAAAGGAAACCGCGCGCGGTTCGCCGATCACGTTTTCACGCAACAGACGCATACCGCCGCGTATGGCCAGTATTTGGACCATAGTATCCTTTGTGGTTTTGGCAAGATGCACCAGATCATTTAAAGCGCCCTCATCCGGCCAATCCGTCAGCGCCCGGATTGCCGGGTCTTTCAGTTGTTCGTTGGTTGTTTCAATTAATACGACTTGTCGCAGCGGATTTCCGCCGATACTTTTAAATATATCCAAAAGTTCGGCTTTCGCTTCAACGGAAGCGCTGTTATACTTTTCTCTTAGCCTTTCAACTGTTGACCTGTTATTGTCACTATTGCGGACAATCGCGACAACCACTTTTTTCGCGGCCCTTTTTTCCGCTCCATTTGCCTTCAGATAAATATCAATCAAGCGCGGTAATTCGTCCTCTCCCGCTAATGGCGCGAGAGCCTCAAGAGCGGCTGTTCGTACCTTTTCTTCCGAATCGAGCTGCGTTAACAACAGGGGAACGGAATCCCGCACGTCGCGCTCTTTTAAAATGTCGAGCAAAACAATTTTCGCGTCCGGCGATAATTCCGGCAGTCTTTGTTGAATGACGGGTATAACAGAATCGTTTGACAGTAAAAGTAATTTCTGTTTTATTGTTGTTCGTTCAATATCCTCTTCCGCTATATTCAGAGTGTTAACCAGATCATTTGCCGCAGCATCCCCTAACATTGCGGTAACCGCGCCAATCGCCGCCAGGCGGACAATGGTCGGACCGGATACGAGTTTTTCACGAATAACAGGGATCAGGGACTCGGCGTCCTGCCGGCCGAGCATATCTATTATATCGGCCTGCACTTCCGGTTTCGCCGAATTTAAAAGCTGCGTCCATTTTTGATTAAAGGACTCTCCCTTAAATTGTTCTCCGAGACGTAACGCCGCGATCCGGGTTTTATTATTTCCGGAGGAAACCTGGGATACAATGCGGTCAAAAGCGCCCTGTCCTTTTATCTTGACGAGCAGAGTCAAGGCCGCTATTTTATATTGGTCAGAAAAAGGTTCCGCTATTATGTCCAGACAAATTGATTCGCAAGTTGATATATCACCCTTTGCCGCCCTGATTTCGGCAAAAGTCAGCCAGGTTTCCGTATAGTTATTATTCTCAATTGCGGCCTGTTTTAATATACTTCCCGCCGGCGGATAACCCATTTGGGCCAGCGCGGTTAATGATGCTTCTTTTAACTCCTGATCTTTCACTAATTCCAGAATAGTGTCAGCAGCTTTAACATAACCCGACTCGCCCAGGGCTTTGATATATGCGCCCTTTTGCAGCGTTGACGCATTATCAAGAGCTTTAAATAAATCCTCCCCGGCTTTCGGTCCGCCGATGGCGACCAGCGCCCGGGTCGCCGGCTCGTATAATCTTTCGTGGTTTAAAAACCGGCTTATGGCATTTACAGATTCCTCCCCGGCACAATTGTGCAATTGCGAAAGCAAAAAGGCTTTTTGTTCATCCGGTAATCCGGTTTGTAAAGCCGAGTGTAATGCCGATATAAGCATTTTTCTCTCAGGGTCGCGGCCCGGTGCGGCAACATAATGAACCAGACCGCTTAGGGCATATTGCGAAGTCACATATTCACTTGTATCCCCGGAAGCCAGTCTACCGCAGATATCCAGAATTCCGTTTTGTCCGAAGTCAAGAATGGTCCGCATCAGCAGAATATGATCCACATTGCTCTGTGCCGGCAGTTGTCCTAACAATTCATGCAGGGACGGCTTATCCCCGGATGCGCCGGTTCGTGTACCGGAGTTAAATGTCGCGCAGCCGGTGACTGATAAGACGACAGCCAAAAAAATTATCCGGTTGATATATTTGATCATGTTATTATCCTCATAGATTTCGATAAACTACGACTATATTTGCCAGGGGGCGCGCATGGGTTGATGAATGAAACGGCTCGCTTCGTCGTCATTGACGAACACCTGTCTGGCCGGATCAAAATAGAGTTTCCGGCTCAATCGAACGGCTATTTTGGCCAGGTTGACGAGCGTGCAGGAGCGGTGTCCGTTTTGTTCGTTCAGGGCGAACTTTTTTCGTTCACGCACCGCCTGGTAAAAGTCCGTTACCTGCTGTTCCGGTTCCGGGAATTGTTGTAATTTCTTTTTAAGGTCCGGGATATCCGATTCGAATCCGGGATAAAGTTTGCCATGCGGCCCTTCGATGAACGGAACATGTTCGTTTTGGGATTCGCCGTCCAGGATAATTTCACAGCCGTCGGCGTATTTCATATAAATCTTTCTCCAGCTTCCGCACGCGTCGGGGTGCGCCTGCGGGGCGTCCGCTTCTATCTCAACGGGACCGGTATTGTCCTTTTCCAGCAGGTACTGCACAGGATCGAGGTAATGCTGGCCCATATCGCCCAGGCCGCCGCCGTCATAATCCCAGTAACCGCGAAACGATTCATGCACCCTGTGATGGTGATACGGTTTATAAGGCGCCGGTCCGAGCCACATATTATAGTCCAGTTCTTTAGGAATCCATTCCGGTTTATATGCCGTTTTACCGCTCCAGAAAAATTTCCACTCAAACCCGGTCGATTGAGAAATTCGTACTTTTAAGGGCCATCCCAGCAAGCCGCTCAACACCAGTTTTTTGATGGGTGCTACCGGTGTTCTGAAACCGTAAAAAGTACCGTCAAACCGGAACCAGGTGTTAATTCGGAAAATCCGGTCATATCGCTGTATCGTTTCCACAACCTTCTGACCCTCGCCGATTGTGCGGGTCATGGGTTTTTCACACCAAATATCTTTACCCGCCTGTGCCGCGGCCTTGGAAATGAGACCGTGCCAGTGCGGCGGCGTTGCGATGTGTACTACGTCAATATCTTTCCGGTCGAGCACTTCCCGGAAATCCTTATACCCTTTTACATCCGGCTTAACCATTGATAATGCCCGTTGTAAATGTTTTTCATCAACATCACAAACAGCTAAAAGCCGGGCTCCGGGGTACCTGAGATGACCGCGTCCCATTCCGCCGACCCCGATTACGGCTTTGGTCAATTCATCGCTTGGCGGTGTGTATTCCTGTCCGCCAAGTACATGACGGGGGACTATTGTAAAAAATCCTGCCGCCGAAACTGCTGATTTAATAAAATGTCGCCTGTTGATTCTTTGATTGGTCTGCATTTTTGAAATCCATTTTTTTGTGTGAATTTTGGGTAGGTTGAATAAATGAATATAGCCTGCGTCCGGATTGACACGGGCACATTGAAATATAAAAAAGGAAAAAAATAATTACAAGTGATAAAATTATCATTCCTGTTTTATTTATAAAACGACATTTTTTTGTTTACATCTGAACAAAATTTTTTAAATTGTAAGTAAAATGATTCGTTTAAATTAAAAAGGACAGGAAATGCTGAAAACAAAGCCAATATTACTTGTTCTTCTTTTCTTTACCTTTACGCTAAACGGGGCCCCGGAGTTTGATTTATATTTTATCAATAAAACCATGCGGGTGGATTATTTTCATACCGGCACAGCGGCAACTGAACATTTCAGTTTAGACCGGATTTACCAAGAGGGTGAATGGCCAGGCAACCGGATTAATCTTATTGATACGCTCGATCTTGGCAAATATATACTCCGGGTTTACGATTTGAGAACCAACGTCCTTATTTACTCACGCGGTTACAGCACAATTTTCGATGAATGGCAGACCACTCATGAAGCGAAACAGGGTACTTTTCAAACGTTTCACGAAACTGTTCGGTTTCCCTTTCCCAAAAACAGGGTGAAAATTGCCCTGGCCGTTCGTGACCGGCATAATCATTTTGTAGAGAAATATACCAAAACGATTGACCCGGCTTCCCGGTTTGTGAACCTGGAACAAAAAAAATATCCCTTCAAAACCCAAAAGTTCATCGACAACGGCAAGCCCGAAAATAAAGTCGATATTGTGATTCTGGGCGACGGTTATAAAAAAAATGAAATCGAAAAGTTTCATAAAGATGTTAAACGGTACACAAACATACTGTTTGTTACCCAACCCTTTAAAGACAGGAAATCGGATTTCAATATCTGGCTCGTTGACGTGGAATCACAGGATTCCGGAATCGATGAACCGCGCGAAAACAAATGGCGTCATACGGCTTTGGGTGCGTCTTATAATTCGTTCGACTCCCCCCGCTATGTTCTTACCCTGGCCAATAAAGAATTGCGGGATATCGCGGCCCTTGTACCATACGATCAAATCTATATCCTAATCAATTCTCCCAGATACGGCGGCGGCGGCATATTTAACCTGTATTCCATTTCTTTCACCGGTTCGGAGCCCCGTCTGCCGGAATGGTGGTCAGAATATGTGTTCGTCCATGAATTTGGACATGCGTTTGGCGGTCTTGCGGATGAATATTATACTTCGAATGTTTCGTATGACGAATTTTATCCGGCCGGTGTTGAACCCTGGGAACCGAATATCACCAGGCTGGCGGATAAAGACAAGCCCAAATGGAGTCTTTTAATTACCCCTGGAACACCTGTACCGACACCGTGGCCCAAAGCAAAATACGACTCTCTTGGTGTAAACCTCAGACAACATAAAAGAGATACACCCGAATATATCCGTATTGAAAAACAAATGAAGGAAATATTGAACAATTCGGCAAACAAGTACGGAGTCGGTTGTTATGAGGGCGCCGGTTATGCTTCAACCGATATCTACCGGCCATCTCTGGACTGCCGCATGTTTTCCAAAAGCCTGGTGGAGTTTTGTCCAGTTTGTCAAAAGGCCATTAACAAAGTTATTACTTTGTATACAAGATAGTAAAAACGACCGGAAAAAGGTAACAAGTACCATTTTAATAATCTTTAAGAGTACTACAGGCAAAAAGGAGGATTTTGAGACCATTTAAATTACTGTTTTTTTATAGTTTATGACATAAATTTCCGCAATCTTTTAAACCTGACCGGTATAAAAATTGCTACGATAAAAACGGTAATATACACTAAATTTTAAAATTTTTTTATCTTAAAAAGGTTGTGGGAGTTTGATAGACACAAACATAAAGCTGACCGAATTAATTGAACCGGGTATATTACAGGAAATTCAAAACTCGTTTGCAGCGAAAAATATGCTGGGGTTGGCTATATACAATGAACAGGACATTCAAATAACCACACCTAATCTTAATTTAATTCCGGGTAAAATTGATTACATCAACAAAGAATTTTTAAATCTGCTATTTTTACCCCGTTTTGAGGACATAAACACAAATCATAATTTTCAATACGATAAAACAATTTATTCATCATTTTTGAACAAAGAGATCATACGAGCGGTTATCCCTGTTTTTTTTCAAGATCAGTTAATGCTAAAAATCAGTTTACTGCAAAGAACAAATTCAGAAAATGATATCCTTGGTCTTTTAACACATATCAATGAAAACTCAGTTACGGAATCATCTTTAGCTTCCATACTTGACAAAACAAAACCGGAACCCGGCAACGAATTAATATCCCTCGTTGAAAATTTTAAAAACCAGGTTCTGCTCTTACTGGAAGCCGGATGGCAACGCACAAAGGTCCAGTATTCTCATGAAGAATTTGTGCAAATCCAGCCCCCCGAACCGGTGGTATCGCCTCAAAACGGAAATTATATCATCTTTACAACGTCGGCCAATATTATACTTGATGCAACCCAGAAAATAATAAATATTCTGGGTTATAAAAACACATCTTCTTTGATCGGGGAGGATATTATTCATAACCTCATACTGCTTCAAGAGGAACAAAATACAATCAAAGAACAATTACAAAAATCGGGTAAACTGGACTGGTATTCCACAATTTTAAAATGCAAAAACGGATCGACGCTATATTCGAAAATACAAGTCGTTCCTCAAAAATCGGGGAAACAACTAATCGGTTATGAGTACCATTTTGAATTGTCTAAGGTCAATCAAGCGGTAGACTCAAAAGCCGGTATTAATTCACAAAAAATAGTTCCCGACAAAACAACAGGTCCGGATAAATCCAAAAACAAAAAAGACAATAAAAAAGAATCTGATCCTGAAACAGACGCCTCAATTGCTTCATTGAAAGAAATCGGGGACATGTTTGACGCTATGCCCAATCCGATCCTTATTATAGATGAGCACAAACAGATTTGTATCTGGAATCGTTTAATGGAAGATGTCTTTAACATTTCGCCCATGTCTGTTTTGGGAACTAATTTTACCGAACTTTTATTGAACGACTCTCAACGACTCTGGGAAAAATGGCTGGCGGAGTTTAAAGCGAAAAAGAAAGAAAGTACATTTTATCCGACCGAAGTATTAAACTTCCTTGATCGTAAGGGGGACATTATCAATGCCAGAATATCCCTGGCAAAAATAAATTCATTTCAAAGAGAGTTTATCTCTGTTATATTCAAAGATTGGCACTATAAATCCCAGGAAACCAAATTTTTTCAGGATTATATAGACAAAATTGTTGATTCCGCCATCGTACAGATCATAACAAATGAATCCGGACTGATCATTTACGCCAACAAGGTTGCTTTATCCTTTTTGGAAATCAGGGAAGAATTTATTCTGAATAAAAATATTCAGGAATTATTTTTGGACGACATTGACGAGTATTTCAAGCAGAATAAAAATATTACAAAAAACAATTACCGACAATTTATAGCCCAGATGATGCCGGAATATGCCGAAGGAAAAATTATTAACCTGAAAATAAAAAAATTAGATACCCCCAATACACTCGATCAATACCTGCTCTGGGAATTAAAATCCCTGCCAAAGGGTCAAAGCTATCTTATGCACAAAAACAGCTTCGGCAAAATACAAAAACTGGATTATTTACGGGGTATTTTCCCAAAAATTACCGCGAACTTTGAAATCATATCAAATGAGCTTTATCAAAATACTTCTTCCCTGTTATTGAATGAAAATATAAATGATGAGGCCCGTGAATATATCCTCAATATTAAAAAACTGGCAAAAAAAGCATCGGACATAAAAAAAGAATTACAGCATTTTTGCTGTACGGGAAAAAACGATCTGGAACCAATAAACTTAAACGAAATAATTAATCAATGGCAAAACACATTAAGACAGGCAGTACCCAAACATATCACACTTGAATTGAATCTGAAAAATAATATTGGTTGTATTCTGGCAAACGGCAGACAGATAAAACATGTTCTGAAAATATTGATCAAAAACTCTGTCGATTCCCATTCTACCGGGGGCAAGATATATATACACACTCGGGTCCATAAAGTGAAATCCGATGAATCACTGGATATGACAAAACAAAAAGGGAAAACATTCATCGCACTGGAAGTTATCGACTCGGGTAGCGGGATCCCGATGAATATCCGGGATCAGTTATTCGAACCGTTTGTCACGACAAAAGATTTTACCATTGGAAAAGGATTGGGACTTGCTTCGGTTTATGGAATCATAAAAAACCACAATGGTTATATCGCCATTAAAACACTTGACGGCCAGGGAACCATCGTGTCCCTGTTTTTTCCAATGGTGGAAAACACAAAAAATCAAAAGTCAGCCGACGATACAGGGACTTCAGATATTATTCTATTAATAGATGACGATCCGGGGATTATCGAAGTGAATTCAATTACCTTGAAACATTTTGGATTTTCCACACTCCCGGCGACAAACGCCAATAAAGGTATTGAATTGTTGAAAAAACATAAGGAAGATATCAGTATAATTATTCTCGATATTTCACTACCGGATATGGAAGGGATAATCTGCGCCGAAAAACTTTTAAAGATATCCTCGTCAACACCAATCATTTTGTCCAGCGGTTATCACTGTGATGAAAATTATTACAAGTTCATGAAAAAAACCGGCGCCGTATGGCTGCAAAAACCCTATACATCGAATAAATTGTATCAGGCAATCCAGGATTTGCTTTCAAAAAAACGTAGTTAATTTTGTAATCCGGATCAGGCGGCGCTGTCCGTTAACCGGATACCGGTGATTTTTTACTAAATAAACGATAGAATGAATTTATCGAATCCCATATAATAGGGATTAAGACGTTTACAGTTAACTCTACGGTTTTACCAAAACAGATATCAAAAATCCGGTTTATACTTTGCATCTATTAATAATAACAGGCGTTTCAATGAGGGACGTCATCACCTATAAATTCAATATAAACATTGCGGATTTTAATTTTGTGCAATCAAATCGATTCAAAATATTCAGGCCAGTTGCCCTCTAATTTTCAAACTGTTGGGGTTTGTTCGATTTTGCAACGGGACTCTCGATTTATAACAAATATTTAAGATCTATCAACAAAAAATATAAAAACTGCGCGATATAAGCGTGATATACAAAGGCGGGGAGTTTTATTTTATATAATCCTGTCCATTTTCCGGTAACAGCAAATACAAATCCAAGTATAAACCAGCTTAAATAATTTAATAACGGCGCATGGTCATTCTGCCAGTACCAGTAGTCCACATATGTTGCAGCCGGTTCCATAATAAGATCAAACAGCGTCATCAACAATGCAACGCCAGCGGCCATTAAAAAAAAACTTTTATTATCGAAAAAATTTTTCAACAGCGCAAGCGAAGAAAGCAGAATGCCAAGCCATGCAAATCCAATGGCCAGCGGAACCTCAAATAGTTGAGGTTGTAAAACATTTCCGTAATAATATTGACCGAATATAAGGCCGGTCTTTACTCCCACGAATTCAAAGAAAATTGAGAGTGTAACAACCGCCAGGCTCCAAATCAAAAAAAAGTATTTTGATTTATTATATCCCTGCTGGTAATACTCATTGAATATTAAATACCATAGTACAAAACCCAACAATAATAATAATGGAGACGCTACTATCCTCATGAGCTCCTGAAAGAGGCCTAATATATGCCACAGGGCGCCCGCACATAACAGAAAATACAAAATAAAAATAGAAATTTTATTATTTATAAAACTTTTCTCTTTTTTAATTACCTGAATATAACGTCCCGGCCTTTCCATTCTATTGATCCTTTATAGAAACGAATAACAGAGTTTACACCGATTATTAATGTCAATAAAATGCCGACCGGATGTAACAATACTGATTCCCAAAACGGCTGTTTGTATTTTACGGAAAGTAATACTCGTATCAGCAGATTTATACACAACGCTGTGAATATGAGAATATGCTGTGTTATAAAAATTAGTATATATGGTAATACATATATCGAAAACAACAGCAGTATAAAAAAGATGAACGATACCGTATGATAACCCATCAACCCGAATGCGTTTTTCGAAAAGCCATTATAAACCTGAGGCCAGGAGTTGTACATTTTACCGTAAACGTCTTCTCTGCCAGCGGTTGTCAGGATTTTTATATTTTTTTGTTTAACCAGCCGGGCAAGAACCGTATCTTCAACGATTTCATTTTTGACACTGTTATGACCGCCAATTTTATCATAAGCTTCCCTCGTCATTGCAAGCCATTGTCCGTTTGCCGCGGCCAATGAGGGGAATTTGCTGTAATATGTCAACCACAATGGTAAAAAACTATATACAAACATATCAAAAACGTGTACAACCAGTTTTTCACCCAACTTTTGTGTCATTTGTTGCGGAAAAGTGGATAATAATCCTAAATTTAAATGTTGTATCCAACCAACCGTATGAGAAACAGCGCTATGTGAATGGACATTATCCGCGTCGGTAAAGATGAGTATTTCTCCGGTTGCCTGCAGGCTTAATTGAAAACAGGCCCAGTTCTTGCCTGTCCATCCGGGCGGCAGAGGTTGACCCTTTAGTAATTTTATCTTGTCCGTCTTTTCCATTATTTCATGAACAAATTTCACCGTATTATCGGTTGAAAAGTCATCAAGAACAATTATTTCAAAATTAGGAAAATCCTGTTCCAATACTGATAACAAACATTTTTTTATGTTTCGTTCTTCATTTCTGACCGGTATCAGTACCGAAACTTTTAGATTGTTTTTAAAAGCGGGCCCATTTTTTAATAACGGGGCTGAAAAAAAATTATATAAAGTGACAAGAAAAATGATTAATAAAAAAATATTGATAGCGCTAAGAAAATACAGCAATTTTTCATCCTTTTTTCTTTGTTCGAAATTTTTCAATGTACCTGTTTATCGATTCTTTACCCTTGAAAATGATAATAGCATTTTCCTGATTAATAATTGCCCGGTTCAATTTATCAAGAAGGTTTTCCATTTTGGTTTCATATTCTTTCATATTTATCATATTAGGACTGTTTAGCAAAAAATGATCAAACATAAAATAGACATCCGGTCTTTGTTCATTAAAAAATTCAATTTTTATGGCCAGCAAACAGCAATAAACCGGTTCGTATACGTTTCTGAAAATGATTTCCGGTCCTCTTTTAAAACCGGGCGGCATTTTCCCCCAGGGCAGCAGTTCTCCCTGCGGGAAAATACATATTAAGCAAGAAGATTTATTCAAAATGATCGAACGCGTATAGTCCAGCGACTCTTTAACGCCGGAGATCGAACCCTGCCTAATTGAATAGGCGCCGATGCGTGAGAAAAAAAAATTCCTGGTCAGTTCATCTTCAAGCATCATAAGATAAATTTCGCGTTTAAATATTATTTTATTTAAAATATAGACAAAAAATCCATCCCACCATGTGCTATGATTTGGCATTAAAATAACTGGAATATCCCGTTTAAAAACAGGCGGTTCCCCAAAATAATATAGCCCGTTGAAATGTTGTTTTAATAAATGTGTAATATAGGCATAAAATATCTTATCTGCCCATTTGGAATGCCGCGCTTTGATCATTTTAATTACGAATTCAGGATAAAATATTCAGTCTTTCTTGAGCAATTTCAAATTTGGTGTGCAATACCTCTTTGAACAGAATGATTAACTTTTTATATATAGGGACATACACTCTGCCAAGAAATGGATTATACGTCCGTTCCTCTATTTTACGTAATATTCCCCTGTATATTGTGCTGGCGGAGTAAATAGCAAACCTTGAATCCGTGGCTAACATTTTAATACCGGATTGTGCCTCATCATAATACTTATGCGCCCGGATTACCTGGAATTTCATCAATTCTATGAATTTGGAAGATAAATTTTCCTTTAAAAAATCATTCTCTTTAATGTTGAACCGTGCCATCTCATCAAGAGGAATGTAGATTCGGTTCATCTCTTTATCTTCCTGAATATCTCTTAATATATTGGTCAGCTGCATGGCGATACCGAGCTTTTCGGCATATTTAAAGGCTTTATCGTTTGTATAACCCAACACATATGTCATCATTATTCCGACAACACCGGCTACCCGGTAACAAAAAGTATATAGTTCATCAAAAGTATTGTATCTTGATTTTTGAATATCCATTACAACGCCTTTTAACAGCTCTTTTGGATATTCAAACGGGATTCCATATTCTGTTGCCACAGAAATAAATGACGATAAAATCGGATGTTCCGATTCACCGGTCCGGTAGCCAATTTCCAATTCCCTTTCCAGGAATTCGACTTCATGCAGTATTTCGCTATGACTTCTGGACCGTGGATTATCGATCAGATTATCAGCATAACGACAAAACCCATATAACGCAAATGTTGCCCATTGTTTTTGCTTTGGCAAAAGACGGGTTGAAATGTAAAAACTTTTGGAATACTTTGCTGTTATATGTCTTGCGTATCGGAATGCAGACGGGTTGCTTTTCATCAGGTCGGTTTTCATTTTACACCCATTGCAGAGAAATTAATACGACTTTTTTTAAAGTCATTTAAAATCACATTTTCGGTTGTTCTGGCGGTTAACATAACGCCCGGGAGGCCGGCTCCGGGATGCGTGCTGGCGCCGACAAGATATAATCCTTCTATATCACTGCATCGGTTATGCGGCCTGAAAATAGCGGTCTGGGTTAATTTGGGTTCGACACCCCAGGCGCTGCCCAGGTAAGCATTCTGTTTTTTCTCAAAATCCAGCGGTGTAAACATTTCACAAACCTGCAAATTCTTTCTCAAATCTGTCAGACCGAAATCATCCTCAAGAAAAGCCAGTACTTTATCTTTAAATAGTGTGCCTTCTTTTTCCCAATCAACCCGGCCTGCTAAATTGGCGACCGGAATGAGGACATACATACTCTCACATCCATCAGGAGCCATTTGCGGGTCCGTTTTTGAGGGCACATGCAGGTACATGGAAAAATCATCGGGCAGGATTTTTTTATCAAAAATATCTTTAATTAAACTTTTATAACGTTTTGATAAAATAAGAGTATGGTGCTTCAATTCATGATACCTTTTTTTTACCCCAAGATATAACAGGAAAGCACTCATGGAATAATCCGTTTTCTTCAATTTTTTATCGGTCCACTTTTGCCGGTATTCCGGTTTAATCAGGTCTTTGTAGGTATGAATAAAATCGGCATTGGAGACAACGGCATCCGCTGGATAAAAATCATCACCGACTTTTACTCCAACTGCTCTTGTATTATTTAAAACAATTTCTTTGACCGGTTTATTTGGTTTAATTTCTCCGCCCAGCTTTAAAAAAACTTTTTCGAATGATTTTACCAGACTATACATACCACCCTTACTGAACCATACTCCCCCCTCTTTTTCGAGATAAGGTATCATCTGATAAACTGAGGGTGCCCGAAAGGGATTACCGCCGATGAATAATGGATGAAAGGAAAATGTAAACCGGTGTCTAAAATCTTTAAAATAATGTTTCGCAAATGAATACGTTGGTAAAAGAGCATTCAAACGAAGGGCATAGGGAATAAATTTCAACATTGTTCCCCAATTCATGAACGGCGTAGCTCCCAGGCCCCCTGTAATTACAACATCATAAATTTTTTTCGAAGCATTTATGAATTTATCATAATTTGTTGCATCTTTGGCATTATACCGACGCATTTGCGTTTTCATTAATTCTGAATTATCTGTGTAATCGATAAAGCTTTTATCATGAAAATATATACGATAAAACGGTTCAAGCTTAATCAACTCGAGATAATCGCTCAATTGTTCATTGGCGGACTGGAAAATATCATTAATGATATCCGGAGCGGTAATTAATGATGGACCCATGTCGAACTTATAACCGTCTTTTTCAAGGGGATAGGCATGTCCCCCGACAAGAGCGTTTTTTTCAAATACCGACACCTTGAATCCCCGGGCTTGTAATCGAATCGCCAGGGACAAGCCTCCAAAACCGGCGCCAATGATTATTATTTTACCCTTCATGATAATTCTTTTGATATTTGTAACTCAATATGATATTTAAGTTAATGCTCATTTTCTAAAATTAGTTCAGCAGTTAGTTTACCTGATAGCATAACTAATGGTACTCCACCTCCCGGATGTACAGATCCACTCGCGAAATACAATCCTTTTATGTTGCGGTCGCGGTTTGCAGGCCGTTTAAACGCCATTGCTGGACTATTTGAAGATATACCATAAATACTGCCTTTATTGCTTTTGTATAGTGTATAAAAATCTTCCGGGGACATAATTTTTTCTTCTCTGATCTTTGATCTTATATCTATCCCGATTTCCAATAATCTTGTAATAACTATGTTTTTCATCTTTTCTGCAATTACCTTCCAGTTTTGTTGTTGATGTAAATATGGCATATTCAATAAAACAAACCAGTTTTCCCAATCCTTAGGAGCGTGATTTTTATCCTTTTTACTTGTTATGGCAATATAAATTGTCGGGTTGTCGGGCGCTTTCAAATCGTCAAAAATTTGTTTAAATTCCTTTTCATAATCTGCTGAAAAAAGAATATTATGATGCTTCAACAATACATGCCTTTCATTAATTCCCCAAAAAAACACCAGACCGGAAAGTGATGGTTCCAGTTTATTCATGCGCTTGCGGATTTGTGGATAACCGTCTATCAGATCATTATAGCTTGTAACAACGTCAGCGTTACAGATGACATAATCTGCGTTTACCCGTTCGCCGTTGACCAGTATCCCCTGTACAACATTTTTATTACTAAAGATCTTTTCGACATGGCTGGACAGAAAAATTTCTACCCCCAGTTGTTTGGCTATAGTTTGTAAAGCTTCAACCAGCCTGTAAATTCCTCCCATTATATAAAATCCACCCAAACCATTTTCTACATAAGGAATAATATTTAACGTGGCCGGCGCCCTGAACGGATTGGAGCCGTTGTAAGTGCTGTAGCGGTTAAAAATCTGGATAAGTCTTTCATCCGTAAAAAAAGATCTAACCGCTTTGTTTACAGTGCGGAATGGATCAATTTGATAAAATTTCAAAAGTGTAGGTAAATATTTCCACTTTAACATATGTTTCAATTCATGAACGGGAGAAAAGAGAAAAATATCCGCAGTTCTATCATAAATACGTTTACTGTAATTGAAAAATTTTTCAAAAGCTTTTATATCACCGGCAGTTAGTTGACCAATATGTTCACTCATTAGTTTTCGGTCAGAGCTGGCATCGAAAATTGTTCCGTCATGAAAAAAGTACCGGCATATCGGTTCAATAGGTTGAAATTCCAGAAAAGACCGGCGCTGATAGCCGGCAAACTCAAAAAGCTCATCAATTACAAAAGGCATGGTAATTAAAGAAGGACCGCTGTCAAACCGGCAGGAGCCAAGGCGGATTTCATTCATTTTGCCGCCAACGGTCTCGTTATTTTCAAATAATTTAACTTTGAAACCCATCCTGGCGAGACGAATTGCTGAACTTAATCCACCCAAACCGCCCCCGATAATTGCAATTGATTTACTCAATCAGTCACCTTTTTTTTATTTTTTCATAAAGGATTGTACATAACATGATATGAGATAAACCAAAACCAAAATCCTCAATTGGGATCGTAAACAACCGGACATTTAAAATTGTGCTTTCATTATATAATACTAACGGTCTGGCTGTTAAATAGCCGTTAAAAATAAA
>JAFGSB010000033.1 GCA_016934825.1 Candidatus Zhuqueibacterota bacterium
AAATTTTTTATTTCAAAGAACTTTTTGGCTATAGCACAAAGCCAAAAAAATTATTTGACTTTAATCAGAATAACTCTGCGGTTGATTTATTAGCCGCCCGCTTCGCTCGATGAACGCGGATGCACGCGGATGATGTTTTATCGGGGTGTAAAGACCCCTTATTTTTATTCTTAACAGTGCTCAACAATGGAGCTATCAAAGACACTGCATAAATATACTTATCTCGATGATTATAGAAACCCTTCCTATCCAATTCGGCACCCAACGTTTTATTACTAAGAATTATAACCTTGCCCACCTCTTCAATTAGGGTGATGCTCAGGAAGCTTGCTAAAGCGAAATCGCCCCTGTTGTAAAACTCTCTACTTAGCTGCCAGTATCTTTCAAGGTGTTTTTGGGTATCTAGTGATAACATCTATGAAACTTCCAATCTACAATTAAAATGCATTCATTAGACATTGTTTTTATGAGGGCACAGCCTTGAAGCTATCAATTTCAACCATATAATCCTATAGGGGCACAGTCCTGGATCGATTAGAATAAAATTCTCTGCGTCCTCCGCAATCTCTGCGTTTAATTCATAATAAACAAATTGATAGAACTGACTTTATCGCAGAGGGAAATGAAGTGCGGCGCACTATAAAAGCACACCGCACATACATAATCACATACAATCTCACCAGCCGCCCCCGCCGCCGCCTCCTCCGCCGCCGCCGGAGGAACCGCCGCCGCCGCTGCCGGAGCTCGATCCCGGCGCGGTGGACGAGGACGAGATCGCGGACGAGAACGACGCGCCGAGACTCGATACCAGTCCCGATGTGCCCAACGTATTCCACGACTTGCCCGAATACCAGGACGGCGAGTAGCCCTGCTTCGCGCTTGCTTTTGCCAAAACATCGGCAAACTTGTCGCTCCAGTCGTTTTCGACATCCAGCGCCAGGGCGTACGGCAGGTACTTTTCGAACAGTTCCGGGGTTTTATCGGGCGGATTAAGCAGATTCAGGCGTTCTTCCTCGGCGGTCTGCAGATACATTTTGAATCCCTCGATCAAATCCATTATTCTGCGGCCGTGAATGGTCGGCGCTTTTAACAGATTATAAAAAATAAAATTAAGGGTAATAAGCAGCAAAAAAAACAGCGCCGCCATGAACGAAGCCATAAAAGCAAATCCTACCAGCGCGGCCAGTTCAAAAAAGAAGAACGGCAGGGCAAACAACGTCACGCCCATTACTGCCGCCAGGTTCCCGGCTTTTAAACCGCCCCGTGAAAAAACCGCTTTCCAGCCGGTCAGCGTACCTTTGAGCAGGGCCAGACACCCGGCCGTCCACCCGGACAGCCAGATCGCCAGAAATCCGGCGCCCTCTTTAACGGGCGCGTAAATCACAACGGCAACAAGTGTCAGTATAGTTATTATGATACCCGGCACGAGATAAGAAGCGTTATGCCGGAAATTCATTTTTTCGAAATTCAATTTCAGATCTTTTTTCAGGGCCTGAATGGCCGAACTGATTGTCGCGTGGTTGGTCTGTTTGAACTCTATCTGGCGGTTATATTTACCGAACAATTTGGCGGCGATCTTTTTTTCGCCGTTTGACAGCACGGATTCGCTCACATTGGTCCTGAGAAGCTCATATTTACCTTTTTCCTCTTTTATTGTTACGTACCCTTTGACTGCCATATCGACAACAGCGGCGGCAAAAACCCGGTCGCTGTATCCCATACGCATCACGTACCGCGTGGCGGCCGGCGAATACCCGTCCGGCGGCTTGAACTGCGGCACAATTGTTCCTTTATCCGGGTCCTTTCCCACCTTTGACCACGCCAATATATAGTAAAAAAACAACAGACAAAATCCGATCAGCGAGGCCCCTGCGGCTTTATTGTTCTTTAACAGAAACTTGGTTTTGTCCATGGCTGAGGGTTCGGGGACGATACCTTTGGTGAATGAAACCGCGATGGTCAGACCTTCATAAGGTGAAAGCGGCGCGGTTGTGGTAAACCGGACATTGCCGCTGTAATCGGTCCCGATGGTAAAATCCTTGCCCTGCGCGCCCCTTGGGCCGGTATATGCCGCCGTGTTGATCACATCGGCGCCCGCGGGGAGCTGAACAACGGCTTCCGCTTTGTTTATCACAAAACCCCAGTCAAGTCCCGTCACGTTCCAGTACAGTTCATCAAAATCATCGAAAAAGCCCAATTGGTGGTCCGTTTTATAGACAAGGGTGTAAGTAAATTCTCCGGGTGAAAGATAAACATCACGGTCGCCGATATACACTTTAACGCCGTTCCGCATGTCTTCGGTAAAATAGGGCTCCGGCTGACCGTTTTTCAGTACTTCCGACACGTCGAATCCCACCCTGACCGTATTGCCGTACCGGTCTTTATACTTTGTGGGGAATGTTCGGAAGATGCCGCGTTTGATCTCCTGCCCGGCGCAGAACACCTTGATCGTCTCCGTGACCGTCATAGCCCCGTCTTCATGTATTACGATATAGCTGTGATAGTTTAATATCTTTTCAGTCTGCGCCTCAACGCCGGTGATCAGAAAACAAAAAATGAATCCCGCCAACAGCAGGGCCGTGAGGATAAATTTTTGACTTTTCATAAAGCCACCTGTAAAATTCTAAGCAGTGTGTTATAATTAAAATTTTACCTTTGGGACCGCTTTTTCGGCCTCGTCCATATCGAAAAATTCAGCTTTGACAAAATTATACTTTTTGGCGACCAGGTTGCTGGGGAAAGATTCGATTTTGATGTTCAGATTCCTGACGGTGCCGTTATAGTACCGTCTGGCCATCTGGATCTGGTCTTCAATTTCGGCAAGCTGTTTTTGCAGATCGAGAAAATTCTGGTTGGCCTTGAGATCGGGATAATTCTCTGCCACGGCAAACAGGTTGGCCAGGGACCGCGATAACGCGTTTTCCAGTTCCCCCTTTTTGGCGATTTCCTGCACCGCCATACTCTTTGAGCGTAATTCCGTTACTTTTGTTAAAACACCTTTTTCATGCGTCATATACCCTTTCACAGCCTCGATGAGATTCGGTATAAGATTCGCGCGTCGTTTCAACTGTACCTCCACGCCGCTCCACCCCTCTTCCACCAGGTTTCTGTTACGCACCAACTGGTTGTAAATAACAATAGCCCAGATTACAGCTATTACCGCAAGCACTACTAAAAGAATAAAAAGGCCCATGTTTTTTTCCTTTTTTCAGATAACAGGTAAATGCAAAAAAATAATTCTTTAACAGTTCGGAAAATAAAACGCGCCATGCAGTACGGCACTTTTAAGTTCAGCGACTTTCACAATATAATTAAAAACAAGAATGACGTCAATAGTATTCTCGTTTGGAGACAGATAATTTTCCTGATCGTCCCGTGATTTACAGGAAAAATCTATTTAAAATACCGTAATTTCAAACCATCTTGTTGTTTTAGTTATTAAAAACAGAGACACGGGTACGCAGGGAAACGGAGAACAAATCCGGATATTTATTTTCTTACCGGGTAATCTCTGCGTTCACAGCGGACTCTTGATTATTGGGATTTTAGATATAACACGGCATCAGCTTCTCCAAACGGAGATGTCAGGATTAATTTTTCCCCGCCCGTGACAGTCCCGGTTTCCCCAAATTCCCCGCTGTTCGGGTCAAACCATTCCGCTTGAAAGGGGCCAGGGGCGTCCAGCAGATCAACAGTGATCTCCTGACCATCCGGCAGGTAAACAAGATATTCCACGCCCTTGTTTGCCAGACAGTAAGTCGATGAAGCCAAATCCGGTTGCGGGATCATCCGGATCAGGTCCATACGTTGCGCATACAAAAGTGTATATCCCAGACTTTTACGCAACGGTTCGGCCCAGGCCAAATCAAAATTCCTGGACAACACTTTGCCGTCATAACAGTCCATAAAAATCGGGTTCAGGCCGCGCAGGAAACTCTTCCACACCCAGGCCTGATTTCCGCCGATCCCCCAGAGATGGTCCGTATCCGTCAAAATGACTTTTGAGCCGTTCCCCGGCGGCGGGTTGTCCCGGTATCCGCCTTCATGATTCGGAGATATCCAGTCGGCCGGACTGTCAAAAAGCGTCTGATTGCTTCCGCCCTTATATTGAAATGTCATCCCCACCGGATGCTGATTTGCGCATGTTTTTTCATAATCCTTGATAAAAGATATCATATCGTACTGCCAGTCCGTGGAGGGCGGGTGATTTTCATTGGAAATTTCATACAGCACATTGTCAAAGCTATTGATCGTGTCGATCACTTTTTTAACATAATTTTTTTGCATTGACGTGATTTCTTCATTTACACCGGTATGAATTTCAATCCCCATACCGTCGCCGTCAAGATCTCCATTTATACCGTTGATATTGTTTTCGGGATGAAACGGGTGATTTTCAAATGCGTTTGGCGAGAACTGGAGTCCCCAACCTTCAAACAACATGACGGATACATAGATACCGTTATCTGCGGCATATTTCACCCGGTATTTAAGACGATCAAAATATTCGGGATCCCATTTTTCGAGGTCGAATTTGGGCTTTCCATCCAGCGCGTTTCCCGGTCCGGTTCGCGCCCAGGGATGCGGGGCAACATAATGATCCTTTGCCTCTGTCTCTCTATTTCCCCGGGTATCCCAATTCATAAGCTCCCAGGCCCACAGGCGAATAAAATTGTGATTATATTTTTTCATCCAATGTATATAGTTGACATAATCAAATTTTTCAGCAATATCACCCGGACTCATATCTACAAGATTATTCCAGGTATGGGCACCCGTCAGGTATACCGCCTGTCCGCGATCATCGGTAAAATATCGCGGATTGATTGTGCTGACACGTAATGTCCCAAACATTTTATCCTGCCGGGATTGGGTACAGGCAATTATGACCAAAAAAGTAAAACAGATGAAAAAAAACATGTAAATGATAATGCGTTTTTTCATGACAAAACTCCACATTTTTAATAATCTGCTTGCGCTGTTTTGATGAACTTAAACCGGGATTTTTCACCGGTTAAAACATGTTTACAAATGAATTAAATATTTCAGGGGAAAAAATCAAGTTTTAATTAATAGACAATAGTCAGATTCCAATTTACTTTAATCAATAAACCAGTTTAATTATTACCAATAAATGATTCGAAAAGTCATAAATTGACTATTGCGCTGTTCATGTGAATTCGCATGATCCGGGGACGATAAAATCAGTTATAAAATTAAAACATCTTCATTTTTAACGCAAAGACGCCGAGCGCGCAAAGTTTCGAATTGGGAAAAATTGAAAATTAAAATGATCATTATCTTATTGAGCTGTCTCTGTGTTCACTGCGGGCTCTGCGTTAATTTATACAGGCTGGAAAATCATTTTGCATTATTCAGACAGTAATGAGTTACATAAATTTTGATATTCAAAAACCAATTTAATCACGGTATGCAAATGATTCGGAAAACCATAAATATATTATCACTATATTAGTAATTTGTGTATTCAGCGGGCAATAAAAATTAATCTCATCGGAAATTCGATAATAAAAGAAAACCGGATATTATTATTTAATATAAAGGTGATGCCTCCGAATCGTTCGACAAATTCAAATTTATATAAATACCAAGCTGGATGCTCAGGTCATTGAAATTATCGGATAAATCCGATACATCCCGAATCTCCGTTACTTTTATTCTTTGTCCGTTCTCATTATATTCATTTATATAATAAGTCACGATATCACCGCTTGTGGCTGATATTACTCCGCCCAATGAATTATATTCAAAACGGACAGAGTTGGATTTTTCCTGATCCAGGGACCTTTTTACAATATGATACCTGACCGAAGCCAGAATTCCATATTTTTTGGTTATAGGGAATTTCACACCGGACAAAATATTAAAACCATAGGAATTTTTAAACGGGATCACATTTTCCGGCGCTGTAAGGATAACCGGTCGCGTCACGGAACCTGTATACAGGCCAAAACCGCCGCCGATAAAAAAAGCCGGTTTTTTATTTGGGTGTACTTTCATATAAAATAAATCCACTCCCAATACATTTTGATTGAAATGATAATCAGCATAAGACGGACCGGTGGTGTAATCCAGTCTTCCATATTCGGGGTAAACGAATTCCGTCTCCCAAACCGCGGGATAGGTTCCGTTAAAACTTCCCAGTTGGCGTTCATAAAAAATCTGCGCCCAAAATGATTTATTGATTTTCAGGATTGCACCCGCATTGACAGAGGGGGAAAATTCATCCAGATAATTACCCCCTGATTGTAAAAAAATAATAAAGTTGTTTTCCGGCTCCGGCGTGGAAGTATTTGTTTTGATTTGACCGAATAATAAAAGAGGAATACATAAAATGAGTGTTAATATGAAAAGACTTTTAACCGGCATAACAGGACCTCCCTTTGAATAAAATCATACTGCAATGACGTTTTCTATAAAGTGTAAGCAAATTAACAGATATTATTAAACACTCAAGTTGTTTTTAATTTAACAACCTGTTTTTAGTAATAGATTTTCCTTATGAATCCGCATGATCTGTGGGTAATGAAGCAATTAATCTCACCTGTATAATATAACCGTCTGCAATCTCAAGCGGACAATCTTTGATATTCTTCAAAACAAAAAAACACTACAAACTCCAGACAAGAGGATTCTGTTGTGCTTTTTTATCTCATAAACATCCCCGAAAATGATAAAAACTTTTCTTAAAAGTAAAACGAAAAAAATAAAAAATCAATATTTTTCTGGTATGAGTTTATTCATTTTGTTCCCCGGTTATAATAAAGAACAGTCATGATACAATGTAAATCAAATCATTTCATCCCCACAACATAAACCGACGGCAGGAGTATATTATCCAGGGACATTTGTCGTGTAAAAGAAATCAGGGGGCGTAATTGCGGCCATTTTAAATCATAGTACATGGGTGTTACGGTTCTGATAAAACGAAAATTTTGCCGCATCAAATTTTCAAGTTCCTTTTCCGTAAAACCGGCGTGCGCGCCCAGTTCATTTTTAAATTTTCCTGTAAGCCGGAATTTCCAGTCTATACAGTTCTGTTTCAGTTTGGCAGAAAAAGGTTTATCTCTCATCCCGAAATAACCCACAAGACGCGATCTGTTCGGCACACCGATATATACAATCCCGTCCTCTTTTAACACCCTGTGCAGTTCACGTAAAAAAAAGTTCGGGTCCTTTACATGCTCAAGCACATGAAACGAATAAACAACATCGAAAAGGTTGTCCTTGAACGGCAGGGACTTCCCGTCGTAATTCAAAAGTCGCGCGTGATCGCAGGCCCACAGGTCGAATTTCTGATCGACATCGACGCCGTATACTTTTGCGCCCAGCAGTTCCTGTAAATAGGCCGCTTCGAATCCTTTTCCGCAGCCGGCTACAAGCACTTTACGAACATTCTCGATTTTTACGAATTGAAAAATAATCTGGATGAATGTCAATAACTGGGGCGTATAGCGGCTTATTATTTTTTCTTGATTTAACAAATTATTTCAGTTTGATATTATTTAAAATGGATAATAATGATTGATTAGAGGGTAATGTTTTTGTATCATGGACGGATTCATGATGCAGCACCCGGTAATAAAGCGAGCGGTATTTTTCCGCGATTTTCCATAAATTATAACTCTGCAATACCTCAACCCTGGCATACGCGGCAATTCTTTTACGTAAATTATCATTATTGATCAATACCCTGATGCCGGAGGCAAACTCTTTGGTGTTTTCACAATTTACAACATACCCGTATTTACCGTTTTGTAACAATTCATCCGTGATACCGGGAAGATAATTGGCAACCACCGGCAAACCGCACGCCATCGCCTCGATTACGGCATTGGGCTGCCCTTCCTGCCTGCTTGCGTGAATATAAATATCTGCCGCCTGCATATACTCTTGTATATTCGCCTGAACGCCTTCGAACTTTATATTTTTGTAAAGGTCCGAATCTCCGATCAATTTTAACATTTTCTGGCTGAATTCATCCACTTTAAATGTTCCGAGGGCGTAATTTCGGCACAGTTTATTGGGTCCGACAATCAGTAGCGTAAATTTTTTAGATATCGTTCTTTTCAACTCGGAAAGCGCTTTTATCATTAAATCCATACCCTTGTTATAATTAACGGAACCAACCGTCAGCAAAACCACATGATCTTCGGGAATGGAAAATCTATGCCGCAGGTTTATTTTTTCCTCTTCCGGTACGGGTCTGAACAGGTTTGGATTGACGCCATTGGATAATCTGGTATAAAATTGTTCTTTCCTTTTTTGTTGTTCGCAGGTTTTTTCCAGCAATGAAGAAGTGGGGACAATAACCCGTGACATATTAAAAAGTGACATGAATAAATAACCGAATTGTCTTTTGCGTACGGTTATCGGATCATCAACATTGAAATTGGTAATTTTTTGTACAAGCGGTAAACCGGTCAATTTGGCGGCCAGATTTACCGGGGCGATGAATCCGTGTGAATGGATAAGGTCAAATTTACTGTGATTTTTAATGATAAACCTGAACATGTCCCAGCCATAACGTATATGTCTCATAGTAGTCGTTTTATCCCGCAAAACACGGTTCACTTTAATACCATCAATATAATCACACCCGACAAGCTGTTTGTTTTTTGTTCCCGTTAAAACTTCCACTTTTATACCCAGTTTCACAAGCTCAAGTGATAATCTGTGGCATTGCAGCCCGGCGCCTGAGAACTCGGGCGCGTAATTCCAGTTTGTCATCAATATCCGCATCTTATACCTCGAAAGAAATTTTGTTCATTTTCTGTCTCTTTTTAAAAGTTCTGAATGCCAGGCGCGTATGAAAACGAAAAACACATTTATATAACACATCCGATGCCGGAAACCAAAATCGCCGTATGAGACTTGCATAAGTCATGATGTAGGGTACGGTATACCGGTTAACGACCAGCGTGCGCAAAAAATATTTCATTCTTTTCAAAACCGGCAATTCCGGAGCGTAAACCCCGTATCTTTGCGCCAGTTGCCGACGCAGTTCCGGTTCTTTATGATACCAGTATCCGACCGCCTTTCCGTACAAAACACCCTTTTCCACGAATTCATTCAGATCCATGGGATGGTAATGAGTAACAACTATTTCATTAATATAATAAAACTCCAATCCTAATTTATATAATCTATAAGCCAATTCCGTGTCTTCCGCAGCCACAAGATCGTTATTAAATCCACCCGCGCTGTTTACAACAGACCACTTTAATGAAGAATTTGCGGTCCTGTACTGCCACCAATTTAGTTTAAGAGTTTTATGCCGTCCGGAATAAAGCTTTGTATCCCATAATCTGGCCTGGGATTTGTTCGCCAGTTCCGATGCCATTTTCACGTCACCCAAAACACAAACCGGCCGGTTAAAATGCCGGTGGAACTGGAGGTGTTTGGATATAACATCTTTATCCGGAATAGTATCGGCGTCAAGAAATAAAATAATATCACCGATAGATTGAGTCAGACCCAAATTGCGCGCATTTCCCGCCGACTTTCCTTCCGCTTTGAAATATTGCAGGTTTATATTTCCCCGCCGGATAAAATCATTTACCAGGTTAAAAGTATTGTCCGATGAATTGTCATCTATAATAATAACCTGAAACAAATCAGCGGCACACTGCTGTTCCTCAAGGGCCAGCAATGTTTTTTCCAAAACATCACACCTGTTTCGTGACGGAATAATTACCGAAAGTTCAGGAAATTTCTGCTTGCTAACAGTCATACAATTTCGTCCTTAATATTATCGGACTGAATCGAGTTGTCTTAAATAATTTATATCCATTTGCGTTAAAGTTTTACTGATCCATAAATAAAAAACATACAAAACCACGCCGGTAAAAATGGGAATGACAATTAATGTATCCTTTAACAAAAATATTATAAACGACATGATCGCCGCGCCGTAAACAGGTTTAAGGCTTTGGAACGAAATGGTCATTCTAAAAAGTTTTTTGGACACCCAGTAAAATTCTACGGCGAAAAATACCAGTCCCGCCAGCAACATGGCAATTGCGGTTCCCAGAGTACCCAGAAAGGGTAACAATACCAGATTGGCAACAAACACAACACCGGTTGCCGCAATATTGGCCATTAAATCCAGTTTTTGCATGTTCCGGCTGATCAGGGAATAGGCAAGAACCGGAATGATGCCAAACGGGATGACCAGCCATATTGATATTCTAAGGATCGGAACCGCCTCCGTCATGTTCGCGCCGTAAATGAGGCTGATTATTTGCGGAGCCATAACGGTTGTTCCGGCCGTGACAGCAATCGTGAACATGCTGATATATTTAATCGATTTTTTACTGAGATTCTCAAATATTTTGTAATCTTTGTGGGCAAATCGCGACACGACCGGGAAAAATGCCTGGCCGTAAGCGAAGGATACGGCAATACAAAGCTCTACCAGTTTAAACGCCGCACTGAATAATCCCGCGTCCGCTTCTCCTTTCAGCCTGGTCAATAAAATCACGGAAAGTGACCAGAATAAACCGTTAAAAACGGTAATAAGAGAAAAAGAGGGCGCCTGTTTTAACAGATACCGTAGAAATGAGTGTTCACCCTGCCAGACCGGCGGCGCAACCCGGTCAACCGCATACCGAAAACAAATCACAAAAGATACAACTTTGCTGAACATAAAGACCAGGATCATTTCACGGATTCCGGCGCCGTACATCAACAAAACAAGCCCGGTTCCCACTTTGAATATATTCTCTGCCGTCCGGGCAATAGCAATATAACCCATTTTTTCAGCGGCGCTTAGGATCGATTTACTCCAATAAAACCCTGATGCCGGAATAAGTGCAAAGGCCATAGCCATAGCTGCATACGAACTCTCCGGGTTGGGACGTAAAACAAATACGGCGCCGATCATTAGAACTGCAAACAATACCGATAAAAATAAACCCAGTTTTAAGAGTTGTCCAAAATATTGACCGGCCCTGTCACGATCTCTGGCGACATCACGTATAACAACCGTTCCCAAACCCAGCGTTGAGATGGCGGAGAATAAAGTAAAAAGCGACATCGCAAAGGCAATTGAACCCAAACCGGAAACGCCCAGTTTTCTGGCAATTAATATCCAGAATATTGCCGAACCCAGACGATTTAAAATTTCGGTAAAGGTTCGCGCCGCCGTATTTGAAATGATTGACATGACCGCATTCATTATTCTATTCAACCTTATCTGCTTTTTGAGCAATAATCAACATTCCGTTACCTTCGTGATTCTTTTTTCTTAAATCCGCCCACATGAGCAGTAAAACAAACGGATGTACAAGAAAAAAATAAAACGGAAAAATATATTTAAAAAACGGACTATACTGAATACCCGTTACAATATCATATGACAACCGGCCATAAGGGCCGTAGGAAATCATTTCTTCAATAATGTCAAAACCGGTCTTTTCAAGTTTAGTCTGCAGTTCCTGAACGGAGTAATATCGCGCGTGGTCATGTGGATATTTCGCGTTCTTTGCTCTTGTCATTTTGTGTATTTTTCTTCCCAAAAAAGCAAAAACCCGTCGTTCCGACGCAGGGACATATATAATCAGACACCCTTTATAATTCAGGGCCCGGTAAAATAAATTCAAAACCTGCTTATCATTTTTTATATGTTCCAAAACACTGGCGCAGAGAATAAAATCGAATTTATCTGTCTCTTTTATATTTAAAAGGCTGTTCTGTTTAAAATTCAAATTATTTAGTTTTGTCTTGACGGCAAAATACAAATTATCTTCAACCTGGTCTTTGTCCGTGTCAACACCGAGAACATCAGCATGAGGATAAAGTCGTGAAACGAAAACCGCATGCTGGCCTAGCCCGGTCCCGGCATCCAGAAATGTAAACACTTTTTTCCCCTCTAATACCATTTTCAGGGCCTTACGGATATACCACTCCCTTAAGGTTGTTAAATAAATAACCCAATACATTATTCTTCTCAAAAAAATTCTTTTACCGATAAAAGCGGCAATTTCTTTAGACGTCATTTGATAAAGCCCCGTTCATACTATATACGGAAAAATTAAAATCACGCTTTATATTCAAATTGTTTATTCCTTCAATAATGGCCGCCAATGTAAAAAAGATCAGTAATAAAGTTAAGCTCTCTTTATAACTTTTATCCGTCAAGGCGGTTAACAGATAACCGGCAAAACTGCCCATTATACCAATTGCCACAGCCGAATATAATCGTAACCGGCTTCGCACGGCTTTTTTTATTCGAATGAAAAAAGCAACCAACAGCCACAAATAAACAGCGAAACCCGGCCCACCGATTTCAGCCAAATAAAGTAAATAGGTATTATGAACCGCAGCCTTTCTGGTAAATGGATCGTCGGCGTCCCAGTATTTTTCCAGAGCCGTGCCGTAGTTATTTATTCCAACTCCCAAAACGGGGTGGTCCTGAATGATGTTCCAGGCTACTTTCGCGGTTGTTATTCGTGTTCGCGCCGAGCCCATATCATAAGATGTTATACGCCCGATAATAACGGGGCCGAACGCCGAGATAATACCCGCAAATATCAGGGTCGCAGCGAAAAATTTTAAAAGTGTCCGAAAACTCATCAACCGCCAGGCAAACATGTAGGGGATCATGATAAAAACGGAAGAAAACAAACCAATCCATGAACTGCGTGTCAGAGTCGAAATCAAGGCAACGATTCCCGATATCGAAACAATTGCGGAAAACCATCTTACTATACGGGAGTTGGCAACAAGAGATAATATAATTGATACCGGCAGCAGCAATCCGATATAACGCGCCAGATGATTACAGTGTCCGACCGTACCGCCGGGCCTGGACACATCCGCCGATTCCATCTCAAAAGCGAGCATTCTGTTCGATTCGCCCAACCCGAGGAGGCCCAAATGCGTACTGCCCGAGAAAAATTGTATTCCGACGATAACAGCCTGGGAAACCAAACCGAGAAAAAGGGCAGTCAGTAATAAAGTTATATCATCTTTATGTCGTATATTATTCGCAATAACCAAAAAAAACACAAATACCTTGAATAAATTAAAAATATCAAAAGCGCTCCATAATACATCGGCGGCATTTATCACGGACAAACAATAAAATAAAAACAAGAATACAGTTGGCCAGGAAATGGCGGGGAAAAAGTGAAATTTCACTGTCCCCTTATGACTCACAATATAATAGATTGTATGGAATAAAAGAAACAATAACAACACTTCAGTAAGTCCTATACTGAAAGAATTCGCACCACCGGGACTGGGATGAAACATAAAATTATAATCTGCGTTCAGGGGAATTGAAAAAACAAGCAGTCCCAGAATAAACCGTCGAATGTTTTTAACCAGGGCAAGAGCAAATGGGAAAAGCATCCCCAAAAGTGTAAATATCGCCCACTTTAAGTCCAGGGTCCATACGGCCCAAACAGAAATAGCAACACAAAGTAGTGAAATAAAAAATGTAATCAGGAATGATAAAGGGCCAATGCGGTTATTCTTTTGGGTCAATGTAAGCATGATAGGGCGTCCTTTATTATGCAATCAGACGTCCATACAGACCATCGGGGATATCCATTTTTTGTCGGTTTAAAGCGACACCGAGTAAATTGGCTTTGGCCGCAACCAGTTTACGTTTGGCTCTTTGTGCGCTGTCCCATCGGGTAAAACCGGCGCATACGATCAGGATTACGCCGTCCGAAACAGAGGCGGCGCTCATGGCTTCAACAGAAGTTAATACCGGCGGAGAATCAATGATCACATACCTGAAATGGTTCCGCCATTGCCTGACAACGGTTCGGAACCTGTCGGAACTGAACAACTCGACAGATTTTGTATCCGCATGACCGGCCGTAATTATTTTTAAATTGCTGCCCTGAATCGAAACCAGATTTTTACGCCAATCCATGTTTTGTTCCAGTATTTCACCCAGTCCCTGTTCCACATCGATGTCAAAATAGCGGTGCACGCTTGGCTGATTTAAATTCGCATCAACCAGAAGAATATCATTTCGGCCCGAACGTGCGGCGTTGTCCGATCCGTATCGTTTATCTTCAAGAGGCACAACATTGGAATTTCTCCGCTTATTCACTATCGCTCGCAGATCGTTCGAAAACAGCATGTCGGAATTATCGGCTAACTTTTTACTGTCTATCTTTTTAATCAGCCCCCCGGCCATTAAAAATGATAAATAGGTTGCAATGGTGGAGGATCCTTCCCCGTTCATGGAACTGGTAATTGACAAAACCCGTATATTCCCCCCTTTGTTCGCAATGCGAATATATTCTCTAAGGCCGTAAAAATCATTTATTATTTCCTGGGGAAGATCGAATACAAAAATTCCTTTATTATTGGAGTGTATTTCCTGCTCATTCCATGGAGAAAAATTCAGATTATCCTTTTCCTCCAGACGAACCAACAAATCATGAACAACACTCATCTTATCACCTCGTGATCTACTAAATATAATATAATCAATTTATTGACAACCTGTTCAAATCCAGCCCGCCGAACTGGCCGGAAATATTTTCCAGCAATCCGGCAGGTTTAACAATTTGTTTTACATTTGTTTTTTGTACTGTATCCTGGTCCGGCATATTATTCTCTACCAGTTTACGTTGTTTCAGGGCGTTATAATTCGCCCGTGAGACGGCGGGCGGAGGTCCCGCTGCCATGACAATACCTCTTTCAAACAACTCGGCAATCAAAACGGCATCTACATGGTCCAGATTTCGTCTCGCCGCAAACATCAGGGCGTTATCACACACCTGGTTGATCAAACGGGGAACTCCATCGGATATTTTTTTTACCAGCTTTAAGGCGGTATCTGAAAAAATATCGTCACGTTTGGCTCCGGCGATATATAACCGATGTCTGACATACCGGATCGTATCATTCAAATCCAGCCTGGTCAAAACAGCCTTTAAACATACTCTTTGCTTCAACTGCTGTAATGAAGGGTGGTCCAAATGTGCATCGAGTTGCGGCTGTCCTGATAAAATAATTTGTAACAGTTTATTTTGCATTGTTTCCAAATTGGATAACTGACGTATTTCTTCAAGTACGTGCGGTTTAAGGTTTTGCGCCTCATCTATGATAAGCAGCGGAATATTTTCACGTTCATATTCCTTGATGAGAAAAGTATACAATTCCATAAAAATTTCACTCATCTCATCACTTTTTAATTTCAATCCGAAATCGCGGCATATAAATTTTAAAAGTTCTTTAGACTCCATGGTCGTATTAAAAACCCATGCAAAACGGACACGTTTTGTTAATCCGTTCAACAGGGTCCGGATCAAAGTACTTTTCCCAAGACCGGGTTCGGCTACGATGGCATTTATTCCACGTTTATTGGTAATTCCGGTCATCAAACGATCCAGAGCTTCCTGATGAATTTCACTTTTATACAGGAATCTGGGATCGGGTGTTGTCGAAAAAGGCTCTTCCTTTAATTTGAAATATTTAATATACATTTCATTCATTCCACAGGTAAAAAATTCAGCATCAATTTTAAAAGATCAAGCCATGGCCGCTTTATTTATATTTTCATGAAAAATCTCATCAATACGTACATTAAAAATCTCGGCTACCTTTCTTTTAAAATCTACGGTCGCTTCAATCCTGTTGTTCTCAACCATGGATAAATAAGTCGAACTGCAACCCAGCAAAAAAGCCAATTCGTATTGTTTCAGGCCGGCTTCCCATCGTTTGATTTTTAATTGATTTCTCATCACACATCCTCCAAATTGCTGTTATTTAAATTTTAAAACATATACTTTTAATCGACTGCTGCCACCTTATCCATTGAATAATTATCTTCAAGCCGTGGTACAAGCCTTTTATAGTGACCCCGTTCAAAATCCGGAATGGCCGCCAAAATCGGCAAGCCGAGACAATGCTGCGCATCTTCAACGGTGTTAACGGAATGATCAAACATTTCAATAAAAAATGCACATCCGAGGGACAGAATAAAACCCAATACCAAAGCCAAACCGGCAAATAAAATTTTGTTGGGTTTAACCGGTCGGTATGCAACAATGGGTGGTTCCAGTAAGCGGACCTGCACAAGATATTCTTTTTTACTGGCCGCAATTCGGGCCTGCTCGCGCTGTTTTATCAGCATTGAATACACTTCCCGCAAATCATTAATTCCGATTGTAAGTTTGCCCAGTTCATATTCCTGCCTGGACAGTTCCGACACAGAATAGACAACCTGGTTCATGCGCCCTGCCAGAGCTTGTTCCGCCGCTTTTAACGCTCTAACGCTGGTTTCCTCCGCCCGAATAATCTCCTCAACTTCCGATCTTATTTTTTGTCGCGTTGATTCAATATCTTGCAGTACAAGAGCCATTTCCGGATGTTTAATAGTATATTTTTTTTCTAAAGAGCTCTTTCGCAGTTCAAGCTCTAACAGGGTCTTTTTTAATTCATTCAAATAATCCAGCCGGCCGACCTTTTCAGTTGATTCCGTATTGGGAAACGCGATGTCCTCGCCATTTTCTAACTGTTCACGAATGACATTTAACCTGGCTTCGGTGGCAATACGTTCCGACCTGACCCGGGTTAACTCTTTATCAAAATCGGCAATCGATGAAAATAAAATCTGGGTTTGCTGATCCGGTTGTAATACTCTTTCCCGACTTTTAAAAAACATACCCTTCTGTTCCAGTTCGTCAATCTGTTTTTTGATCTCCTGGATTTGGGTTTCGAAAAATTCATACGCCCTGGTATCCCGGTCCAGTGACGGCCGCTGCTCGATATATTCCCGGACGACCCTGTCAACAACGGTGGCGGTGTACACCGGGTCCTCATTTTCATAACTGACCAAAATGACATTTGTATCTTTTTCCCGTTCGATATTCAGCTTTTTCGCCAGTTCGGAAAGTGCTTTATTAAAAGGAACATTCATCTCCCCGGCCACAACCTGTTTACCCAAATGAAGCTTTTTCAACAGACCGGCAATCAAACCATTTTGGTTATTTTCTTTTTTATCCATTTCGAGTTCGCGCACAACCGGTTCCAGAATACTTCTCATCTTCATAATAACAAGTTCTGAACCGATTTGATCATAACTCACCCGGCTGTCAGTCTGCACCAATCCCAACAGATGGGCCTTCTCATTGTCTCCCTGATAATTAACCATTACTTTTGCAGAAGAACGATAGACCGGGGGTAATACAAATGCCGCTCCAACAACGCCAATTACGATTAACAGAAACAGGGTTAAAATAATTTTTCGCCTTTTATAGATGATACTCATAAAACTGTATGTAGACATTGGACTGTCATACTTGCTGTATTCTATCATCTTTTTTCCTTATTCATTACAGTTCAGTTTATTTTCGATTATACCAGTAAGTATACCTGGACCAGACATCAAACGGCGGCAACAGAACATCATAAAACTGGGTAATAAAAGAATTCAAATCGGAAATAAAAGTTCTCGGAACATAAATCATATCAAAGCCCTGTACTGGTAAATCCTTATTTAAATTTTTTCGTACGGAAGATAAAGCCAGATCGACACGGAGCGCTTCGCCTGTTTGATTTCCATCATTACGGATCAGGATCACGCTTCCTAATTTAGCACTGCCCTTTGGTCCACCGGCCACCGCAATCGCCCGTAACATGGTCATACCTTTTGTCAAAGGATAAATTCCGGGGTTCTCGACTTCTCCCATAACATAAACATCCTGACCGCCAAAATCCCGAACAATGACGGTAACATCGGGATCAAGCAGAATTTCACTGTAAGTCTGGGTGATGATATCATCAAGTTCGGAAGGTGTCATTTGAATAACATAAACATCACCAACACGCGGCAATGTAATTCTGCCGTCCGGCCGGACTGTAACTGTTTCGTTATATTCAGGATTATTAAAAAACTTTATTTCAATACTATCCCCGTAGCCGAGCCTGTAAACAGAGGATTCTGTAATATTATTCGCCGGGATTTTTAATTTGAACACGGTTCTGTTTGGATTCGAGTTTTGGGCGTTGACCGGGGGATTAACGGAACAAGAAATAATTGCTAAAAATCCTGATAATAACAGTGATAATATGGTCTTGTTCATAAAAGTTATTTTCTTTTGTTTTCTTTTCATTAAACTATTGCGGCAGGATAACTCCGCCCTACCTCCGCACACCTTGTAAATAATTTAATATTTATATAATCTAATCTCACCTGTATTCGTGTTTCACTTTGTGCTGGTGTTTTAATTTATTTAATATTGTTCTCACATGCCCGGAACCGGTTTATATAATTATTTGATATCTCCGGTCAACGGACTTTTTACTATATATATTGTTCTAAAAAATAAATTATTTACTAAAAATTTTTAATAAATATTTTTAGTCACTCTGCTTTTTCACAGTGCTTACTTTGTCAGGGACATCTTTTTGGTCATTTTAAACTCATTTACCTGTATGGTATACAGATAAACACCACTGGGCACTACCGTTCCGTTTTCATCTTTACCGTCCCATTGGAAATTGTAAACTCCGGCTGTCTGTTGCGAATCAACCAGATTGCGCACCAATTGTCCTCGAATATTAAAGATCGCCAGTTTTACCTTTCCGGCATCTTTGAGTGCATACTTGATCGAGGTAGTCGGATTAAACGGATTCGGATAGTTTTGAGAAATAAAATACTCAGTCGGTTTGGCTAAACCGATTGCTTTTCTTGCCGTGGAGAACTGAACATCTCCGGCAGTTGACACATCTGCAAGCCAGTAATAATAAACTTTGTTATCCTCAACTTGAGTATCGATCCACTTGTATTCATTACGCGACTGCGAATTTATGGCGCCGTCTATCATTTCATCTGTCAAACGCTGTTTTTCGCCATCAATAGACTCGCATCGATATATATGAAATCCGAGATTTTCCGTTTCCGATTGTGTTATCCATTTTAAAACAACTTTGCCCGGTTCGGTTATCGTATTGAAAAATGACAATTCCACGGGTGTACTTTGTCTTTCGACTGTCTGTACCTGGCCAAAATTATGAAATTCTATTTCACCGGATAAAACATAAATCTGAGAGTTTCCGAAAGCGTCCTGCATACCGTTTACAACCGGTGAATTCCACACCCGGACATAGATCTTGAGGCCGGTGACAAATATTTCATTTGAAAATGTTTTACTAAATCTACCTGCAGCGGCCAAGCCTGTCAGAGTACCGTAACCGATATAAGTGGAATCAATGATAACATCATCACCTGTTGCATTTCCCATTTCATCGGCCTGATTAATGTTCCCATCGGGACCTGTCCAGATCAACTGCACCAAATCTCCGCTGTTTGAATTACCAATTAAATATGAACCGTCAATATCCAGACAACCTTCATTTGAAACCGCTTCAAATGTTCCGGAGCTTGAAGTCGATACAATAACAAATTGTATTAAGAGTAGTAAAGTTAATATTCCGTTCAGACGTTTGATCTTCATTATAATCTCCTGTGATAAAATCTCAATTTCCCGTATCAATTAATTAGGGTTAGGAAATTGCCAGGTTTTATTAGGATTGTCACTCTTAATCATAATAATATAACCGTGGCCTGCCTTGAAGGCAATGCTTGACAGAGCGTCACCACGCTCATTCACCCACTCACCATCCCAACTCGTGCCAGAGCCACTCACAAGCCAGGCCACATTAAATTGGTTAATTCCTTTCCATTGCATTACTTTGTCGGCGGTAGAACCACAGATACCGCCGGTAATCGCACCGCTTTGTCCGAGATTGCTTTCAGCTAACGTTACATCAACCGGAAAACATGAGCCGATAAAATTCGGTCCCGGATTCAAAGTGAACGTACGATTTTCTTCATTACAAACTTTTCCCGTTACAGTAACAACCGAATCCGGCAGAGGATTAATTACTTCAATCCAGAATGAAGTATTCGGATTGAGTCTAATTGTAGATTCCATATCGCCGGTTTTACGCAGCCATTTTCCTTCATAAGAGCTTGTTGTACCCTCTACCAGCCATGCCATGGTATAACCATTCCCGTTCCAGACATGCACTTTATCCGAACGACTTGAGAAACTGCTGCCGGTGAGTTGTGTCCCCAGAACTCCCGATAGAGACGAGTCCGCCGGAATAAGAGGCAGAGAAACCAGATTTTTACCGGTCTGTAGTTTAATATTGAACGCGCCTATTGTTTCAAATGTAAACAAATCATTCGTACCGGACTTTGCTTTGACTATATAATAACGGCCTTGTCCCGGGGTTTTCGCAAATGTATTGTCCGAATATTGCGTTTGGGTAACCGTAGTTAAAGGAGTCTGCGGGGTGAAAAACGGATTTGACTCAGCATAAATCTCATAAGAATCCGCGTTTGTCACCGGATCCCATGTAATATTAATTCCGTTTGTTGTTTCGGAAAAAGTTGCCTCTGTCCTTCTGCTTGAAGCGACTGCGCTTGCTTCGGCCGACGGATCGCTTTCGTTACCAGCCCAGTCATAGGCTGTTACGACAACATAATATGTCTGCCCTATTACCAGATTCCCGATTATATATTGTGTTGTATCACCAACGTCATACGAGTTCCAATTAGTGCGATCTCCTGAAGTTGTACCACAATATACCTTATATCCCGCCAAATCACTCTCCACATTCGGATTCCACGTCGCAATAAGTGAACCCGATGAAAAAGCCGTGCTTATTGATAAACATGTGATAAGTGATATTAAAGTACAATTTTTAATTAATAAAGTTGATACGCGACTGGTTTTAAGAGGAAATACTTTTTTCACCGCGCGGAAAGTTGCAATCATTATGACTCTCCTCTTTCAATATTTATCATATATAATCAAATTTTTTCCCATGCCCTACAAAAGAGCTCTGTAAATATTTATTTATCTATTCTGTCTTAAGCAGAGTTTATGCCAAAAGACAAATTATTTTATCAAAAATAATTAAAAAAAATGACTTATTGTAAATATATATTTTTATTGATAATACACTATATGCAAATGGATTGTATTTTTTCAATTTGGATTAAAAATTTAATATTGCAATCATTCTCATTTACTAAATGGTTATTGAAAGGGACAGATATGAAATACTGTTGACACTATGCCCCAACGACTTTACTGAAACCTGTGAGTGTTGTTATGTTTACATAATATCATTGGATATATCGGTCCGCTTTACATTATAAAAAATTGATTTATCCATTTTTACACTTTTAATATTCAAAAATGTTATTAAAAAAAATAAAACTAATGTTCGTTACAGGTATATTCGCACTTGGGTCATTTTTATTATGATAAAATGGTCAAGTTGCTCAACACAAAGTGACTTGTTTTGCATGATTTAAATTTATCACCCGGCCGATTGGATTATCTTAAAAATTCGTATTTCAAAAAAGTACTTGAGGATTACAGGCAATAAATTTTACAGGTTGTGTGAGGGAGAATAAATAAGAAATGTTACATCTAAAAAAGCAAAAAATCAGAAATGCCGGCCAATATAAAAGTGATACAATATTTACCGGCAATGATTCGTATTTTATTATATAACCAAAGTATTAATCGCTTTTTTTTCAACGATCTTTTCTGTTGCGGAAATAATTGCCTCGGTCTCATTTTGTGACATGGGTTTGTATGCCTGGTAAGTGATACCCAGTTCGGCGGCAATTTTTCTTATACGATGGGTAAAATCATCAGTAATCAGAATAACCGGTAAACGTGGACGCAGCCTGCGTATTACCGGTAAAATTTCCACACCCATAACACCGGCAAGTTCAAGATCAAGGATCAATAGATCGACATCATTATCCAGTATTTCAATTAATACACTTATACCTTTTTGTACAAATCGAACTTCATAATTTTCGCCGTTTAATCGTTGTTTCAATCCTTCGACAACGCCAAAGTCAATCGTACCGACTACGATCAATTTCATTTTATCCGTTTTTATGTTTTTGTTCATCATCCCAACATTCACCCTTTTTACTATATGAATAAGATTAATTATTCTTTAACTTTTCACTCAGGTCAAATACAACATTCGTGCCAATTGCACATACAACGGAACCAATAATATAAAATATTGTATTTTATAAATTTAGATTAATGTATATTTTTATACATTTAAATTTTATTAATTGTTGATTTTCAATTTGTTGCAACAAAGCCACTGCAAACAACCAAAATCAATTATAAATAATTGTTTTTATTGCAGAAAAAAGTATCCGCGCAGAAAAATATGTTTGTCCCCCGGAATGGGCAAATCCCCCGTAACAGAGTCGATGTATTATTCTATAATAAACTACTCGTTATCAAAATCTTCTTTTACGCCGCGAAATTTTATATTTCTTGATTCAATTAATCTGTAAATGGTTTTCCTGTTCAACCCGGCGGCGTCTGCCACTTTGGTTATATTGTTATTATATTTTTCCAACAGGTTTTCTATATACTGTTTTTCAAAAGCTTCGGTAATCCGGGCTTTGGATGTTTTAAAATCGAGCTCTTCGTTTGTATCGACATAAACACGCTTGGTTGTGGGACGAATTTTTTCCGGTAAATCTTCGGGACGCAATTCCGGCCTGGTGGCCAGGGCCAGCATTCTTTCAATAACTCCCTGCAACTGGCGGACATTGCCCGGCCAATCGTATTCCTGCAGTAATAATAACGTTTCACTGGAAATTTTTTCAACTTCGACAACGCCAATATTTCTGTACTTTTTAAGAAAATGATACGCCAAAACCGGAATATCTTCCCTTCTTTCCCGCAACGGCGGAATATGTACATGAATAACATTGAGCCGGTAATACAGGTCTTCACGCAATTTATTCATTTTAACCAGTTCTTCAGGATCACAGTTTGTCGCACTGACAATACGGACATCGATTTCCCTCTCCTTAACACTGCCCAGTCGTCTGACCTTACGCTCCTGAATGACCCGCAGTAATTTGTGCTGCATTTCATTGCTTACTTCGCCGATCTCGTCCAGTAAAATTGTGCCTTTGTCCGCTGCTTCAAACAGACCGGGTTTATCGGTTATAGCGCCTGTGTAAGCACCTTTTACATGCCCGAACAACTCACCTTCAAGCAAGTTATCCGGTAGAGTTCCAACCGCCACAGGGACAAATGATTCGTTTTTCCTCGGGCTGTGATAATGAAGTCCGCGGGCTATAACTTCCTTGCCGGTGCCGGTTTCGCCGGTAATTAAAATCGTTGCGTTGGTCATAGCCACTCTTTTTACTGTTTCAAATACATTTCGTATGGACTGGCTTGTACCAACCGCACCATAAAAACTGCCGTCATCGGTCAGATCCACCCGGCTTCGCAGAAAGGCATTTTCTCTCTGAATTTTGGCAAATTTAAACGCACGGTCAATAGGTACCAGAATATCATGATGGGTTTGAACTTTTTGAATAAAATCAAACGCTCCTTTTTTAAAAGCATCAACTGCGGCAGGTACGTTACCATAAGCGGTATATAAAATCACGATGAGATCGGGATCGATTTTTTTCGCTTCTTCCAAAATTTCTATACCGGACGACTCGCTTTCCATTTTCAAATCCGTCAGCACAACCAGCGGTTGTTCTGATTTTATTATATTAATCCCCGCCGCGGTACTTGGAGCCGTTAAACAATCATACTTTGTATTTTTTAATAAAGATACAATAGAATCTAAAACTGTCTTATCATCATCAATTATTAAAATTTTATTGGAATCTAAATTATTTAATTCATTCATAAGTCATATCCTCTTCAAACTTTATTCTTGTTGTTGAGCGATGGGTAACAATATTAATACAGTGGTTCCGCTATTTGGTTTACTGCTGATTTCTATACTGCCGTTATGATTGGCAATAATCCCATAACTGATAGACAACCCTAATCCCGAATGATTTTCATCCTTGGTTTTAAAGAACGGGTCAAAGACCTGTTCGATATACTCCTCCTCAATACCAACGCCGGTATCTTTTAAAATAATATTAATATAATCTGATGAAAGTTTATCAACTGTTGTTGTGATTGAAAATATTCCACATGACGGCATGGCCTCCAGCGCGTTGCGGATGATATTAATAATACATTGTTCCAGGGTGATTTCGCTTCCGAGCACGGGGGGTATTTCCGGGTCCAAAGATATTTTGTATTCAATATTTCTCCGACTTAATAATAACCTTGACAGTTCAATCGATTTTTCCACAATATCATTAATATCTAAAATTCGGAAACTGGTTTCCGATTCTTTACTAAATGAAACCAAAGCGTTTGTAATGACGGACATGGAATATATCTGTTCCTGTACCAGTTCCAATTCACCTCTTACGCGCGCTATATTTTCAGCATCAATATTGTTTATCAGTAAACTGCCGATCCGGTTAAGAACTGCGGCCAAAGGATTGTTCAATTTATGAGCGACCTGCGCAGCTAATAGTGAAATATTGGTCATTTTTTCATGCAAAAGGTCATGATGTTGACGGCGTTTTTGCAGGGTAAGATCTTTTATCGTGAATACAACACCGGAAATTTTTGAATCTTTGACGAGGGGCTCCGTAGTAATCGAAAACCAGAAATTTATATTATTGTACGGTATGGATATTTCAACAGTTTCGGTTTTCCCGTTTTCAACTGCCTGAAGACAAAGTTTAATTATTTTGTCATCACAAAACTGGTCCGATATCTCCCGAATTGACTTGTTTTTTGCGATTTTACCGGAAAAGTCCTTTTGATGATCCAGATAACCCGTAAAATCATTGATAATCAGGTTACGGTCAAGCTGAATAACAAGTTTCTGGGGTTCTGTAATATTTTCTGAATTTTTCATAGAGCCAGAAATATCCTTCATTTTAATTCTTGATTACACACCAAGTTGTTTTAAAACATTAAATGGAATCACTGCTCATATTTTTTCTTCTGTATCCTTCGGTTTGGGCAAAATGATCGAAACTTCAGTACCGCGCCCTGTCTGGCTTTCAATATTGATCATTCCGTTGTGATTTAAAACAGCCGCATAGGCAATTGTCAGACCCAGGCCCGCGCCTTTTACCCCCTGTTTGGTCGTATAAAACGGATCAAAAACTTTGACCATATTTTCTTTTGTCATTCCAGATCCGGTGTCTTTTACTTTTATTATATAACGGCCGTTATTTTCATTTACATAGTCCAATTGAATAAATACCTCCCCCTTTTCGCCTGCGGCTTCGAAAGCGTTTTTTACAATTTCACTGACTGCCCGTTCCAGCCTGATCTCATTACATTTTAAAGGAGGACAGTCCCGGGCAATTGTTTTTTGCGCATGAACATTTTTATAAGGCCGTTGAAATTCAACGATCATCACGGCTCTGTTAACAATTTCAGACAAATTACACAGTTTCGGTTCTTCTTTTGAATGTATTTGTAAAGCACCGATATTATCGATAATAGAATAAATTCTACCGGCCTGATTTTGAACCAAAGTAATTTCTTCCTTTAAATCAATATTACCTTCCTCAAGCTCACTTTCAATATCCTGCGTCTGTAAAAAGTCCATCCGTGTCATAATAACGGAAAGAGGATTATTAATATCATGGGCAACTTTACCGGAAAAACTACTGAGCATCTGAAATTTATCCTGCAACGATTCATCCAGACTTAAATTTTCGCTAATTTCCAACTTTTTGGACACGATTAATACTGCATCAATTCCGGCATTTTTATCAAGGCGTATGATATGATATTGTACCCAGTTCATATCACGGGTACTGTCTTTGACCTTTAAACTTTTTATAAAACCATCAGTACCGGAAATGGCGTCATGGATTGTGTTTCGCACCTGTGCCTGATCATAATTCGGCATCGTCTTGAATAAATTTTGACCAACCGGATTTTCTCCCAGGATATCCTTTAAAGCCTGGTTACAATTCAATATATTGAAATCAAAATCAATCACGACGACATTGTAAGGGAATGCATTGATAATTTCTGACAACAGACTGTTCAAAGCCGATAATTGAGAGGTATGCTGCTGGAGATCGGAGATCACCTGTTCATTATTTTGATTTTGCTTAGGCATTTTCGAAAACACACATCTTTCTTGAGATGTAATTCGTTATTTTTAATCAATATAATAACTTTGTCCAGTTTATGCAACATTTTTTTTTGAAAAATACACAACTTTTAAAACATGAGACATTTTTGTCTCAAAGCTGTTCCTCTTGAAAAATTATTCATATAGCGAGTGTTTCCCCGTATCCACATTATCCGGATACAAAGTGAGCATGTTTTCACTTGATATATATATTTCAATCCATTAAATTCATATCAAAATGTATGCTGGTTTTTGGTTGTAAGAAATTCACAACTCAATACTTTAATTGCCGTTTATAAAGACAGGATTTTTATGGGAATGTATTTTGATAAACCCGGTCCAGATAATACCGAGAATACGCTGCGAATTGCATTTACCGAAGCTAAAAAACGAAAAATTGAAAATATCCTTTTGGCTTCTACAACAGGTGAAACTGCGGGGAAAGCCCTGGAATATTATCAAAAGTCAAATGTCCGGCTGATCGTTGTGACCCATAATTATGGTTTTGTAAAACCGGGTGAACAGCAATTTTCGCCGGCCGTACATCAAGAACTCGTTAAAGAGGGAGTGATCGTACACACGGGTACAATGGTTCTGCGTAACCAGGGTACGGCGATCCGAAAAAAATTTGGGTACTCACAGGAAGAACTGATCAATGCCGTATTGCGTATGATCGGACAGGGCGTTAAAGTGGGGATTGAAATGGCCGCCATGGCGTGCGACGCCGGGCTTGTCCCGCCGCAGGATGTGATCACCATTGCCGGAACCTCAAGGGGCGCCGATACGGCTCTTGTCGTTGCCGCCAATTCTTCCAACCGGTTTTTTGATATCAGAGTTCGTGAAATTCTGGCCAAACCTCGATGAAAAAAAATACAACACCCCAAAATGTTTCCCGTCCCGTGCGGACATGTATCGGCTGCCTGACGAAAAAAAATAAATCCGGGCTGTTCCGGTTTGTCTTGCTTGCCGACGGTTCCGTTACCCTTGACAGGGAACAAAAGCATCCCGGCAGGGGTGCATATGTATGCCCTGATCTGAACTGCCTGGAAATCGCCATAAAGAAAAATCAATTCGCCCGGGTATTCAGACAAAAAATTTTAAATAGCTCTTTAAAATTATTAAAAACAGAATTTACGGAATGCCTGAAAACAAAATCCGAACTTTGATCGGTTTCGCGACCAGGGCGGGAAAAATCGCAGTGGGACGCTCGGCCGTAACCAAAGCTTTAATTAAAAATAAAGTCCACCTGCTGATGATCGCCGAAGACGCTTCGCCAAAAATCATCAAGGAATACGGCAAAGTCCCGAATGTCAAAGCGTGTTATTTTTTATCCAGAACCGAACTGGGTGAATTGACGGGAAGAGATGAGACTGCTGTACTTGGAATATGCGACGCAAATTTTGCCAATTCGATAAAAAAACTGATTCCCCCGGAATCGTTTTCTATAAATTGCTGAAACGGTTTTTGATCGCGTACAGCAAAAACAGGCCGAGGAGATAACAGGCCGCAAACTGGCCCACGGCAATATAGCCGACGGTAACCCAATAGGGAACATCGGCGAGCCAGGCAAGATACAAACTGACGCCAAATGCATTTATAACAACGGGCGGTAACGGCGCAAGCCACGGCTTGTTGAACCGCCGCAACCAGTAGGTCAAAAACGCGGCGATCAGGGTGAGGAAACTGCCGCCGAAAATATCGATCGGACCATAACCGCCGAAGATGTTTGCGGCCATACAACCCAGGTAAAGCCCGGGAATGGCCTGTGGAAAAAAGTAGGGTAATACGGTCAACGCCTCGGCAATACGCACCTGGACAGGACCGTAACTGACAGGCGCTAAAATTAATGTTAACGCGGCGTATAATGCGCCTATGATCGCCGCTGTGGTAATGAATCGGGTATCTAACTTCATATCATTATGGACTCCAAAACTAAAACAAAACTCATTACAGAACGTCTGGAGAAAGCCTTTGGTATACCGAAATGGAAAGGGAAAGGCAAACCTCTGGACAGCCTGATATTGACTATTCTGTCGCAAAGCACCAACGACCGAAACCGGGACATGGCTTACACCCGCCTGAAAGAACGGTTCCCGGATTGGATGTCGGTCATGAACGCTCCGGTGGAAAAGATTGTCGACGCCATACGTCCCGCCGGACTGGGAAACCAGAAAAGCGTCCGTATCAAAGATGTGCTCAAATGGGTCTATGACACATACGGCACATTTGATCTGCATTTTCTATGCGACAGGGACCCGGAAGAAGTGATCCACACTTTTCTGCAGCTCAAGGGTGTGGGCATAAAAACCATCAGTGTAGTGTTGATGTTCACCTGCGGCGTGGATATATTTCCGGTCGACACACATGTACACCGCATCTGCCGGCGGCTGGGCCTGGTACCTGACAAAACCTCCGCCGAAAAAACTCATCACCTGATGCAGTCAATCGTACCGGCCGGCAAATCCTATTCACTGCACATGAACTTTTTGAAACTCGGCCGCACAATTTGTCTGGCCCGGAAACCGAAATGTGCCGTATGCCCGGTAAACACTCTTTGTCCGTCCGCACAACCGGACTGATCAATCCTGAAGTTCATCCGGTAACGGACGCCAGCCGTATTTTTTCAGGTCGATAATACCGTACAAATCCGGCAGCACACCTTCCTGTTCCAGTAATTGTCTTTGCAGAAAGCCGTACTGATTATCCTCATCCAGACTTATTTTGCCCCTGGAATTGATCACCCTGTGCCAGGGCAGGTCCAGTTCTTCGGGACAAGCGTTCATGGCCCAGCCGACGGTCCGGGCCGCGCGGGGATTGCCCAGCAGCGTGGCAATTTGTCCGTATGTCGCTACTTTACCCCACGGTATCCGGTTGACGATACGCCACACATTTTCAAAAAATCCTGATGCCATTTTCCTTATTTATTTACCACAATGTATGAAATTAAAGTTTTTCATACAAGTAAAGAACATGATTATGTTTATGGTGGCTTGTTCAAAAGGTAGAAGTCAGTGTGCGCCAAGGCGTACTCTACTGGTTAAATAAACGTGGTTTCAGATTTAGGGTGGCTGATGCTGCCTTTACTTTGCAACTGTTTGAAATCATTCACGGAAATATAAACTTCATTCCAGTATCTGAGGGCGATTCCTGTATTAAATGTCATTTCACCCACGTCTTCCCCGAAAACAAAATGTCTGATCGCAGCCTCTGTTTCGTTAAATCCGAATTTCGCGCGCATGACCGTTGTACCGGAAAACCGCGGATTTATTTCTATCACCACGGGTTGACCGTCTGATATTCTCATTTGGAAATTACATGGACCGTAAGGTTTTAACCGGTTGCCGATCTGTCTTACTTTTTCTTCAATATCCGGGAAATGGTCAATTATTGCCCGATAGGTCGTTCCGCAGTATAACTCGCGTTTGATGGTAATAACCCCGGCTATTTTATTGTCCCGTGTCATAAACAAACCGGAAGTGTATTCCTGGTCCTCCGTTCCGACATACTCCTGAATAATTGTATTATTATTTCTTTTCACAAAAACCTGTAATTCATCATAATTATACGCAATATTTACACCCCTTGAGGCGGAACCCGATCTCGGTTTGATAATGACCGGAAATCCCTTTTGAGCCAGGAATTCTTTTATTTCTTTTTCCTGATGCGGAAGAAAAGTGTGGGGCGCGTTGAATCCATTTCTTTTTAAAAACAAAAACGTTTCCCATTTATCATTACCGATTTTTATCACTTTGGGAGAACTGACAATAACTCTGGCGTTCGTTTCCTGTTCAATTATTTCTTTGTGCTGCGCTAAAACGGGAAGTTCCGGATCACAGCCAATCAAAAGGGCATGTATATTTTGCTCCTTACAAATTTGAATTATTTTTTCTATGTAATTCTGAGAATGAACCGAAGGAGTTATATAGCCTGAATCCGCCCTGTAAAGGCCGGCAGATAAAGGATTGCAATCCATAGTAATAATTCTGCAACCCAGCCCGCACATTTTCAGAGCTTTCATAATACTTTGTCCAACCCCTCCCCCAACAGCGGTAACCAGAACATTTACTTCATTCACAGGATACCTCTCAGTAAATTCACAATCGTACCGGTCTCCGGGTCGGAATGGGCGTCCGAACCCAAAGAAATAAATATATCCTCACTTATGCAAATCTCAAGCCATTCCTTTATATTGTTGCAATATTTGGAATTTATTTCAATGGCGACGTTGTATTGTTTGGCCGCTTTGACTATTTCCCTGAAATACCCGACCGGGAATTCACCATAATATTTCTCATAAATGCCTCCCGGATGGGCCAATATGTCAATCGGGGCGTTTTCGATGAGTCCCATGGACGCTTCAAATTCCATTTGGACTGCTTTTTCTGGGCTGATTTGTTCGAGTTCCGACAAGTTCTCCAATCCCGGATACCTGTGCACTGCGCCGATAACCACTTCCGATTCATTTATCATCTCCGTGGTGGCATCAAGAGCGCCCTGATAATCAAGGGCCTTTGCCTCAATACCATAGTAAATTTTTAATTGGGGATAGGCCTTTCTAATATTTTTCACTTCCCGGGAAAAGGTCCCAAACCAACCTGAAGATTTTCGTACATGCTCCGTAAAAGCAATTGCGGACAACCCCTTTTTGATTGCAGAAATTATATATTCCTCTATGGAACTTTTACCGTCCGTAAAAGTTGTGTGAATATGAAAATCCACCGTGGGTATGTCTTTTGGAAGTCGTGACGCTCTAAATAAAATGGGGTTTCTTTTTTTCATGTCTTGATTATGTGAGATAAGCGTTAATCAGTTCTTTTACACCTTCTTTAACAGATATGGAGGGATACCATCCGACTTTGGTTTTCACTTTTGTAATATCCAGCCAAACAGATGACAATCCTTTACTGTCAATGTAATTTTGTGTATCTATATAAGAAATTTCAGGCTCTTTCAGACCCAGTTCTGTTGCCGACTCTTTATAAATCGCGGCCAGCTCGTTCATACTTACAGCCCTGCCGCCGCCGACATTATAGGATTCATTCCAGGCGGAATCGGGGGCGGTTAACAATTTATAAACACAATCACATACATCCCTGACATGAACCAGGTCTACGGATTGATTGCCATCTCCATACAGCGTCAGTTTTTCGCCCTGGCATACGGAACGGGCGAATTTGTTCGTAAATTCAACTTTGATACGGCTGGGTAAAGTCCCCACACCAAACATATGCACCAGGCGCAGGTTCGCGTATTTCGTGTTCGATCCGGCTAAATTTTTTGTTATAACTTCATTGACATAAGTGATCAAAAATTTTGGAGTGACGGGTTTGGGAATCAGGTCTTCTTTGAGCGGCATGGTGCTTTGAGGACCATATATACCGAACGCCGATGCAAAGATAAAATACGGCACATTGAATTTATGTGCCGCCTGTACAATCCGAAACGTTCCGCCGACATTATTATCAATAACAAACCCGCTTTTATCCTCACAGTCAAAAGGATTATGTTCACTGGCAAGATGAACAACGGCGTCGATGTTGCCGAAATCATAAACATGATCCCGCAAATCTCCGTAAATATATACAAGCTTTTGAGGAAAATTAATTTTCGCGCCGAGTTCCCTGACTTTTTCACGGTCACGCACCAGCGCAAAAACTTTAACATTTTTTTCTTTAATTAAACGGGAAATCAATGCGGATCCCAGATAACCCGTTCCTCCGGTTATGAATACGTTCATCTGTTTTTTCCACCTTCATGTATTGAATTAATGAGTAAAATAGAAAGTATAATTATAATAAAACTGAAAATTATTAATCAAAACGGTTAAAGAGTGATATTGGTGGTTTTAAAATCAAAAAAATTATTTAGATTTAGTATACCTAACAAATTTACAGGAAAAAAAATTGCATAAAATCCTGTTAACCTAAAATATTTTATGACGTGCTGTATTTTTTAAACGGTTGAAATGCAAGCGGATTTTTCTTATATTGTTCAATAATTTATAACATGTCCCCATTTAACCGGACACCAGTAAACTCAAATAAATAATTGAGTAATCGGGAGGAATCCAATGATTTTTCATCATGTCTCTTTACGAGTGATTAATCCGTTAAAACGATCTAACGCAGCAGGAGTAAATGATGAAAGAATTTTTAAACGTCAGCAATCTGTCTTTTACATACGAAAATAATATAGAACCCATATTTTCCTCAGTATCTTTCCAGCTCCAGGCCGGATGGACCGGTATTGTCGGCGCCAACGGCGGCGGAAAAACCACACTGGTGAAATTATTGACCGGGGAGTTATCCCCGGCATCCGGTATTATAACCTTCCAGGGTACCGCTTGTTATTGCGAGCAAAGGGCGGATTTCATTCCACCGGATTACGAAAAATTTTATAATTCGACAGACCGATTTGTTTTCCAGTTGAAAAAATTTTTGAATTTTCAGGATGACTGGCCGTCCCGATGGGACACCCTGAGTTACGGTGAAAGAAAACGTCTTCAACTTGCCATCGCGCTGGCAAAACAGCCTTCCGTACTGGCTGTTGACGAACCCACAAATCACTTGGACCACAGCAGTAAACAAATCATTATCAAATCTTTAAAGTTGTATAAATCAATCGGTTTACTGATCAGTCACGACCGGGAACTACTGGATTCCTTATGTACCCATACGCTGTTTATTTTTCCTCCAGACATCGATCTGCGCAGGTGCGCCTATAGCACCGCCGCAGAAGAGATCGACAGGGAGAAACATTACCAACAATTCGAATACGAAAAAACCAAAAAGGAAGTCAAAAGACTGCGCAAACGGGTCATTCAGCAAAGAAATAAAGCCGGTAAAGCGGATAAATTAAAATCAAAACGAAATATTCACATCAAAGATCATGATAAAAAAGCGAAAATGGACCAGGCCCGATTGACAGGCAAAGACAGGATTGAAGGAGACATACAAAAAAGGCTGAATTCCAGACTGGAACGCGCACAAAAAATCCAAAACTCTTTCGGGATCAAAAAGACTTTTCAGGGGGGCATCAGTTTTCCCGTGAACCGGGCACACACGAATTTTCCGGTATTTATTCCCAAAGGTTCCATCCAGCTCGGCAAAAAAAAATATGTGGAATTCCCGGAACTGGTTATCAACTTTGGGGAAAAAATCGGTATCATCGGCGATAACGGATCAGGTAAAAGTTCATTTATCAGATATATCCTTAAAAAAAAGTTGATACCGAAAAACAATTTGATCTACATCCCGCAGGAAATAGATATTAACGAATCATCTACAATCCTAAAGCGAATTCAGGAGTATGACAACGACACCAAAGGGCAGATTATGACAATTATCCGCCGCCTGGGCTCGGACCCGTTTCGGGTCCTGGATACGATTATGCCAAGTCCGGGCGAAGTAAGAAAACTGCTGCTGGCGGAAGGGATCATGCTCGATCCTGGTTTGATTTTCATGGACGAACCGACCAATCACATGGATGTATTCTCCATTCAGCATATTGAAAGCGCGCTGCAGGAATGCCCCTGTTCCCAGTTACTGGTCAGCCATGATTTTGTATTTCTGAAACATACGGTAACATATTACTGGAAATTTCAACAATATGAAAATAACAGGTTCAGGATTGTCGCCCGGGATGTTGTTTAGCAGGTAATCTGTTCCGGGCTTAACAAAATCCCGGTACAATAAATCTGAAAATAAAGACCCGATCTTTAGTCCACACGGCACCTGGGGATATTGTAATAATTCTCCCCGTCCTGTCCCGTTTGGGGATGGGGCGCAGGGGACAACAAGGTGGATTTGACCTAAACTCATCACAGGTACGTCCGCCTAAAGGGAAAGGGTTCAGCAAAGTGCACCGCATATTAAATATGAAATGAGTGAAAAATACTGACAAAAGCCCGTACATAATTTTTCTTGCTTTTCATACTCATTATTTATAATATGTTTTATATAACATTTATATGTCATGGGGCAGTACGTTATATGATATTTAAATAAATATTTATTATAAGATTCTTAATACAATCCAGGAGAAAATGATAATGTCAAAAATCAAGCATTATTTCATTATTCTCATATTATTAGTAAGCATTGTATGTAAAGTTCATTCACAACCGGTGTATATTGGTAACGTGGAAGGTTCTACTATCATAAACAACAATGATTCATTTTTATATGACAGAGATGCTATGCCCTGTTCAGTAGATTTAATGCGGACAGCGGATGATCCGGTAAACGATGGTGAAGAAATCTCAATTAAATTTTCAATTAAAAATAATGGTAATCAACCATTAGGACCGGTTCAAGTTATAATGAGACATTATAATGCTTTTGTAGGGTTTGTAGATTATGAAAAATACATCACAACACCTCCATTATTACCCGGCCAATATCACGATGACGTATTTCCGGGGAAAATGGAAGTTGCATTCGAAAAAAAAATCCATACTATTAAAATAATAACCAGGTATTACGGTGATGAAAATCCGGGTAATGATACATTAAAAACAATTTTTTTGTCTACCCGGATTCGAATAGAGCCGAAATGTTTGAACCCTTTCAAAGCAGAAATTATACCGGATTTCCGGTCAAACATCGGACATAACCTTTTATGAGGAAAAGTTTTGTGACGGATGGACGGTTTATGACAGCGCCGATGTAAAAACGAATCATCATTTAAACTGCTGGTTTTTAACAGAAGACATTTACGGTGAAAAAAGCGCGAAAATAAATCAGACAGCTTTTAAAAAATTTAATTGTAAAAAAATACCGGCTCATATTGATATTCCACCCCAACCGCAAAACGAAATATTAATCAGTCCGATTTTCGATATAATCAGAATAAATACACAAAGCTATGTTTTTTTTGGAATTTGATTCCGAAATATCCGGGACATCCGGTAAAGATTGTCCGATTTACGCGAGCGTTGTACTGACCACTGACGGTGGTTCAACATGGAAAACCGTCAAGCAATGGAGCAAAGAAACCCCCGGCAGCGAATATTCCATCGATCACACAAAATATTTCCATTCATTTAATATCGCGCCTCTTATTAAAGGGGCAAAATCGGTACAATTCAGGTTCTGGTGGAGGAACCTGAACAATTCCGGTGAACCGGCCTCCTGGACCATCGATAATGTAACTTTAATAGTACGTTATATTTATTCATGCAATGATCCTGATACCGGGGCAATTTCAGATAAATTTGAATTAAAACAAAATTTTCCCAATCCCTTTAATGCGTCCACAACCTTTAAATTCAATATGCCCGAACAATCATCTATAACGATTAAAGTATTCAATACCTTGGGCCAGGAAGTCAAAACGCTGGTCGATAAAAATTATGGACCAGGTTTTCATGAAATAGTATGGGACGGCAGAGACAATTCAGGTCAATTTGTGACCAGCGGATTGTATTTTTACAAAATGCAGGCAGGGGATTTTATGGAAATTAAAAAGCTCATCATAATTAGATAAATTATCTTATCAACTCCGTCCCACCCCTTTTGCAGTATGAGACGGAATAAATCTTGTTTTGTTTTGTGTGAGCGATCAATCCGGTTGTCCATTCGAGGTAGAGTGAACCGAAATTCACCTGCATTTGAATTTAACATGAAAGCAACAATCCCTCGCTGATTCCCCGGGTAGCGCAGATATTTGTATTGATGTGATCGTACCTGGACAGTTACACAAAACAAAATCCCAACGCGAACAAATTTCTCCACATTTTTGAAGGTGCGACTGAATCAACCGCCCTTACTGAGTATTGTGCGTCGAGGAGTACAAAACAGATTGAAAAATACACCAAAATGCTTTTAGCCGGAAAATTAGAATTGATAATAATCCGATATTTTATTATTTTACAGTCAATATCACTAGTGTCCGGTTAAACCCGGACGCGACCCTCGTAACATATTATTTTATTAACGTTTTCGGATATTATTTCATAAATTGATATGTTTGAAAAAATTAAATTTTTTCATTTTTTTTGCTTGATTTTATTGAACATGCAAACCGGATCAGGCAGCGGTGTCCGTTAACCGGACACCAGTGAATCAATATGTTAAAAAAATACATGAAAAAAATATCGCTGAATACAATTTCGTTGCTGCTGTTTTTTGTCTATCTGTTTTACAGCCAGTTTTACCCGTTTGTGCATATTCACACGCATGAAGAAAATATACAAAACCCGGGTATTGAACTGCGTTTTCATCCGGTTGACAATTGCAAATTCGGGCATGATTGTGATGACGTCCATCATAAAAAGCATCAACATTTTATCGGTGCACAAAAATATACTCATATAAAAGTACAGAACAATATTACAGAACTTTTATACGATAATACTTTAGCAAATCAACTGATTTTTTACATTCCGTCCGGCCAAAGTTTTCCCCGACTCGAGACGATATTTAACCCTCAAAATGTAAATATCCGATCCATATCAAGAGCTCCACCACGTATTTCCTGAACATATCCATAAAAATCACATTCATTTATTGAGATCAAAAGAATAAATATTCTTTATCTCCTTATATCCATTAATTTATTACAAAAGTTAATAACTAACTGAATCATTGGAGATATTTATGCCCCTGAAAAGGTTATTATTTTTCTCAGTTATGTTGATCCTGTCTGTTGCGTTATCAATCGCAGGTGACACTATCACGGTTTCGTTTCAAGACCTCGAAGATATGGCAAAAACAAACAGTCCGCAAATCCGGACAATAAACGAGATATATAATCTGCAGATTTTGGACAATAAAATCCAAAAGCAGTGGTCCAATCCGGAAATCGAGACAGAGATTGAAAACGTTAAAAATGACTTTGACCGCGAACGGGAGTACACCCTTGCGCTCAGCAAAAACTTTTCTTTTCCCTGGACAAGACATTACCTTCGAGCCGGTTTAAAGGAGCAATCCACAGCCTCTAAACAAAAAAAACAGGCGGATTATATCAAAACTTTTGCCGGTTTAAAAACAGCCTATATTTTGCTGAAACTAATGGAGAGCCAAATCGAACATTATGAAGGTTTAAGCAAGATAATCGAAAATGCCGAGTTAACTGCCGCCAACCGACAATCGGAAGGCGCCATATCGGGTTTGGAACATCAGCTTATACAAATGTCACTGTTAAACCTGAAATCACAGTTACTAAACACGTATCGGAAAAAGCGTGAATTAACCGACGTGTTTAAACTGGCAATGGGATTTTCCGCGGATCAGGATGTTCAATTAACATCTGTTATCGGGTTTAAAAATGTCAGTCTGGATTCCAATAATACTTTTATTCATCTTTTTACTACCACCCCGGAATTTTTGCACCATCAATCCCTGATCTCAGCGCAGAAACGAAAAATACAACTGGAGAGAACAAATATTTTACCCGGTTTCCAGTTGAGCGGCGGCTACAAACAGGTCAATACCGATTTAAAGGGTTTTGTCGTAGGCCTGTCCATGCCCCTGCCGCTGCTGAATACAAACCGGCCGCAAATCCGGAAAAGTGAAAGGGAACTGAACCTGTTGAACCTGAAGCTTGATGTACTGAAAAAAGACAGGATAATTAAAATCAAAACACAAATAAAATCGATCCGGGAATTTATGGAATTTTTACAGGTCAATTCCGGGCACATACAGGATACTCAATCTGTTATGCAGAATCTGGTTTACTCTTACCGGGAGGGATGGATCCCGCTGGGCGACGTGCTGGACGGAGTGCAGGTGCTGGCGGAAAGCGTGAACAGCTATTATGTACAGTTAGGGCAGTATTATGAAAATATATTTCAACTGGAAGCTTTGACCGGCAAAAATTTAATCGAGTTTTAGGAGAATAAAAATGAAATGGTTAATACTATCTTTAAATATACTGTTTTTTATTGTAACAGGATGCGGAAATCCGTCAGGTAAAAAGGCTGTTTCAGGTGAAACCGGACACGAACACGAAGGTCAAGCACACTTTTTTTCCGTAACAAAATGGACCGGTCAATTCGAACTATTTATGGAATACGAAGAACCGATCCTGTCGGAAGCTGTGCCGTTCATCATTCATCTGACCCGCATGGACACCTTTAAACCTGTCACGCAGGGAACGGTTACCTTATCGTTTAAAAAGACGGGCAGCGAAAAAATAACCAGAGCAAATCTTCCCCTTGCGGAAACGGGTATATTTACGTCGGAAATTACTTTACCGGATGCGGGTGAATATCTTTTGTCGCTGATCTATAAAAATGATATTTCCGAATATAATTTTGATATCGGAGAATTTCACGTGTTTGCCTCGGAGCAGGAAAAAAACGGTGACCATGAGTATGAATCGGAACACGCCCATGAACAGGAAGAAAATCATGCGGAAAACATTACTTTTCTCAAAGAGCAGCAATGGCGCACCGACTTTGAGACGCAGGAATGCCGGATTATGCCGGTAAAATCATCCATAACCGCTATCGGCGAGGTTATCCCAAAACAAAGCGGTTACGCCGATATTGTGTCCCCGGTAGAAGGTCTGCTCAACGTTCAGTACAACAGGGATATGGTTTTTCCCGGAAAAACAGTCACAGCCGGAGAAAAACTGGTGACCCTGAGTCCGCCTGCTATTGGGGAAGACTCATGGACGGACAAACGGCTCGGTTACGAAAAAGCGCAAAAAGAATACGAACGGGCAAAAAATCTTTTGCAACGGCAGGCCATATCACAACGTGAATTTGAGCAGGTGCAAAAAGATTACCTGCTGCAAAAAGCCGGATATGAATCCATTCTGAATTTATACGGTATTGAACAGGGTGAGAATAAAGCGACCGATAACATGTTTTTGAATATAACAACCCCAATCAATGGTATCGTTCATGACATAATGGTTTTACCGGGACAAAAAGTATCCCCGGGACAAAAACTGATGACAATCATTGATCCGTCAACTGTTTGGTTAAAGGTGGATATATTCGAAAAGGACTTTTATCAACTGGGCGCACACGGCGGCGCGTCCGCGGCGATTCCAGGAAAAGAGTCGCCTGTTATTTTAAATACGGACCAGCTCAAGCTGTTAAGTAAAGGGAATATTGTTGATCCGCAAAGCAGAACCATACCTTTTCTGTTCGAGGTCCGGAATAAGGAAAATCTTTTCAGGATCGGTCAATTCCTGCAGTTGGAACTCTATACCACAGATGAAAAGCGGGCGCTGGCAGTTCCCAAAAGCTGCATCATTGATGAAGATGTACAGAAAATCGTGTTCGTTCAGCACCGGGGTGAATCATTTGAAAAACGGATCGTTAAAACAGGGCCCGCTTTTAAGGACCACATCATTATTAAAGACGGTCTGCATGCCGGAGAACGCGTCGTGACCAGAGGCGCTTACCAGGTCAAACTGGCATCCATGAATAACATTGTTGGACACGGACATATTCATTAATTGACTTTTGACCGGATTTGAAAAGAGAGGACAATATGTTAGATAAATTAATGCGCACAAGCCTGCAAAACAGACTGGTCGTTATTGTCGCCAGTATTATACTACTTGTTGCCGGCGTTCTGGTTACGAACCGCCTGCCGGTTGATGTTTTTCCCGATCTGACAGCGCCGACCGTAACAGTCATGACTGAGGCGCACGGCATGGCCCCGGAAGAAGTCGAACTACTGGTTACGTTCCCCATCGAGACGGCCGTGAACGGCGCCACCGGCGTCAGGCGGGTGCGGTCAACCTCCATACAGGGATTTTCCACGGTATTTGTCGAATTTGAATGGGGTATGGATATTTACAGAGCCCGGCAGATCGTCACGGAAAAATTACAGGCCACGCAAAACAGTTTCCCGGACGGCGTCGACCAGCCCGTGCTGGCGCCGGTCGCATCGATTATGGGAGAAATCATGACCGTCGGCCTGACCGCCGATTCGACCTCGCAAATGGACCTGCGCACCCTCGCTGATTTTATGATCAGAAGACGTCTGATGGCCGTACCCGGTGTTGCCAATGTGAAAGTTTATGGCGGCGAGGTCAAACAGTACCAGGTCCTGGTCGATCCTTATTTACTCAGAAAGTATGATCTCAGTCTGCATGAGGTGCATCTGGCCGTGGCCGGGGCAAATTTCAACGCCGCCGGTGGATTTTATGTACAGTCCGGGAAAGAATACCTTATTCGCGGCATAGGCCGTATTCGCGACCTGGGGGAACTGCAACACACCGTTATTACCACCCGGAACGGGGTACCGGTTCTGCTGAGGGATGTGGGCAGAATCACCATCGGTATGGCGACCAAACTTGGCGAAGCCTCGGTTGATAATCAATCCGGTGTACTGATCGTCATCAGCAAGCAGCCGGAAGCGAACACCCTTGAGCTCACGAAAAGGCTTGACAATATACTGAACAGCATCCGTAAAACACTGCCGGAAGATATTGAACTGCACACCGATATCTTTAAACAGGCCAATTTTATCACCTTGGCGATCCGAAACGTCACTCATGCTCTGCGGGACGGGGCGATACTGGTCATCCTGGTGCTGTTGATTTTTCTGGGAAACGTCCGCACCACGCTGATCTCTTCGCTGGCGATACCGCTGTCCCTGATGTTTTCCATCCTCATTCTGAAACTGCTCAACCTGTCCATCAATACCATGACCCTTGGGGGTATGGCAATCGCCATCGGCGTACTGGTTGACGACGCGATCATTTACGTGGAGAACGTGTACCGCAGGCTGTTACTGAACAGCAAAAAAGCCGTTTCACAGCAAAGCGCTTACAATGACGTGATACTCAAAGCGTCGACAGAAATCAGGGCGCCGATCGCCATGGCAACTTTTATTGTGATCATCGTTTTTCTGCCGTTGTTCTTTCTCAGCGGTATCGAGGGTCGTATGCTGAAACCGCTGGGATTCGCCTATGTTATTTCCATTTTCGCGTCACTCCTTGTGGCAGTTACCGTAACTCCGGCGTTAAGTTCATATTTTTTACGAAATGTGTCCGCGAACGGCAAAAGGGAAAATATAATTGTCGCTTTTTTGAAAAAACTATATATCCCGATTTTACAATGGTGTTTAAGACATAAAAAACTGGTTGTCGGAGCTGGTTTTATTCTGCTTATTTTCGCGATAGCCCTGCTGCCGACCCTTGGCCGTTCCTTTTTGCCGGAATTCAACGAAGGGACGCTGAATATCAGTATTGCCACATTACCGGGCACTTCACTGGAGGAATCGGATAAAATCGGCCGCATGGCGGAAACAATTCTTTTGGAACATCCCGCCGTGGTATCCGTCAGTCGACGTACGGGACGAACGGAAATGGACGAGCATTCGCTCGGCTCGCACGCACACGAGGTCGAGGCCATAATCGATTTCGACAAGATCAGCAAGCAGCAACTGCTTGAAGACATCCGCAAGGGTCTGTCGCTGCTGCCCGGCAGCGTTTTCAATATCGGGCAGCCGATCAGCCACCGCATCGACCACATGCTGTCCGGAACGAGGGCGAGCATCGCCATCAAACTGTTCGGCCCGGAGCTGGGGCAGTTACGCTCCCTGGCGGCACAGATCGAAAATGAAATACGGACCATCCCGGGCATCGCCGACCTGTCCTCGGACCAGCAGACCGAAATCCCGCAGGTACGTATCCGGGCCAACCGGCAAAAAATGGCTTTATACGGCATAACCGTGGCCGATGTGGATGAAATGATCGACACCGCGTTCCTTGGCGCGAAAACATCACAGGTGTATGAAGTACAGAACCAGTTTGATCTTGTCGTCCGGTACGATCAGAAATACCGGGATAACCTTGATGCCGTAAAAAACAGTCTGATCGACACGCCCACGGGTTCGAGGATCCCTCTGGAAATGGTGACCGATATTTCCATCGGCAGCGGCCCCAATTATATCAGCCGGGAAAACGTACAGCGGAAAATGGTGGTGCAGGCCAACGTCGCGGGACGTGATATCCGCGGCGTTGTGGACCAGATCCGGACCGGTATTGAGCAGCATGTATCCCTGCCGGCCGGTTATTATATCGAATACGGCGGCCAGTTTGAAAGCGAACAGAACGCCACACGCATCATCACACTGCTCAGTTTGCTGTCCATCTTTTTTATTTTTATTTCCCTTTACCTGGAATTCCGGAACATACGCCAGGCCCTGCTGGTGATGGTCAACCTGCCGCTGGCGCTGATCGGCGGTGTTATTGCCATTTTCATCACGGACGGTATCATCAGTATTGCCTCATTGGTTGGATTTATTACCCTGTTCGGTATTGCCGTCAGAAACGGGATATTAATGATATCGCATTACAACCATCTGATCGAGGTTGAGGGCAAAAGCCTGAAGGATGCGGTTATACAAGGCTCCGCGGAACGGCTCAACCCGATCATCATGACGGCGCTGACCACCGGTCTGGCGTTGACGCCGCTGGCGTTCGCGGCGGACAAACCCGGTAACGAGATACAATCCCCTCTGTCCGTTGTTATCCTCGGCGGACTGATCACGGCGACCTTCCTGAACATGATCGTTTTACCGGTGCTGTTTGAAAAGTTTGGTTATGTGAAGAAAAAATAATTAGTACACCGGGCGAACCACACGGCATATTCTTGAGGATAGGATTATATACGGATTGGTTCGTTTAAGTACAGAGCAGAGCTTTTCTCCCTACACTTGCGCCCCAATCCCGTCTGCGGGATGGGACGCAAAAAGGGATTTACAAAATCTTTATAGCAAGCGGGAAAATCATTCTATTTATGATTACTACCTGTTAATAAATTTTGTTATATAAACGTTCATTGCATTAGTTCGTGAACGCTTACCTTAAATTTGACCGGAGCGACAATGAGCCGTCAGGATTTGTCTCCTGATGACATGCCCGGCGCACAGGATAACGTACACCTTTTGACTTCTATCTCCGCTTTAATTTTTAATTCTTTCCAGTCGGTCCCGGACCAAAATCATAGTTATCCTATACATGGGCCGGTACAAATCCCCTTGCGGTCGTTGAGCCCAGACCGGTTGAAAGCGCAACGACGACACTTGTTTTGATAAAATTTCGTCTTTTCATTGATTTTCTTTCATCTTTTGTGTACTGTTCACAACGATAAATTAATAAAAAAAAACTACCTCGCAGCAGGCTACGAAGTAGTCAGTTTTAAAATATTTTATTTTCGAAGCACGTTTCGGGGAATTCGACCCGAAAAGATTAAATCATTTGTATACGGTTAAGAGCTATGAATACAACTTTTTAATCTTTGATTCTAATAACCCTGTGGTCTTCCCACGGCCTCGACTTTTGAGTTTTGTGATATTTTCCAAAAAACAGAAAATATTTTAAAAGCCATATACTTTTTATTTGGGCGTTGCTTCAAGCAACAAAAATCTGTCAAATTTTACATTCAGCTTTGCCGACGGCCCACGTACAATTCCATAATCCTTGTCATTGAAATAATCATGTAATTGATATTCTTTTTTCTCCAGGCCGCGCAATTCCACTTCGCCATCCCAATGATCGGCGTAAAAAGCATAATTCAAAGCCGAATCCTTTTCAATGACGTGGGTTTCGGGTTTATCAAAACCAATATCATACAGCGTTCCCAGATACGTACCGGTCGGCAGCATCTTCTTCCTGTAAATTTTCATCCAATTATCCCACTCTATTTCTTTTTCGGGAGTCAAGTCAATTCTTGATCTTTGCATGGCGCCCACCGGCCAGGTAAATTTTGTTCCGATAATAGCACCGACACCAACTGACGTGGCAAAATCATCCCTGCCGTCACTTAATTCCACATGATCGCCGTAATAAGGCGCCGAGGGTCCCATTAACGCTTTGAATGTTTTTCCTTTCAACCGGATTTGCCATGAACTGGTCGGATCGGAAGAAACCGGTTGATTCATATAGGGCATGGTGAAAAAGGAATACGCCGTCCCGCACGGACAAATTTCTACAACGGCATCAGGTTTGATGCTGAGCGCCGTTTCATAAATCACCTTGAAAAACTCGGGTATTTTTTCCACAGATTCTTCAGGATATGCATGGTTGTGCGCCGGATTATAACATGGCGGAGCGGCGTTTAAATGCTGTCCGTCGATTTTCAAGCCGTCATATCCCCAGGTTTTAAAGAATTTTTCAACCAATTCTTTGGTATATTGCTGAACATTCGGATCCGCCGGGCAAAGATAGAAAGCATTCCACCAGCTTATTCTTTGTCGGGAACCGTCTTCATTGAGCAACAAATAATCCTCATGATTTTTGATCAAATCAGTGCCCGGATCAACTGCCAGAGGCGCCCACCAGAGTTTTGCCTTTAGCCCTTCCGCATGAACTTTGTCCACGAACTTTTTCATATCGCTGTCGCCGGCAGGATATTTGTCTTTTAAAAGATACCAGTCTCCTTCTGAAGTTTGCCAGCCGTCATCCAGCACGACCCAGTCATATCCCAACTTTTTAACCATTGGAATGGTGCCGTATACCTGATCCATTGTAAAATCTCTTCTATATCCCCAGGCGCACCATACCGGTTCATAGGCGGTAGACGGTATTTCCGGGAATACAATACCCTGTTTAATCATATATCTTCTGTACTCGGCCAATGATGCAAAAAAATCACCCTCATGTACGCTCACAAAAGTATTAAATGTGGTAAAACTCTCGCCAGGTTGTAATTCTTTTTCCACTTTATATGAAATTCCCACATCTGCCTGTTGTTTTTCCGGCATAGTAACAGGAATAGAAACCAGTTTTGGCACCATTTCCACATGCCCAACAGCTATACCGATATCCTGCGCCCATACGTCACTAACCGGAGTACCGCCGCCGTAATCCGTAGCATTCATACCCATATAATTGTCTTGTTTAAAACCAACTTTTAACGGCAGTACCCAATCGGGCCGATTCCTGTAGGAACCGCTCTGATAGGACCAAAACTCGGGTACGACGCTGCTATCTGCATTTGATTGAATTGTATACTGGTTATTTGTCCATTCGTCCACCGTCAGATTATTGTCGCTGGTATTCACATATTTTACCGTGAAAATAGCCATTGTGGGGAAATCATCATAAACGGTAACTGAAACTTCTTTACTCAATAATGATCCGGTAGCTGTGAGTATGTGTTTTTTCCCACGCCCGATTTTGTCATCAACCTTTTCTACTTTTTTATCCGAGAATATAAAGTCATTCATTATTTTACCGGAAACGGTGACAAATTCCGATGGCGAATAATTGTCAGATAAATTTCTTTTTTTATTAAAAACAGCCGTAACACGACTGTTTAAGGATTTGTCGAAATCAATACGAATATTCTTTCCTTTCACCTGGGCTGCAGGTCGCGGACCAGTCGAGCAGAACAGAAACAACAGTATGCCAATCCCAAATCCTAAGGTGATTTTATAACGCTTGACAGCTTTTTTCTTCATTATTACCTCCGGGAGTATTATTTGTATAGCTTTGGAACAATTTGGATTTAAATTTTAAAATAAGAGAATTATTTTAAAAAAACAAATATTTTTTTTCATATATCATACCACCAGTGTCCGGTTAAACCCGGACACCACTCTGGAAATATTATTTTGTTAAAGTTATTAGATATGAAATCATTATTTGACTTGTATGTAGAAATTAAATTGTTATAATTATATTAATTGATTTTATTGAACTTGTAAGCCGGATCAGGATGTGGTGTCCGTTAACCGGACACCTGTGATATCATACAGTAAATTTTAATTATTGCTCAATATTTAAATATTTTATTCGTACAGTATTGCCTGCTACACTATTTCGGGGAACTGTGGAATGCGTATCTGCGCTCTAATGTGTTTTATCAAGTGTAACTGTTCACAAGTACAACAGTCTGAACGTGTTTGTAACCAGAAATTCCGTGATTGACGATTTCCTACGTCCCAAATTGCATTTCACCGGAAATTGGAATTGAATCTTTGATTCAAAGGCATGCCAAAAAACCTTTCCCGTTCTATCCCATCTGAAGGAAAAGACGGTAATAGCCTTCAAAACTTCTCTGTAATAATTCTGTAATTCCAACAATGTCCGTATTTTAAGTTGATTTGTTTAATCCTCATTTCAAAGATTAACTTTTTAACTTTTTTATGTTCCAGGCAGGACTTGAAAAAACTAAAAAAATTGCTTGCCTGTTTTTATCAATTTCATATATTTAACACTGGTGTCCGGGTTAACGGGACAGTGGTGATATTTTAATGATTCAAGAAAAAGTAACAATTAAAACAGGGGGCGGAGATAGCATTAAATTATATAATATTGATATAACTTTTTAATCATTGATCTTTTGTCATCAGCATCGGTTTTGTAAAAGATACAAACAATAACGCGCTAAAAAATAACGGATCGTATTCAAAAGGACCTGTCAAATGAAAATTGTTTTTCCGCTTCTCAGTTGGATTTTCGGTTGTTTGTTTTTTCTTCTGTTTTTACTCAGTTTATATTCCAGGCATTTTCTACCCGCGCTTTTAGTCCTGCTCATCTCTGTTTTGCTTATCCCCCCTGTTCGACACTGGATAAGTGATTTCTTACGGGTCCCCATACCCACCTGGCTGAGCGGTGTTTTAATCCCCGTGTTATTTTTCCTGTTTGTATTCCTGATCTTTAAGGATATGGGCAACAAATACTCCATATATAAAAATCCTGATATTGAAAAAAGGCTCATAGCTATATACGAAACCCGTATCGCCCAATGGCCGGTTCCCTATGAAAGCCGATATATCGACACGCAATACGGCAAAGTCTTTGTGATCGTCAGCGGCCCGGAAGACGCGCCGCCGGTTTTTCTGCTTCATGCATCCGCCATGGGCAGTTGGTCGTGGTTATATAATATAAAAGGATTGAACAAATATTATCGTACCTATGCGGTGGATACGATCGGCGACGCCGGGAAAAGTGTGCTGAAAGACATCGATACATTTCCAAACGACGGCAAAGCTTTGACCGAATTATATACGGAGATTATGGATACACTATGCGTGCAAAAAGCATGTTTTATAGGCGCGTCCCAGGGCGGATTTATCACCACCAATATGGCGCTTTACGCACCAGACCGGGTCGAAAAGATCATTTTATGCGGGCCCATGGGATATACGGGCACAAATGCTTCCGTGTTGAGAATATTGTTCACAACGATGTTTCCGGTCAAACCGGTGCAGGAAAGCGCGACGCGCTGGGCATTCGGCGACGATCCTGAAATTCAGAATGTGGTTGGAGAATGGTTTGGTTTAATTTTGCAGGGCGTCATCTCCCGCCAGGCCCGGCCCCAACCGTTTACACGGGAACAACTCTACAGTTTAAAAATGCCCGTTTTAATGCTTCTGGGCAGCCGGGACGGTCTGGTCGGTAATCCTGAAAATGCAAAACAGTTCGTTAAAGATATGGACGACGTCCGGGTCGAGGTGCTCGATACGGGTCATCTGATCAGCGCCGAAAGACCGGATGAATTCAACAAACTTGTAATTGATTTTATCGGACAACCGGAAAGATAATATATTGAAAAGTCAAAAAAAAGAAGTGGCAAAAATTAAAGAGATTTTCAAATCGCCGCATATTCACATAGCCCTGGCCACGGGCGCCTGTATCATTATTTTGGCATATTTTTCCAAACGGGTCCTGCCGAGACCGATAGGTTACCTGGCCAATGCCATTCCGCCGTTTCTGATGGCTGTTTATGAAGCGTTACTAAGCCGCTTTAAAGACTCGAAGCTCTGCACGACATGGTACTGGATTGCTGCTATTTTCGCCACAACCGCGCTGATCATTGTACTGCATATGGTTTAGAACGCTTTTTTCCTGTTGACTGCCCGCTTGAGTCATATTTCAAATCTGATGCTCAGGTGAGTCATTATCACAGGTCTATCATCTTTTATACGCCTTTTGTCCCGGGATACAGATACATGCAACAATCACGTCTGAATTGGCCGATGAATTTATAATAGAAAACATCCGGTTTTTGATGTTTGCATGTTAAGTCTACATGTAATAAACACAAAAATTTATTTTATATCCTGGAATTCAATGATTGAAATATTCGTTTTAAAAATATAATAAGGCTTTTAATAATTTATCTGTCATTTATATATAAATGAACAGAAAATTAAATTTCCCATTTCATTCATTTAAAAGTGAATATATAAATATTCAATTTTTATCTGATCATAATGATTTGAGGAGTAATATGAAAAAGCAGATAATTTTATACGTGCTCATTGTCTTTTTACCGTCGTTAGTAATTGCTCAACCCTACATTGAATGGATCGGAAATGGATGGGGATTGGGGATAGACGATGCCAATCCGGTAATTGCCGACATCGATTCCGATGGATTACTGGATCTGTTGGTCGGAACTTATAACGGAGATATACGTCATTTTGAACAAACAGCAGTCGATGCGTACTCTTTTTCGCTTTTAAACTCCCATTTCAACAATATCAATGTCGGACTGTTTGCCGCTCCTGAATTAACTGATATTGATAACGATAATCGTCTGGATCTGATTGTCGGGGAATGGAAGGGTCATCTTTATCACTATGAACAGAGTACAACAAACGCGGACAGTTTTCTATTTATTACCGATAATTTCAGCGGTATAAACGTCGAAAGTAATTCGTCACCATTTTTTACCGATCTTGATCAGGATGGGTTACTCGATCTACTAATCGGCGCTCACTCGGGCAATTTATTTCTTTATGAGCAGGAAAGCGCCAATTCCGACAATTTTTTACTGATCACGGACAGCTTGAATGTCGATCCCCCAACCATGCGAATTAATCCAGCCGTAACAGACCTGGATCAGGATGGATTGCTGGATTTGATCATCGGTGGAAATTCTGGTAATTTCAGCCATTATGAACAGGATGTTTCAGGATCGCTGGATTTTGTACTGCATGCCCGTTATTTATTTGAAGACAATCCAATTTACGGTGGGTCCGTACCCTGTTTGGCTGATCTTGACAATGACGGACTGCTTGACATGATTGCCGGGGAAATGGATGGCCTTTATTTTCATTTTGAGCAGGATTCGATGTATTCATCAGAATTTAACATCCAATCTGATAATTTTCTAAATTTAATGGATGTAGGCTCCGGAGCGGCGCCTTGTTTAACGGACCTCGATGATGACGGACTTTTGGATATTATCGTCGGTGAATGGCACGGTAATATAAATCATTTCGAACAAATCGCTGCCGGTTCGCTTGACTTTATGCTTGTATCGGATACATTGGGAAATTTTGATGTGGGTGATTACTCTTTACCGGCCATTACGGATCTGGATGCGGACGGCTTAATCGATCTCATTGTCGGCGAAAGAGACGGAACGCTGAACCATTTCGAACAGGATGCAACCAATCCAAATGATTTTAATCTTCTGACAGAAAATTTTAACGGAATTGATTTAATAAATTATTCAGCGCCTTTTTTTACGGATCTGGATGGAGACAATCTAATTGATATGATTTTGGGAGAGAGTGAGGGTAAATTATACCTGTATGAACAGCAGGCCGCAAATTCGGATTTGTTTGATCTTGTTTTCGATAGTTTGAATGTATATTCTCTGGACTATCAACCAACACCATATGTTATGGATTACGACGACGACGGACTATTAGAGTTGTTCGTCGGCGGCAGTAATGGAAGGATTTATCATTATGAACAAAACGCTGTAAACTCTACGGATTTTGTTCTGCTCACTAATAACTTTGAAAATATCAGTGTCGGCAACAAATCTCGTATTGCTTTTGGAGATATTAATGATGATGGTTTTGAGGATTTGATTATAGGTGAAGCAAATGGAGGGTTATGTCTTTATTTAAATCAACTCGATACGGACATACGATCACCTCAATCTGTTGATCAAAAACCTGTTCTGTTTCAACTTTACGCCAATTATCCCAATCCCTTCAATCCGTCAACAACAATACAATTTTATTTACACAAATCAACCAATATAAAATTAAAGATATTCAACATTGCCGGTCAGGAGGTTGCCACGCTGATCAATGGTTTTAAATCTGCGGGTGATCATCGAATCACCTGGGACCCCAAAGGATTGTCAAGCGGTTTGTATTTTTACCGGCTTCAGGCGGGCGAGTATTCGGCAACGAGGAAGCTTTTGCTGCAAAAGTGATAGGCTTATATTACCTGGTGCCGGGCTGGAGACCTGACACGAATGATTGAGAAAATCACCTGTTTCCCATCCCGGCCTCAGGATGGGAAACACATCATTCACACAGCCTGGCTGTGTCAGGTTGACAATTCCGATAATGGCAGCCAACCAAAGCATAGCTTTTTATCCTTCTTGCGCCACAAGTCCAACTTGGGTCGCAGGGAAAAATTTAATCACCCTTGTGTTGGGTCCAAGGGCAGATAAAACATCAAATAACTTGAATCGACAGCAGGACAGGATGTCCTACCTTATTGTCCACCCTGGAAAAATTTCCAGGGCGAGCAGTGCGTCGCACATTTTCAATTTCCTCCACCCGCACTCGGCATAAAAAAAGCCATCCCAGGTTCAGTCCGTGGCGATCCGTGATAATCCGTGGCGAAAATCTTTCATCTGGTTTATCAATGTGCAAGACACGTGCAAAGTTATTGTTCACATCCACGTCAATCCGTGTGATTCGTGGGCATGAAAAAAATTATTTGCTTTAATCAATCCCGTCTTCGGCATGAGACGAGAGCTTCACTAAAAAAACAACAAATAATATAAAAATTCCTTGTTTTTTTCTGCAAAATTTTTATATTTTTAGCATATATCACATAGATACGATTGGACCAGGGTGGCGAGAGCATTTCATTATAATATTTTTTTTATTTTTCAGGTTTCAAATCACAGGATTGGAACCCAATTGAATTAAATTGAACGAAAAAAAAGTATACAATCCGGGCTTTCACCTTATATTTGACTGTCACATTCCGGGCTGTTCCGTCTCTAAGGTGAGAAGGAAGTTGGATTTGAAACTATAATTAAAAGTAATATCGAAAAATATTAATTGTTTTGATTCATACTGTCTTCCTAATGATAAGTATATTCTAAGTTTTGATAAATTAATATGTAAATTGTGACAATGACAGCATAATATGCTGATTTTTTAACTTCCTTTTAAAAGTATTACATTTTATTTATTTGCGATCCATCTTGTCGAAAGGATGGGGCGTTGAAATGAAAGGAAAAATTATGGCCAAGTTAGACAAAAACATAATAACTTATTATAAAGAAATAATTGATCATGCACATAAAGAAATAGAATGGGTAAGGAAAGCATATATATGGATAGCTTCAATTATAGGTCTTATCATTATTGTCGGTGGATTTTTTACATACAGTAATTTTAATGATCTAAAAAGTGATATAAAAGAATTCAAAGATAAAACTGAGAAGGATATTGAGCAATTTAAAGATAATAGGCTTAAACAATTAGATTTAATGTTTGAAGAGATAAAATTAAGTTCAAATATCGAAGCTACTAAAATACAAACTGAAATAAAAAATAAAATCGAGACCGAGTTTGATGATAAAAATATTAAGTCATTAGTTGAACAAGTTGCCAAAAATAGAATAAAAAATATTGCAGATGAATTAATAAATGAAAATATTGAAGATAGAATAAATCCACAATTAATAACTATTCAAAATAAATTATCATTACTCGATGAGAAATTGACTGAATCAAGTAAAAAAAGTATTGAGTTAAATGAGCTTACTGATTTTTCAATTATATTATTATCAGCACAGAATGATGATAGAGAAGCATTTGATAAACTACTCTATTATATGGAATTTGATAATCCCAAGTTCAATCAAATAGCGATGAATGCAATTTTATCAATTAGAATGCATTATGGAGGTGTGTTAGTACCAGGTTATCTGAATATCAATTGGATTGAATATGACAACCCAACTAAATTAAACATAAATGAATTTATAAAAATATATAACACACTTCCTCCAATATTTCATGCTGACATTGTAAATAATATTTGGAGTAATCAAATAATTTCTAAAGAGGCTAAAATAAAATTTTTAATTGATATTTTAAAGAACGATAGAAGTTTAACAGCGGTTTTTTATGCTGGCAAATTTTTATCAGATGAATCAAAATTAAAATGGCAACCATTTGATATCAAACCTTTTATTGAGTGGTATGAAGATAAAAGATAGAAATAACATACTTCATAACACTACACTGAAGCTTACTGCCCAGGTATTCCGCCCGGTCCTTGATGTTTCACCAACGTCATCGGGGTGCATCACCTTTATTGACGATCGGATGCATCGCATAAAGGCGATGCACTCCAAATCCGCGTTCATAGGTATATAATTCCAGTTAGATATTTTCCTATCTTTTGAAATACAACAAAAGGTAATAACCCTCTTGTATCTAATCTCTCAAGCGGGCTTTTTATATTTTATCAGGGATCAGGGTCATCAATTCTTATACTGTGGTAATACAAAAAGGAAGCCAAATTCCTGCAAAAATCTTTTTGTATTCATCGGTAAAATGATTAATTTTAGGGGAGATACAAAATCAAAAATAAAAGGTAATAATCATGAAATATAAAATATTCATTTTTGCCTTTTTATTTTATTTTCAATCCGCGATCCCGCAAATTCTCACATGGTCCCCCCTGTTCTCCACCCCCGATGATACCATCACCATCGTCTATGACGCGACGGAAGGCACACGGGGACTGGTCGGCGCGTCCGAGGTTTACGCGCATACGGGAGTTATCACAGAAAAAAGTAACAATCCGTCTGATTGGCGATATGTAAAAACCGCCTGGGGTCAAAACACGCCGGAAACCAGACTCGATCCGCTGGGCAACGACCAGTGGCAAATCCGGTTTCACATCAGAAGTTATTACGGCGTCCCGGTGACGGAAAAAATTCTCCAACTGGCATTTGTGTTCCGCAACGCCGCGTGTACACGGGAAGGCAAAGATGTCGGCAACAAGGACATTTTTTTGCCCGTATACGAAGAGGGTTTGAATGTAGCTTTTTTAATGCCGACGCCCATTTTCCCGGAACTCAATGACAGCACGGAGATCATCGCCGCCGGCAGCCGCTCGGTCTCCCTGAAATTATTTATTGATAATGAATTAAAACACACCGTAAATAAGGACACGCTAAAATATACCATCACAGCGACCGAATATGTCAAAAAAAGGCTCAAAATCACCGCTGTTGATTCAACCGGCGCGGAAAAATCTTTGTCCACCTATTATATCGTCCGGGAACCGGTCAATATTGCAGCCCTGCCGGACAATGTCATCGACGGCATTAACGAAATCAATGAAACCACGGTCACGCTTGTGCTGCACGCGCCGTTTAAGGAATTCATATACGTCATCGGCGATTTTAATGATTTTGAAGCCGACCCACTTTATTATATGAACAAAACGCCGGATGGTGAGCGCTGGTGGTTCACTCTAAGAAACCTGGAACCGGACAGGGAAGTCCTGTTTCAATATTATGTCGACGGAAAACTAAAAATCGCCGATCCCTATACCGATAAAATCATCGACCCAGTCTATGACCCGTTAATCCCGGAAGAGACCTATCCGACCCTGACCCCCTATCCGGCGGATCAAACTACGGACATTGTGTCCACTTTGCAAACGGCACAGCAGGATTATAACTGGGAAATAACGGATTTTCAAAAACCGCCAAAGGAACAACTTGTCATTTACGAACTGCTGATCAGGGATTTTATAAAAGAGCATAACTATCAAACCCTCATCGACACCCTCGATTATTTACAAAATTTAGGTATCAATGCCGTCGAGCTTATGCCGATAAATGAATTCGAAGGCAATTCAAGCTGGGGATACAATCCCTCTTTTTATTTTGCCCCGGATAAATACTATGGTCCGAAAAACGATCTGAAAAAATTTATCGACGCAGCGCATAAACGGGGCATCGCCGTTATACAGGATATCGTCCTCAACCACGCTTATGGTCAATGTTCGCTGGTCCAGTTATACGCCGGCGACCTGTCCGAAAGTCCGTGGTTTAACGTGACCTCTCCCAATCCGACCTATTATTGGGGATTCGATTTTAACCATGATAGACCGGCCACACGGGATTTTGTCGACCGGGTCCTCAAATACTGGGTGGAGGAATATCACATCGACGGTTTTCGTCTCGATTTTACTAAGGGCTTTACCCAAACACCCGGAGAGGGCTGGTATTATGACGAATCGCGCATTAATAATTTGAAACGGATCGCCGACCGGGTGTGGGAAACCGATCCGGAAACGTTCCTGATCCTGGAACACCTGACCGTCAACACCGAAGAAAAAGAACTGGCTGATTATGGTATGATGCTGTGGGGCAAAATGACGGAGCAGTACAATGAAGCGACCATGGGGTATCATGATAACGATAAATCGGATCTTTCATGGGGCTGGTACAAACGCCGGGGCTGGGCAGAACCGAACCTCGTCACATATATGGAAAGCCACGATGAAGAACGGCTGATGGTCAAAAACCTGCAATGGGGCAACTCGAGTGGTGATTACAATATCAAAGACCTGTCCACCGCTCTGGACAGGATGAAAATGGCGGCCGCCTTCTTTTTTACCATTCCCGGCCCGAAAATGATCTGGCAGTTCGGCGAGCTGGGATACGATTATTCCATCGATTACAACGGCAGGGTCGGCGAAAAGCCCATCCGCTGGGATTATTTTCAAATGCAGGAGAGACGCGCGTTATACGATGTGTTTGCCGCATTGATCAAACTGAAAACCCGGCATGACGCCTTTAACAGTCAAAATGTCATTTTGTCCACAGTCGGCGCGACCAAAAAGATCAAGATCGAACATGAAACGATGAACGTGGTGATCCTCGGCAATTTCGGCGTAACGCCGCAGAACATTATGCCGAACTATTATCACGACGGCGCCTGGTATGATTATTTTTCCGGCGATTCGATAAATGTGACCGATCCGTCGGCGCTGGTGTCCTATCTGCCGGGAGAATTTCATATATACACAGATGTCCGGCTGGAAAAACCGCACATTACCGGTCTTCGTGACGAGTTGATCTCGGGTAAACCCGCTCAATTCCGGCTGGCGCAGAACTATCCCAATCCGTTTAACCCGTCTACAACCATACAATATGAATTGCCCGAACCGTCCTATGTGACACTAAATATATATAATATCGCCGGACAAAAAGTTATTACCCTTGTCGACGCGGCGCAAAAAGCGGGATCCTACCGCGTAAGCTGGAACGGCCTGGATTTATCCGGCCGCGCCGTTTCCGCCGGAGTCTACTTTGTCCGGATTTCGACAAAAAATTATTCGGCAACAAAAAAGATGGTTCTGGTGAGGTGATATAATTTAACTGAAAAAATTTATTCTTTTTGTGCCCCATGTGCAATCCGGGTCACAGGGGGAACATCTTCCGCGACACGGGGATTTTTCCGGAACCCCGTCCCTTTATGGACAACATTGGGTGTATGCATTGCATAAAGGAGTGGAGCTCCGGGGCGCTATGCAGAACTTCGTCGCCAACCTGTCATTTCGAGGAGCGCAGCGACGAGAAATCCTGTAATAAATCCACGCCCCGGAGCGTCGTCTAATTGGACTACAGGCATATGAAATAGTTTTAACTCTTTAGGTGATACACCCCGGGGCGTTGTTCAAAAGAAAAGATTTCTCCCTGCGGTCGAAATGACAAAAAACGTGTGTTTTTATCAATCTGCGTGATCCGCGGTATCGGCGAGAGAATTTTAATTCTGATTTCCAAATTGTATTTGAAAGGTACATAAATCACAGAGGGGCTGTGTTTTGTTTACCTGCGCCCATGTGTAACTTGGGTCGCAGAAGGAAGTATTCGGATACAAAAAAGATGAATCTGGTGAGGTGATATAATCTAACTAAAAAAAATATAAAATTTTTTTATTCAAAAAAATATTGACATAATATATAATAATTTGCATATTAAATAAATACCATATAAAAAATTTCCATACAGGGGTCTCATGCGAAAAAATAACAAGCAAATATTTGTTTTATTGTTATGTGTGCTTACAAGCGCTGTCTACGGGCAAAATCCCATATCATTGCCGCTGCAGAGTAAAGCGGGCGAAAAAATAACCGGTGTTATTGCGGATCCGGTTTTGGACGTGTACATCAACCCGGCTATGATGAAATTTGATAAATTCACGATTTTTACCGGCGGCACGATTGATGACCTGAACGCCCCGTCAAAACTGGACCTTCCGCTAAATAACTCTTTCCTTTATATATTTGTACCTTTTAGAACCTGGAGTTTTGGGGTTATGGCGGACGGGCAGTTAAAAGATAATATCATGGGATTTAATCAGGATTTAATACACGCGCCTCTCTATGATCACGAATATTATAATCTGAATTTTTTACTGAATAAACAATTATTTTCAAAAATCAATCTGGGTATTTCCTGTTTATACAGGAATGCCCCAAATTCCGATATTGATAATTACATCCATACTGATTATTTATTAAATTCCGTTTATGCCCCGGATAAATTTGCGGGAGGTTATAAATCTTTTGATGTCAAAGCCGGTTTACAAATAAAACTTTTGCCCTCGCTTTCGGTACTTCCATCGATCACCTGGTCACAAATCTCTAAAAAACAATATAACAAGGAGTATAAAGCGATTTACCCGAATTTCAAAGCAACTTTCAATGGAATTACAGATACCACAACATATATTGATAATTATAACTTTTTACCGTTTGATTTCAAATACCCGTCCTATGATATATTGATAAAATGGAATCTTAAAAATATCCTGTTCCGTTTTCAGGGTAATTACCATACCTACGAATTCACAGAAAAATATGTAAATGAATCGAATGAATATCATCAAATTTACGATCCGTCGACGACTGAACATTACACATATACGGAATACGAAAAGAATGTTTACCAAAAGGATAAAAAACTTTCAAAATATGCATTAAAATTTGGTGCGGACATACCCTTGGGGGATTACTTCAATGTGTATCTTGCCTATCATCATCAAATCGGCAAAACAACCAGACCCGATACCGATCCGAAATATTATAGACACGAGTATGGCGACAAATTACAGATGTTCACATCCGCATTACAGTATAAATTATCGACAAAAATGTTTTTATATTATTCCATCTCTTACAACAGCATTCAAAATCTCGCGCAAAATAGTCATAGTCGAAGTGTTGTTATATATGACCGGTACCATTACAAATTTTCCGATTATTATCTTGGTTTTGAATATCAGTTCATCAAACATTTAAAAGGATTTTTGTTAATCAATAATGTTCCTTATATCCCGGAGTTAATCAGTTTTCAATTACAATACGAATTATAAATAAAATGCATCGGCCCTGATGACTGACAGCTGATTGCTGACAGTTGATTGATTTAAAAATCCATATCGAAAAACCCACACCATTCGAATTTATCGTTTTTTGTTGCACCGGCAAAATGAGATAATTATATTGATTAAAGTAATTTTACAACTAATTATTTTCCCATTTTGAAAGAAGAAAAAAAAAGTAAAAAAAATCATCTAAATTAGGAGACAACAATGAAAAAACTTTTTCTCCTGATACTGATCTTTATTTACATTCTTTGCTGTATACCCGTCGTGAAGGCGCAACAGCCGGAAACCGAAAAACCTCCTTATCATGACTGGTGGAACGAATACCGCTTCATCAGGCCGTTTCGCAGTACCCTGGCCAAAAAGCTTCCGCTTATCACAGTTAAAGGCAATAAATTTGTCAATGCCGACGGTGACACGATTTTGTTTCGCGGGCTGTCGATTTCCGACCCGGACAAGTTAGCGAACCAGGGGCACTGGAACCGGTCCCATTTTGAACATGTCAAAGAAACGGGCGCGAAACTGGTCCGCATCCCGGTGCACCCGATTGCCTGGCGGGAACGGACGCCGGAAAATTATTTGAAATTACTCGACAAGGCGGTTGAATGGTGCTCGGAACTCGACATGTATATCATCATCGACTGGCACTCCATCGGCAACCTGAAAACGGAGCTGTTCCAGAATCCCATGTACGACACGACGCAAAAGGAAACATTCGGGTTCTGGCAAACCATCGCCCGGCATTACAACGGCAACAATACCGTCGCTTTTTATGAACTGTTCAACGAACCGACAATATTCAACGGACAGCTTGGCCGGATGTCATGGAGCGAATGGAAAAAACTGAATGAGGATATGATCGCGCTGATCCGCGCGTTTGACAGGGAGACAATCCCGCTGGTCGCAGGATTTGACTGGGCCTACGATCTGACGCCGCTGCGCGTCGATCCCGTACAGGCGGAAGGGATCGGCTACGTCACCCATCCCTACGCGCACAAGCGGTCACAACCGTGGGAACCCAAATGGGAGGAAACCTTCGGTTTCGCGGCGGACCGGTACCCGATTATCGCAACCGAAATGGGATTCGGACTGAGACCGGGTGAAGAAATGTCCGAAGACCATTATGGAAATCACATTTTAGACTATCTTGAAGGCCGCGGTATCAGTTGGGTGGCATGGGTTTATGATCCGGAATGGGGTCCAAGAATGCTGGTATCATGGGACACGTATGAACTGACGGCAAGCGGCAAGTTTTTCAAAAAAGCAATGCAGGGACAAAGAGGGAAGTGAACGGTTGGAGCGGCGGGGCGAGATACAAGGGAATAAGAGTTCCGGGAACCTCTTTGTAGATTTTAAGAGTAGGTTTTTATCAGTTAATAAACGAAAAATACCCTCTTTTTTTTAAATAAAATAATAGTTTTTTCTTGTTTATTTCTACGAAATTTCATTTATTAACTTGTCAATCAAACGGATACGGGACTTTAGGGTGGAAAGCTTTTCTTTTATTGCGTGTTTTTTTCAGGAAAAAGGTGGGATAAATCCCACCCTACCAACTATGTTATACTCGTAATAAAACAGGAAAACAAAAATGTTTAATAGAATCCAATTTTTATTATCAATATTAATACTTTGTATTTGTTCTATGTCGTCTGCTCAAGATTCTGATAATTTGATACAACAACTGAAAAATGAATATGAAAATGTAGAGAATTTTCGATCAGGAAAAAGAAGGCTCTCAAAAGCATCAAATATGAATTTAGTTCAAACCAGAGAAAACATTTTTAAAATTAAAAATCAACTTCAATCAATAAATAATGAGCTTGAAAATCCAATATACTTTAAAAACGATTTAATACTGGATAGCAATTTAGATCTTGTTGATTTTTACCTTTATGAATACAGTGATAATTATTACCAAGCCTTTGGAAGACTTAAAAATAAACAAAGGAAATATCTTGAATGGGTAAAATTAAGATTCAATTTTTATAATAACGGCGCTTTTGTGGCAACCGATTTTACATACATTGATTTCGAATCATACGGTTATTATGGTATTTCACCTTATAAATTTTCACTCATAAATACTTTTATTGATAAAGCAGATTTTGATAGCATTGCTTTTCAAATCGAATATGATGACGAAGATGGTGATGATGATATTTTGTGGGATCAAATGCTCGAATTAGAATCAACAAATATTATCCCATCTGGAAGTTATCATAAATGGCAAGGCGTGGTTCGAAATGATTTTAATTATTCAATGACATTTCCTTGCATCTATGCTTGTATAATGAAACAAGGTAGAATGGTTGCACTTGATTATACCTATATTGATGTTGATACATTGTATTTCAATTCACTCATAATACAATCTGTAATTACATCACCAACTTTGAGCGAAAGTATTACCTTGAAAAATTATTCTAAACAAGATATAGACATTTCTGGTTGGACAATTGGAGATTTAAATGAACCTACTGCATATAAAATTCCACAGGGAACAATCATTAATTCTGGCTTGTCAATAACGTTTGAACATACTAAGTTGGGATTTCAAATAAATGACACAGGAGAAATAATATATTTAAAGGATCAATACGGCATCACAATTGATATTTGGACTGAAACAATCGGAGAAGACAGAGATTTTAAATTATTTCGTTTCAAAGAAAACTCTAAAGCAAATTTCGATAGTTATATTGATTTACCAGATTCGTATGATGATATTAAATATTTTATTAATTATTCTTTATATTCTCTGGATGGTAATGGCAATTTACCACCTAACGTTCCAATATTTATTAAAGATAATTATTCAGGTTATTCTAGGATCAATACAAATTTCGAAGCTTTTGTAATTGATCCAGAACAAGATAGAATTAATTTAAATGTTGACTTTGGAAATGGTTATATTTCACCATGGGACGGAAATTTTTTATCAGGTTACAATGCGAATATTCAATATTCCTACCCTCAAGCAGGTAATTTTTCAATTAAAGCTAAAGCAAGTGACGGTAGCTTTGAAACTCAATGGTCAGAAAATACAAATGCATCAATTGCTTTATCATCGATCCCTGTAATTACCACAACGGAAATTGAAAATGCTTCTTATAAGAAGTATTACAATTTTCAACTACAAAGCAATGGTGGTATAGATCCTATTACTTGGCAAATTAAAAATGGAATATTGCCAGATGGTTTATCTATAAACTCCGATAATGGTTTGATTACAGGTGTTCCATTGCATTCTGGTTCTTTTGATTTTTCTGTTTATTGTATTGATTCCGGAATCCCTTCAGTCTCTGATTCTGCTACTTTTCAAATTAAAGTGGATAATCAAAAACCGATAATCACTTCACCTGATTCTATAAATACTTTGGTTAATACACCGCTAAATTATATTGCAAAAGCGACTGATCCGGATGAGAATCCAATTTCTTTTGAATTTTCAGACTATCCAGTTTGGTTATCGGTGATGAATTCCACTTTGAGCGGTATAACCCCAAATCAAATCTTGGACACATCGTTCACTTTAATTGCCACTGATGGCGATCTTTCCGATACCATGGATGTTATTATTCATGTTCGGACAGAATCACTATCCATTTTATCCCATGATATTCAAGATGCCGTTTATAAAAACGAATACCATGATACACTTAGAGCAACTGGTGGTTTACCGCCCTATACATGGTCAATAATTAATGGAAATTTGCCAGAAGGATTGGACTTTAATAATTCAGGGGTATTATCAGGTTTTCCAAGTTCTTCAGGTCATTTCCAATTCACGGCTCAAGTTCAAGATTCGGATAATCCTCCTCAGACAGATTCGCTTTCATTGGTTTTGGATGTAATTAATAACCCTCCCCAAATAACATCCAGTGATACAATTTCCAC
>JAFGSB010000034.1 GCA_016934825.1 Candidatus Zhuqueibacterota bacterium
GAGTTTTTAATAAAAAATTATAATATTTAGGTCTTTAATAAATAAATTTTCTTCAAAAGAAACTTTTAAAAACCTTTAACTCTAATTGTTGAGGTGGAACATGCGTAGCCAAATGCTTTTTATCGTATTTTTAACCGGTTTATTACTGTTAGACGTATTTGCCGGGGACCAGCTTGATTTTTCAGGAGAATGGGTTTTAAATGAAAACAAGAGTATGCTTGATGAGAATGGAACGAATTTCCTGCCATCAAAACTGATGGTGACGCAAAAAGGAAATGATATAACAATTGTCAAGACTTTCCAGAGAGAATATGAGGATGATTTTGTTATTGAAGAAAAACTAACCCTGGATGGGAAAGAATGCAAGTCGGAATTCTGGAATTCCCCGCGGACTACGACGGCAACATGGTCTGCAAAAGGCGATACGTTGACCATAGCGTCAAAAATTTTTTTTGAAGGAGGAGGCCAATCCTCGGAAATGATTTTAAATGAGGCGTGGAGTATCAAAGACCGGAATCTATCAATAAAACACTTTTCCAGTTCCTCATGGGGCGAGCGAAAAATCACCATCATTTTCGATAAGCAAAAAACACAGGCAGGGCCGAAAAAAGAAAGCAAATAAACTATTAATTACCTTGTTGAAATGTTACGGTTGCCTTCGGCATACTTAAACAAGGGATAAAAGAAAAATTAAATGGAGCGTGTATGGACGCAAAAGAAACAATCATAAAAGTAATGAAAAGCGAGGGCAAACCCCTGAGCGCCGGCCAAATTGCCGAACTGGCCGGACTAGACCGTAAAGAAGTGGATAAGGCTATGAAAGTTCTCAAGGAAGAAGAGAAAATCGTTTCACCTAAGCGCTGTTACTGGGAACCAAAATAATTTAAAATGTAAATCAATTATTTATAGTATAATCACTGCCGATACCGGCTGTGAAAGAATAATTTTTATGTCCGGTTATTTTTCATTGTGGTTTCCTAAAGCTTTTAATATAGGCTTTTAATTTATTGCCTTTTTTAGCGCATTTATTCATGTTTTCCCGATTCTGATGTGCCTGCGGGATTTGCGACTTTAAAAGGGACTGAAAAATTGATTCACGGGGGTCTATATAAGTGTATTCTTTTTTTTCAAGATAAAAAGATTGCTTTTTAGCCTTATAAATTAGTCATTGTTGTTTTAAAAGAAAATATTTAATTTAAGTAAGAGCATAGCAAAAATTCCGGAGATTGCCGGACAATTTAATAAATAAATTTTATATTATATATGTTAGAGGAAAAAATGTCGGACGATAAAAAGGAAGAAAATATAAAAGCAAATAATACCGGTGAAAAAGGTACCACCATCCCACCTCATTTTATACGATATATCATACAACAGGATATGAAAACCAATAAATGGGCCGGAAGAGTGGAAACACGGTTTCCCCCGGAACCCAACGGTTATCTGCATATTGGCCACGCCAAAGCGATATGCCTGAGTTTTGGTATGGCGGAAGAATTTGGCGGCGTCTGCCATTTGCGATTTGACGACACCAATCCGACAAAAGAAGAAACGGAATATGTCGAATCCATCAAAAAAGATGTGAAATGGCTCGGTTTTAACTGGGGGAAACACGAATATTATGCTTCCGATTATTTCGATCAATTATACGCTTTTAGTCTGCAATTAATTAAAATGGGCAAGGCATACGTTTGCGATTTAACCCCTGAGCAGATACGCGAATACCGGGGAACCTTGACCGAACCCGGCAGGGAAAGTCCCTATCGAAACCGATCAATGCAGGAAAACCTGACACTGTTCAACCGCATGAAAAGGGGTCATTTCAAGGACGGCGAGAAAGTACTGCGGGCCAAGATCGATATGGCTTCCCCGAATATTAACATGCGCGATCCGGTCATCTACCGGATTCTGCACGCGAAACATCATCGCACCGGGGACAAATGGTGCATTTACCCGATGTATGATTTCACCCACTGTTTGTCCGATTCCATTGAGCAGATCACACATTCGCTTTGCACATTGGAATTTGAAGACCACAGGCCTTTATACGACTGGTTCCTGGACGCGCTTGGCGTCTACCATCCCCAGCAGATCGAGTTTGCGCGCCTGAACCTGACCTATACGGTGATGAGCAAACGCAAACTGTTACAGCTTGTAAAAGAAGGACATGTGCGGGGCTGGGACGATCCGCGAATGCCCACCATTTCCGGATTCCGCAGACGGGGATATACGCCGACATCGATACGCACATTCGCCGACCGGATCGGCGTGGCCAAACGTGACAGCATGGTCGATTACGGCCTGCTGGAACACTGCATCCGGGAAGAACTGAACAAAACGGCGCCGCGTGTTATGGGCGTACTGCGGCCGCTCAAGGTCATTATCGATAATTATCCGGATGATCTGGTGGAGGAGATGGAAGCCGTAAATAATCCCGAGGATGAATCCATGGGCGCCCGAAAGGTACCGTTCTCCAAAGTAATCTATATCGAGGAAACGGATTTTATGGAAAATCCGCCGAAGAAATTTTTCCGGCTGTCACCGGGTCAGGAAGTGCGGTTACGGTACGCGTATTACATCACCTGTACGGATGTGATCAAAGACGCGAGCGGCAAGGTGATCGAGCTGCATTGCACTTATGATCCGGAATCCAAAGGCGGCGGCACCCCGGACGGCCGCAGGGTCAAGGGCACGATTCACTGGGTTTCGGCCGTTCACGCGATCCGGGCCGAAGTGAGATTGTATGAACATTTACTAACCGTACCGGACCCGTCGGATGAGGAGGAAGACAAACATTTTCTGGAATATCTGAATCCCGAATCCCTTGAAGTGATTGAAAACGCCCTGCTGGAACCGTCGCTGGCGAACGTCAAAGAGGGTCAGCGCTTCCAGTTTGAGCGGCACGGGTATTTTTATGTTGACCCGGACAGTACTGAGGGGAAACCGGTGTTTAACCGGACCGTCACCCTGCGCGATACCTGGGGCAAAATGGTGCAGCAGAATAAACACGATTGAGATAATTAACCTCCTGGAGGTCAACACAGACCTCCCGGAGGTTATAAAGTATTCTGTGTTACCGGGGCTTGTTATTCGATGACCGGTGTGCCGGTCCCGTACCGAGGGGACGGTTCTTCCGAACTCAACAGATATTTCCGCTCCGATGGTCATCTCGATACAGTCTGTCTCGCTTCGCTCGACAGCCCTACTCGATGACCGGATATGTAAAAATTCAGATCATGATATTTGAGACTACGCTCTGGAGTTTCCTCTATATAGATCACGAAAAAATGAAAAAGATAATTTTTTACAAATATTACACCCCCGGGCGTCTGTGGCACTCTCATTTCGATGAGCGCAGCAAAGAGGAAACCTGCTTCTTAATGAGGTATCAGTTCATGTAAAACAAAAAAAGATTTCTCCCTGCGGTCGAAATGACAGAGGTTGTGTTTTTATTTTATCTGCGACATCCGCGATATCTGAGAGAGACATTTTCCAACATCAAAGTTCGTCTCGATTCAACCCGTCTCGCTATGCTCGACAGCCCTACTCGATGACCGGGAGGATTGGTTATGAGTTTTTGCTTTTATAATGAAGAAATCAAATTGACCAAACCCGTAACGGCCTGGTATGCCATAAACAGGGAAAAAATAAAAGTAATAATACTCATCACGTTTATGATTTTAGAGTTTTTATACTGACCAACCACTTTTTTATTATTGAGCAGCAGGGTGATAAACAAAACCAGCAGCGGTAAAAAGATTGCTTGTATGGCCAGCGACACAATTTGTAACAGTACAGGTTTGCCGCCAAAGATTGGCGATATGAGCCCGGCGCCGACAAAAAACAAGGCCATCAACCGGAAATGCAGCGATTTGGGATTTCTTGAGATGCCGAAATAATCGGTAATACACCAGATGGAAACCAGTGCGTTGGGAAAGGCCGACGACATACCGGCGGCCATGATGCCGATCACAAAAAGCGTGGCGGCAAACCGGCCCATCAGCGGCACCAGCGTATAGGCCATATCGATGGCGCTGTCGACGTGTTTGCCCATGACGTGCAGGGTCGCGGCGGCGCAGGCCATGACTACTCCCGAGATGATGAATACAAGCGCGCCCGTCAGCAAAGCGTCTTTGTCGGCGTGTTTCAGGTCCTTGATCGTCCAGCCTTTGTCGGTGATGACAAAGGAACGCATCACCACTACACTGCCCGCCAGGGTTGTGCCGACCATGGCCCCGACAATCAGCGCGCCGCCTTTCGGAACGACCGGAATGAAACCGGCGAGCGTCTGCCCGGCGGACGGGTGCGCCAGAAATAAATTGACGATAAAACTGACCCCGAATACCGTTACGAAAATAATCAATATCCGTTCAAATGCGGAATATTTCCCCATAAACACCATCAGATAAACAAAGGTGCACCAGATAATTGCGGACAGTAAAAAGTCCATGCCGGTCCATTTTGCGAACGCCTCGGAGACGATCCCCATAACACCGATATTGGAGGTGAACTGACTGACCGTCACCGCGAGGACAATATAAAATCCGGCAACTTTGCCGTAATGTTCTTTGGTCAGCGCGACAAACGTTTTTCCGGTCGCAAACGTAAGCCGGCTGACGCAGCCGATCAGTATCCAGAAAAACAGGCAGGACAAAAACAGCGCCCACAATAAACTCATGCCGTGTTCGGCGCCGGAAACCACCAGCGATGAGACGCTGCCGGTGCCGATCACCGCCCCGATCATAAATATCGCCGGGCCGTAGGACGATATTCCGGCGGATATTTTTTTCAATAAATTTTGTGCCATAGCAGTTCCTTCCCTGTAATGTCGGATGAATCATATAATATGGAAAATAATCAAGGATGATTTATGAAAGATATTTCATTAATATGCTGTCCGGGAAACCCGCCCTGACCACCGGCAGTTCGTTCCAGTCCGTGGTATAATGCGGGGATTTCATGTCGCGTTTCATGTTCCACATTTTCCGGTAACCGGATGCGGCGATGTTGATTGTTTTGGTGCCGTAGCGGCGGTTGATCCGGTCCATCACTTTCATCAGCTTGTCGGCTTTGGGATCGTATTTGTTGTTGCCGAACAGGCTGGTCTGCACCTGGTCGGCGGGGCAAATATCTGTCAAGAGTACGCCGCATTTTTTATAGCGGTAGCCGGTTTTGAAAATTTTCTCCAGACCGAACAGGGCATGCTGCACCAGGTCGAAGGAACTGGACGTGGGAGACGGCAGGTTCACCTGGATATAGTTGGTATATTGCGGTTCGTCCTTGAACCGGTTGGTGGTGATAAAGACCAGGATATTTCCGGCAACCGAGCGCTGTTTGCGCAGTTTTTCGGCGGCGCGGCTGGTATAGTCCGCCACGGCCTCGCGCATTTCGGAAATGGTTTCCACGGGCTTGCCGAAACTTCTGGAGGTGCAGATCTCTTTTTTCGGCGGCGGCGCCTGCTCCAGTTGAATGCAGGATATCCCCCGCAGTTCCCATACGGTCCTCAGCCCGACCACCGTCATGTGTTTGCGGACCCAGTTGTCGTCGGCGTATTTGAGCTGCCGGGCGTTTTTGATGTTGTATCTGTTCAGGAATTTTGTGTACTGCCGGCCGACGCCCCAGACGTCGAATTTTTCCAGCACCGCGTCAATATCCGGGTGACCGAGCAGGTTATACGTTCCGCCGTTTTTTTTGGCCAGTTTATTGGCGACTTTGGCCAGCGTCTTGGTCTGCGCGATGCCGACAGATACCGGGATGCCCGTCCCCCGCATGACGGTTTCCCTGATGTTCAGGCCGTATTCGTCCAGGTTGAAACGCTCAAAGCCGTTCAGGCGCAGGAACGCCTCGTCGATGGAATAAACCTCGAGCCGGTCCGCGAATCCTTCCAGTATTTCCATGACGCGCTGCGACATGTCGCCGTACAGGGTATAGTTGGACGAGAATACGGCGGTGTTGTTTTTTTCCAGCACCTCGCGGTACTTGAAATACGGCGCGCCGTTGGGAATGCCCATGTCTTTTACCTCCTGGGAACGGGCGACGATACAGCCGTCATTATTGGACAGCACGGCAACGGGACGGGTCCAAAGTTTGGGGTTGAAGACCCGTTCGCAGGAGGCGTAAAAGTTGTTGCAATCCACCAGCGCGTAAATTTTGTTGATTGAATATGTGGGTGTATTAAAGAGCATTTTCGGTCAAAAGGATGTAAAATTATATTGGCGCCGCCATTATGGCTGACGGGTGCAATATATATAGTTTTCGGGATTAGAGCAAAAGAAAAAGTTGGTTTTTTACTTTACCACTGGTCCGCCAGCGCGATCCGCCTCGCGGCGGTCATCTCGTCTTCGGCCGGTGAGCATTCCAGGCCGACATAACCGGTGTAACCCAGTTCCTTCAGCTCTTTCAGGACACGCGAATAGTTGATTTCGCCGGTGCCGGGTTCGTGCCGTCCGGGGTGATCGGCAAGCTGGATATAACCGACCTGGTCGAAACCTTCGCGCAGGTGTCCGCACAGGTCGCCTTCGGAAATGTGCATGTGGTACAGGTCCCAGTTGATCTTGACATGCGATGAATTCACCTCCCGGCAGATGCGCACGGCCGGGGCGCTGCCGTAAAGACAGTGGCCCTTGTGGTCGACCCGGATGTTCATCGGTTCCAGGATGAGCGTTAAATCGTTCTGTTCTGCGACTGGCGCGACGCGTTTCAACGCGGTAATGATATTGGCATGCATCTGCTCCTGCGTCATGCCGGGCTGGTCGTCGCCGCCGACCACCGTTGCCAGTTTGCAGCCCAGTTTTTTCGCCGCTTCACAGGATTCGCGGATCTTTTCCTCGAACAGATCATGGTTAACGGGATCGTTCATGCCCGGTGTGAATCCCCAGGCCGTGAACTGGGTGATTTCCAGTCCCAGATCATCGCAGGCGCTTTTAACGGCGTCCAGGTCTTTGTTGCCGTAATCCCAGAACTCGATTGCCGGGAATCCCAGCTCTGCGGCTTTCTGAAAGCGTTCGGAAAACGGTAAATCCGTCCACCACATTTCCACATTGACCGCAAATTTGGTGTTGGGCGTTTTCCCGAGTGAACCGACAGGGGGTTGCTTTTTACACATCGCATAACCTTTCCCGAATAAAACGTTTAAAGTGACTGCTGCGGCGCCCGTGCCGATAAAATTTCTTCTGCTGACGTTTTTCATGCTGTCCTCTGTTGTTCAAGAACAATGTTAACTTGTATATAAAAAGCGTTTGATTTTTTTTGTCGGCGTTTTTTCGAATGGTTCGGTTTGTTCAATAATTTTATTGATCCGCGCGAACGAGGCCACGCTTTTATTGACCTGCTGCTGGACTTTTTTTAAAATTTCACCGATCCTTCTTTTTAATTCGAGCTCACTCAGGATTTTCAGGTTTTTGTCAAGGGCTTCGTAATTGAGGTGAACGCGCGCGGTCAGTTTATCATTGTCCTGGAATACAATCGATTCCAGCACGTAATCGCATTCGTTTATTTTTGTTTCAATCTCTTCGGGATAAATATTCTCGCCGCTGGGACCAATGATAACGTTTTTGATTCTGCCGATGATATAGAGATAATCATCCCTGTCCAGGATACCCAGGTCTCCGGTTTTAAACCAGCCGTCGGGCGTAAATACGTTTGCGGTTAATTCAGGGTCATTATAGTAACCCTTCATCACATTGGGTCCTTTGGCCAGGACTTCCCCTTCCCTGGTATACGGGTCGGATGAAGCGATCTTGATCTGCACGCTCTGAATGGCCCGTCCCGTTGACTGAAATTTTGTTTCGGCGGGATTGGTCCCGGCCAGCAGGGGGGCCGTTTCGGTCAATCCGTAACCGACGGCGTAGGGGAATTTGGCATCCCTTAGAAAGGTTTCGACATCAGCGGAAAGTTTCGACCCGCCGATACCAAAAAAGTGTAATTCTCCGCCAAATGAAGCCAGTAATTTTTTACCCGCTATTTTATGTAACTTTTTGCGTATCGCATCAGAGCTGTAAAGTTTTTTTACGAAAGCATTTTTTTGGAACTGGGGCAGAATTCTATTTTTATAAATTTTTTCGATAATTAGTGGTACACTGAGCATGACGGTTGGTTTGATTTTTTGAAAAGCCTCGAGTAAATTTTTTGGAGAAGGCGGCTTTTCAAAATAATAAGTGCAGGCGCCTCCGTGCAGGGCCACCAGCATCCCGACCGTGCATTCCAGCGTATGCGACAGCGGTAATATGGACAGAAACCTGTCGTTCACGGTTATTGGCTGCAGCAGAGACGCGGCAAGAACGTTGGACACAAGGTTTTTATGTGTCAGCATCACGCCTTTGGAATGACCGGTCGTGCCCGACGTATAAATGATTGAGGCCAGATCGTTTTCTTTGACGTCGGAATCAATTTTTCCGGTCAGGCGTAACGCGGCGCTTTTTAACCGGGAAATTTCTTTTCCGCCTTCGTTAAGAAGTTCTTTAATTCGTTCCCGGGTTGTCGTTTTGTGGATTTTGGAAAAAGTTTCAATTAAAATAATTGAATAAGGCGTGTCCTGTTCATCATCATCCTGAATTTTATCGTATTGTCTCTCCGAAATAAAAATGGCTTTACTTGAGGAATGTCGAAGAATATGCTGAACCTGGTCGGGAAGAAAATCGGGCAGAATGGGAACGACCACAGCGCCCATTGTCGTAACGGCAAAAAAAGCGATCACCCAGTTGGGGCTGTTTTCACTGAGAATGGCAACGCGGTCTCCGGCTTTAATTCCCAATTTATTTAGAAAGAGTGATGTTTTGTTTATATTTTCCGACAATTTTTCATAATCAATGGGACTGCCGTCGACCAGCGACAACGCGGATTCATTCTTGAATTGAGTCGCGCAATGTTCCATAAAAGATTTTAATGTCAGTTTAGGTAGTGTCAATAAAGTACTCCTGTATTTTTTAATATAATTATAATCATAATCATTGATGTCTGGCTAACGGACACCGCAACCTGATCCGGCTTACAAGTTAAATAAAATCAGGTTATATAATTATAAAAAATTATTGTTTTATAAACAAATCAATTAATGAAAACATATCCGAAAACGTTAATAATATAAATATGTTAAGAGTGTCGCGTCCGGTTTTAACCGCATACAGTTGAATAATAATATCAATATTAATTAAATAAAGCAAGTTTATTGTAAAACAAAAAAAACAATTGCATAAAAAATCAAAACAAAAAAAAAGCCCCGCAAAAAGCGGGGCTAAATATCAAGAGTCCAGAGTACCTGGTGCTAACAAGTATCACCGGAGGCCCTTATTATAGATTGATTACTAATAAGATCACCTCCCTTCCACAGGGCATCCGTATTCACACCGGAATATTCCCTGTTAATATCCCGGTGCAGCGTGAATTCATATTATAAACACCCGTCATGAATGTTTTGTTCCCAAAAAAATTATTTTTGGATTCCTTCCAGACCCAGAATAAAAGCGTAATTCAGGACCGTTTCTTTAAGGCTTTCAAAACGGCCTGACGCGCCGGAATGTCCGGCCTGGAAATCTGTTTTTAACAGTAAAACGGTGTCGTTAGTTTTCATGTCCCTTAGCCTGGCGGCCCATTTTGCCGGTTCCCAGTACTGAACCTGGGAATCGTGTAACCCGGTAGTGACAAGCAGATGCGGGTAGTCTTTTTTCCCCACATTATCGTAGGGTGAATAGGACAGCATATAGTCATAATATTCTTTATTGTTTGGATTACCCCACTCGTTATATTCGTATGTCGTCAATGGAATCGATGAATCCAGCATAGTGGTAATCACATCCACAAACGGGACCTCCGCGATCACACCGTGAAAAAGATCGGGTCTCATGTTTATTACGGCGCCCATAAGCAACCCGCCGGCGCTGCCGCCGATTGCGTATAAATGTTCTTTGGCCGTGTATTTTTTTTGGATCAGGAGCTCCGCGCAGGCAATAAAATCCGTAAAGGAGTTTTTCTTTTTTAATTGTCTGCCCTGTTCGTACCATTGCCGGCCCATTTCCGAACCGCCCCGAATGTGGGCTATGGCAAATATAAAACCCCTGTCGAGAAGACTTAACCGCGCCGAACTGAAGAACGGATCCTCGCTGTGGCCGTAAGAACCGTAAGCATGTAACAGCAGGGGATTCTTTCCGTCCCGTTCCAGTCCTTTTTTAAAAACCATTGAGATTGGTATCCCGGCGCCGTCCCGGGCGCGGGCAAAAATTCGTTTCGAGCGATAGTTTTGCGGATCAAAATCACCCAGAACCGGCTGACTTTTTTTCAGCACTTTGGTTTTGGTATTAATGTGATAATCATAAACTGACCGTGGAAAAGTCAGGGATTCATATCCGAATCGCAGAATGTCGGTCTTGTATTCCGGGTTGGTGCCGATATAGGCCGTATAGGTTTCTTCAGTAAAATCCAGATACGTTTGTTTTTTGTCCGATCTGTTAATAATCCGGATGGACGTCAAACCGTTCTTCTTTTCCTGTAGAACGATGTGGTTTTGAAACACCGCCATCCGTTGAATAAAAATATTTTTGTTTTGCGGAACCACTTCTTTCCAGTTTTTTCTGTCGATTTTGTCGACCGGCGTTTTTTTTAATTTGAAATTGACCGCGCCGTCATTGGTGAGGATGAAAAATGTGTCCCCTCCATGATCGATATAGTATTCATGTTCGGCTTTCCTGGGATAAAAGACTTTAAAATCTCCGTCGGGAGAATTCGCATCAAGATAGCGAAATTCCGATGCCAGCGTACTGAACGAACCGATCAGCAGATATTTTTGTGACCGGGTTTTATAAATTTTTGTGATAAACGTTTCGTCACTCTCAAAATAAACCAGAGTGTTTTTTTTGACGCCTAACTCGTGTTTGAAAATTTTTTCAAATCTCAGGGTTTGCGGATTTTGTTTCATATAAAACAGGGTTTTGTTGTCGTTCGCCCATTCAAAAAACGGCGACACTTTATCGATTTTATCTTTCAGGAACCGGCCGGTTTGCAGATCTATAAAGTATATGGTATAGAGTCTGCGACCCACGGAATCTGCCGCGAATGCCGCGGTTTTATGATCCGGCGAAACGTTAAAATTCATTACCTTATAATAGCGGTGATGTTCCGCCGGTATATTCACGTCCAGCAGAAGCTGTTCTTTCGCGCGGAGAGAACCTTTTTTCCTGCAATATATCGGGTACTCCCTGCCTTCTTCATACCGGGTATAATAATTATAGGGCCCCAGTTTATAAGGAACCGTTGTTTCGTCTTCTTTGATCCTGAGTTTCATTTCCTGAAAAAGTTTCCGCCGCAATCCTTTTAAAGGCGCAAGTACTGTTTCGGCGTACTCGTTTTCTTTATGTAAATAGTCCAGCACCTGCGGATTTTCTCTGTCCCGCATCCAGTAATAATTGTCGATTCTTTCATGCCCGTGAATTTTATGTTTATGTGGTTTTTTTTCTGCCCTGGGCGGTTTTATTTTTTGAGTTGCACTGACGAATAACGGAAACAATGCCAGACTAAAAAAAACAAAATGAATAACGTTCGGAATTTCTATATGGTCCAACAACATTGGATTGTCCTTTCATATTGAACGGTTGAATTTATCCATATAAAACAACAATAATTTGATACTTATTTAATAAATTATTCTGTATTCCAAAAGTCGGGGTAGCCCTGATCCGGGGCCGGCTATGAATCAGGGAGGAAGGACAGGAGACAGCAGCATTTATATTTAATTGTTATAAAGGATAAGAATATATTCGATGAAAGATCAGTTGTCGAAAACAAGACGTATACATCCGGATGGACCTGATCTTTTTTTGGTTTGTTCATGTTCCCGCTTTGATTGAAAAGTTATTATTTCATGTTTTGTGATTTTTATCCACAAAAAGCAATTCGAACGTTTAACGATACAATTTTTGGCCGGTTCCGGAATTTTATCCGAATTCTGGAACCGGCTTATTGAAAAATCGTATAATATGTTAATAAAATTAATGATTAAATGTCAAATAATAATTTAATACACTAGTGTCCGGTTAAACCCGGACGCGACACTCTTAATATATTATTTTATTAAGGTTTTAGGATATGTTTTCATTAATTGATATGTTTGAAAAAATTAAAATTTTCCAGTTTTATGGTTTGATTTTATTGAACTTGTAAACCGGATCAGGCAGCGGTGTCCGTTAACCGGACACCAGTGAATTTAAAATATAGATAAATATATATGAAGGACAAAATATTCGATCAAATTATTTCATCTCCGCATCTTCCGCCAAACGAAGGGGAGATTATCGGTTATTCGAGAAACGGACTGGCGATCCGGGCATTCAAGTTTGGCCGCGGTCTCGTCTCGATCAGTCTGATTGGCGGTTGTCATGCCGATGAACCCGTCGGTCCCAGATTTTTACGGCACTTTGTTTCCTATCTTACCGCTCTCCCGGATAAAAATCCATTTTTAACTCAATATCAATGGTGGATTATCCCTCATGCCAACCCGGACGGAGAAAAAAATAATTCAAGATGGACTATGGATGGTAACGGTGTTTATAATTTGTTCAATTATTTGTCATATTATATCCGTGAGCTTCCGGTTGATGATATGGAATTCGGGTTTCCGGTTAATGACAATGATAAAGGCGCGCGGCCCGAGAACAAAGCGATTTACAGGTGGTGGCAAAAAGCGGAAACCTCGTTTCAACTGCATGTTTCCCTGCACGGTATCGCTTTCGGCAAGGGGCCATGGTTTTTGATCGACAGCGCCTGGATTTCACGTTGTAAACCGCTTATCGATTCCTGCACCAAATTAATTAATGGAATGGGTTACGCCTTGCATGATGTGAACCGTAAAGGAGAAAAAGGTTTTTTCAGAATAGCTCCGGGATTCAGCACCAGACCGGATTCGAAATATTTAAAGGAATATTTTCTGGATCTGGGTGATAAAAAAACGGCGGACGTTATCCGGCCCAGTTCGATGGAAACGATACGTAAAATAAGCGGTGATGTGTTGACCCTTGTCAGTAATATGCCGTTATTTATTGTGCCCGAATCCAAAAACGAGACGGAACCGGCGCATTTTGATCTGAAAAAATGGCAACATCGTTTCGAAATTTGGAAAAACGACGGCAATCCGGAGAGGGTGTTACAGGAGGCCTGGCAGTCAGGATTAAAACCGATGTCCGTATATGACCAGATGAAAATGCAGTACTGTTTTATCGATGCCGGTATTAAACGGATCAGTACGTTAAAATAATAAAAAATCCCGGGTTGTTTCCCGGGATTTTGAAAGTTTTCATTACTATAAAATTAAAGCGGGTTTCAAAGTCCACAATTGCAGTCTGGTCAATTCAGCCAGGTTTGTCATATCCAGATCCGGGCGATGCACCCTCCAGCCTGCGCAACCGTTAACCTCCGTTATAATTTCCTTTTCATTTGTTTTGGGGTATGTCTCAAAGGCGGGAACCAAATAATTGTCTTTTATGCTTTGACTGCTGATGTCCAGATAGAACCGACTCAATACGGCCAATATCGAACCGGCGCCTATATTTTGTTCATCAATGGGCACGACGGCGGGAACCATGTTTTGACCGGAAATGTACTCCCGGCATTTTTGCGCCAGGTCGAATATCCGGGTCCGGGTCAGCGTTTTTATACCGGGCGTCTCTTCAGGCATGGATTCCGGGCCAAACGGACTTTTTCTTTTCACTTTGTCCGGAAGTTTTCCGGTTTGCTGATACTGGTTGATAGAAACAGAGAGCGCCGAAAAAAGTTCGGCGGGTGTAAAATAGTCATTCAGTGGAATGGTTTGTTCTTTGAGCAGTTGCCGGGTATAAGCGACAAGGTCCTTTTTCAGGACAAATTCTTTCTGGGAGGAATACCGCTGCATTAAATCACGAAAGGTGGTTATTTCGATATCATCCCTGCTTTTCAGAAACTGCATCAGGCGGCGAAAGTTTTTTTGCGCTGTTTTCATGCTCTCCAGTGGTCGCAACGCGGGCGTTTTCCAGTCCGCGGAATCGGGATTGGCGCCGAGATAGTAATTAAAGTCCCAAAATTGTTCGGTCCGGACCTTGCAGGGATGACAGCCGAAAAATGAAATAACATCGACTTTTTGGGCCAGTTCCGGCAGCCACACCCCGGCGCTGTCGAGCAGGGGTTCGAACAGATCGTCCCGGTAATAGGAATCATCAAAGCTGCCGTATTCACCGTGAAAATTTAACGTATTGCAAAACCAGACCGCGTTATGTCCCGGCAAATGGATCGGCGAGTACACATACCCGGCGCCCATCTGTCCCAGCGCGGTAATCAGTTGCGGGCCGTAGGACCCGCCGTGCCGGGCCAGAGTTGATACAGGGACTTTGAATATTCTTTGTAATTCATTAAAGCCGAGCGATTCATCCTCGAGCATGCGTTTCACGCCGGAGGCCTGGTCCATTTTTTCCAGCCGTTCTGTTACGGTGGGATGAATCGAGCCCATGTTGGTATGGCTGCCGATATCATGTTTAGCCATGGCCGCGATCACATCCTGACGGCCGCGTTTTTCCAGTGAACGGGCTTTTTCGCCAATGACAAAAAAAGTGCCGGTCACCCCGACCTCCGTCATGGTTTCCGCCAGCCATTTGGGGATGTCGTCAATTCCTTCCGATACCGGGGTAGTGTAATCTTCAACATCAAAACAAACCACAAGAAAAGTTTTCTTTTTCCTGGATACGCATGTCAGCGTTACCATGCATATACTCAAGATAACAAGCCATTTTAAAATATGCTTCATATCAGGCTCCTTTTACTGAGTATAAAATTTATTCTATTGTATTACTCCATTCAGAAATGTTATTCACAACCTGAAAATTGTCTTTTTTTCCCAGAGTTTGGTATAACGATTTCGTCCAGGAATATGTGTCCGGCATAGCGCCGACGAACACGATCTTTGCCGGGAACAATAATCCCGCCACCTGCGGAAGATCCGTAATACGCAAACAATTAAGCATTTCGATTGTCTCTCCCCGCCCGTCGGGCAGGCCCGGTTTATTTTGTGTTTCCGCGGGATTTTGCAGAACAACAGCCGAAATGTGTTCGTCCAGCAAAGCGGCATAAAGCGCCGGCACACACATCTCACCCCGCGCGGCAATGGCGATCTGCTGATTTTCAATCCCGGGAAACGTACGTAAAAATTGCAGACAGCTGAGTATATCGTAAACGCGCATGGACGCGATCGTCCTGCCGGTCCACGCGGCTGCCCGCCGGACGTGCCACTGCATCTCCGGGCTCCAGCCGTTTTCGCCGACGCCCCGGGTTTCAAAATAGGCGATATTATAGTTTTCATCCAATCCTGAAACAAACTCTTCAGATTCCCAGCGTTGTTCATTCGGACTTTGAAGCACCAGTATTACCGGATTTTTTTGTTCCGGTGAATTCCTGTACCGGATATCAACTTTGAGACGCCAGTCTTTCTCCGCAACAAAGCTGTATGTTTTACGGCCAAAGGCTGCTCCATCCAGAGAACGAAATTCAAGACGCTCCGAAAACGGAATGTTTTGCTTTGCAAAACCGTGAAATGTTTTTTCCGTTAAAAAGTTCAAAACACGCGTTCTGTATGTTTTGAGTTCCTGTGCACCGGAGATCTCCGGCGGTTCGGCGACCCGCATAAAAGTTTCCTGTATTGTTTTTGTGCGGTCATCCGGCGGCGTGCCGTTAATATATACCCGGAGTTCCTCTTCAGACAATTGAGCGTTTTCGGATTCATCTATGTCTTTGATGGATGTGTACGGAACATCCCTGTTAAACAAATGTTTCAGGAAAAAGGAGAATATTTTGGTGCGGGATGTTTTATGATAGGAATGACCGCCCGGCGTTTCGATCAGGGTGATGTTTTCCGGTTGGCCGTATAACTCGTAAATCTTTTTGATGTTTTGAAAAGATTCCCGCACGGATTCAATTGTGTTCAATCTGTCACGATCCGCGGATGCGATCAGCAGCGGTCGTGGCGCGATAAGAGCGCCAATATCATGATAATCCCGCAGGTATGTATTGATCGGCATCATACAGTCACAATGTCCGTCTATCGTGCGATGAAATATGTGCGCCTTGACCGTACTGGTACCGCAGACCGGGGCCGCGGCCTTGACGCGCGGATCAGCGGCGGCGATATACCAGGTTTGTGACCCGCCACCGGAAATGCCGGTTACACCCAGTTGATCCCTGTTCACCTCCTGGAGTTGACACAACAGGTCCAGTCCCCGGATGGCGTTCCACAATTCAACTCCGCCGGGTGTATAGCCGCGGCTGTACCAGTGGAACCAGCCCCGGACGTAACAGCCCCAATGCTCGCCCAAAACTTCTCCCCATTGAATGGTTTCGATAATCAGACAAACAAATCCCAGCTCGGCAAACCGGCGGGCGTGCGCCTGGTAATGCACTTTTTGTGTTCTGGCGTGACCGCAGACATATAAAATGGCCGGAACCGGCTTGTTAATTTTATCCGGGATATACAGATTCGCCGGCACGTATAGGGATGGAAGGGATTCATAATAGAGTTTTTTAATTTTATAGCCGTTTTTTTGTATGGACCCAGTGATTTTTACGTTCAGGGGCGGCCGGTTTCCTTGTAAGGGCACATCAGTCAGGCTCATCATATCGATAAATTCATTATAGCGTTGTGTACGCGCAGCTTGCCATTCCGTCAAAGTCGTGAATCCCGAAAGCGAATTTTCCGTCACCTCGCATGCCACGCGTGTTAAATATGCTCTTATATTATTGGACTGGTCATTCAGCGGTTCGGTCGAAAACGGGATGTTTTGCGGAAACAACAGGGACCTGTTAAACAGAAAAAAAAAGATAAAAAGGCAGGGCAGAAAAAATTTTTTCATATAACCTCCCGGATCGTATATGTAAGATTTGAATAAAACGGTTACTTTTGAGTTGGAGTCGTCAATCGATTTTTCAGTGTCGGATGGTCATGTCCGACGATCAGGCTGACATCGGCGGGGTATAAATCATCTGATTTAAAGGAAATGTGATCCTGTGTTATCCCCACTGTCCGGTAAAAGGATTTTAGCTCTTTGTTTTTTCCTTTCCGCCAGACAATGATGACGGACTCTTCGTAATCGAATTGGTCCGCGTTCTCCACGGAAATGATGGTCACGTTTTTCAGATGACCGGCAATATCAGCAGCGGCTCCTTCTTTACCACAGCCGTTCAGGACCTGAACAATTAACGGCTGGCGGTTATGTTTTTTATAGAATATGGATGAAATCAGTATAGTATTGATCACCAGCAACAAAAAAATAATCAGGTTTTTAATTTGTTTGTTGAGTTTATTCATGAGGTTTTACGGATAATTATACTGATTTAATATAACAACTCATTTTTTAAAGTCAAAATTTAATTTGGTTTCAAATCATCTTTTTAATCCGGTTTGATTTCGTTACAGGTGTTTTTTTGGTCAGGTATAGTCCACCTCTCAAAACAGTGGGAAGGATTGGTTTTGTCCTGAATCAATCATAATATAAAAAATTTATCAGAGTCTTTAGGTGGACTACACGTTGCTTTATACCGGCCCACCGGTCACCGGGTAGTTCCGCTTTGCCGCCCGGGACGTATTGAGGTGACATTTTCATTTTAATCCCGTGGATAGCCATGCGCAAAGGACGTCTCGTTCTCGCTTTGCGCTACTCGACGACCGCGGTAACGGAAAGGAGCGACACACTTGAAAAGTGCGTCGCACGTTGGTTTTTTTAAAACTTAAGTTTTTAAATAAAAAAACCCCGGCTGACGACCGGGGTTTGAAAAAATTATTTACTGAAATCGAAATCCACTTCCGGGGCCTGCTCCGCTTCCGGCGGCGCTTCAAAGTACGGACGCTGTTGAAAACCAAGTATGCCCGCGATAAAGTTTCTCGGGAACACCCGTATTTTGGTGTTATATTCTCTTACCGTTTCATTGAAACGTCGTCTCGCCACAGCTAACCGGTTTTCGGTTCCTTCAAGCTGCGCCTGCAGGTCCAGAAAGTTCTGGTTTGCTTTCAGCTCCGGATAGCGTTCCACCACAACCATCAAACGTCCCAATGCGGATGACAGACCGTTCTGCGCGTTCATAAACTGCTGCAGTTGCTCGGGATTATTTATCAAATCACCGGCGTTAACTTCCATTTTGGTGGCGTTGGCCCGCGCCTGGATCACACCTTCAAGGGTCTCTTTTTCAAAATTCGCATAACCCTTTACCGTGTTCACCAGATTCGGGATGAGGTCCATACGGCGTTTGAGCTGGTTATCAACCTCCGCCCAGGCGCCTTTGACCGTTTCATCCAGTTTGACCAGACCGTTGTAGGTGCTCCCGAACATCAGAGCAATCGCTACGACAATAACAATAACTACTATTAAACCTTTGGACATATATTCCTCCTGATAAATGATTTACCATTTGTCAACGATGTTTGCCAATTTTCGAATTTCTTCGATATAATCCTGTGTTAATTGGATCAATTCCTCTTTTGACAGTTTTAAAGTCTTTTCTCTAACAGCAAGCACCCTGTCAAATATTTCTTTGTTGAGCGAAAAAGATTCCGCAGTTTGTATAATGGTGTCCCTTTTTAATTCCGGGACGTCTAAATCTTTATATTCCAGTAACGCCGTGAACAATGAGGCAAACGCCGGTATGGTCACGGCAAGCAGCGAACCCAGCGGTCTTTTGTTGCCCAATGTTCTTAAAAAATCTTCCCGCAGGTGCAGCAATTTCCCTTTGATCTGTTCTTCGCATCTTAACCGTAAATGATCCTTTGAAATTTGCAAACCGGAGAGAATATCTTCTCCATAAACCAGTTTATGAAATTTTTTCATATTCAAAAATTCGATCGGGAAACTGTCAAGTGACGATTCGATATAATCACGGGTCAGGAAAAGAGGAACGGCAACATTTCTTTTTTTCCATTTTTTGACCAGTGTAAAAGCGCCGGATAGTTTTTTGATGCCGTCCTCGGTCAGCACCACCAAAAAATTGATATCGGATTTTTTACGGACATATTCGCCCTTGGCGCCGCTGCCGTACAAGACGATGGACACAAGGTCGGTATTGAACTGATGTTTCATATCATAAATAAATTCATTATAGAGCTCATCAGGCGATTGAGGAATTTTGGACATTTTCTCCTCCCAATAATTTATGTAAAATAGTTGATTATGAATTAATAACCGCCGCCGGCGCCTCCGCCTCCGCTCATGCCGCCGCCGAATCCCCCAAAACCGCCGCCAAAGCCGCCTCCGCCGCCGAATCCCCCGCCAAAGCCGCCTCCCGAACTTCTACCGCCGCCCATCATGGATCCCAGTAATAACCAGGGGAGAATTCCGCCGCGTTTTCCGCCGCCAAGGATACTCATCAGGATCAGAAAAGCGATAAATATACACAACCCGTTGCCGGATTTTGATTTTTGTCGCTGAACCTGCATCCCTGCCGATCCGGTCAGGGTGATATTATAATGTTTCGCGACAATGTCCGTAATCGCCAGGTACCCGGCCAGAAATCCCTGGTCGAAATTATCCTCTTTAAAGTAGGGCAGCATGATATTGCGCCATATCCGCGACGCCCTGGCGTCCGGCAGATAGCCCTCCGAACCGTAACCAACTTCGATGCGGACCTTGCGCTGATCGACCACATGAAAGATCAATACACCCTGGTCGTCGCCCTTTTTACCGACACCCCATGCCTCGTACATGCGGTTGGCGTAATCCGCGTAATCTTCGTCCCCTATACTCGGCATGGAGGCGATAACAATCGCAACTCCGGTTTTGTTAAAGACTTCCCTGCCCAGCGCTTCGATTTTATTTTTTGTTTCTGCGGAAATGGATCCGGAAAAATCATTGACAACCGTGCCCATATTTTGCGGGATATTAACCTGAGCAAAGACGATACTCAATGATAACACAAAAAATATTAAAATGGATACAAATACTGCTTTTTTCATAAGTCGCTCTCGATTTGATTTTCACATCTGTTTAAAATAACAGGTTAAAAGACAGAATTAATCCTGTATGTTTTGATAAGCGGTCACTTTATCAATAAAAGATTGCGGAATACGTTTTATCCGGTGTTGTTTATAATCAAATCCGGCCAGAACGGTATAACCCGTACCGATGAGTTTTTCATCGCTCCTGCGGGTAATTTGAAAAGACACCCTGAACCTAACTTTGGAAATATCATCAATGATAACGCCGATAGTTAGTTCGTCGCCATAAAACGATTCATTTTTATACGTAATAAAAGCCTCGATTTGCGTCAGAGAAACGCCGTCGCCGATGTTCATTTCCGACGCACCCAATTCTTTTAAATAACGTAATCTGGCTTCCTGAAAGTACACCAGGGACTTTTCGTTTCCGAGGTGTCCGCCGTAATTAATATCACCGATTTGTACGGTAATATTGGTTTTAAAAGGATAGCTTTTCATATAATACCCATTAACCGGGAAATTATTCATGATTTATTGAGTATAAAACTGCTGTCTGCGCCCGTTTGGTTATCCGTTCTCATGTTAAGTTATATAATTTAGGGCAAAAATCAAACAGTTTTAGACTGTGGGATCTTAAATAGAACAGAAGAAAATATTTTTTTGGAACAAAAAAATTATTATATTTGTTTAAGATTTAGCAGACAGTCAATCCCCTCCTTTGAATGCTGACCCCCCTAGGCGTTCAAAAACTTGACTGTCTGCTTTTTTTATTTGCTATAGTCGATGAAAAGGCTTATATTTTCTTTTTTAATAGCGCCTGTAGCTCAATTGGATAGAGCTTCTGACTTCGGATCAGAAGGTTGGGGATTCGAGTTCCTCCAGGCGCGCGGTAATCTGTAAGCCGGAGATTGGTCCGGCTTTTTGTTGTCACGGGGATGTCTTTACATGCTTTTTCAAAGAGGTGTCATAAAACGATCCTGGTTTATACAGAGACATTTGTTATTTTATTATCCCTTTTGTGATTACAATCACGGCCAAAGCACTCTTTTTTTTCTATATAATTGTAAAAAACAATTTTCAGGAACAAGGATATTTGTTCCTTTTATATTTACTAAAGTAAAAAAACAAACCACTTGAAGAAAGTTGGACTAATGCGTGAGAAAAGAATATTATTCGAAAATCCCTTGCGAAAAGGAGTGGATTATCGGCAAAATTTTGTCGATATGGGATTTTACCTGAATGAAAAAAGTCAGATTAACAGGGAAAATGAAAATAAGAATCAAATCCATGATCTGGTGCAGAAAGTTTTAAAAAGCTGTAATTAAATAAAATGACAAATTCAAGGGGTTGTATTAGCAGATGAATAATATTTCCTGTGATGCATGCTGTTGTTTATTTGTTTAATTCAATTTCTGTAACTATAACAACGTGCCGGGTCGCAGTAACGGTTGTCAATTTTCGAGGATAAATCAATTGTTTAACATTATTGGATATGTTCTTTATCCCGCATCTGTCAGAGAGGCGTGTGATGTTGTACAAAAGTTTGATTTGAACAATGGTTTATTAGAACTTTCGTTTTCACCTGAATGATTTGTTCAGGAGCAAGAACAGTTCTTGAAAACAATCCGTACACCGGGGACCAGTTAGCGGTTTTACACCCGGTGGTTGGCAATAAGCAGCGTTTGCGGATCAAGCTTTAACCGCAATTTGTCCAAATTGTTAAAACTGTGCGCTTTCAGCAGTTTAAAATCGATATAATCTTCCTTGGGGTCTAATACAATAATCACGGAGAATAAATCCGTAAAGCGGTTCACCGGAGCCGGGATACCTTTCTCGTCCAGTTGCAGATTATGACGATGCATGGTGGCGGAAAACCATATTTCCACATTTAAATCTAACGCAAACTGTTGCCATTCTTTTAATTGTTCCGGGGTTGCCTCTTCAAACGGAAAACCGTCGACAAAAATTGTTTGCGGTGTAAAAGAGGCGCTTTTTGTAATCTGGTAAAAATTATCTTTAATTTGCGAAAAGGATACGTCCTTTTGTTTAAAATGCAGTATGAGCCGCCGATGTAAGAGGTCTTCATAGATTTCATTCGCATGATCAAGTTTATTTTGTCTGGAAACTTCCTGAAAAACCTGTTTATACCAGCTACCAATATGCTGAGGATCGTCGGCAAAAGAGATGTGTATGACATTTTGTTCTCTTAGCATTTTATCTGTAGCCACATGAACCATACTTGCCGTTTTTCCGACGCCTTTTCGGGCGGTAAAAACGCCTAAACATCCTTTGCCAAGCCCGCCGTGTATAGTCTCTTCAAGAATACGAATTGGACTTCTTTTAATCAATTCGGTTTTTAGCATGTAATTGCCTCGTTATCTTTAAAATTATTTTAATATTTCAATATCACTGGTGTCCGGGTTTAACCGGACACGGGTGATTCAATATATAAATGTTTTTTTAATAAACAAAAGTGAACTCTTTTTTATTTTTTACTTTTTTGTTTTTCTGCAAACTCTTTTTTCAATTCATCGGCAATGGATTCGGGGACTTTGGCGTAACGCGAAAATTCCATTGTAAATTCGGCTTTACCCTGTGTGGACGAGCGTAGAACAGTGGAGTATCCAAACATTTCCGATAGCGGCACCTCGGCCTCGATCACGGTAAAATTATTATCTTCGGTCGCGCTGTGTATGATACCTCTTCGCTGATTGATTGTTCCCAAAATAGCGCCCTGAAATTCCGAGGGGCTTTCAACGCCCACCCGCATGATCGGTTCCAGAATAACGGGTTTACATTTGTTGTATACTTCACGAAATGCCGATAACGAGGCAGTTTGAAAAGCCATATCCGATGAATCAACAGGATGGTAAGCGCCGTCATTAATTGTGATTTTAATGCCGACTATTGGAAATCCAGTTAACGGGCCCTTATTCATGGCAATTTCAAATCCCTTTTTACACGAGGGTATATACTCATTGGGGATAACGCCGCCTTTGATCTCATCGACAAATTCAAAATCGCCCTCATGTAACGGTTCCATAATACCGGCAACCCGGCCGAATTGCCCCGCACCGCCCGTTTGTTTTTTGTGAGTATAATTAAATGTTCCCGACAATGCAATACTTTCTCTGTATGCAACCTGAGGGGGGCCGGTTTCCAGTTCAACGTTGTATTCGCGGCGCATTCGTTCCAGGTAAACGTCAAGGTGCAGTTCGCCCATACCCCTGATAATGGTATCATTGGTTTCCGGATCGACAAAAGACTGGAAGGTCGGATCTTCCTTGCTGAACCGGTTGATCGCTTTGGCCATGTTTTCAGATGATTTATTGTCCTTTGTTAAAATGGACAGGGAAATAACAGGTGTGGGTACAAACATGGACGTCATTGAATAATTGATATTAGGCGATGTAAAGGTGTCTCCGGAAGCACAATCAATACCGAACATGGCGACAATATCACCAGGGCCGGCGGTTGTAATATCTTCCATTTCATCCGCGTGCATTCTGATCAACCGGCCAACCCGTACTTTCCTGCCGGTGCGTCGGTTGAAAATTTCGTCTCCCTTTTTTATACCGCCCTGATAAATTCTGACATAGGTCAATTGCCCGAACCGGGTGTCATCCAGTTTAAAAGCCAATAACACCATAGGCAGATCGTTTTTGGCTTTTAATATGACTTCGGTTTCATTTTCATCCAGATCGAGGGCCGAATTGGATACATCCAGCGGAGAAGGCAAATATTTTACAACAGCATCCAAAAGCGGCTGTACACCTTTGTTCTTGAAAGCCGAACCCATAAATACCGGCGTCAGTTCCAGTGAAAGAGTGCCTTTTCGAATCGCGGGATATATCAAATCTTCCGTCACCCTGTCCTCAAGATAAGCCTCCATTAATTCGTCGCTGAACATGGAAACCGCATCCAGCATTATATCCCTTTTTTCCAATGCTTTTTCAATCAGGTGAGCGGGGATTTCCTCCTCGCGGATCATTGTGCCGCCTTCACCTTCAAAATAAATTGCTTTCATTTTAATCAGATCAATGATACCCTGATGATTTTCCTCAAGCCCGATGGGGATTTGCATCATAACGGCATTATGGTTGAGTTTATCACGGAGCTGCCGTGTGACCTTTTCCGGATCGGCTCCCATACGGTCACATTTATTGACAAATGCAATGCGGGGTACTTTGTAGCGTGTCATCTGCCGGTCCACCGTTATTGATTGAGACTGCACGCCGCCCACCGAACAGAGCACAAGAATAGCGCCGTCCAAAACCCGCAGGGAGCGTTCTACTTCGACCGTAAAATCAACATGACCGGGAGTGTCAATAATATTAATGGAGTGATTTTTCCACTCGACATTGGTTGAAGCGGACGATATTGTAATTCCACGTTCTCTTTCCAGCTCCATTGAATCCATTTTCGCGCCAACTCCATCTTTGCCTCTCACTTCGTGTATTGCGTGGATTTTTTGAGTATAATAAAGAATTCTTTCCGTTAAGGTCGTTTTACCGGAATCAATATGAGCGCTGATCCCGATATTACGCATTTTTTCAATGTCTTTTATCATGACTTTCTCAAATAAAGATAATTTGTATTAGTGTAATAATTCTAAAAAAAGTAAAGATAATAATATACAAATTTATAATATTTATTCCAAGAAAAATTTTATAATTTGTTGTTATCGCATTGACTCATAAAAAAAGTAACTTTAGAGATTTGGCATAATAGTCGTTGCCTCATAATTTATGTAACCATATACAAATTGGAGACATAATTTATGAGCCCAAAATCCAAAAAAGAATACATGGCCGAAATCGGAACAAGATATCATCAGGCGAAAAAAAATGAAAAAAGAACCATACTTGATGAATTTTGTGCTGTATGCAACTATAATCGTAAATACGCCATACGAAAGCTGAATTGCAAAATACGACATAAAGATACAAATAAACCGGCACAGCGCGGAAGAAAGCCCAAATATTCCGATCCTGAAATACTCAAAATTCTCACACGCCTTTGGATAATAACAAACCTGCCCTGCTCCAAAAGGTTAAAAGTCATATTGAAACTTTGGCTTCCGTATTATCCTTACTATATTTCTCCAGATAATTATCAGGCGCTTTTGCAAATTTCACCCGCTACGATTGATCGGCTTATGAAACCGGCGAGAGCGAAACACACAAAACGCGGGCTGGCCACGACCAAACCCGGCGCTTTACTCAAAAAACGAATACCGATTAAAACAAATCAATGGGACGAAACCAGGCCCGGCTTTATTGAAGCCGATACCGTTGCACACTGCGGTTCATCCACTGAAGGTATGTTTGTCTATACGATCAACTGTGTTGACATTGCCACCTCCTGGACCGAACAGCGCGCCGTTTGGGGAAAAGGCGAACGCGGCGTCCTTAAAGAAATTGATAATATTGAATTTACCCTGCCTTTCCCGCTCTTAGGTTTCGATTGCGATAATGGTTCGGAATTCTTAAATTGGCATCTGTATAGACATTTTGTTGACAGAAAAAATCCGATCCGCTTTACCCGTGCTCGTTCTTATCATAAAAATGACAATGCGCACGTTGAAGAAAAAAACTGGACTCATGTCCGGCAATTCTTAGGTTATCTGCGTTTTGATAAAATCGAACTCGTCGGGTTGTTAAATGATCTCTATACTACGGAATGGCGTTTGTACTTTAACTTTTTTTATCCTTCGGTTAAGCTTGTTGAAAAATACCGTAACGGATCTCATATTATTAAAAAATATGATCAACCCAAAACGCCATTTCAACGATTACTGGAATCAAATTCTGTCAGCTCTCATACAAAAGCCGAATTACGTGAATTTTTTAAATCTCTGAATCCATTTGATTTGCAAAAACGTATGTCGTTAAAAATAAGAAATATTCAAAGAACAGCTATTAATAATTAAATTAACTAATGTTTTTTATGATCCCTGTTAATTCAAAATTCCTCTTTTCATTTACACAAAATATATCTTTTATATCTTTTAGATTATTCCGCTTTCCTGATCAGGGAACGTCGGTCCGAGACGCTTACAATAAATCCGGAATAATTTGTATTTATATTCGTCGTTTCTGTTTACTATATAATTATTTATGGTTACCTTTTATTTTGAGGCAACACGGTTATCACCTGTTTTATTACCCGGAATAATAAACTGTGTTTTCAAGCATTGTATTATGATTATCTTGATTAATATTTTTAAAAAAATATTTTTAATCTTGATATTACCGTCAGATATGATTAAGTTAAATAAAGGGTGGGGAAAATATAACATGTGGATAACTTTATTGAGTGAGTGGTGGAAATAAATCATAAACCCCGGCAAAAATAAAAATGTGGACAACTACACTGCCTGGATTGCTAAATATTTGTTTTTTATGGAGAAAAATTTTTGTCAAAGATTGCGGAATTGTGGATAACTTTTTAAAAATGTGGACAAGTTGAATATTATACATTTTTAGTCAGTTTCTGTGATCTTTATGCTATATATTGATATTCAGTCTGTTTAATGGTTTTCAAATACCGAAATTAATCAACACAAAGTATTACATTTTAAAATTAAATGGCAGGAAGTAGTATGCACGGACATATACATGAAACCTGGGAAAAAATATTAAAGCTTGTTAAGGAAAATGTCAATTCAAACAGCTTTGCAACCTGGTTTAAACCGATCAAGCCTTTCAAGTTGGAAAATCATACTCTCACGATACAGGTTCCCAGTCAATTTTTTTATGAATGGCTGGAACAGCACTACAGTAAGGTGATCAACCGCGCCGTTAACCAGATACTTGGACCCGATTATAAACTTGTTTATTCCGTTATTATGGATTCGACCACACAGGCTGTGCAATTGCCGTCAATGAAAAAACCTGCTCCCGCAAAAAGGTCAAATGGTCAGGACAATTTGAGTGACCGTTTTACTTTTGACAGTTTTGTGGAAGGGGATTGTAATAAATTTGCCAAAGCCGCCTCGCTGGCAGTCAGTAAATCACCGGGGAAAACCACTTTTAATCCGCTGGTCGTATATGGTGGAGTAGGCCTCGGTAAAACCCATCTCATTCAGGCCATTGGGAATTATTGCAAGTATAATACTTCGACCAGCAGGGTATTGTATGTTGACAGCGAACGGTTTACCATGGATTTTATCAATTCAATACAGAAAAACAAAACCACCGAATTCAGCAGTTTATATCGTAACGTTGATCTGTTAATCGTTGATGATATTCAATTTTTCGGAAATAAAGAAAGAACCCAGGAGGAGTTTTTTCATACTTTTAACACCCTGCACCAGAGAGGCAAACAAATTGTCCTTTCTTCCGATAAGCCGCCAAAAGAGTTAAAAGGGATAGAAGAAAGGTTGATATCCCGGTTTCAGTGGGGACTGGTTGTAGATATCCAGTTGCCGGAACTTGAAACCAGACAGGCCATTTTACAGAAAAAGGCGGAAGAAAACGGTCTGGATTTACCGGCGGAAATATATCATTTTATTGCCACGCATATCACTTCAAATGTCAGGGAGCTTGAGGGCGCCCTGATCCGGCTGCTTGCCTATTCATCGCTTAACGGCAAGGATATTACGCTTGATCTGGCCAAAAGTCTTCTTAAAGATGTTTGCATTCCCAGGATAAAGGCGATCAGCATTGAATTTATCCAGCAGGCCACCGCCGAGTATTTTGGTTTCCCGGATGATATGCTGAGAGCGAAAACCAGGAAAAAGGAGATCGTCCAGGCAAGACAACTCGCCATGTATTTGTGTAAAAGGTTAACCGACAGCTCTTTAAAAACGATCGGACTGCATTTCGGCGGCAGGGATCACAGTACGGTTATCCATGCCATAAACAGCACGGAAGTAATGATACAAACGGACAATAAATTACGTGATACCGTTGATATCATCAAAAATAAAATAGAGATCGCCCAACTATAGCCGGGCCTTTAATACGATAAATACCCAATATAATTTTCTTGAAAATTATACAATATTTATCTATCTTTGTGATTATTAATTATAAAAATTTGTTAAGGAGGCACTAATGAACTTTACCATCTCAAAATCAGAGTTTTACGAAGCTCTTCATAAAGTGGTTGGTGTAGTTCCACAAAAAACAACGATTTCTGTTCTAACCTGTATTTTATTGGAATTGGAAGATAATCAGCTTCGTTTAACCGGAACGGATTTGGAAGTTTCCGTTACTATATCCCTGAACGTGAATGGTGAGGAAAATGGGTCTGTCGCCATTCCTGCCAAACTGTTACTTGAAATCGTTCGTGAATTGCCTGATGTGCCTTTAAACATATTTTCAGGAGTTGGAGATAAAATTGTTATAAAGACCGAAAAGGGTGAATATAAAATTTCTTCCCAGCCGAAAGAAGATTTTCCCAGAATCAATATTGAGGAAGGAGAAGTTTCTTTTGAGATCGACAGCCAGTTGCTGTCCAGAATGACCAATAAAACTATTTTCGCCGTTTCAAATGACGAATTGCGGCCCGCGCTGACGGGGATAAACGTTGAATTATCGCCGACGGAGATCACATTTGTCGGTACTGACGGACACAGGTTGTCGCGAATTATATCCAGAAAATTTAAGGCGTCTAACGATGTGCAATTGAACATTATCGTTCCGACCAAAGCCTTAAATCTGATGTTGAGAATATTAAACTCCGATGAAAAAGTTAAAGTCCAGGTCGGAGAAGATCATATACAATTTGAATTTGTAGAAGCGATTATTTATTCCAAATTAATTGCCGGCACATACCCCAATTATGAGCGGGTGATCCCTAAAGATAATGATAAAAAAATGCAGGCCCAGCGGGAGTTGCTCGTTTCAACCTTAAGAAGGGTGTCAATATTTTCCAGCACCTTGACGTACCAGGTTCGTTTTGTTTTGGAACCCAAAGAAATAACGATCCATTCCGAGGATATTGAATTTGGAGCGGAAGGAAAAGAATCCATGCCCGCATCTTTTTCCGACGAATGGATGCAGATCGGCTACAATTCCAACTATTTGATGGATATACTTCGACATATCGATGATGAAAATGTGGTATTTGAAGTAAAAGACAGCTCAAGCGCGGCAATTATTTATCCTGAAAAACAGGAAAAGGATGAAGATCTGTTAATGCTGATTATGCCTATCCGAATCAATGAAGAAACCGAGGAAAGCGAAGAGGCAGCTGAGGATGAGACCGATTAAGAGAAGTAAATGTATATTGAAAAACTGGATATTTTTAGTTTTCGAAATTTAAAAAACGTTAAACTCGAATTTTCAAGAGCAATTAATTTTATTTTTGGAGATAACGCCCAAGGTAAAACGAATTTAATCGAAACCATATATATATTATGCCTTGCAAAAAGTTTCCGCAGCAGAGATGATTCGGAATTAATCCCATTCAAAAGTGATTTTTATTCCTTTGACGGTTATTTTATTGACGAGACTGCAATTTCAAGCAAAGTTGCTGTTTATTATACGGTAACCCAGGGGAAAAAAATTAAAATAGATGGGAAAAATATCAATCAATATTCCACACTGGTGGGCAGGTTTCCTATAGTTGTCTTGTCGACAGAGGATCATATCATCACAACCGGACCTCCAGCGCAGCGACGCAAGTTTTTCAACATATTATTATCTCAAGGCTCTTCCCGTTATTTGGATGATTTAAAAAAATATGAACGGATTTTAAAACAAAAAAACAAGATTTTAAATTATTCTGGCGACAGGAGTCACTTAAAAGAGCAAGTGGATATATGGAACGCTCAGCTTGTTCAAACAGGGACAAATTTGATGTTGGACCGTGCTAAAATGGTTGAGGAAATAAACGGGTGTTTGGCGGAATATTACAAAGTAATTACCAGATCCGATCACACATTAAAAATTACCTACCAACCTTGTGTCCCAATAAAAGAATCACAAACTATTCCGGATACTTTTAAGGCTTTGCTGTCAAAAGTATATAATAAAGAAGTAAAACGGGGCCTGTCGCTTATCGGTCCGCATCGTGATGAGTTTAAAATTTCAGTTGCCGGAAATGAATTAAGAAAATATGGGTCACGTGGCGAACATAAAAGCGCGCTTGTTAGTTTAAAAGCGGCGGAAGCTGAGTTTTTGCAAAAAAAAACCGATACGAATCCAATATTATTGCTGGATGACCTGTATTCGGAACTGGATATCGAACGCGGTAAAAGAGTTTTGGAATTGTTTACGAAATCCTGCCAGATATTTATTACCGGAACATCACTGGATTTTGAAGCGATAAAAAAAACAGGATTTACCGAAAAAGATCATACGACTTTTATCGTAAAATCCGGCAATATTGCGCGAGCCTGATATGAAAAATAAACCTAAAGTGATCGGCGATACCCTGCAATCATTGTTGCAGCAAATGGGTATAGAACAGAAGATCAACCAATATCAAGTCCTCGATTTATGGCCTGAATTGGTCGGGGAAAAAATAGCGGATATTGCACACGCCGATAGAGTACGGGATAAAATTTTGTATGTGAAAGTGAAAAGCATGACCTGGCGCACAGAATTATTGTTTCAAAAACCGCATATTTTAAAGAAAATTGAAAACAGATTTGGGAAAAATATTATAACCGATATACGATTTTTTTAAAAGAAGATTTATATGACAGAGAAGAATAGTGAACTTTATGACGCGAGTCAGATCCAGGTCCTGAAAGGACTTGACGCGGTCCGTAAAAGGCCGGCAATGTATATAGGAGATGTTTCCGTCCGGGGATTACATCACCTGGTTTATGAGGCGGTAGACAACAGTATTGATGAAGCTCTGGCCGGTTATTGTACCGAAATAGATGTTGTTATCCAAAAGGACGGCAGTGTTACGGTAAAGGATAACGGCAGGGGAATACCGGTTGATTTGCATAAAGAAATGAACCGTTCCGCCCTTGAAGTTGTCATGACGGTTTTGCATGCCGGCGGTAAGTTTGATAAAAAAGCGTATAAAGTGTCCGGCGGACTCCACGGAGTCGGTATTTCCGTTGTGAACGCCTTATCCGAATGGTTAAAAGTTGAAGTGTCGAGAGGCGGTAAAGTGTACCGTCAGGAATATAAAATTGGTGTTCCCGATAAGCCGGTAAAAGTCGTCGGCAGCCGGAAATCTACCGGAACGAGAATTACTTTTTTACCGGATAAGGATATTTTTAAAAAACGCAAATTCAGTTTTGAGATCCTCTCGGAACGGTTGCGGGAACTGGCATTTTTAAATAAAGATCTAAAGATTACCATACTCGATGAGAATACCGGTAAGACCGATCGTTTTAAATACAAGGGGGGCTTGGTGTCGTTTATCGAATATCTCGATCAGAACAGAAATGCGATAACCAAAAAGCCGATTTATTTTTATGCTGAAAGGGACAATATTCCCGTAGAGATCGCAATTGCATATAATGATTCCTATACGGAAAATATATATTCCTATGTAAACAACATACACACGATTGAAGGCGGCAGCCACCTGGTCGGTTTCAAAACGGCATTGACCAAAAGTCTGAATAATTTTGCGGCAAAGAACAAATTATTGAAAAACGGTGATTTAAGCTTGACGGGCGAGGATGTCAGGGAAGGATTAACGGCGATTTTAAGTATTAAACATCCCGAACCCCAGTTCGAAGGGCAAACCAAAACCAAGCTCGGCAACAGCGAGGTGCGCGGCATCGTGGAATCCATAGTGAATGAAGCGCTGGCCCAGCAGCTTGAGCAAAATATGACGATCGCCCGTAAAATCATCGACAAATGCAAATCCGCCGCCCGTTCGCGGGAAGCCGCCCGCAAAGCCAAAGAATTGACCCGAAGAAAAACGACCCTGGAAAGCGAAGGATTACCTGGAAAACTGGCGGACTGTTCGGCGCGGGGCCCGGAAGGAACGGAAATTTTTATTGTTGAGGGCGATTCGGCAGGTGGAAGCGCCAAACAGGGCCGGGACAGGCGGTTTCAGGCCATTTTACCTTTGCGTGGAAAAATACTGAATGTGGAAAAAGCCCGTGTGGATAAAATGTTATCCAACGAGGAAATCAGAACCATCGTTGCGGCCCTGGGAACCGGCATCGGACGCGATGACTTTTTTGTGGGCCGGTTGCGTTATGAAAAGATCATTATTATGACGGACGCGGATGTGGACGGTTCCCATATTCGTACGTTGTTATTGACTTTTTTCTTCCGGCATATGAAAGAACTGGTTGACCAGGGGCACCTTTATATCGCCCAGCCGCCGCTTTACAGGATTAAAAAAGGGAAAACGATTCAATATATTTTTGATGATGATGAACTTGAGGATTTCATCAAAAAGAACGGAAAAAACAGCAATGAAAAATTAGATATCCAGCGATATAAAGGATTGGGCGAAATGAACGCGGAACAACTCTGGCAGACAACTATGGACCCGGAAAAGAGAACCTTGCTGCAGGTGACCATCGAAGAAGCTTTTGAGGCGGATCATGTCTTTTCGATGCTGATGGGCGACAACGTGGAACCGCGAAGAAAATTTATTGAAGAAAATGCGAAATATGTGCGTAATCTGGATGTATAAAGATTTTAGAGGAAATGATGTACTATGCCTAAATTGAGCGAAAATATTTTACCGGTTTATATCGAAGAAGAAATGCGAAATTCATACATTGATTATTCAATGTCGGTAATTGTCTCCCGAGCTTTACCGGATGTGCGGGACGGCTTAAAACCGGTTCACAGGCGAGTTTTATACGGTATGCTTGATTTGGGATTGCGGCCGACTTCGGCGTATAAAAAGAGCGCGCGTATTGTTGGAGAAGTTCTTGGAAAGTACCATCCTCACGGCGATAAAGCCGTTTATGATACCATGGTGAGAATGGTGCAGGATTTTTCATTACGCTATCCGCTGGTGGACGGCCAGGGTAATTTTGGCTCGATAGATGGCGATTCTCCGGCCGCGATGCGGTATACCGAAGCCCGGCTGGCCCAGATTGCGGAAGAGGTCCTTCGTGATATTGACAAGGACACGGTGGATTTTGTTCCCAATTTTGATGAGTCTTTAAAAGAGCCTGCAATTTTGCCTTCCCTGCTGCCCTCGCTTGTTGTAAACGGGGCATCCGGGATTGCCGTGGGAATGGCGACAAATATTCCACCGCATAATTTAAATGAAGTTGTCAACGCGTTAGCGGCTTTAATTGATAATCCCGCATTAAAACCAATTGCGCTTAAAGAATATATCAAAGGGCCTGATTTTCCGACCGGGGCGGTCATTATCGGCGATGAGGAAATAAATGCATATTTTAAAACCGGCCGGGGCAGATTGACCGTTCGCGCAAAAGTACATGTCGAGGATATGGGCTCCTCAAGGCAGCGAATTGTGATTACCGAAATTCCATATCAGGTCAATAAAACAACCCTGCTGGAAAAAGTGGCATCTTTGGTTCGGGAAAAAAAGATTGAAGGTATTCAGGAAATTCGTGACGAGTCCGACCGGGAAGGAATGCGGGTAGTTTTTGAATTGCGCAAGGAGGCATCTTCTGATAAAATTTTAAATAATTTATTCAAGCATACCCAAATGCAGGCCACATTTGGCGTCATTCTGCTGGCGCTCGTGGACGGACAACCCAGAATACTCAATTTAAAGGAAATGCTCACCGAGTTTCTGCAGTTCCGGCATGATGTGGTTTTAAGACGAACAAAATATGAATTAGATAAAGCTGAAAAACGGGCCCATATTTTAGAAGGATTAAAAATAGCCCTGGATAATATTGATGCGGTGATCGCGTTAATAAAAAAATCCCGTGATGTCGATACCGCACGCCGCGGGTTGATGAAAACTTTTAAACTCTCGGAAATTCAGGCCCAGGCCATTCTGGATATGAGGCTGCAGCGGTTGACCGGACTGGAACGAAAGAAAATAGAGCAGGAATACCTTGAACTCATCAAACTGATTGAAAAATTAAAGTCTTTATTGGCCAGTAAACCCAGAAGGATGCAGCTCGTAAAAGAGGAATTATTATCTCTCCGGGAACGTTACGGAGATGCCAGAAGAACCCAGATCCTTGGCAAGGCGGGGAAAAGCACGTTACAGGAATTAATGAAAGAGGATGAAACATTAGTTGCCGTAACCAACACCGGGGTAATAAAACGTATTCCCCTGACCGATGAACAAGCCGTTCGGGAAACCCTTTCCTTTTCCGGTCCCGGGGAATTTACCGAATACGCATTCAAATCGGCAAACAGTCACTATTTATTGATTTTTACAAACAGCGGGCACGTTTATAGTTTACGAACAAGTTTTATCCCGACGGACAACAATGGGGGTGATAACGGGACGACATGTCAGCGTCTGCTCCGAATGGGGACGGATGAAAAGATATTAAATATTTTCGAAATCGATAAATTCGAAGACAGTCAATACATATTTATAACAACAAAAGAAGGATTGATAAAAAAATCTTCCCTGTCAGTCTTTTCCAAACTGCGGGAAGGCGCAATGCCGGCTTTGACCCTGAAGGAGAAAGATGAGGTTGTTTCCGTAACACTTGCCAATAAGGACGCGGAAATTATCATTGCAACGAGGTACGGTCAGGCGATCAGGTTCTCGGGGACAACACTGAGAGATGATATGGGAATAACGGCCGGGGGCGTGAGAGGTATTTCATTGGCTAAAAATGATCAGGTTGTCGGTATGATTACGCTTGAGGATCCCAAAGCCTGTTTACTGTCCATGACCAATTTGGGTTATGGAAAAAAGACCGATTTATCGGAATACAGTTTGATCGGAAGGGGGGGGAAAGGTATGAAAAATTACAATATTTCTGATAAAGTGGGGAAAATTGTGACAATATTGGAAGTAAATGACAGGGAACAATTGTTATTTATTACAAAAAAGGGAAGAATTAAAAAACAAAAAATAAAACTGATCAAGAAAATGGGACGGGCAACACAAGGAATACCGGTAATAAACTTGGCACAAAAAGATGAAATTGAAAAAGTAGTATTAATAAGGCCAGATAAAAAAGTAGTATAAATTTATTAATAAGGAGAAGGGGTATGTTAAAAAATAAAATTACTAATAAAGCGTATTTGGCTGTTTTGGTTTTTATCTTTTTATTTATCGGCCTGGGGCTTTCGGTCGATAATAAGGAACAAAAAGGGCTGGTGACTTATGTTGACGGATCGGCCAAAAAGCAGAAATTGGCCGATGTTCAATGGACCAATGTTGAATTGAATACGGAAGTTACAGGCGGCGAAAGAGTGAGAACATTTGTAAAATCCCGGGCGGAACTGGAACTGGCCGAGCTTGATAAAATTCGTATGGCGCCGAAAACGACAATTGATATTTTAAAATTATATGAAGAAACCAAAGAACAACAAAGAGAAACCCAGGTACTTTTACAGGAAGGTGATCTGTGGGCCAATGTAGCAAAAAAGTCTGAAAATATGTCGTTTGCAATCGGTACACCTATAGCGGCCGCCGCAATAACCGGGACAACATTACGTATGAACGTTGCGCAGGATTCCACCTCCGAATTAAAAGTATATAAAGGGGAAGTGATTATTACAAACGCCCCCGAATCAAAGGATGTTGTGCCGAAAAGCATTGTTCCTTATGAAATTGAAGGTCCCCACGAAATACCGGGACCGCGTGAAGTGACCCTTGAAGAATGGGCTCTTATTGTCAAGAGTATGCAAAAAGTCAAAATAAATAACAAGGGACAGGTAACCTCTTCCGGTAATTTTGCCTCGACAGATTCGGATGAAAATTCAGATTGGGTGCGCTGGAACCTGGAATTAGACAAAGAACAGAAATAAACTAAAAATTATATCCTGCTGAAATATAGAGTCTTTCGTCACGGGCGCTTGTTTGACCATAAGCAATGGAAAAGGGGCCAAGAGGAGTTTTGAGGCTTAATGCCAGGCCCCTTCCATTTATAAAATCCTTTTCCTGAATGTATAGCTCACCTTCCCAGATTGCTCCGATATCCCATCGTAACGATATATATGTATCGAACAGCCATATTTTTCGAAATAAATACCTGTATTCCAAACTGCCCAGAAATACATGCCTGCCCTGCAGCTCACATTCCCTTAATCCGTAAAATGAGTCCCGGCCGCCTAATTTAAACTGCTCTGAGAATGGCGTGGTGAGGTCTGAAGTGCCCCAGAATAATTTCGGGCAAAAAGTGTGTCGTTTATAAAATGTCATGTACGTGGATAGGGAATTTTGTACTTTGAAATAAGATATGTCGGCGCCTAAAAAATCGCCCGAAGAAATTTCATATTCAAATATGTGATATTTGCCGTTTGTGGGAAATGGCACCTGGTCGCGGGTGTCCACGATCGATCTGAGACCGATTGTGTTAATGGTCAACGCCCCTTCATCATAGCCGTGACCGAATATTTTTTTGATATTGATCTCTTCAATTCTCATAACACCCGAGATGGTGCCGAATCTTTCAATGTGTTGGCCTACACTGAAAACCATTCCGGTTGCCAGACGATTATATTCCCCTAATTGGTTATAATTCCTGTAAGAAAAGTAATCATTATCGTTATGATGTATGTTTATTTGTACCGTTAAATAGGTTTTAAAAATTCTGTCCCACCTGTAATCCGCCGAAAGAATACGGTCTTTTTCGCCGTATTGCGCATGCAGTGTCAGGTCGTTACCCATTCCCAACAGGTTTTCATCCGCAAACTCTATAAAGGACCGGCCCCACCGTTCATCATCATACCGGATGCCGAAACGGACAACATTCGAGGGTTTTTCCTGTAAATTGATTTTCAGGTCATATCCGTTCGGATTTTGGGAAAGATTTAAGGAAACCGAGTTGAAAAGACCTGTCCCAAAAATGTTATGAATACCGGCCTGGACAAGATCGTTTCTAAAGGTAGTTAACGGTTTGAGCGGAAATTCATTAAAAAGAACAAATTTTCTGGTTTTATAATGACCGGTAAAGGAGATCGAATTGATTTTCCCTTCGGATATATATACTATTGCTCTGTTTAGATATTTGGAATAGGTAATACTGTTAATTTCGGCAAGGGAATAGCCTCTGTCCCGAAATAATTTGAGTACTTTTTCGACGGCGTTATGGGACTCATAAAAGTTGATTGGTTTACCGAAAAGCGGTTTAAATATATTTTGCAGTACGGAATCCGGGAAAACCGTCTGGCCGATAAAAATGATGTTATCAAGGGATGGATTTAAATCAAAAATGTAGTGTAAAGATAATCGATCCCCTTTTTTATAGAGTTTAGCACTGGCATTTTCAAAATTTCCCGAAGAATATATTTTTTTTAATGTCAGGTCTATTTCTTTTCCGGTAATTTTTCTGTTTCCCGTGGTATCTATGATATGTGCGTAATCATCATAAATAGTTTTTTCTACATAGATATCATTGACAAAATAGCTCTCATTTTTATTATACTGACCCGGATTATTATCAAAAAGGTTTTTGATTTTTGGTAATTGTTGTTTTGTTCGTTTTAATCCTTCGTTGTATAACGAATCGATATTATTTTGATTTGAGGAACTGCTTAATACATCCGCGAGAGTGATTACAATATCAGCTTTTTCGAGTTGTTCCTGATTTTTTTGCTGCTGCATAATTGTTGTTACCTGGTCGGCAACTTCCCATGGTAATTGTAATTCTTCTTTTTTTCTCAATGGAGAAGTCGTGTTCACGCCGATGGTTACATCGGCGCCGAAATTTTTCACCTCATCAACAGGAATATTATCCAAAACACCGCCGTCGATCAGCATCAGCGTACTGTCTGCCACCGGGTTAAATAATAATGGAATAGCGATGGAGGCCCGCATCATTTCGGCCAGATCACCCTTGTCCATGACGATTTTTTGACCCGATAATATATCGGTAGCAACAATCCGAATGGGCGTTTTTAATTTGTTAAAATCCTGAGAATGATATGGCGCTTCAAGTACCAGGTTGGTTAAAAAATCTCCCAGATTTTGTCCGGGTGTCAATGCTTCGGGGAAAACCGGTTTGAAATTCTCCATGCGGAATTGAATGATAGCCCGTCCTCTTTTTTGTTTTTCTCCAAGGAAAAGGGTTGATCTTTCAGGGGCGTCATTTAATGCGTTACCCCAATTAAAGGATCTTGTAATGTCCCATATTTCATCCGGGGTATATCCGGAGGCGTAAAGTCCGCCGATTACGGCGCCTATACTTGTGCCGACAATGTAATCTACCGGGATGTTATTCTCTTCGAGGACTTTTAATACACCGATCTGCGCAACACCGCGTAACCCGCCGCCGCTAAGCGCCAGGCCGATTGTCGGCCGTTCTATTTCTTTGTGCGGAATTATACAACAGGGTGACTTTTGCGTGTCCTGTTTAAAATGGAGCGAAAATGTTTTAATAACCTCTGTTTGCACCGGTTGGGATAAACAGGGATAAACCATACAGAATATGAACAGGAATGTTAATAATATACAAATTAAAATTCCGTGTGTGTTTGGGCAAATGGTTTTTTTCAATTTACTCTTGCAGATAAATATGAATAACGGATCACATTTTAATAAAGCAACATAATAACAACGAATTTATACAGTGATGATTGAAAATGCAAGTTTAAAATTGTATTGATTAAAGTAAAACTTTTTATTATTATGTTTTTGTTCGTGTAATTTCCGGTGACAAACTTATTTTGAAAATAAAGGTAAACAGCAGATGAAAAATGATCCTACACGAGAAACGATATATGCCGGAATTTTTACCGCATTAACCGTCTTTGGCGCCTTGATTAAAATACCCTTCCCATTGGCGCCGCTCACTTTGCAGACATTATTCACTTTACTGGCCGGCTCGATCTTGTCTCCACGTTACGCGGCATTGAGCCAGGCGGTTTACTTGTTGCTTGGTCTGGCAGGGCTGCCGGTTTTCGCCCAGGGCGGGGGTATTAGTTACATCTTACAACCCTCTTTTGGTTTTCTGTTGAGCCTCCCTTTTGCGGCATTTTTTATTTCTTTATTGAACCGTAAATATAATAAAATGCGGTCTTTTTTATCATTTGTCTGGATTAGTTTGTCCGCGGCCGCCGGGATATTATTCATCGGCTCTTTATGGTTGTTTTTTGCCGTAAATACTTTTGTGGGCAAACCGGTCAGTTTTGAAAACGCCATGTTGTCAGGTTTGGTTATTTTTTTACCCGGTGAAACCGCCAAATCCTTTGTTGTTTCTTACCTTGCGGTTCATTTTTTTAAACGTTATCCCGAATTCAACAAAGTATAATTTTTTTCATAACTGTTGAAGCAGATCAATTAGAGTTAAGGCGTTTTTTGGCGCGCAGGCATTGTAATCATTATTAAAAAAGATATATACTTTTTCGGCGCCATTAGATTTTAACTGACACGCCATTTCCGCTATTTCTTTTAAATCATTGTCTGTATAGTTATAGGCGTACCACTTTGAGCGGCCGTGACACCGGATATAGGCATTTCCAGACGTGAGCCAGTCCATAAGCGGTAAATTGGGCGAATCCACAATACAAAATACGGAACCCGTTTCAGTTAGCAGGGCTTTGGTTTCGGCGGTCATCCATTTTTTATGTCTGAATTCGACGGCAACTTTTTGGGGATCTTTAAACGCCAGCAGCGCTTTCTTCAGGCGTTCCGGCTCGTAAGGCGTTGCCGGGGCAAGTTGTAACAGGATCATCCCGAATTTGTTTTTAAGAATGGCCGCCGAATCACAAAATCTTTTAATGTCATCTTCCACATCCTTAAGATACTTGCGATGTGTTATCAGTTTCGGCGCCTTTAGAACATAGGAAAATTCCGGGGGGGAATTACGATACCACTTTTCATAAGTTTGATCCTTGAAGAAGCGATAAAATGTGGCGTTAATTTCTACGGTAGTAAATTTTTGACAGTAATATTCAAACCACCGGCTTTTTGGCTGATCTTCCGGATAAAACAATTTTTTCCAGTGATCATAGGTCCAACCCGAGGTCCCGACAAAATAACTGGGATATTGGTTATTCATTGTTATATTACCCATGTCCGGTTAAACCCGGACACGACGCTCTAAACAAAACATATAAATAAGTTATTTAAAACGAAACAGTTGTTTGATTTTATTGAACTTATAATCTGTTTCAGGTTGCTATGTCCGTTAACCGGACACCGGTGTTGTTATAAATAAAGTCTTCAATTATTGTTACATTTTTACCCGTATTCCCGTCGACAATAACCGGCGTATTGTTTAAAACGGAATCGGAAAAACTCTCGATCAACGGTTGATGCAGATTTGGGTGCGGTGGTAAAGCCTCTTTTTCTTCTCCCGCCGCCGTTCTAACCGTTATATCGCCGTGATTCAGGATCCGCACATGGATCGAGCCGTCCGTGCCGAAAATATCCAGGGTGTCCTGAGATTCAAAAGCCGCATGAGTCACATTGAGGATAGCTGTTGCCCCGCTTTCGAATTCAAAAAAAGCGGCGGCGGTATCTTCAACCTCCCGGTCATAAATGACATTATGATTAAATCCGGTGGTTTTTCTTATGGGACCAAATAAATTTAAAAACACTTCAATACGATGGCAGCCAACATCCATCATGGGACCGCCGCCGGCCTGCTCTTTTAACAGCAGCCAGTATCTCGGTTCACCCGCTTTTATTTGAAATTTTTCAAAGGCGTTAATCTGGGACAAAACAACCGTGCCGATTTTTTTTTGAGCGATTATTTCTTTAATTCTGTTTATGACCGGGTAAAAATGCCGGTAATAAGCTACTCCCAATTTTACGTGATTTGCTGTGCAGGCCCGGATCATTTTATCGCATTGTTTTGCGTTTAAAGCCATCGGTTTTTCACACAGAACATGTTTACCGGCTTCGGCGGCTGCGATTGTTATTTCCATGTGCAGATTAACCGGGGTCGCGACATACACCGCGTCAATTTCATCATCGGCCAGCAGGTCCTGCCATTTATTATACCACTTTTTTGCCCCGAATTGTTTTGCGAAAAATTCCGCCAGGGAGTCATTTTTTCGGGCTACCCCGATCAGGTCACAATTATCAAGATTTCTTAACGCCGGCGCCACACGTTTTTGTGCAATATCCCCGCAGCCGATTAATCCCCATCCAAGTCTGTTCAAATTAATAACCTCAATATTTGATGTGTTTTAGCAGTGATACCCGGTTAACAGGCACCGCCATCGATCCGCTTTAAATGTTCAATAAAATCAATTCATATAATTATAACAATTTTATTTCTACATACAAATCAAATAATGATTTTATATCTGAAAACTTTTATAACATAATATGTAAGAGTATCGTGTCCTGGTTTAACTGGACACGGGTGATGATTTAGAATAATAAAATTGAAGGGAAATATTAACAAGTTACGGCGTAATTATTTAATAAAAATGTTTTTACCATATATTTAAGTGTTTTATAATGATATAAAATTAAAATTTCTTGATGATTCCCTTTATTTTTATTATTTTAAACAAATTTTATAATAGTTGACGGTAAATCCCGGACTATTATCCTGAATTTTATCTGTTGATTATATTGAACATATAATCCAAACCAATCAGAGGTGACCGTAACCCGGACACCAGTGAAAATCACAATTAATAAAAAAAAGAAACAAATTAAATGATTAAACCAAATACTTTAACACTGATAAGAATTGCCGCAACGCCCCCGTTTTTACTTTTTTATTGGCTTGATACGACATGGTCGCTCTTTGTATGTCTGTTGCTTTATATTGTATTTGAAATAACCGATTTTCTTGACGGAAACATAGCCCGCAGAAGTAATATGGTTAGCGATTTCGGCAAATTGATGGACCCGTTCGCCGACAGTATTTCCCGGTTTACGGTATTTTTGTGTTTTCTCAGTTCCCATCTCGCGCCTGTATGGATCATTGCCATTTTCTTTTACCGGGATGTTTTCGTTTCGGTGGTGCGGGTTTTTTCCATGAAGGAGGGAGTCGTTGTTGCGGCCCGTAAAAGCGGTAAAACTAAAGCATGGGTCCAGGCAATCGCCATTTTTGGAGTTCTGTTTATTCTCATTTTCCAAAAAATGGATATTTTGCCAAAACCCTTTATTGTTTTATTTAATATCCCCCTGGCAACCGAACTGATCTTTTTAGCTTCAATCGTTACACTGTGGTCGGCCATCGATTATTGGATTGGCAATAAATCGATAGTCATTAATTCGATGAATTTTGAAAACAAATAATTACAGAGAATCCATCAGTTCGGCAACGTTATTTACGACAATTTTAGGTTGATCAGGAGATTGCGCAAGCATTTCCCTGGTCGTTTCGCCGCTGAGTACCAGAACGCCTGTCATATTAAAGTTTTGGGCCATTCGAATATCTGTATACAGGCGGTCGCCGACAAAAGCAATCTTTTGCGGGGGACATTCGGCCCTTTCACTAATGGCCTCAACTGCTTCTTTGTTCGGTTTTCCAACCACTTTGGGCGTTTTCCCGCCTGTGGCCGTTTCAAACATAGAAATGAATGATCCGACATCCGGTTTGAAAGTCCCTTTCGCAACCGGGCACAACAAATCGGCGTGGGTCGCTATATAAGGAATATCCCGGAGTATTAAATCATAACATGTGTTGATTTTCTGATAAGTCAGTTCCGTATCAAAGCCCAACACAACCGCGGCAGGCTGGCCGTTCAATGCATCTTTATCCGAAAGACAATTAAAGTCTCTGTTTTCAAAATCTTTGACCAGGTCGCGGTTTCCGACCAGATAAATATCCGGGAATAATGAATGCCGCTTTAAATAACTGTCCGCGCAATCCGTTGATGTGATCAGATATTCGTCTTTGGAAGGGAAACCGATTTTTTTTAGCTTCTCGATATAAGTCTCTCTTGAACGCGAGCTGTTATTTGTAAAATAAAAAAGCTTTCGGCCGGAAGCCAAAATTTTTTCTAAAAAATCAAAAGAATACGAAAAAGGGATGTTATCAAGGTAAAGGGTACCGTCAAGATCACATACAACCGCTTCGCATTGTGAAAAGAGTTCAAATTTATGATTCATAAAAGTTCCGTTAAAAAGTTATAAAAATTGGAAAAGCGGTTATATTATTATCCGCCATTTCAGATCAATCACCAAAGTTTCCGGAAAGAGTGTTAACAATATTTTTAGCGGGATAACCTTTAACGGCCCACCAGCCTCTTGATCCTTCATAGTTAAACTGGCTGCTGCCGTTGCTGAGCCATACGTGTATGCGGGTCTCATCATTGCCGTAATCGTAAAAGGCGGCAATATCATCGTAACCATCGCCGTTATAATCGCCCGCCGAAATGCTGACGATATTTTTAGCGTCATAACCGCGGGTGCTCTCCCACCAGCCGGCGGACCTTTGATAATTAAAACTGGTTCCGCCGTTATTAAGCCACACATGAATTCTCGTTACACCCTGACCATAGTCGTAAAAACCGGCAATGTCCGTATAACCGTCAGCGTTCCAGTCACCGGACACGCTGTGCAGCAGCTTGTTCCCTTCGTATCCGCCTTTTTTGGTGCTGAACCAACCGTTAGATCCCGAATATTTGAACGATTTGTTTCCCGAGTTAATCCAGGTATGTATTCTGGTATCGCCGTTGCCGTAATAAAATATGGATGCTATATCTTCAAACACCTGAACTTCATTATAATCCGTATCTGTTTCATCGGAGATGACTTCCTGGGAATTTATTTTCACCGGACGGATAATGAGCAGCATGAATAGAATTATCATAAAGACCGGTAATAAAATTTTATATAGTTTCATAGATCCTCCTGATTTTTATGGAACTATTTTAATAATTGTTCAATAAAAGTATTGAATTAATGAATAAACTTCAAGGACTTTATGTTTGTCCCATATAAAATAAGCAAGCGGACCTGTTCATGCTCGCAGCAGAATGGCAGGGACTTTTTTACTTGTGAATA
>JAFGSB010000006.1 GCA_016934825.1 Candidatus Zhuqueibacterota bacterium
TCCCTGATCAGGCTTACAAGTTAAATAAAATCAGGATAAATAATTATAAAAATTTATTTTCTCCCACACAAATCAATTAATGATGTTTTATCCGAAAAAGTTAATAATATAAATATGTTACGAGTGTCGTGTCCGGGTTTAACCGGACACTGGTGCCTGCTGAAATATATCAAAATATTTATGTAAAACAATATATTTCTATGCAGGGGATTTAGGCTAATATATTTTTTTAAAATAAACTCCAAATTACGTTTTAATAGACAAACCTCTTACCTGTTACTCAATGAAAAATGTGAAATTTTACTCAACAGGTACACAAAGCAGCCAATAAACAGATAAAACAAAACAATGTGAATGAATAAAAATTTTACGGTCAACACATCCCAAATATACAGGAAATAATTCAATACTAAAAAAACAGATAAAAAAATACTGCTTAAATTTAAAAGCTGGATAAAATTAAACTTTCCGCTCATAAATGCGTCCACCATAAATCCTATTCCCGCGCCAAATATGGCAATCGTGATCAATAGCAGATATAAAAGGAGCAGAAAAACTATACTTGACAGCCGTAAAATAATTTTCGCATATTTTTCCAAAAACGATCTGATTTCTGCCGGTACAATTTTTTTTTCACTATCCTGAATATTGAGCGAGGACATGTCGATTTGTTTTATTCCCTTTTCGTTTTTCAGATAAATATTGTCCTCGGATATAAACACGGAATTTTTGGGGCAACCGGCAAAATAATCTTCATCGTACAGTGTGTCGCAAATAATCTCAACAGAGTCGCCGATGATTAATTTAACCGGGACGGGATCTAAAAATTCTATTTTCCCGGAGACTATTTTCATTTCCGGGAATGGTTCAACGAAAGCCCGGGTATAAAGTTGAACGTATTCCATGACTTTATTGGAAAGCGGGACAATAAACAATATTCCTATCATAACGGTATTGAACAACAGGAGCAGGAGGAACAAAACTTTTTTGGACAAGATAGTTTTCATGAAGTCAAAGTCGAATTATCGTTAATACTCTTTCACATCTTCTTCGCCCCGGAAAATTCGCAGAACCCCTTCAGCCATCGCTTCCATTTCCATTTCGCCGGGAAAAACAAATACCGGGGCTATGAACATAATCCGTCCGGTAATCTCGGTAACCAGTTTGTTTGAATTAGAAAGCCCGCCCGTTATAACAATGGCCTTGACATCACCATTCACAACGGTTGCCATGGCTCCTATTTCCTTGGCGATCTGATATGCCATAGCCAGATAAACATTTAACGCGTTTTCATCCCCCTGTTCGATCATTTGTTCCACTTTTTCCAGGTCTTTTGTACCCAGGTAAGCCATCAGTCCCCCTTTACTCATGACCAACTCAATCATTTGGGATTTGCTGTGATTACCGGAAAAACACATGTCAATAAAAGGGATTAAGGGTAATCCGCCGGTTCGTTCAGGTGAAAAAGGTCCTGCGCTCGACGCGTCATTGACGTCGATTACCCGACCATTCCTGATCGGCGCGATAGAAATCCCGCTACCAAGGTGAGCAACAATAAAATTATTTTCGTTTGCGTTAATATTTAATTTTTTAGCGGCCCAGAACGCGGCAGCCCGTAAATTTAAGGAATGAGATAACGCTCTTCTTTGAATGGCCGGATGGCCTGAATATCGAGCAACAGGTTCAAATTCATCAACGGAAACCGGGTCGACTATGTAAGCTTCACAATTGTATTTTTCCGCCATACGATCCGCCAGGGCGCAGCCCAAATTGGACACATGGGCGCCGCGGACACCCTGCCGGGCATCATTTATCATGTCCTCGGATACCACATATGTTCCCCGCTTTAATGATTTCAGGATACCGCCTCGTCCCACAATCGCGTCGAAATTTTTTTTGCTTTTCACTCCGGTAAGAAATTTTTCAATCGCTTCAATGCGATACTCAAATTGATTCCACAAAGAGTGAAAAGCATTCAACTCTTCCTGGGGATGAACAATAGTTTCCTGCTCAATTTTTTCACTTCCTGAAAATATAGCAACTTTGGTTGAAACAGATCCCGGATTTATGACCAGGATCAGGGGATTTTCAACTTTTGTCAAAAATTTTCTCCTTTATTACTCTGAAAAAGACTAATTGATTTTAAATCGTTAATCAAAGTTAGAGAAATATAAAAAACGCAACTTTTACATTCAAGTAAAAAGGGAAAAGTGAACACTTTTCCCTTTTAAAACCACCTCAATTATGAAATCAAGCTTCAGCTTTTTCATACACCGATTTGCGTACGTAATGGGTATGCAAAAGTTCATGCGCCTTGTGCCCGTTTGGTTCGCCCAAAAATTCTTCATAAAGTTTCAGTATCGCCGGGTTTTCATGGGATTTCCTGATTTCCATCTTACGGTCCTGCTTATAAATCGCTTCAACCCGCTTTTTCCGAATTTCTTCGGACGTCGGAATGGGCTGGCCGCCGCCGCCTATACAACCACCGGGACAGGCCATAATTTCGACAAAATGATAATCCGCTTCTCCTGACGCTATCTTTTCCAGCAGTTTACGGGCGTTGGCAAGTCCGTTAGCAACCGCGGCTTTAACTTTGGTGCCGTCCAGATCGATTTCGGCTTCTTTTATACCATCCAAACCTCTCACCGCATTGATCTCTATGTTTTCGAGCGGTTTTTTGGTGACCAGTTCATAAACTGTACGCAAAGCCGCTTCCATAACACCACCGGTATTACCGAATATAACGGCCGCACCTGTGGAAATACCCAGGGGTTCATCATATTCTTCTTCATGCAACTCCGGCAGATTAATTCCCACCTGTTTCATCATAACCGCCGCCTCACGGGTCGTTAATACGGCATCCACATCCCGGAACCCGCTGTCGGTCATTTCGGGCCGCGATGCTTCATATTTCTTTGCCGTACAGGGCATGATCGAAACGCTGTATATATCTTTCGGATCAATTCCGTTCTTTTCGGCATAATAGGTTTTCGCCAGGGCTCCAAACATCTGCTGCGGCGACTTGCATGATGAAACGTGCGGCAACAGGTCAGGGAAAAAGTGCTCGATAAAATTGATCCAACCCGGACTGCATGACGTTAACAGCGGCAACGTTCCGCCGTTTTTAATCCGGCCGAGCAGTTCGGTGCCTTCTTCCATGATCGTCAGATCGGCCGTAAAATCGGTGTCAAAGACTTTATCAAAACCGAGCATCCGTAAACCGGTGACGAACTGGTTGGTAACCAGCGAACCGGCGGGCATACCGAACATTTCACCGATGGACGCCCTGACAGCCGGGGCCGTCTGCACAATAACATGTTTTGTCGGGTCGTCCAGCGCTTTCCAGACACTGGCGGTATGATCTTTCTCATACAATGCGCCAACCGGACAACGATCAATACATTGTCCGCAGGACACGCAGGCGACATCGTTAATACCTTTACCAAAAGGCGTATCCACCCAAACGTCATAACCGCGGCCTTCGAGACCGATCGCGCTGACGCTCTGCACCAGTTCGCAGGTCTGGATACAACGGCGGCATAGAATACATTTTGAAGGATCGCGTACGATCGCTTCACTGGACAAATCCAGTTCGCCTTTTCTTTCCTTATAATCAAAACGTATTTCTCTTATACCAAGCTGTTCGGCGACATCCTGTAATTCACAGAAATTGTTGCGGACACATTCGGTACATTTCATCGGATGACGCGACAATAACAATTCAAGCGCCATTTTTCGTGATTCACGAACAAACTGGGACCGTGTCGAAACGACCATACCGTCCTGACACTTCCAGGAACATGCCGTGCGTAATAATCTGTCGCCTTCTATTTCGACAACACATAAACGGCAGGCAGATACCGGCGGCAGATCGGGATGATAGCACAACCGGGGAATTTTTATATTCAGTTTTTCAGCGGCTTCCAGAATCGTGGTTCCTTTTGCTACTGTAACCGTTTTACTATCTATTGTCAATGTGATATTTTCCACTTCTTACCTCCAAATTGCGAATTTTTTTCTAAAACAGTCCGGTTGCGGACTGAAATGATCTTAATTAAGCGACAGCAGCCTGTGCGACCTGCGGTTTTTTGACATACTTTTCGAATTCGCCGCGGAAATAACGCAGACAGCCTAAAATAGGTACAGGGGCGGCCTGACCAAGTCCACAGAAGGCACCCTTCATCATTACCTTTGCCAGGTCTTCGATCAAATCCACGTCTTTGAGTTCACCGCGACCGTCCGTCAACTTTTCCAATAACTCCAATAACCTGCCGGTTCCTTCGCGGCATAAAGTACATTTACCGCAGGATTCATGATTAAAGAACTCGACAAAATTCTTAACCAGGTCTACCACATCCTGAGAATCATCCACAACAAGCAGAGCGCCCGAGCCCAATCCGGCCCCGATTTCCCGCAAATTTTCAACGGTCATCGGCAGGTCAAGATGTTCCGATGTCAGTATACCGCCGGTCGTTCCGCCCATTTGCGCCAGCAAAAAACCTTTTCCGTCTGGTATACCCTGACCAACCTCATAGATGATCTCGCGCAGGGTAATACCCATCGGCACTTCGATCAATCCGGGGTTTTTGATATTTCCGACCATTGTGAAAACTTTGGTTCCGGGGCTTTTTTCAGTGCCGTTAGACTTGTACCAGGCGGCGCCTTTGGAAATGATCTGCGGTAAATTCGCCAGGGTCTCAACATTATTCACTATTGTCGGTTTACCCCACAAACCAACCGAAGGCGGGAACGGCGGCTTATCGCGTGGTTCGCCCCGTTTTCCCTCGATGGACTCGATCAGCGCGGTTTCCTCGCCGCATATATAAGCGCCGGCGCCTTCACGTATTTCCAAATCAAATGAAAAGGAACTGTTAAAAATATTCTTTCCCAGTAGCCCGTGTTCCCTGGCCTGATCTATGGCTTTTTGCATTCTGTTTATTGACATTTTATATTCACCGCGAATATAAACAAAACCCTTATTCGCGCCCACTGCGTATCCGGTTAATGCCATACCTTCTATAACGGCATGCGGGTCGCCTTCCAGGATCAATCTGTCCTTGAAAGTACCGGGTTCACCTTCGTCCGCGTTACATATTATATATTTTTCCTCGCTTTTTTCACGGGCTGCAAATTCCCATTTCATGCCGGTCGGAAAAAACGCGCCGCCGCGTCCCTGAAGGCCCGATTCTTTAACTGTGTTTATCACATCCTCGGGTTTCATTTCCGTCAGCGCTTTACCCATTGCTTCATATCCGTCATGCGCAATATATTCTTCGATATTATCCGGATCGATTATTCCGGCATTTTTCAATACAACTCTGACCTGCTTTCCAAATCGCGGCGCTTTGCCTTCTTCCTCTTTGGTCTCCGGGATATCCGCATATTGCAGGCGCTCGACTATACGCCCTTTGATCAAATGTTCCGAAATGATCTCCGATACATCCTCAACCTTAACACCCGCGTAATATACCGCATCAGGAAAAACAACAAGCACAACGCCTTTATTATAAATACCAAGACTTCCAGTTTCAACAACCCGGACCTCATCGGTCAGAGCGGCCAAACTTAGTTCACGCTGTAATTCATCTTTTACTGAATGGGCACCCTGAGCGATCGTATGCGCATCCATCGCAATAAGTATATGTATTCTATGCATTTGCCTGCCCTTTCATTTTATAGTCCTTTAAAATTGCCACTGCCTTTTCAGGTGTCAGGTTACCGTATACCTCGTCGTTGATCATCATAACCGGGGCTACGGCGCATAAACCAAGACAGCTTGTAAATTCAAGTGTGAATAAATTATCCGGTGTGGTTTCATTCATTTCCAGACCCAGATATTCTTTTATTCTGTCCAGGACTTCTTTTGATCCTTTAACATGACAGGGCGCGTTATTACAGCAACGAATAATATATTTACCTTTTTTAACAGTCGTAAACAAGCTGTAAAATGTAGCAACACCATAAATTTCACTCAAAGGTATTTTGGTTGTTTTTGCGACCCTTGTCAGTATTTTATCGGACAGGCAGCCAAATTCTTTCTGTACATCCTTTAAAATATAGATTAGCGGAGTTTTTGTCTCTTTATAGCTTTTGACAATCTCGTCCACTTTGCCCAAATCTTGCATTCTGAACCTCCGTAAATTTCATAATAAGTGGAAATAAATTCACTACGTCAACTCAAATTAAAAACATAATTTGTCAACACTTTATCATTCACAACGTGCCCGTTAATTATTTCACGTGCAATTTCAGGTGTAACTTTGCCATAAGTGATTGTTTGTTTGGAAGCCTGGGAAATTTGTATCATCGGCTCCTGATCGCAATAGCCCAGACAGCCGGTCTGGGTGACTATGGCATCCTTAATGTTGCGTTTATTCAATTCATCAATAATTGCTGACATGGTAGCGCGTGCACCGGCGGCAATACCGCATGTTCCCATCGAAACGATAATCCGGTATTTCGCTGTTTTTTCACGCGATGCCATATCCTGTTTTGCTTTCTCCTTAATGGCGCGAAGATCGGCTAATGTTTTCACAGATCGGTCCTCCTTAATCGGTTTGAATGAATCATACACATCTATATATTATTATTTATTGATCAATAAAAATTCATCCGCTTGAACGAATGGCCAAAAGATGCTTTTTAATTTGCTCTCTGGCGGGTTCAGCAACCTCATAAATTGAACACGCCCGCTCAACCATCCTGGCATATATCCAGAAAGAATCAAAACTGAAATATCCGCTGTCAGTCCGGTGAAGATAGCAAAAATGAACATCCATATTACTGATAACCAGATTAACAATAGTTTCGACAATATTTCCCAGCGGCGCCCGGTTGAGATGATTTTTCCTGAATTCCGCGGTAACGGTTGTTCCCTTACCCACCTCCGAATTCAATTCGACAAAGCCTCCGGACTGCCGGGCCGACTGGTTGAGTAATGACAATCCCATCCCAACGGAACGTGTCGTCCGGGACGTGATAAAAGGATCAAGTACCTTTTCCTGTGTTTCGCGGCTCATTCCCCGCCCGTTGTCGCGTATACGTATTCGAAAAATGTTCTCCCGGTCCAGTTCTTCAATATATATGATAACCCTTGAAGCTTCCGCCTCGATAGAGTTGGTCACGATATCCAGAATATTTAATGATAATTCACGCATCTTTATACTTTTTATTCATTCGGTAATTGTAAAAACGCGCCGCGCCCGTCTTTTTTTTCTATGGCTTTTTTGATTTCAGCGAAATTCGGCGCCGCGATGTTGAAATACGTCATCTTGGTTCCGATCATACCGATATCATGCGCGTCGGAAGCGGTCACTATTGTATATTGGGTATTATTTAAGAATCTCAACCTCTCTTTTGCCTGGTCCGGCGGTAATGAAATTTCCACAGCATGTACATGGATATTTTCGGGTATAAAACCAAGTACCCGGAGAATACTGTGCGATTTTCGATCGATATGCGCCGGATAAATGATACCGTTCAGGTCATTCACATGATTCGCGACATTTTCAATCGAAGCCCTGACGGGTAAACCAAGAAACCTTTTATTCTCATTAATAATATTTTCATCTTTATCGCAAACATATTGCGGTCCCAAAATGGACTCATCATATATTCCCGGCGTGAGATTTTCATATATAAAATCCTGAAAGTCCATCACGCTGTCCAGCTCCGGGAAAAGACAGAGCATATGCGCGCCTTCACGCGTATATACTTCCATACCGGCAATGACCGTCAATTTCTTATTTTCTGCCGCCTCCATAACAGCCCTGACATTTTCAGCGGAATTGTGATCCGTTATCGCAATAATATCCAGTTTCTTTTTAATCGCTGTGTCGATAATATCTATCGGACCCATACTCAATTCAGCGCATGGTGATAATACCGTATGAATATGCAAATCCGCCCTGTACCAGTCCAGCATTCACTTATCTCCCCCTTAATCCGAGATCAAAAAGCTGACCGGCAATATCGAATGCAGATTGATCGGATTTAAAAACGGGTATATTTTTTCCCCTGGCCTTTTCCAGCGCGGAACTTTCCGGTTCAAGATTATCAGGGAGAATGACACCCGCAAGAGATTTAAAAAAGACAATCGCAATCACATTTTCATGCGTTTGATTGGTAACCCAAATTGATCCTTTGAGTGCGTTTGACATGGCATCGCTTAATATATCAGATAAATATCCTTTGGTCACTTCTTTATTCAGATTACCTTCACCACTCAATATTTTTAAATTCAGTTTTTTGACAATTTCCTGCAGTTCCATAACTACTCCCTATCTTGAACCTTACGGGCTATTTTTTATTGTAAAATTATTCTGTTTCGCGAACGGCAAATATACGGAGAAAGTGCTGCCTTTTTGATATTCACTTTCGACTTTAATTTTACCCGCATATGCATCGACAATTTTTTTGGCAATTGTTAATCCAAGACCTGTGCCGGTTATATTTCTGGTAAATTCATTTTTTGCCCGGAAAAAATCCTCAAATAGTCTGTCCTGCTCCTCTTTTTTTATTCCCAAACCGGTATCCTGGAAATCGATTTTGACATAATGTGTATTTTGACGGCCCGTAATATTTACCTGGCCGTTGGGTTTGTTATACCTGACGGCATTTGCGATGATTTGGGTAAATAACCGCAATAAATCATCCCTGTCCGCGTCCACACAAAGATTGCTGTCAATATCCACATTGACTTTAAGCGCCCGTTCGCTGATATCATTTTTGAAAAAATTCAGCCGGTCGATAATCAATTCCTTTATATTCTGTCTGTTTAATTCCCGGCGGACTTTACCGGCTTCAAGCCGGGTAATGTTCAATAAATCATTTATCAAATTTACAAGAGATTTGGTACGGTCAAGCGACCTTTTTAAATAACTGTCATATAAATCAGGTTCATCGCCAAGTGTTTTATCCACAACCAGTTCTAAATAACCCTGTACCGCTGTTAAAGGTGATTTCAATTCATGTGCGGCCATATCGACAAACTGGGAACGGATAATATCTATCTTTTTCAGTTCGGAAATATCCCGCAGAACCGATACAACACCGAGCAACTCGCCCTTTTTACCCATAACGGGTGTTGTATTGGCCATAACCACCAGTTTTGCCGGCGGATGAATGGTAATTTCCTGTTTAATGGCATTGACCGAACCTTTGCCGGAAAAAATTTCCTTTATCTGGTCCCGCAGTGCTGTCGGCAAAATTTCCAGCACCGGTTCTCCTATCGATATTTCCTGGTTAATATCCAGTAATTTTAAAAATCCCGGATTGAATAAAACGGCCTGTCCTTCCTGGTTAATAATAAGTATGCCGTCATCAAGGGCGTTTATGATCGTCCTCATTCTGGACTGTTCATGCGCGACTTCGAGCAAATGTTTTGCCTGTTCTTCACGTAATCGTCTGGCTTCGAGGATGTACCATCTCCGCTCCAGCGCCCGGTGCACGAGAATTTGCAATTCGTCCGGCTCAAACGGCTTTGGGATATATTGATAGGCGCCCATACGTGTTGTTTCAACAGCCGTATCAATGGAAGCATAGGCGGTTACGATCACACAAATCGCTTCGGGATACATCAGTTTTATTTCCCGCAGAACCTGTGTACCTTCAATATCCGGCATTTTCAGGTCTATAAAATAGATATCATATTCGGTTGCAATGCCCTTCTGGATACCAAGGGCGCCGCTGTCCGTCGTATCGACTTTGTGTCCCTGAATTTCGAGTATGCGCCGGATACCCTCGCGCATTCCCTTTTCATCGTCAACTACAAGAATTTTGCCGTTTTCAATTTTCACTTTTCTTTAAATATCTTTTCATTCAAATATTGCACCAAATCTCTTGGTGAAATCGGTTTTTCAAGATAGTCGTCTGCCTTGATCCAGTTTTTTTCTTCTTCCGTATCGGTCGAGAACCTTATGCCCGTTTCATGACCCGCAGAAGTCATGATGATGACTTTGGATTTTTTTGCTTCAGGCAAACTTTTTATACGGTGACATAGTACAAAGCCCGAATCAAAATGCTCCATTGACAGGTCGACAAATATCACATCCGGTTTAAATTCCTTATATAGTTTGAGCCCTTCGCTGCTGTCAAAAGCCGTTTTAATTATATAACCGGCCTTTTCCAGAACAGGCTTGTATATATTCAATAAATCCGTATCGTCATCCACCATCGCGATTTTTTTATCCATTTCTCCGCTTCCTTTTTTACTGCTTAACTTTATTCAACATTTCAACAACTTTATCATACAATTGACTGTGTGTAACCGGCTTTTCCAGAAAACAATCCACCGGATTCCATGTATCATCGGGTCCTACGGTTAAATTAAATCCATGCTCCTGATTCACGCTTGTCAGCATCAAAACCGGCGTATCTTTAATATCGGAATCTTTGCGAATTTCACGCGCTACTTCAAAACCTTCACCGACATCCGTCATCATCACATCCAGGATGACAAGGTCCGGTTTTTCCCGACGCATTACCTCAAGGCCTTCCCTGCCGTTATATGCGCAGCAAACCTGGTAACCCTTTAAGCTTAAAAACGCCCGGTTTGTTTCCACAAGATCGACATCATCATCAATAATTAATATTTTATCTTTCATACAACCTCTTCATGTTACGATTACCGGCCATATTCAGAATAAACGGACTCTGTCACCATAGGTAAAGAGACGCTAAAAACGGTCCCGAGGCCGACATCACTTTTTACCTGAATATTTCCCTTGTGCATTTTCAAAATACCATAGGCTATGGGTAGTCCGAGTCCCGTTCCCTTCCCGATTTGTTTGGTCGTAAAAAACGGTGTAAATAAACTTCCCAGATTTTCCCTCGGGATACCCACACCATTATCTATAAATTCAACAATTACTCTGTTGGTCTCGAAATCAGGCGTCGCCTTTATTGTAAGGGTCCCTCCGTCCTGCATGGCTTCAGCGGCGTTTATGGCAATATTTAAAAAAACCTGGTATATTTGATCTCCGTCCAGTGTAATTTCCGGAATCGAATCTTCAATATCCACAAAAATCTCAACGTTTGAGAATAACGACTGTTTTTTAACGGCGCTGACCATTTTGCCGATGATCGCGTCTATTTTATGCTTTTTCAGCCTGATTTTACCCTGATGTGAAAAATTCAACAAACCCGAAACGATTTTCTGGCAGCGTTTCGCCTCTTCCATAATGAACTTCATATCTTTGGCTTGTGGATCATGTTCATCCATTTTTTGTTTCACAAGGTGCGCGTATAGCATAATCGAGCCAAGCGGATTGTTCACCTCATGAGCCACACCGGCAGCAAGCTGCCCGATCGAGGCCAGCTTTTCATGCTGAATCAGTTGTTCCTGTGTTTCGGCCAGTTTTTCCAGCGAATTCTTCAGTTCCTGCTGCATTCGCTGTTGTTTGTCGATCAAATATGGCAAACACATATCATCTTCCGCCAGACCGTTAAAAACCGCCGCGGCGTATTCTCTGCAGGAGTCATACCCGCAGGCTTTACAATTCAACTCATCCGAAGTGTCATATTTCTCTATTTTCGCAAGTATAAGCCGTATATCTTCTTCCTGCGGCACCGATGTTATCTCGGGTTTGGCTCCAAATGTACGGTATACGTTTACATCACGACATTTTTCGAGTGAATTCTTCCATTCCAGATAATTGGTGGATTTTCTCCGTTCGGCGGTATATTGGACTATTTTTTGTTTCCGGGTAAAAAAGTTGACCGATTTATTAATAAATGGTCCGTTTATACAACCTTCACAAAACAGAACATCCACTATGCTGGCGTTAATTTCCCTGTTTTTCAGGCATTCAAACAGTTTTAAAATTTGTTCCTTTCCCTCAGTCGATATAATATCTTTATTCATAATATCCAGAGGCAATCCCGAACTGCGCAAAAATCCGCCTGAAATCGGATACAGGCTCCCTAAATAGGCATATGGCGGATCGAATTTTGCATCCTCCGTCGTATTCGGATCGACACCTGATTTGTCCCATAATTCCAACAACTCGCCGAATGTTAACACTTCGTCGGTCGAGTCCTTTACTGCCGGATCGGTTATTTCCGTTTTTTTGGCGGTACACGGACCGATAAAAACAACTTTAACATGATCACCGTATATTTTTCTAACAACACGTCCCATCGCAACCATTGGCGATACAATGGGCGCCAAATCATCTATGAGATCGGGAAAATATTTTTCAATAAGCGAACAGATTGCCGGACATGAACTGGTAATAAACGGTCTGTGGGGCGAATGATTTCTATTGTTCACCATTTTCAAATAAGCGCGGTTGATCAAATCCGCACCAAACGCAACTTCAACAACATGTGCAAAACCGCTTTTTCGTAATGCTCCGACCAATTTGCCCGGCTGTAAATCAGGGAATGCGGCCGGAAAAGACGGCGCAAGCATGGCAATGGTTTTATTGTCCCGTATTAATTGTAATGTATGATCTACACCGCTTAATACGGCTTTGGCCTTTTGCGAACAGACCGTTACACAATGCCCGCATGCGATACAACGTTCTTCTATTACTTTTGCCTGGCCGTTTTCAACTTTTATCGCTTTGGCCGGGCACTCGCGTATGCACGAATAACAGCGTTTACACTTTTCCTCAATTGTCCAGACTACTGCCATATTATTCAATATCTCTTCTCAAATAATGCGTATGCAACAATTCATGAGCTTTATGACTATTCGGCTCGCCGAGGAACTCTTTATACAACCGCTGTACCGATTCATTCTGGTGTGATCCGCGTTTCGGCAGTTCCCGGTCGATTTTATAAATCGCCTGCATTCTTTTTTCCGTTTTTTCCGGGTCGGATGGTAAAGGCTGACCGCCGCCGTTAATACAACCACCGGGGCAAGCCATTACTTCAATAAAATGATAGGATGAATTGCCGTCTTTGATCTGGTCGAGGAAATGGTCGATATTTTTCAAACCGTTCACGGCAGCGATTCTAAGACATGTTCCGTTGATATTAATCTCCGCTTCTTTGACGCCTTCCAAACCACGAACCGGTCGAAAATCAATATTATCCATTTCCCTGCCGGTTAACGTATAATGGGCCGTACGCAGCGCGGCTTCCATTACACCGCCGGCGCTGCCGAATATTACAGCAGCACCCGTCGACTCGCCGAGCGGATCGTCAAAATAATCGTCGTTTAATTTATTAAAATCAATTCCGGCATTTTTGATCATCCGCGCCAGTTCGCGGGTTGTCAATACCGCGTCGACATCCTGATAATCCTCTCCCAGTTCCGGTCGCTGTGCCTCATATTTTTTGGCCGTACACGGCATAATCGAGACGACAAATATATCCGCAGGATTTATCTTTTTCTTTTCCGCATAATAGGACTTGATCAACGCGCCCTGCATTTCATGCGGCGATTTGCAGGTGGACAAATTCTTCAGACAATCCGGGTAAAAATGCTCTATATATTTGATCCACCCGGGACTGCAGGACGTGAGCATCGGCAAGACACCGCCGTTATTGAGCCGGCCAAGCAGTTCCGTGGCTTCTTCCATAATCGTTAAATCCGCGCTGAAATTGGTATCGAATACCGTATCGAATCCTATCCGTCTTAAAGCGGACACGATTTTTCCGGTGACGACCGTACCGGGTTCCATCCCGAATTCTTCGCCCAGGGCGACGCGCACCGCCGGAGCGACCTGCACAACCACATGTTTTTTCGGATCATTTATCGCGTTCCACACTATTTTTTCATGGCTCTTTTCCGACAACGCGCCCACCGGGCAGTTTACCACACATTGTCCGCAAAAAACACAGGGTATGGTATTCAGGCTGTTGTTAAAGGCCGGGGTAATATAACTTTTAAAGCCGCGTTCGACAATATCTATAGCGCCGACGTTTTGAACTTCATGACAAATGCGCACACACCGGCCGCACAATATACATTTTTCAGGATCACGTAATATGGACGGGCTGGCGACATCCTGTTTACGGACCCGCCGTTCACCCTGATAGCGCAAACTTTGCACGCCATATTCGGCCGCAAGAGATTGTAATTCACAATTACCGTTACGAACACAAAACAAACAATCCTGCGGATGGTTGGCTATCAGCAGTTCTATAATCGTTTTTCGGGCGCGCCGTACTTTGGGCGAATTGGTTTTAATTTTCATCCCCTCATATACCGGAAACGCGCAGGACGGTACAAGGTTCCTTTGCCCTTCCACTTCAACCACACATATTCTGCATGATCCCGTCGGGCTTAAGCCCTTGAGATAACACAGTGTCGGTATTTTTATTCCTTCCCTCTCAGCTAACGTTAATATCGTCTCACCCGGATTGGCCCAGCATTCTTTATCATTTATCGTAATTCGCATGTTATCCTCTGTTTTTATTCCACATAAATCGCATCAAATTTGCAGTTCGTCCGGCATTGATCACAACGGATACATTTTTCATCTATAATATAATGCGCTTTTTTGATCTCGCCCAAAATCGCATTCTGCGGACATTTTTTGGCGCACAAAGTACAGCCGGTACATTTATCGGTATCGATATGATACGTCAGTAATTCGCGGCACACACCGGCGGGACATTTCCGGTCATAGAGATGCGCCTCATACTCTTCCCTGAAATAATGCAAAGTACTGAGTACGGGATTCGCTGCCGTTTGCCCCAGTCCGCACAGGGACGTGTTTTTAATCACATCCGCAAGACGTTCCATATATACCATACCCTGGAATCTCAATAGAGACTCGTCCTGAGATACTTCGGAACGATGACTGGTCGTCAGTCTTTTCAGAATTTCAAGAAGACGTTTTGTCCCTTCCCGGCAGGGAATACATTTTCCGCAGGATTCGGATTGAATAAAATCCATAAAATATTTTGCCAGATCGACCATACAGGTCGACTCATCCATGACCACCAGACCGCCCGAACCCATCATCGCGCCGACCTTCTTTAATGATTCATAATCAATTTTGGTATCGATAACGGATTCCGGCAAAGCGCCGCCTGATGGTCCGCCGATCTGCACGGCTTTGAACTTTTTATTGTCGGGTATACCGCCGCCAATATCAAAAATAATTTCACGCAGGGTTACACCCATCGGTACTTCCACAAGCCCGACATTCCGTACCTTACCGGACAGGGCAAAAATTTTGGTGCCCTTTGAATTTTCGGTGCCTATATGTGCGTACCATGATGCGCCATTTCGTAAAATCACCGGCACATTGGCAAAGGTTTCGACATTATTAATCACGGACGGCTTGCCAAACAAGCCCGATTCAGATGGAAACGGGGGCCTCGGCCTTGGCATACCGCGTTTTCCCTCAATCGAATGTATCAGTGCGGTTTCCTCGCCGCAGACAAAAGCTCCGGCGCCTTTTTTTATTTTCAATTTAAAGTTAAATCCGGTGCCGAGTATATTGTCTCCCAACAAGCCATAATCCGTCGCATCTTTAATGGTTTTTTCCAGGCGTTTAATGGCCAAAGGATATTCGGCGCGGCAATAAATATATCCCTCGTCGGCGCCCATTGCATAAGCGGCAATGATCATCCCCTCAACAATCCTGTGCGGATCTCCTTCCAAAACCGCGCGGTCCATAAACGCGCCGGGGTCGCCTTCATCCGCGTTGCAGATAAGGTATTTTTTTTCGCTTTTCGTATTGGCGGCCAATTCCCATTTTTTAGCCGTCAAAAAGCCACCGCCGCCGCGTCCGCGCAATCCGGCGTCCATTACCTCTCCGATCACTTCTTCCGGTTTCATACGAGTCAGGGCTTTCATTAACCCGTAATAACCGCCTTTTGCCAGATACTGGTCGATACTCTCCGGATCGATTACACCGCAATTTTCCAATACAACTTTTTTCTGTTTACGAAAGAACGGGTTCTGCTCTATCGGTTCGACATGATCCCATCCATTGTTACCGGCATTGGTTTTATATATTCCAAGCGTTTTATCCTGTATGATCTGTTTTTGAATTAACGTTTTCTCAATAATTTCGGGAACATCTTCCGGTTTGACTTCAGCGTAACTGATCCTGGGATGTCCCGGTAATTTTATATCGACAATAACCTCTTTCGCGCAATATCCGACACAGCCCGTCGATACGATCCGGGCTTTAATATTTTTTTGCTTTAATTGTTCAACAAAAGCATCGTAAACTTTTTGGGCGCCGTTGGCAAGGCCGCAGGTACCCATTCCTATTAATAAAACCGGTTCCCGGTTAGTTTCCAGCAATATATTATTCTTTATTTTTTGGACCGCATTGATCCCGGATTCATTGTGACCTTTATTTTCACCGACACCGTTCAAACTGTCTATCAACAATTTGACAGGATTCCCGGAATCGTTCCATAATTCTGCAAACAAGTCTTTAAAAGTATCCATATCCGCTATTCTAATCCTCTTTGGTTTTTTTCCTGAAAGATGCCAGTAATTTTTGTATCTTTTTAACTGTTAAATGTCCGTGATATTCATCATTTATCGATATGACTGGAGCAATACTGCACGCACCTATACAGGCAACCGTTTCCAGCGAGAATTTAAGGTCCTTTGTCGTTTCACCGGCTTTGATACCCAGTTCATTCTCAAGAGTTGTCAATACGTCCAGAGAGCCTTTCACATGACATGCTGTTCCGCGGCAAACCCGGATCACATATTCTCCCAGGGGTTGCAGACGAAACTGATTATAAAATGTTGCCACTCCATATACCCGGCTCACCGGTAATCGGGTAAAACCGGCCACTTTTTGCATTTCCTCTTCCGACAGGTAACCCTCGGTTTCCTGGATTTCCTGTAATATGGGAATCAATATGGAAGGATCATTTGCAGGATATTTTTCATATATTTGTTTTGTGTCCATCTATACCTCGTTTTAGTAATTCATTATTCTCCGCAGGACTTTTATCTACGACGGGCAATACAACCGTAAATACTGATCCTTTATCCGGTTCACTTTCAAGCTCAATATAGCCGTTATGCTCCTCGGCGATCTTTTTGGCTATGGCGAGCCCCAGGCCCGTACCGGATATTTTTTGGGACACAGCATTTTTTGCCCTGTAAAACTCGTCAAAAACTTTTGCCGCGTCTTCCCGGGACATTCCGATGCCCGTATCTTTCACATAAACATAAACCTGGTTGTTATTTTTTTCGGCTTTTAAACTGACCTGACCTTTTTCAGGTGTATATTTGATCGCATTACTGACAAGATTGGCAAACAATCTTGATAATTCTTCCGCGTTGCCTCTGATCATCGGCAGTTTTTCAGGACATTCGATATTAAATTGAATGGATTTGGCTTTTGCTTCATTTTTATAAAAATCAAAAGTCTCTTTAATGACGCCTGAAAGATCAACCGGTGAAATTAATTTGGACGAGATTTTTTTCTCGGCCCGTGTCAAATCAAGCAAATCATTTACCAGTTCGAGCAATTCATGAGCCCGGTCTTTTGATTTCTGAATGTAATTCTTTTCCTTCTCCGGCTGGTCCGCCGTTATACCGTCAAGGATAAGATTTAAATATCCCTCAATAGCTCCCAGCGGCGCTTTTAATTCATGGGAAACAAGATTTAAAAAATCGGTTTTCACTTTTTCAATTTTTTTATCTTCCGTTATATCGATGAGTACGGCAACGGTCCCGATACATTCTTTTTTTTCATTAATGACCGGTGTAATATTGGACTGTAATACCCGGCCTTCAGGGGTGGTCATCTCAAATCTTTCCAGAACTTCCTTGGAGGTCACCCGGGTCAGGGCGTCCGATATTTTGTTTTCCAGGTCCGGATTACTTGTCAAGCCCGTCACTTTTTTACCGATTACATTAACATGCTTTATCCGGAACATTTTTACCGCGGCGGGATTGATAAGCAAAATGTGTCCGCTTTTGTTAGTGGCGATCACTCCCTCACTCATACAGTTGATAATTGTAAAAGTCCGTGTTTTTTCTATACTGTGTTCCAGTATATTTTTATCACGTTCCTCTCTCAGCTTTTCTGTTTCCAGCAATAACAGGCGTTTTTCAAGAGCGCGTTCTATTTTTGCACGGAACTCATCGGGAGTAAACGGTTTTGCCAGATAATCGTAGGCCCCCATTTTTACGGCATCAACGGCATTTTCGATCGTGGCATAACCTGTAATGACGATAGGAATGATTTTTTCGTCAATTTTGCGAATTTCCTGTAAAAACTCCATCCCGCCCATTTTGGGCATCATCAGATCGGTGACAACCAGGTCATAACCTTCGGATTTGATTTTTTCCAGACCTTCCACACCGTTTTCAGCCAGATCCACATGATAATCGGACATTTCAAGAATACGTTCGCATCCTACCCGGCTTATCTCATCATCATCGACGATCAATATTTTGACTTCCTGTTCCTGCATAACGGATATGCCTTATTTTAATAACTTTTCCACCCGTTCAACAAGTTCGGCCGGTTTCAGTGGTTTTGCCGCAAAATCATCAACTTTCATCCACTCTTTGTCTTTCGAAAATTTAAAAGTAAACCCTGTTTTTTCCTGCGCGGATGTCAGCATGAGTATCGGCAAATCCTTTAAATTTTCATCTTCTCTTACGGCGTAGGCAACGGTGAATCCGGCGTCTTTTTCTTCCATCATTAAATCAAGGATCAGCAAATCGTAACGCGTCGCTCTGATCTTGTTCAGCGCCTCGGAAGATGTATAGGCTTCATCGACCTCGTACCCTTTTGTTTCCAAAATGGTTTTATTGATCTCGATAAAATCGGGATCATCATCGGCCAGTAATATTTTTACTTTTTCGCTCATGTTGTCTCCTGTAATATCAAGAGATTTACCGGTTATACCGTATTATTTATTATTAATTTAATCCTAATGCAGATTTAACTGCCTTTCTTAAAACATTTATACCCAGCGTATTCACATGATAATAAAAAACCTGTTCCTTCCGCACTGCCGTTTCAAGCGCACGTGAATTGGAATCTGTGTGTACAATGATCCGGGCAAGCGGATTGAATCCTTTCAGCAACCTTATTTCACGATCAATTTGACTGTCATTCAACCTGGTATTTAAAATGATCAGATCGTAATTGAAAAGCTGAGCATTTTGAATACCACTTATAAGATCGTGAACCGTCTCACAGGCAACCTGATTTCTTTTTAAAAATAGCTCCAAAACATGTGTAACAGGATTTTCAGGTTGTGCTATAATCAGACAATTCATTTGATTCCGGCATAAATGATTAAACTATTCTGCGTGAAGGAATCAAATTTAATGCCAGAAAAAAATTTCATAACATAAAATTTTCGGCAGCTAACCTATTGAAAATATTGAGTGATAACAATAAGATGTTTTGAGGAAAGACCTGTTATATCGATTATGAGAGATTATAGTGTGGAGAAACTCCACACTCTTTTTTTTGTTTATAAACCGTAACGGCTGATTTTTTTATACAAAGTCTTCCGGTCAATTTCCAGTAATTTCGCCGCTTTGCTGATGTTCCTGTTTGTGATCTTGAGTATCTTATTTATGTGACTTTTTTCCATATCGGCCAGAGAGTAAATTTCTCTGCCGCCTTCAGCACCAAGAGTTTTTATAAAGGCCGGTAAACTGTTCAACCCGATTGTGGAGGACCCTTCGACAATAATTGCCCGTTCAATAACATTTTCAAGTTCTCGTATATTTCCGGGCCAGTAATATTCCGTCAAAGCTTTCAGCGCCTTGTCTGAGACGGAATGGATCTCACGGCCCTTCTTGTAATTATGTTTTCTGATAAAGTGATCTACAAGATCGGGTATATCTTCCCTCCGTTCCCGCAGGGGTGGTAATTTAATCGGAATAACACTGATTCTGTAGTACAAATCCTCCCGAAAATGTCCATTGGCAACCGCCTGTTTTAAATCGCTGTTGGTGGCCGCAACAACCCTTACATCAACTTTAATCGGGGATGTCTCGCCCACTCGCCGGATTTCCTTTTCCTGAATTGCGCGTAATATTTTAACCTGCATATTTAAAGAAATATTGCCGATTTCATCAAAAAAGAAGGTCCCCTTGTTTGCTAACTCAAGGGCGCCGTGTTTTGTCGCATGTGCGCCGGTGAAAGAGCCCTTTACATGACCGAACAGTTCACTTTCAAATAAAGATTCCACAAGCGAACCGCAGTCGATTGCCAGAAACGGTTTTTGCGCTCTTTTGCTTTTGGCGTGTATGGCCCTGGCTATGAGCTCTTTTCCTGTCCCGCTTTCCCCAAGTATGAGGACAGTGCTTTCGGTTGGGGCGATTTGCTCGACAAGATCAAATACTTTTTGCATCCCGGGACTTTTACCGATAATGCTGACCGTGTTGCCGTCAAAATCAAAATTCAGGGCCGTTCGGCCGGTTTCTTGTAAAGATTTGTTGTTTGATAGAATTTCCTTAATCAGATGTAATATTTTATCGGGCTGAAAAGGTTTCTCAATAAAATCATACGCACCGATGCGCCCCGCTTCAACAGCTATTTCCAGGGAAGCATATCCCGTCATCAGGACAAAATCAGGGGCGGGATTTTCATGTTTTAATTTACCGATCAATTCAATGCCGTTCATATCCGGTAATTTATAATCCACAAAAACAATATGATAATTGCCTTTTCCCGCCAGCTTTAGTCCTGCATCCGCATTGGCCGCGCTATCGGCATGATACCCGGCATTACTGAGCAATAAATAAAGTGCTTCACGAAAAGTATCATTGTCATCAATTAATAAAATATTAATATCTTTATTCAATAAATTCTCCACAGGATAAAAAACATTTTACCACATTACGGTCAAACGTCTGCCGGATCAAACAGTTAAATAAAATCTTCAGCAAGGAAAAAAATGATTTATTTTTTCATCGCCATAAATTACAAATAATAATAACACGTTTTAATCATAAAATGAATATAAATACAAGTTAAAAAATTATTTTCAATAATAAAACAATGGATTATTGCATATTACCCGGCAATGATTTATTCCGAAATGAAAAATTTCGCTTCAATTGTTCCATAGGGGAATAAATAAAATGCTCGATTGTGTTTTTATCTTGACATTCGTTTAACATTTAACTAATATATATAATTCATAGATTAAAATATTATATTCTCAAATATTGATCCGGGAAAAGGAGTACAGATATGGCGGCACGTATTCTTGTGATTGATGACGAAGAAGAGATACGTGATATATTGAAAAAAATGCTCGAACTGGAGGGTTATGAAGTCATAACCGCGAATAACGGTAATGAGGGCATCAAATTATATAATCAACATCCAGCCGATGTGGTCATCACAGATATTATCATGCCAGATAAAGAAGGTATTGAAACAATCATCGAACTGCGAAACAAATTTCCAAATGTTAAAATCATATCAATCTCCGGCGGCGGGAGGATCGGCCCCAATGATTATTTGACTATGTCAAAAAAACTGGGTGCTGAACGCAGTTTTACAAAACCATTTGAGCGAAAAAAAATATTAAAAGCAATTGAAGAATTGTTGACCGTAAAATAATTGCTTTTCTCGTTTTGCATTGTAAATCAACAAATTCCTGTCTTAGTTCATATCAACCGGATTCCTTTAATCGTTCGGAAGGAGTAAAATATGCAAAGAACTTTAATGTTGACTGTTTTGTTTATTACTGTTTCGTTATTATTTATTTCATGCACAAACGAAAAGGGTACACATATGACATTTACAGGCGCAAAGGGTGAGGTAAAATTAATGACCCTCGATCCGGGGCATTTTCATGCCGCATTAATCCAAAAAGTCATGTACGACCAGGTATCACCGGTCGTATATATATACGCACCGGTAGGTCCCGATGTTGAAGACCATATCAACAGAATTAACGGGTACAATACCCGCGCGGAGAATCCGACATCATGGAATATAATTGATTACCGGGGCCCGGACTTTTTGGAAAAGATGATCGCCGAAAAGCCCGGTAATGTGATGGTCACCGCCGGCAACAATAAAAAGAAAACCGAATATATTAAAGCCGCAGTCGATGCCGGGATCAATGTTCTGGCAGACAAGCCTATGTGTATCAATAAAACCGGTTTCGAGCTTTTGAAAGAAGCATTTGTCTCAGCGGCTGAAAAAGATGTTCTTTTATATGATATAATGACAGAACGTCACGAAATCACCACTGTTTTACAGCGCGAACTGTCGATGATCCCGGAAGTTTTCGGGGAGTTGGAAAAAGGTTCACCGGAGAATCCGACTGTGACCAAAGAAAGCGTACATCACTTTTTTAAATACGTTTCGGGTAATCCGATAAAAAGACCGGCCTGGTATATGGACACATCCCAACAGGGAGAAGGTATTGTCGATGTAACAACCCACCTGGTGGATCTCATTCAATGGGAATGTTTCCCCGAACAGATCATTCATTATGACAGCGAAATTGAAATGCTGCAGGCAAATCGCTGGCCGACAATTATGAGCAAGGCGCAATTTGAAAAGGTAACCCAGATGTCCGAATTCCCGGACTTTCTTAAAAACAAACTGAACGAAAAAGGGGAACTGCCTGTTTACGCTAACGGCGATATGATTTACAAGATCAAAGGAGTACATGCCAAAGTCTCGGTAATCTGGAACTTTGAAGCCCCTGAAGGTACGGGAGACACTCATTTTTCCATTATGCGCGGAACCAAAGCGAACATTATCATTCGTCAGGGAAAAGAACAAAACTTTAAACCCGAACTTTATATTGAGACCCCCAAAGGCGGTAACTCAAACGGGCTGGATTCATCACTAAAGAATACTTTCCCGGCACTTCAGGATAAATTCCCCGGCGTGGAATTAGAGAAGAACAAAAATGTCTGGCATATTATCATACCGGATAAATACCGGATCGGGCATGAAGCGCATTTCGGTCAGGTCACCGAAAAATTTCTGCAATATCTCATTGACGGGAAATTGCCGGATTGGGAGGTCCCCAACATGCTTGCCAAATATTATACAACCACTTCAGCCCTTGAACTGGCATTACAGAAATAAATCTTATCATCGCTGGTGTCCGGTTAACGGACACCGGTGCGTTATTATCAAATTTATATCATTAAAAAAGGCGCATAAAAATTTTTTATGCGCCTTTTTAATATCTGAATAAATTTTCCTATTCTCCTTCAGGGGGCGGGAAAATATGCATACCGGTTACTTCTGTTTTGGTATTGTTATATTTGAATGCAATACCCGTATTATACAATAATAAATGTTGATCGGTATCTTCATTATCCGGCTGTCCGTAAGTGGTTATTACTTCATCCACAGTACTGCCGATGCCGATACTCTGTTCGGTCAAACCATCATACGGGGGCAGCAAGCGAATATAGATATTATCTCCCGTTCCGTATAGTACAGGACTGTTGGTTATAAAATCAAATTCAAGACCAACTGAATAGTAATAAATGGTATGTTTTAAACGTTTATCGGGTAATTCAACATAAGAATTACCCTCATAGGTTCCATAGAACTTTTTTATATAATCGTAACTGTCGCCAAGACTGATCCTCGCGGCGCCCACACCGGGAAAAACCTCAAGCATCCGCTGGTATGACAGATAAATGACTATTTCGTGGTTGCCCCCATTGGAGGTGATTTTGAGGTCCTCGGTATATTCGCCATAATCAATTTTACCAAAATCAACCCTGACAAAAATTTCATTGGGATTGTAGGTTATACGTCCGCTGGAGTTTGATACGGTAATCCATTCGGGTTGCGATTCAATTTGCCACAACAGTTCATTCCCGCCCGTGTTGGTTATAACCAGTTTTTCTTCATAAAAATAGCGGTCAAAATTAAATAATGTCTGAATAATTCCGATTTCAGGTGGGTGATGTGCCAGGGTAACACTAATTTCCGCAGTGCCGCCGTTTGAATTAATTTTTATTGAACCGCTGTAATCCCCATATTCAAGACCGTCAATCTTGGAGTTAATTTTCAACGTATCCGGGAAAAATCTCACTTGCCCGGTTGTTTTGGATACTTCCACCCAATCGGGTTTACTATCCAGTGTCCAGCTTAAATCGCCTTCTCCATCCTTAAAAATTAACAGCGGTATCGGATCCGGTACACCGAGTAAAGAAATACTGGTCTTGTCCGTAATAATATTTAGCGTTTCCTCTTCGACGGGCGGTGTAACAGGATTATTGTTTTTCTTTTTATCATCACTGCAGTTAATACTCATCAGTACAGCAATAACAAAAAAAGACATCAGGGAGTATTTAGTTTTCATACTTTACCTCAATAATCCCAAACTATAATATAATAAAACGTATTATGATTTCTTATGTTCCATAAAGTAATAATTTTTTTTCAATAAAAAAATAATAAAATTTCACATCTGTCCGCTTAAACCCGGACACCGGTGATATTATTTTCAAATTTAACAAAAATTCTTATCCGGCCAAAGAATTAAATTCATTTCAGTAGATTTAATTTAATTATTTTATTGTTCCGATTTCAGGCCCGCCAATAATTCGCCCAATTCCGTATGCGCGGTTTCCCACCTTTCCATACTCCGGGCTAATTCATTTTTACTTCGGGCGTATTCTTTTTGTGTTTCAGCGGCTATTTCTCCGTTTTTATATGTTTCCGGGTCAGCCATTATCGATTCCAGTTCGGGAATTCTTTTTTCCAGTTCTTCAATCCTGTTTTCAAGAATATCTATCTCCTCCTGCAGGCGGTTTCTCAATTTACTGACTGCCTGACGCGCCTCGGCCTGGAGTCTTTTCTCCTCCCTTGATTTTCTAGCCGCCGTTTTTTCCCTGCTGTCATGATGTCCGGTTTCCGGTAACTGTTCACGTCTTGTTAGGTAATCCGTATAGTTCCCCCCGTACTCGCGGATGTGTTTGTCTTTCAATTCAATAACCCGTGTAACCAGTTTGTCCAAAAAATACCGGTCGTGAGAGATTAAAATAAGGGTACCATCATAACCGGCCAGCGCTTTTTCCAGCGCTTCCTTTGAAGCAATATCAAGATGATTGGTCGGCTCGTCCATAATCAAAAAATTGACCGGCGAAAGCAGTATCTTTGCCAGTGAAACCCGTGCTTTTTCGCCGCCGGACAAAACCCGGATCTTTTTAAAAACGTCGTCGCCGCTGAGCTGGAATATACCCAGCACGTCCCTGACTTTCGGCACAAGCCCGTTCGCCACCGTGGAAGATACTTCATCATATACGGTCGCATCCAGGTCCAGGGTATCGACCTGGTGCTGGGCATAATAGCCGATGACCGTTCGTTTCCCGATTTGAATTGCGCCCTGTTGCGGACTGAGCTGGCCGACGATCAAACGCGTTAACGTTGTTTTTCCGGCCCCGTTTACGCCAACCATGGCCACCTTGTCGCCCCGGTACAAATTAAGGCTGATATCCCGCAATACCCATTCATCCGTGTACCGGAAAGATATATCGCTGACGGCCAGCACATCCTTGTAACTTTGCTGTTCGACTGAGATATTGAAATATAATTTCTTCGGCGGCGGCGGCAATTCCACTTGTTCGAGTTTTTCCAGTTGTTTGATACGGCTCTGTACCTGGGTTGCTTTGGAAGCCTTATACCGGAACCGGTTGATAAAACGTTCCTGGTGTTCACGCTCGGTTTTGGTCTCTTCAAGTTTTTTTTGCAGAAATTCCAGTTTTTCCTGCTTCTTTTGTTCGTAAAATGAATATTTGCCGGGATAGTGTTCCAGCCGGCCGCGGTCCAGTTCAAATATTTCTTCCGCGAGGCGGTCGATAAAGTACCGGTCATGTGATACGATCACGATACTGCCTGGAAAACCAATCAGGTACTGTTCCAGCCATTCCAGCGACGGCAGATCGAGGTGGTTGGTGGGCTCGTCAAGCAGCAGTAAATCGGGATTTTTGATGAGCAGACGGGTCAGGTAAACGCGCATGCGCCAGCCGCCGCTGAAATCGGACAACGGACGCTCAAAATCTGAATCAGCAAACCCGAGTCCGGACAGGATCGCTTTGACCGAACTCTCCAGCCGGTACCCGTCCAGTGATTCATAACGGTGTTCCAGTTCGCCGAGCTGTTTTAACAGTTCATCATGGTTGGCTGCGTTTATTTCAAGCTTTTGCCGAATATTGTGTATCTTTTTTTCCAGTTCGATTATCTCGTTGCGTCCCTGCAGGGCGACTTCCAGTATGGTTCCCTGCCCGACGGCAATTTCTTCCTGCGGCAGGTACCCGATAACGTATTCCCTCGGCTTGATGATCTCGCCGGATTCCGGCCGCAGTTCGCCGTTGAGAATCCGCAATAATGTCGTTTTCCCGGCGCCGTTCGGGCCGATGAGCGCGGCGCGTTTCGACGGACGGATCACCCAGCTTATACCGTTCAGCAGAACACGGTCGCCGATTGAATAATTCAGATTGCGTATTTGCAGCATAATATGTGAAAATTCTTTGTATGTTTATAGTATATTTTATTCAAAAAAAGATAATACACCAGTGCCCGGTTAACGGACAATGGTAAAAAATTAATGTAATAAAAAAAAGATTAAAATCACAGCAGGGAATTTGCGGGAAAAAGAAAACCGGGAATAAAAAAAGGCGGGACAATAATTGTCCCGCCCAAAAAATACAATATTTGTTATGTCAATCAATCACAATGGCCGGGGCCGATCAAGCCGTTGTTATAATTATCCAGAGTGGTTGCAGGACCGAGCCAAGGTGCTTTTTCTCCGCCTTTTAATGCACCAGCATCAGCAGGAGTATTATTTTCGAACAAAGTGGTTGCAGCATCAAACGCGGCCTGGGCAGCGGAAGGATCCGCGCCGTTTAAGAAATTAAGCTGTGCGGCGATATAAGCGTGCGCCAGTATCCAGTACGGATTACCTTGCGGTTCCGTCCATAATGCTCCATACCATGAAGTACCGCTTAAGAAAAACGGGGTGGTTTCACCAATTTGCGCCCAGGTATTATCATAAGGCGCCGGGCCGTTAATTGAATGTGTTTTCCAGTAACCGGGGGTGAGTGTGCAGCCGCCGCCTTCTTCAAGATCAAAATCCCAGATCAGCAGGCTTTGTTTTTCCTTGGTACAATCATTACTGAAACCTGTGTACAATACTTCAAGTCCGCAATATGGATAAGTCGGCTCAATTTCAAGTATCGTTGTATCAAAATTTGGGGTTTCCTGGTAGGTATTACCATTGACAGTAATCTTTAATAATGGCGGATTTGAACCATACTCATTGCTGGCATACACCTCACGAGTTTGACCAATACCGGTACATGTTTCAATTTGTTTTAAAAATATACCATAATTTGTCCCGCCGTCTATCCATTCTTGAACCAGGCTTGTGATATCAACCTTAACATAACCGGTTGATGTTGGTTTAAAAGTGGCTTCCGGCCCACTGTACCGTGGTGCACTCAATGCATAGAAACCATTCCAGCTAACACACGGCGTCCAATCTTTCAGCGCTTTGTAAACGCCAACTGTTTTACCGTTAATGCCAGCAGTTCCTTCAACGAGAACATAAAGCCATAATTCGGCCTTATCAATTGTAGTCCCTTCTGTAAATACAAATGTTGCCGGTGATGAGATCGTTTCATTTTTAACGACAGGGGATTCAACCGGAGCTTTGTATTCACAGGACACAACCAACAATAGAGCGGCAATCATTAGAATAAAGATTGCCAGATTTTTTTTACTTGTTTTCATAGGTATTCCTCCCTTTTTTTTTATAAACACAATCATTAATTATAATATTTCATTTGTCCACATTATTTAGTAATGAAATATAATAAAGTAATAATATTGGTTTATGATGGGAAGTTTAACCCGGAAAGAAGAAATCAAAGACTTTTGATTCCGTTTGACTGCAGAAAACTTTAACTAAAACCTCCCATACACAACACACACACAGATTATTATAAAAAAAAAAAATAAAAAAAGCAAGTACTATTTTCAAAATAACACGTAAAAATGTAATTCACATCACATAATTGGTTCCCTTTTATCATTTTTCCTTATATAAAAGTGATCTGTTGATTGCCAGCCTCACGGGTCAACACGCCCGGCCCTGCAGCCGTGTGGGATATAAATTGTCTGCTGATGAAATCAGTGTTACACATTGGGTTCTATTTCCCCGGTTAAATAATTTTTAAAAATAGAGAAATAAATTTTTGTCTCACTTTCGATTACTTTCAACGCTCTTTTCAGGGATCAAAATATTTCATCGGCGCAAGTTGAATGGGGCCGATCAAACCGGACTCAACGGGTTCCCAATCCGCGGCGTTAAACGGTTGATAATTGATATTAACCACATTAATATCGTAAAATTTTTTCCAGTCCGCCCCTTTTTTATCCATATCGATAATTCGATTTGCCGCAAGACTGGTCACTTGTATTTCCAGTAAATTATTTTTTTCCAACAGGTTATTTCCGAGCGGGATATAAAACGGGAAACACCACACTGTTCCCATATCTTTTCCGTTTAACCTGACCCGCGCGCTTTCCGCGACCCTGCCAAGGTCGAGATGCCATTCATCCGCCGAAACAGCGGGTTTATCGAAAGATATAGAATAACGGGCCGTTCCCGAGAAACATGCCGCGGCCGGGTCTTGCAGTTCCGTCCAGGATTTTAAATCTTTGAGGGTAATGGTTTCGGGCAATTCCGGCCCGCCCCGTATGAAATTAATTTTCCAGTCTCCCGTCAAAGGCACAGGTTCGGTTACAGGGTTCATATAAAATAACTTTTGCAGTAATTCTAAATTAAAAAGCAGGAACAGGGATTCACCGGGTTGTATTTGCAGATACACTTCGGAACCGCCGTCCGCTGCCGGTTTCAACACGCCTGCTCCGACAATCTTTTGTACCGGATTCGAAATCCAGACGGATTGTGCATTAACGTTAAATGGCACCCATCCGTCTATTTTATCGGAGCTTAAATTCGATATGAAATAAATATAATAATCCCCGTATTTTTTTCTGATGAATTGCAGATTTTTCTGTTTTAAATGTTCGGCCCTGATCTGCATATCGTCAAGTTTCACACAAATCGAATCGGTAATATAAAAGTGGCCCGGCCGCTCTTCCGGGCGCTGTCCGGATAGCTGTTTAAACAGTTTTCTCCTGTTTTGCAGGTTTGTCAAACCCGGGACATCCTGCGGCAGGGAACGGTGAAATATAATGTTTGCGCCGTTTTTTGCCAGATCATTCAGTTTTTTTAATGTGGTCTCCGGCATAAACCGGCAATCTGGTATAACAATTGTTTTATAGGTTAAATTGTTTATTTTTAATTCATTATCGTTCACATTCGTATTTGTCAGCAATCGGTCGGAAATATAATCGAATGTAAAACCCTTCTCCCATAACAACCGGGCAATTCGATGGAAATCGGTCCCATACAACCATTCATTCAGATTGTGAACTGTAAAATATTTCAACAGCCCTTCATGGTCATACCAGTAATCAAAAACCGGGTAATAAAGCAGGATATCGTTATCCGGGAGTGAATTCTGGAGTATACTCTGACAATTGGTAATATAACCGGTTAATTCCTTTATATCATACCAAATCGTATTGGAAGGTCCGAAATGCGTTGACGCGTAAAAAATCCATCCCGGCCATTCCTCATCGGCGGGTGAAAATGTCGTACCGTGAAAGAAAATATGATTAATACCGCCGATAAAAAGCTGGTCAACTTCAGGCTTGCACTGCGACAATGACACGTTGAAATGTTCGCCAAGCCATGTAAACGACTCTGAGGAAGCCAGATTTTTACCGGTCAGATTGGCAGCCGAAGAAACAAATTTCATCATTAACGGATCGGGGGGCGTTCTGTGCTGTGCGGGGAAATCCGGGTCGGTGCGCAATCCCGGAATATCAAAACCGCTGGGCCCGAATATTTCCGTTTCAGGTATATCCACAGCGGCATACAGATCAATCAGATTTGCCGGCGATCCGTGCGCCTGGTTGCGTGAGATGCTCCCCATATCGTGGCACCAGTTAGTCCAGGGAACGGTAAAAAAATCCAGCAGAATATCGGAGACCGTTTGCCGGTAATCACTTTTTACACGCGCAACGCGGTCCTTATCGCCATAACCGGCCAGCGCGTCCAGATGTGCTGAAAGATCGTAACCGCGTCTTTTTTTAAATTCGGCCGTCAGATTATCGGTCCAGTTCGCGTCGTAAACCTCAAAAGAATCATTAAAAAAGGCGCGCGGTTTCCTGGACTTGAAATTCATAAACGCGGTATCAAAACGGGCTAAATAATGACGTAAAGCCTTCTCCGAAAAATGATCCATAACAAATCCTTCTCCACCCGGAGCGGCCCGTTTTACTGTCTGACCGGTCGGTCTTTTATAAAAAACAGCGATCTTTGCGTTCCCGGACGGTTTGATTTTTTTCAGATTGTCCGTTATGTTTAATTTTTTCCCCTTTTCATCAAAAGTAATCGCGGCGATCAAGCCGGAATTCACTTGACGGTTTTTTAACAGTCCCTGCAAGGAATCGGCGGCCGTGATTTTTATGACAAGCTGTTTCGCAGCGTCCTGTACAGTTACCCGGGGACCCCCGAACGGCCAGCCGGTTCCGGCAGTCATATCGACTTGCAAATCAAGACGATCCGCTTCGGAAATTGTATAAGCAAGCAAATCCATCCATTCGGGTGACAGGAATTCGATAAATTTGTCTTCATATCCTTTTACGCCGTAGATCGGTGTAATTTCCACTCCGCCGAATCCCGCCTGTTGTATCGCTTCAAGGTTGGTTGTGATATTCACGGAATCAACGGCGCTGCCGGGCCACCACCAGCGCGTCCAGGGTTTATTCTGGCTGGATACGGGAACGGATATCTGATTTGGAGCGGTTAAGGAGGAGAGCAGTAAAACAAAAAGCAAAACGCAGGGCAAAATTAATTTTAACTTGAGCATTCCCGACTCCGTTCATCATAAAGCACATTATAAGAATTAAAAAATTTTACTCAATAAAAAAATGATATCCGGTATACGGACACTGGTGATAACACGGTAGAAATAATAAAAAGGCCTTTATATTTTCAAAAAAGCAGAACAATTAAAGCTATGATAAACATTACAAAAGCGCTTATAAAATATCAAGCACTTTTTCTGAAAAATCCCGAACCGCTCTCCATTTGCAAAATAGGGGACAACATGTAAGATATACATCATAAACAATTTCTTAACCTACTACGTCCGGGGAATCGAAAAAAATGATTTACCCGATAGGATCGATATACAATTTTGATTTTTGCGGGATCATGTCAATACTTTATTAATAATGTTGTGATTTTATGATCGTTTTTAATTGATTGTCATTTCCCTGAACGTATTGGGGAGAATGCCGGATTTTTCGAAAAAGATCAAAAAATTTTTTACTTTTGTTTAAAAGTAATTGGAAAAAAATAAAAAAAATGTTTACCTTGTTTGATATATCTTTAATCACTCTTATCAGGATAACCGCCGCAATGGAACAACTTTACAAACTTTTACTCTTATTTGCCGTTGGACTCATTTCCGGATTTATCAATGTTATGGCCGGAGGCGGTTCTTCACTCTCGTTACCGACACTTATATTTCTGGGACTTGACAGCTCTCTGGCAAACGGCACAAACCGAATTGCCATATTTATCCAAAATATGGTAGCAGTCGCGTCCTTTAAACAGGAAAAATTCTCCGAATTCAAAACCAGTCTGAAATTATCGGCGTTTGCGCTGCCGGGCGCGATAATCGGAGCAATAGTCGCGGTCCGTATTGATCACGATCTTTTTCAAAAAATCCTTGGCATCGTCATGATCGGAATTATGATTACGATTATTTTACCGAAAAAAAATAACAAAGCAAAGACTCTGGCAGATAGCCATTCGTGGCTTATCTATCCGGCCATGGCAGGAGTGGGTTTTTACGGCGGTTTTCTACAGATCGGCGTCGGTTTTATACTTATAGCGATATTATTCAACCTGATGCATATTAATCTCATTCGCGTGAATATGCACAAGGTTTTTATTATATTCTTTTATACTATACCGGCTTTGGCCGTTTTTATCTTTACAAAAAATGTCAAATGGGAATTTGGACTGGTCCTGGCGTCGGGAAACGCTCTCGGGGCGTGGTGGTCGGTAAAAGTTGCGGTCAAAAAAGGTGAAAATGTTATCCGCATCGTCCTGATAATCACTATTTTAATCATGGCGGCAAAACTGCTGAGTGTGTTTTAATTTATCCTGTAGATCAATTGATGCAGTGTACCCTAATCAAACCAGGTTGCCCGGTTTTTATCCTTATGATGAGCTAACACTTCGGCAAGGTATTTTTCATTTGTCCGGTTAGCGGACAAAGGCGGCAGTGAATTAAAATCAAAAAAATCTACGGCCGTCGTTTCGTTGCTTATTGCGGCCTGTCCCCCTGTCAATTCACACATAAAAACAACCTTTACCGCATGATACAGTTCCAGCGGTCTGCCGCTCCGGTTGGCGTCGTAAACCCCGACAACCTTGACCGGTTCGACAATAAAGCCGCTTTCTTCCAGCACTTCGCGGGCAACGGCCTGCGACGCGGATTCGCCGACATCCGCCCAGCCGCCGGGCATACACCATTTACCATCCGATTTTTCCTGAACCAGTAAAATCTTGTTATTACGGATCACCGCGCCGCGGATATCAACTTTGGGTGTTGCATATCCCGGCTGTGACATGAAATTATCCATAAGCATATCTTTATCAAAAAGGCTGTATGTTGAAGTGATCTCGGCGGCGATCTCCATTAACCGGGTAAAACGCTGCGTATCAAACTCCGATTGACTGAACGCCAGGCCGGTCTGGCTTAAGGCCTGAATTTCCCGCGCCCATTCCAGCCATTTGGGTAATATGTCTTTATTTTTATTCAAACCGAACTCTTTCTACCCTTTTACGATTAATCGCAATGAATCCAGCCGCAACTGGGCGGAAATAATATGGGATTCAATATCACGCATTTCCTGTTGCGCCAGTTCGATCTCCGCGTTGCTCACAAAATCGTTTACCCGTTTCAACGAACGCAGCCTGTCCAGTTCAGCGCCAAGACTGTTTTTCATCTCGTCCCGTGCGGAACCGATGATCTGTTTGGCCAGCTTTTCCCCGACCTGACGGCTTTTTTTCAGCATGCCGGGTACCAGTTCGGACTTTATGTCGGGATTTTCCATCAGGTCCGCCGCCTGTATACTGCCGCGAAGTTGTTTAATCATTTTCTGTTCCGGATATTGGGCCGTGCAATCATTGTACTGATCATCCACAACCACACGCACCGGTGTGGCAGGCAGAAATCGACCGATATGCAGTTTCAGCGGAGCGACACATTCCAGCACGTACACGGTCTCGAGCAGCAATCCCTTTCCTCCCTTGTCGTGCAAAACAGCGAAAGTGCTGTTTCCCTGTTCCGATCCCAGCAACAGATCGATGGCGCCCGTGACCATAGGATGATCGAAACTGATAAAATGAATATCTTCACGCGCCATGGCCTTTTGCCGGTCAAAAGTGATGACCATTCCCTTTTCACGAAATCCCGGAAAGGCGTCCACCCGGAGATCGCCGGGATACAACTGAAAGGTCCGGTCATGTATATCGTCGCAGACTATGCCGTAAAAATCATAAATCTTTTGCATATAGAGATCCAAAGATTCATCCCGGTCAATGGATTTAATCATTTGCGCCAGGGTCTCGGCCTGGTCGCTCCTGAAGGAATGCAGTTCCAGTAACCGGTCCCGTCCTTTTTCAAGTTGTTCGGTCAATTTTATGCAAAAATCGCGCGTATCGGTTACGAGTCTGGTAAATCCTTTATCACGAAGATTTCCCGGTTTATCGTTCCGTTTTATCAGTTCCCATAAACGTGACCGGAATTTATCGTACACCTGCTGTACACCGGGGACATTTTTTTCAAAGGCATTCATACCTTCGTGATACCAATGAAATAATATTTCATAAGCACAGCCCGGTATATAGGGAACATGAATATTTATTGTGGATTTTTGCCCGATACGGTCCAGCCGTCCTATACGCTGTTCCAAAAGTTCGGGATTGACCGGTAAATCAAACAGGACCAGGTGATGTGCAAACTGAAAATTACGCCCTTCGCTGCCGATTTCGGAACAAATGAGCAGACGTGCGCCGTCCGGTTCCGAGAACCACGCCGCGTTGCGGTCACGCTGGATCAATGTCAGATTTTCATGGAACACACCGGCCTTGATCTGGATCTTTTCCTGCAGGGCATCATAAATTTCCTGTGATTTACGTCGTGTCCGGCAAATGAGTAATACTTTTTCCCTGCTGTGTTTTTTAAGAAACATCGCCAGCCACTCGATACGGGAGTCATTTTTAAAATCGTATTGTGTCCCGGGCTGTAGTTTACCGTTGTCGGCGGCAAATTCCCCCGTCAGGCGGTTAAGCAATTCAGGATCGTTTGCTGTTTTCATTTCAACCGGATGAACCTGACGTTTCGGAAAATTTTTCATCGCCGAACGGGTATTGCGGAACATCACCCTGCCGATACCATGCCGATCCAGCAAATCATGTATCATCTGCTGACGGGCAGTATCGTCGCCGCTTCTGATCGAATCAAGGTTTGCCCGGAACCGTTTTGTTTTATCCTGAAATAAAGTGACCAGTTTTGTCTCATCTGTTTTGTTCAACTTTTGTCCGTTCAACAGCTTGTTGGCAATACCCGCAACCCGGTGGTAATTATCCGATTCCCGCAGGAAAACATCATAATCATAATAACGGGCCGGATCGAGCAGTTTTAACCGTTCAAAGTGGCCGTGCAGGCCGAGCTGCTCCGGAGTGGCCGTCAATAATAAAAGACCCGGAGTCCGGGCGGACAATTCCGCAACGAGTTCATATGTCGCACTCCCCTCTTTTAAATGATGTGCTTCATCAACGATCAGCAGATCCCAGTCGGCTTCGACTGCCTGCTGCCGGCGTTCTTCATCGTTTGCCGGAAAATCAATGCTGCATAACACCAGCGCGTCTTCCAGGAACGGATTCACATCCGGTTCATTCTCTTCAATATCAAAACAATATTCCTCATCAAGAATACGAAACATCAGATTAAACCGCCGTAACAGCTCGACAAACCACTGGTTGACGAGCGCGTCCGGCACCATTACAAGCGCCCTGTTTACCCTGCCGCTGATGAGGAGGCGGTGCATGATAAGGCATGCTTCAATCGTCTTTCCCAATCCGACTTCATCCGCAAGCAGCGCGCGAGGGATTTGACGGGTCACGGTTTCATGCGCGATATACAACTGGTGCGGGATAAGATCGATACGGCCGCCGACAAGTCCTCTCACCGTCGATTTCAGCATATCATGCCGCCGTTTCAGTGTTTCATATCGCAGATTGAATACGGAATTCATATCACCCCGGCCATGTAATAACCGATCCTCCGGCCCGGTGAAGCTGATCGAATCGCTTAACGAACTCTCCGGCAGTTCTATTCCCTCGCAAACGTAAACCAGCAGATCCTCTTCTTCCCGCAATTCGGATATGGTATAACTTTTACCGCTCCTGTCCCGAATACTATCGCCAACGCGAAAACGAACACGTTTGATCGGCGCGGTATCCGTGGCGTACACCCTTTCACAATCACCCGCTTTAAAACGGATTCGCACACGACGGTGTTCAACTTCGATGACCAGCCCCAAACCGAGCTCCGGTTCCATCTCACTCACCCACCGCTGCCCTGTTTTTACAATTTTCATTATTTTTTATTTTCTTTTAATAATTTTTCAAAATTGTCAGGAAAACAATGCCTTAATATACAAAAAAAAAGCGGCCGGGTAAAGGATAGAATCCAATTACTCCACTGATACGGCCAAAATAATTTAATATAACAAACCGGAATATTATTTTATTCGACCAATTCTCTGTATCGGACGTACAATTCGAATACCAACTCTTAAAATAATTGCTTTTGCATGAATAAAGTCCTGCAAGCTTAAAAATTTATCTTGTTCAACTTTAATGAATATTCATTGGTTTCTGGTGACATATAAGCAAGGTATCAATTTCTGCTCCCATAAGCCGGCTAACGTTGAATATAAACATTCAGCAACATCGGGCAAAACCTGCGAAGGAAAAATGAAATTTCACTTGACTTGTAAAGAATATTTTTATAATCTAATAGTACATAGGCAAAACTCCACCTGAATTATAGGAGAAATTATTATGAAAGCTAATGTAGGGCGAACCGATCAAATCATTCGTCTGGTTGTTGGTTTATTAATTGTCGGAAGCAATTATGTAAATTATTATATTTTTAATAATCCATATTGCGTATGGGCGAATCTTGGCTGGCTGCTGGTGCTGACCGGACTTTTTCGCTTTTGTCCGTTATACACATTATTTAAAAAACCTGCTGAAAAAAAATAATTATTCCTTATATCCGCATTATTTACAATACAATCTTTATTTGGGTATAATTACGGGTAAATGTGTTTTAAAAAATATTTTTATCTGTAATTTCCACAGTGAAAATATTTTTGCTTTACCCTTTTACCAGAACTATAGACCTTTAGATATTTTTATCACTAATTCTTTTATTTTGAAAATATTACAGTTTGAGAATCTATTCCGAGCGCTTGACGGTTATATGTTTTCTTGTTTTTAATTATTATCCGGTAAAAAATTTTCCCCAGGTCTTAAAATTTATATCTTGATTATCCCTTAAATAATTTTTATTTTCTTAAAACAATAAAACGATAACTATTTTTAATAGATTGAGATAGCATATATAAATTTAACGACTAAAAAAATTTATCAGGGAATCAAAATCTACCCTTTGAGACATGTAAGGAGATGGAATGAAAAAAATTACACGCAGAAATTTTGTCAAAACCACATTGATAACAGGTGCGGCTTCCATTTTACCTGTTGCTATGAATTCAAAATCATCGTATGCCCGAATATTGGGTGCAAACGATGAAATACGCGTCGCTGTTGTCGGCTTTAACAGTAAAGGCGCTCAGCATATCGGGGTATTTCGTAACATCCCCGGCGTACGGATTGTGGCGTTATGTGATGTGGACAAGGACATATTAAACCGTGAAGCGGCAAAGTTTGCCGAAAGTAATGAAAAAGTTGATAAATATACGGATGTCCGAAAATTACTGGATGATAAAAATATCGATGTTGTTGTTATTGCCACACCCAACCACTGGCATTCACTGATCGCGATCTGGGCGATCCAGGCGGGAAAAGATGTTTATGTTGAAAAACCGATCTCGCATAACATCTGGGAAGGACGGAAAGTTGTAGAGGCGGCCAGAAAATATAACCGAATCGTACAGGCGGGAACCCAGAACCGATCCGATACCGGGTTTCGGGAAGCATATTCCTATATAAAAGAAGGAAATTTGGGTAAAATACTCTGGACATATGGGCTCTGGTATAAAAAACGCGAGAGTATCGGTCGTGTAGATAAAGCACAACCTGTTCCGCCGCAGATTGATTATAACCTGTGGACCGGTCCGGCCAAACTTGAACCCCTGATGAGAAAAAATTTACATTATGACTGGCACTGGTTCTGGAATACCGGTAACGGTGATATGGCCAATATTGGTGTACACCAGATTGATGACTGCCGGTTCATTCTGGACAATCCTGACCTGCCCAAACGGGTCATCAGCCTTGGGGGACGGTTCAATTTTGATGATAACGCAGAAACACCCAATACGCAATTGGCCGTATTTGAATTTGAATCGGCGCCGCCCATGTATATCGAAACCAGAAATTTAACCATGAAAAAGGGAATAAACGCCATGGACCATATCCGCGGCGTTCGTGAGGGAAATATCATTCAATGTGAACACGGTTATTTTGGCGGCGGCCGCGGCGGCGGATGGATTTTCGACAACGATCACAAAAAAATCAAGCAATTCCCCGGAGACGGCGGCGGCGGACACCAGGCTAATTTTATTAATGCGGTAAGAAGCCGTAAGAGAGAAGAACTTCATGCCGATATTCTACAGGGACACATTTCAAGCGTTTTGTGTCATATGGCCAACATCTCTTACCAAATCGGAAAAGAAACACCATCCGAATTGATCAGAGAGTTATTTCAGCAGGACAAACAGGCCTCCGAAGCATACGATCGTATACAAAACCATCTGCAGGCCAACGAAGTCGACCTGTTGAAAACACCCGTAATGCTCGGACCCTGGCTTGAAATTGATATCAAAAAAGAAAAGTTTAAAGGCGAGTTCGGTAAAGCTGCAAACAAATACGTTTCCAGGAAATACCGTAAACCGTTTGTCGTCCCGAAAAAAGTTTGAAATTAAAAAATGGTGGGGAATCCCCACCATTTTTTATCCAACAGCAGTTGAAAACCTGTCAGTCATTTTCATCCGAACATATCCGACCGTCTTTTCCTATCATAACCATCCTGTGTACATTTCATTTTCTTTTACAAGTTTTGACTTGAAAATGATAAAATTTCTGAATATAATTAGCGTTTTGATTTTATTACCGTTTTATTCAGGAGATATTAATGCAGCGGGACAAATGCTGTTATAAAATTCAATTTCTTTTACTGATCACGGGATTGGTACTATCCCCGGTTTTCCGGCACGCAACAATCTATGCCGAACCGAATAAAGCAAAAGACAAACCGGCCGTAGAATTTAAAACGGATGCGGTCGATCTTGAAAATAAATTTAATGCCGCTTTGAGCGGCCTGAAGAAAAATTTAATCAAAGTGTACGGCTATGAAAATCCCGTTCTCATTGAAGGGGCTGAATATCCCGGTATCTGGCTGGAATGCGGTCCTCTGGAAGGCGCAGTTTATGGAGTAATCAATCCGCAGGTCGCCCAGGATAACCACAGAATATTTTTTCATTTGCAGCGGGATGACGGTTATCTTCCATGCTGGATAAGAAAAGACACGTCGGGTACGGCGCAGATTCAAATGGTAGTTCCCATCGCCGCGACGGCCTTTGAAACATATTTACTCACAAAAGACAAGGCCTTTCTGACAGAAGCCTATAATGCGTGCGTAAAGTGGGATAATTGGCTTGTAAAATACCGAAACACCAGCAAAACCGGTCTGTGTGAAGCCTTTTGTGAATACGACACCGGCCATGACAACAGTCCGCGCTGGGAAGGACTGCCCAAAGCATGTCCGGACAACGATGCCAGGAAATGCCCGGAGGCGGACGCATTGCCTTACCTTGCGCCCGACCTGTCCGCAACCGTTTACGGAGGACGGATCGCGCTGGCAAAAATGGCGGCAATTTTAAACAAACCCAATGAAGCGAAAGAATGGGAAAAAAAAGCCCAGGCAATTAGACAAAATTTACTTGCGCTCTGCTTTGATCCGGAGAGTATGTGCTTTTATGACCTGGATAAAAATAATCGTTTTATTCGAATCAAAGGTGACGCGTTAACCCGGGTTTTAAGCGAACATGTCGTAGATCAAAATCTTTTCGAACTTGTATATAACCAAAACATTAAAAATCCGGAGGCCTTTTGGACACCCTATCCGTTGCCATCCATTGCGGTGAACGATCCGGCATTCGTTAAGGACATAACCCGGAACTCATGGGGCGGAGCGTCCCAGGCGCTTACCGCATTACGCGCCCCGCGCTGGTTTGAATATTACGGTAAAAGCACCGATCTTGTGATTTTGATGGAAAAATGGCTGCAGGCGCTGGTCAAAGCCAAAGGTTTCAGACAACAATTGAATCCGTGGACGGGCGAATTCACACCTGCGGCGGACGGGTATTCACCGGCCATGCTTGTATTGCTGGATTATGTTACGCGGCTTCACGGGGTCAGGATATCGGAAAATAAACTTGAATGGACCTGTATTCTTCCGGAAACCGCGACCTTCAGTTCTTTCATATTGAACAGCCGGCAGGGGAAATATGAACTTGCCCTAAAAGAGGATACGGCCACTCTGTCCATATCGGATCGAACAATCGCCCGTATCGAAGGCCCATGCCGTGTTTTCACGGATATGCAAGGAAATATTACCGATATTGCGGGTATTAAACCCCAGACGGTTTCGATCAAATTATACAGGCAGCAAAAGCAGCCCATGCAAATAAAATTAAATCCGGATATGATATATCGGCCCTGACAGAAATTCTGTTATTCCTATATCGACATCGAATTCTAATTTTAAATCAAATTGCACCGGTTACTTGTATTATGTTTATTCATTTTTCATCCAATGTTTGAAAAGTCATGAAAAACTTACGAATCTCAATTGAAACGGCCAAAAGGCTGATAATCACGTCGCAAATGCTCGGTGGATCCAATTCCCTGCCGGCCGGTAAGGAAGGCGCCGCGCAAACCATCGAAAAACTGGGCTATATACAGATCGACACCATCGCCGTCATCCAGCGGGCTCATCACCATACGTTATGGACCCGGAGAGCGGATTATAAACCGGAGATGATTTACGAATTACAGGCTAAAGACCGGCGCGTATTCGAATACTGGACCCATGCTTCCTCATATCTGCCTATGAAGGATTACCGATATTACCGACACAAAATGAAAAATTTTGATGATCCGGTCAGCAAATGGGAAAAGGATAGGCTGACCAAGTACGGTTACCTGATGAAACCGGTGCTTGACCGCATCCGCAAAGAGGGACCGCTGGGAGCCAGAGATTTTGAGTCATTACCGGAACCGGAAAGAAACGGTTCGATGTACTGGAAACCGGCCAAAATGGCGCTCGACCTGCTTGTGCTTAACGGGGAATTAATGATAACCGAACGGCGTAATTTTCAAAAAATCTATGACCTCACCGAACGCGTGCTTCCCGAAGACATTGCCGGTAAAAAATTAATCTCCGCCTCCCTGCAGGACCTGGTCGAAACCGGTACTGTTAGTCCGGTGCAAATCGAACACAACGAAAAGAACGGTTATTATGCCCTGACTGATACGATTGAAACCATTGACAGCATGAATTCATTGCCCCCCGGTATACATTTTCTCTCACCGTTCGATAATCTGATAATACAGCGGGAAAGGATAAAACAGGTTTTCAATTTTGATTATGCGCTGGAATGTTATGTCAAACCGGATAAAAGAAAGTACGGATATTTTGTATTACCCCTTTTGTGGGGCGACCGTTTTATCGGCAGAATGGACCCGGCCGTCGACCGCAAAAAGCAGATCCTCTTTCTGCGGGGCCTTTTCTTTGAACCGGATATAAAAGATGTTGATCCTTTTTTGAACCTGTTCGCCGAAAAACTGCGCAATTTTGCCCGTTTTAATATGTGCAACGCAGTCAAAGTGGAAAAAATATTCCCGAGCAGGTTACATGATTTTTTCAAAAATTTCATCCGTCAAATGGACCCGATTGATTAATTATACGTAATGCGGTTGCGTATACTTTATTATCATTGAATTTAATCCGGGCAATATTACGCGGAATTATTTATCTGTTTATGATTATACGGTTAGCAGGGAAACATTTATAACTTGCCGGGCTGAATTCAGTTTTAAAAACATCCGGTTAAAACTTTTATAATTTGATTGAATTCATAGTCCCGTTTTCTCTTGCTTGTTAAATTATTTTCTGTAAATTTTAAATCAATAATCACCCGGTACAATTGCTGAGTGAACATAATAGAATAATTTATGTAAATACAAATTTCCGATATAACCAAAGTTCCTGTGAACCAAAATGAAAAAAATTTTTATCGGATTTTAAATCTTTATATAATTTTCATTCCCTATAATCGGAGAAAAAGATGCCAATAATAAATTATAACATACTGGATAAAAAAGTCATCATTAAATTACGAGACAGGATTTGCGCGGATTCCGATGAACTTTTTTCAAGCGATCTGTTTCTGGCCGTCTTAAAAAGATGTATTAAAGAATTATCGGAAAAAGATTCCCAATTGCTTAAAATTTTTAATGATGAATGTAACATAGCAGATAAAGAAATATCGTTATTCATAGAATTTTTCAAGTACCTTGCAAAAATGCCTTTGCAGCATGTTGTCAAAGTTATCCCGGAATCAAAATGTTTCGAAAAACACCCGCAGCAGTTATTTGATTTTGTGGAATACTTGTATAATTACTGGCGTCATTTTGAACGATTTATTATTTGTGATTCGGAATATGAGCAACTGGACAAGAGGCCTTACCGTGTATTCAATCAAACCATAGAAGCCCTTACCCATCTTGTTCGCGGGGTTTATCGTGATTTACAGGAAAACATTACCGGTAATCATCCGAGAATATACCGGCAGATACGCGCCGGAGCTGAAATAGCCGCCATCGCCCTGACGAATAAAATTGATTTTACCGGCAATAAATATAAAAAATTAAATTCAATCCCGGTGATACGGCAAATTCTGCTATATCCCCCGCTCATTTTAAATCCGCCCATGAATAAAAGAACCGGTAAATTCGAACAGGTTTTTGAAAATCCGCTTGAAAAAATAAAAATCAACCGAAATGAATGGCTTTGTTATCCGGCCATGGTGGGTGAATTAATGATTCTTGTATATTACCAGCAAAAATATTACGAATTGGGATTTTCCCTGAGTAACCTATTCGAACTGGCCGATGACGAGCAATTGAAACAAAAACCGGACGCGGTTTATTTATTCGGTGTACCGGATGAACGGCTGTATGAATTATCACCCTTTCCGACCGTTTTTTATGAAGACCGGGAAAACGATTGGCTGGTCGGGGCGGTACCCGACAAAGATGAATTTGGTTATTTCGGATACGTAAAAAAAATGATCCTGACTTTATATAATATTAAAAAGATAAAAACCGGCAAACTGCCCTATCACGGCGCGATGGTCAGTATCACGCTCAAGAGCAAAAAAACAGCCAATATTCTCATCATCGGGGATACTGGCGCCGGAAAATCCGAAACGCTGGAAGTTTTCCGCAATCTCGGTAAAAAAGAGATCGAAGATATTACGATTATTGCCGATGATATGGGTTCGCTGGATATTGACAAATCCGGTAATGTTTTAGCCTATGGTACGGAAATCGGCGCGTTTGTCCGTCTTGATGATTTACAACCCGGTTTTGCCTTTGGGCAAATCGACAGAACGATCATTATGAACCCCAACCAGGTCAACGCGCGTGTTGTTTTACCGGTGACGACCTATCATAATATTACAAAGGGATTCCCGGTGAATTATGTATTTTACGCCAACAATTATGAAGAAATTGATGAGGATCATCCCGTACTGCAGAGACTGGAAACAGTCGACAAAGCCCTGGATATCTTCCGCGAGGGAACGGCAATGAGCAAAGGGACAACGACCTCCAAAGGACTCGTTCACACATATTTTGTCAATGTCTTCGGCGCGATACAATATAAATCCGAACACGACGAGATTGCCAAAAAGTTTTTTAAGCAATTTTATAAAAAGGGATTATATGTCGGGCAAATGCGTACCAGGCTTGGAATTCCCGGCTGGGAACGAAACGGCCCGGAAGAATCGGCCAGAGAATTACTCAGGCTGATTCAGCAGAGCTAATAAACATTTTATGGAAATGTGGATATTTCAAATTAGCGGAGGTATTAAACCGGCAGAAATAAAAAGATCAACTTGACAGGATTACTTGATTGAAAAATACCCGATCGATAACTTAAAATTTTTGATTTATTATTAATTATAGTAATAATTTTAATAACATATTTATCCATAAGGTAAGATCATGAAATCAAGATTATTGTTTGTTTTCCTGTTATCACTTTTTTCTCTGGGATATGCGCAAGAAGGACAAAAATATTTTCCCAAACAGAACCTGATGAAAATCGGCGCTTATTATTATCCGGAACATTGGGATGAATCACAATGGGAACGGGATTTGCATAACATGTCCGAATTGGGTTTGGAATTCACTCATATGGGGGAATTTGCCTGGCCGTTTATGGAACCCGAGGAAGGCAAATTTACTTTTGAATGGCTTGACAAAGCCATATCTTTAGCATCTGAAAACGGTTTAAAAATCATTTTGTGCACGCCCACCCCCTGCCCACCCGCCTGGCTGGCTGAAAAACATCCCGAAATTTTTTATCAGGATAGTAATTATCGCCCCCGTGAACATGGTTCCCGCGGCAACTACTCCACATCCAGTGATCTGTTCCGGGAGTATACCCGAAAAATCGTCAGTCAGCTTGCACAGCGTTACGGTCATGACGATCGGATTTGGGGCTGGCAACTGGACAATGAGCCGTGTGCGCCCATGGATTACAGCCCAATGGCGCAGGCCAAATTCCGCGAATGGCTGCGTGACAAATACAAAACCATAGACGCCATGAACGAAGCCTGGGGGAACCGGTTCTGGGGAGTCGTTTATAATGATTTTGAGCAGATACGTATTCCGCTGCCGCGGCTGCTTTACGGTTTGAGTCCGCATTGGCAACTGGATTATTATCGCTTCAATGCAGATCAAATGGCGGCTTATCTGGATTTTCAGACGAATATCCTGAGAGAATATATTTCCGACAAACAGTGGGTCACGACCAATTATATATCCACCATCATTCCGGCGGACCCGCGCCGCACAAAAAAACTGGATTTTGTGACTTATACCATGTACCCGGTCGGCGGCGGTTCAAACCCGGGTGAAAACGGCTTCCGGATCGGCTGGCAGGACGGAATCGCCTTTGCCAATGACTTTTACAGGTCCATCAACGGCGTTACGGGAGTAATGGAACTTCAGCCCGGGCAGGTGAACTGGGCGCCGGTCAACCCCATGCCGCAACCTGGGGCGGTCAGAATGTGGTTATGGCACGCCTTTGCCGGGGGATGTTCGTTTGCTTGTACCTACCGGTACCGCCAGCCCCTGTACGGTTCAGAGCAGTACCACTACGGCATTGTCGGCACGGATGGCGTTACCGCTTCACCGGGCGGTCTCGAATATTCTCAGATGTCGAAGGAAATGGCGCAGTTGCGCGCACTGTACGATCCCCAAGCAGTTGTCCCGGCCGAATATAAAGCTAAAAAAACCGCGATTTTATGGAGCCACGATAATTACTGGGATATCGACATCCAGAAACGCACCTCGGAATGGTCAACATGGGACCATGTGTTTAAATATATGGAAATCGTCAAATCATTCGGAGCGCCGGTGGACTGGATCGCGGAATATTCCGACTTTTCCCAATACCCGTTCCTGATCGTACCCGCTTTCCAGATTATTGACGAACAAATAGTAAACAAATGGACAAAATACGCCGAACAGGGCGGGAACCTGATTATCTCCTGCCGCACCGGTCATAAAGACCATAACGGTCATTTGTTCGAAACCAAATGGGCCGAACCGATGTATGAATTGATCGGCGCAAAAATAGAATTTTACGACCTGTTACCCGGCAATATCAAAGGCCAAATCGGCATGGACGGGCGGAAATATGAATGGCACGTCTGGGGAGAAATCCTGGAACCGCATAAAAACTCAAAAACACTGGCGGTATATGAAAACCAGTTCTATTCCGGCAAAGCCGCCGCGGTCACGCGAAATCCGGGTAAAGGCACGGTCACCTATATCGGTGCGGACACGGACGACGGCGCCCTGGAAAAGGATATACTGCGAAAAATATATATAAATGCCGGCGTCAAGATCAATAACTATCCGCCGGGTATCTACGTGGAATGGCGGGACGGGTTTTGGACGGCGGTGAATTACTCGGGCCGGTCCTTTAATCTGGATATACCCGACAATGCTAAAATACTGTTCGGTGAAAAAACATTGACCAGCCCCGGCGTAACGGTTTGGCTCGAAAAATAAGAAAAAAGTCATATATACTCTAAAAGGGGCGGTATGAAAAAAATTGTGAACCGCTTCGGTTATCCGTTTATTGTGTCGAGATTAACGATTCCGGAATATACAATATCCTCAAAGACAAACGGTAAACAAGATTCCATCGGACCCGGTGAATTGCAGTCTGTCGATAACAGCATTTATACAGTACAGTAAACAAAAAGTATATTCGTCCGTTCGTCTTTTCAAGGATGACAGAATTAAATGCAATGGCAGGACAAATAAAAGCCTGATTATTTATTTGAATATAAACCTCCGGGAGATATAACATGAAATCCGCGCTGGTCATGTTGTTGTTTTTCATTTTGGTCTTTACCGCCGCATATACCGGCAGCCGGTATATGCCGGGTGAATGGTATGATAATCTGCAAAAACCGTCCTGGACACCCCCAAACTGGCTTTTCGCGCCGGTTTGGACGATACTGTATATAATGATCGCAATCAGCGGCTGGCTGGTCTGGCGGGAAAACGGATTTACTGGGGCGCTGTTCCCTTTTATTCTATTTCTACTTCAGCTTGTACTCAACGCCATGTGGACATGGTTGTTTTTCGGACTGCATAAACCGGCCGCCGCGTTTCTGGATATAACATTACTGTGGTTTTCTATTCTTTTACTGATTATAATGTTCCGGCAAATAAGCAAACCCGCCGGAATGCTTCTCATCCCCTATTTGATATGGGTCGCCTATGCGGCAACACTGAATTATTGTCTGTGGAAAATGAACGTCCCCTCATAATTTAATATAATATTGGATCTGATTATTGAAGGACAAATAAATAAAAAGAGTTTTACTGTAACAAACTCTATTATAACTTTTTGTTCGGCACCGCACAGGGTAACTGTTCTCACGCCCGCACACTGGTTGCGGAAGCGGGGAAAACCGTTTCCATGTCATTCGGATAATCTGAAACTGCGGAGAACAAGTGGTTATCTGTTGATTATCGGTTTTGAATACATAAATAACTTTCCGGTACCTGACAGAGTCAGCCATCTGTTGTAGTACGACCGTGAGGTGCGGCCCGAACGCGCATTTTAAGCGGTATTGAAAGCCGCGTCGGAAAATTAAATGGGAGATAGTGACAAAATGAATCATTGTAAACTTATATTCAGGTTTTTCGCTTTTACGATGTTGTTATTTGTGAATACGGTCATTTCCGGCGAAGACCTAATTTTATGGTACGACAGTCCGGCCGTTGAATGGACAGAAGCGCTGCCGGTCGGAAACGGCAGACTGGGCGCGATGGTGTTCGGCGGGATTAGTTCGGACCGCTTGCAGCTCAACGAAGAGTCCGTCTGGACCGGACACCCGGTGGAACGCCGCAATCCGGAAGCCCGAAAATATTTAAAAAAAGTAAGAGAACTGTTGTTTGCCGGCAAATACTCCGAAGCGCAGCAGCTTGCCCAGGAAAAACTCGTAGGTACGCGCCTTGAGCCGGGATTACACACATATCAAACGCTTGGCGATTTGACTTTTCGGTTTGAAAATGTTAAAAAAGCCGTCGACTACCGCCGGGAACTGGACCTGGCCGACGCCGTCGCCCGGGTGTCCTACACGATCGACAACATCGCTTACAAACGGGAAATATTCTCCAGCGCGGTGGACCAGGCCGTCGTATACAGAATGGAATGCGACAAACCCGGCAAACTGTCGTTTACCGTGACCTATTCCAGACCAGGAAATAATTCAAAAATCATTATATTACAAAACAATATTATCGCAACGGAACACATCGGCAGCGGCGACGGGGTCAGGCTGGAAGCGCAGATAAAACTGCTGAACGAAGGCGGTGCGGTCAAACCGGTCGAAAACGGTCTTTCTGTTGAAAACGCGGACGCCGTAACGATTATCCTGGTCGCTGCCACCGATTACCGCGGCGGCGATCCGCATGCTCTGTGCGAAAAATACATGGCCGGGGTTTCGGGTAAAACGTATCAAAATATTCTTGCCTCTCACGTTCAGGATTATTTAAACCTGTTCAACCGGGTAGAACTGGACCTGGGGCGGACGGACGCCAAGTATTTCCCAACTGATGAACGAATAAATGCCGTGAAACGCGGTTCCCCTGATCCGGGTCTGATCGCGCTGTATTTTCAATACGGCCGATATCTGCTGATAAGCAGTTCCCGGCCAGAGTGTCTGCCGGCAAACCTGCAGGGCATCTGGGCGGACGGGCTTTATCCGCCCTGGAACGCCGATTACCATATCAATATCAACCTGCAGATGAATTACTGGCCCGCCGAGGTGACCAATCTTTCCGAATGCCATCTGCCGCTGTTTGATTTTATCGATGAACTGGTCCCGTACGGCCGGGAAACGGCGAAAAACATGTACGGCTGTGACGGCAGCGTCGCCCACCATACCACCGACGCCTGGCATTTTACCGAACCAATCGGACAGGTCCACTGGGGTTTGTGGCCGCAGGGACTGTCATGGTTGTCTTTGCACCTGTGGGAACATTACCAGTTCACCGGTGACCGGGAATTTCTGGCGACAAGGGCCTATCCGGTTTTGAAAGAAGCCGCTTTGTTTTTTACGGATTACCTGGTCGAGGACCCGAACACGGGATACCTGGTTTCCGGGCCGTCAATATCTCCCGAAAACACCTATCTGACGGCGGACGGGCAAAGGGCCAACATGTGCATGGGGCCGACCATGGACCAGCAGATCGTTTACGACCTGTTCGGCAATTGTATAAACGCCGCGGAGATTTTAGATAAGGATGAAAAATTCAGTAATAAACTGCGCAACCTGAGGGAGCGGCTGGCGCCGATGCGCATCGGGGGAGACGGCAGGCTGATGGAATGGACCGAAGAGTTTCAGGAGGCCGAACCGGGACACCGGCATATCTCGCATTTGTTCGGCTTGCATCCGGGCAGGCAGATCAACAATGTAGAGACCCCGGAATTCATGAAAGCGGCGCGAAAGACCATCGACTACCGTCTGGCGCACGGCGGCGGTCACACCGGATGGAGCCGCGCCTGGATCATCAACTTTTTTGCGCGCCTGTTGGACGGAGAAAAGGCTTTTGAAAACGTACTGGCGCTGCTGAGCAAATCCACACTGCCCAACATGTTCGACACCCACCCGCCGTTCCAGATCGACGGCAATTTCGGCGGCTGCGCCGGCATCGCCGAAATGCTGCTGCAGAGTCATGCCGGGGAGATATCTCTCCTCCCCGCCCTGCCGTCCGCGTGGAAGGACGGCCGCGTATCGGGACTGCGCGCCCGCGGCGGGTATACGGTGTCTATGATGTGGAAAGACGGCGTTTTAAATTCGGCTGAAATTCAGGCTAATTTGGACGGGATTTGCAGGGTCCGGGTGCCGGCGGGCAATGCGGTACGGAATATCAGTGAAGCTGGAAAAGACATACACTTTAATAAAAACGCTCAGGGGCTATTGGTAGATTTTCAGGTAGAAAAAGGACAGACTTTTTGGTTGGAGTTTGAGTAAAGTCAATTCTGTCAATTAACTCCTGATTGTGCCCAGGTGACAAAATGTTCACAACAAGTGACGGCTGCCCCTTATTGCAAATCACTGATAGTCTGCAGGCCGGGACTATGGCCCGGCAAAACTTCCGGTTCTGTCATTTCAACCGCAGGGAGAAATCTTCTTTTTTTGTCCCTTTTCCACCGCCGGATCTGTACAAGATATCTCCCCGCGGATTTCGCCGAAAGGACAAAATATAATACTAATTTACGTTGCACCCCGGACCGAAAGCCGGATACAACGCGGCGGGACTTTTCAGGCTGAGGATAAATAAAAAAAAACATTGCACAAGACTAAATAAATTACTATATTCAGTCCTAAATAGAGGTCTGAATATGGAGAAATGTTATGCAGCCTTTGCAGGTAGCAAGCGATATTATTCCCATCGGGGAATTTAAAATGAGTTTGTCCAGGTGGCTTAAAAATGTAAACACGAGCGGTCATCCCCTGGTTATTACCCAAAACGGTAAACCGGCAGGAGTGTTAATTTCCCCCTCGGAATATGATGAACTTGTCCGCACTAAATTATTCGTCGAATCCGTACAGCGCGGCTTGACGGATGCCGAAACCGGACGTGTTTACAGCACGCAAGAATTACAGCAGGAATTAAAACAAAGCAGAGAACCAAGGTAACGTGCCGGGGGAAAGGGGTAATGACAATTAGCTGGACAAGAGAAGCATTACGGCAATTAACGGCAATAGAAAAATTTATTGCCGGGAACAACCCGGCAAGAGCCGAAACATTCGTAAACAATCTCGTTGAACATGGGGAACTCATTGCACAAAATCCATGGATTGGTAGAATTGTCCCTGAACTGGCAAATCCGGACATCAGGGAAATAATCGTCAAGAAATATCGGCTGGTCTATAAAATCGAAAAAGAAAAGATTGTAATTTTAACCGTATTTGAAGGCCATAAATTGTAAAATTCGACAAATTAAATAACAATGAATAAACCTATCTACGCGGTCCCCCCGCTGCTCTCGTCGAAAGGACAGAATAAAATCCTTGTTGGCGTAAGCCCTCCCCGCCTCGTGTGCGGCATTCCAAAATCCCCTGTCTTAGAGTACAAACAAAAAATAAATCTTAAAATTTTAATTGAATTTGTAAGAATACTTTTGCTTATTCCAATATTTGGAATTGAAATATTTATTCTTTGATATAAAAATAAACTGAAAGGCAATTGTAATGATTAATGTTAAAGAAATGAATATACGATATATCACAGATAAAAAAGGAATAAAAAAGGAAGTCATTTTATCTGTCAAGGACTTTGAAAACCTGCTTGAAGATTTACAGGATCTTGCCGTAATTGCTGAAAGACGGGATGAAAAAACATTGAATCATCATGATGTAATTAAAAAATTAAAGCAAGATGGCATCTTATAAAATTGTTTAGAAAAAATCAGCATACAAAGAATTAAAAAATATTCATCAGGAATATATCCCCAAAATAATTGATGCGGTTGAAAAACTTGCACAAAATCCTTTCCCCTCTCGTGTAAAAAAATTATCCGGCTCTGAAAAGACATATCGAATTAAAGTTGCAGATTATCGAATCATTTATGAACTGGAACAAAAAAAATTAATCATTCAGATAATCAGAGTCAGACATAGAAAAGATGTTTATAAAAAATAATTTTATTAAACAAATGTGAATTAATCCCGCCTCACGTCCCGGCCCTCAAAGCTCCCGGAGTAACCCTAACCAACAGTACTATTCCATGAACCCGCCCGCAGGGAGAAATCTTCTTTTTTTGTCCCTGCACCGCCGCCGATACAAAACAAGATTTCTCCTCGCTACGCTCGTCGAAATGACAGAATGAAAAAACATTGAATGAATAATAATAAATTACTATAATAAAGAAAAATTTCATAGAGATCAACAATGAGAACAGCCCTTATATATCGGGGTGAAAATGACTATTGGATCGCGGAATGTCCCAGCTTACACGGTTGTATTAGTCAGGGTAAATCAAAAGAAGAGGCGATAACAAATATAAAACAAGCCATTGAGGGATATATTTTAGCGTTAAATGATGACAATTTGCCCATCCCCGAAGAAAACTTTGATGCAATGCTTGCAGCTATATGAGTACTTTACCTGTAATTTCCGGCAGAGAATGTATAAATGCTTTATAAAAAGCCGGCTTCTTTATTAAAAGACAGCATGGCAGCCATATCATATCAAATTACGAAAAAACGATCCATTCTCCCAATTGGTTGTTCCGGAACATAAAGAACTTGACAAAGGCACATTAAGAGCTATAATAAGACAGTCAGGTTTGAGTGTTGATGAATTTAAAACGTTAATATAAATTCCAAGCGGCAAAGAATTTGCGTCAAAATTAAAATCATTCCATAATCCTCATCCCGCTATACAAGCTTTCATCGCGCTTCGGCGCATCTGCGACTTTAGCCCTTTTGTTTATACACCGGACCAGTGGCTTTTTTCCCCAAAACTTAATTTAAATCACATTTTTTTACTAAAATAAATATTAAACTTCCTGAAAATAAGATGTTTGCTTGTATAATATAAAAATGAAAAAAAATAATTCATTAATGTATTGTACAAAACCAAATATATTAAAAACCGGGAAGGGTTGATTATGCTTCGAATTTTCATCCGAAAATCAGGAGCAGGGTGGTTAACTTTTTTAATTACATTCTTATCCATGATTCTTTCACTCTGCCTGACGGTGTTTGTGTTGTACCTGTTCGGGCATATGGAAAATTTACCGTATGCCATATTTATTTCGGTTACCGTACCATGCTGTCTGGTGCCGCTGTTGTCCTATCAATTCTTTAAATTGCTGGAACGTTATGACAAATCCGAAGTCGAACGGGAAAAACTGATTTCGGAACTCCAAAAGGCTTCGGAAAAAGTAAACACTTTAAAAAGCCTGTTGCCCATCTGCGCCTCCTGTAAAAAGATCAGGGATGATATGGGTTACTGGCACCAGGTGGAAGACTTTGTCCGTAAGCATTCCAACCTTGAATTCAGTCACGGTATTTGTCCGGATTGCGCCAAGGCTTTGTATCCTGATTTTTACCTGAAACAAAAGGCATGCGAGTAAATCGGTTTTATTTAACTCTTCCAGAAATTTACATGTTTTTTGCTGAACACAACGGTTTTGTGTATATTCTTAATTCTCCAAACATAAACGATACTTGATTCAATTCACTGTTGTTCGGTTAACGGACACCGCCGCCAAATCCGGTTTACATGTTCAATAACATCAATAAAAATAATTATTAAATTCAATCAAGTTAAATAATGATTATCTATCTGAAAACCGTAATAATATAAAATGTAAAGGGTATCACGGCCGGATTTAACCGGACACTGGTGGATTTATTTATTGAACTGTGAATTTTTTTATTATTCACAATATAATTTTTACAATAACCTGGGAGGGCAGTATGAATACAATCCGAATTATTAATTTTAAATATTTCGTAGAAATATTGATCTCGATAATATTAATCTCATTCCAGTCTCTATCAGCCAAGGAAACAGACAATAGATTTCGCTCAACAAGTATAAATACTGTCGCTCTGAATCAAATAAAAGCCGAAACAATTCAAAGAACGTTTAACCTGCAGTCGCAGCTTACGGACGCGCAAAAAAAGATCAGTTACGAATTATTAATGTTAACTGACGGTCAATTTCTACCGCCCGGCACAAATTATGAACACGTCATAAATCAATTTACCGGGGAAAAGGAATTTCAATTTTCCGGCACAGACGCCACGGTGCGCGATCAGCTCGACGAAAGTTTGGTCTATATTTACATATATTTCAACGCCCATTCGAATATGAATGAGATTAATTCTCTGACTGAAAATATAACCGATACGGACGAAAACAACAATACTGTTGTCGCCTGGGTTAAAGTCAAAAACCTGGAAAAGATCGCGCAATACGGGCAGGTTCGGTGTTTAAGGCAGGTTGTACCGCCCGTCGCCAGAACGGGTTCGGCAACCACGGAAGGCGATGGTATACACCATACATCATCCGTTCGTATCAATTTCGCACAAACGGGTTCCGGCATCAAGGTCGGCATTATATCGGATGGAGTCGACACCAGATCGACCGCACAGGCATCCGGAGATTTACCTGCGGACGGTTCGGGATTAACCGTTCTCAGCAATGTCGTCGGCGGGGACGAAGGTACGGCCATGCTGGAAATCGTTCATGACATGGCGCCCGGAGCTTCCCTGTATTTTCATGATTGCGGTGTAAACACAACCGCTTTTAATTCCGCGATAGACGATCTAATCACGGCCGGCTGCAATGTGATTTGTGACGATATAGGCTGGCTCACCGAGCCGTTTTATGAAGACGGTTCGGTTGCTTCCCATGTCGCATCGGTATTAAGCGGAAATGATATCATTTATATTTCTTCCGCCGGCAACGCCGGCCTGAAACATCATCAAAGTGATTTTTACCCGCTTTCAGGGAATCCCACATATCATGATTTCAGCGCCGGGACCGAGCCGTCATTAACCGATATGTATTGTAATCTTCCTTTGAATGGTAATATCAGGGTCGTATTACAATGGAACGACCAGTTCGGCAGTTCCGGGAATGATTACAATTTATATTTATATAGCTTTAGAACATCCGCGATTGTGGCCTCTTCCGTTAATGTGCAGAATGGAAATGATGATCCGCTTGAATTTATAAGTTACACGGCTAATGGAACAACTTTTGGGGATTTTGCGATTTTGGTTGTGAAATCCGAAGGGGCTGCAAGTAAAAACCTGGAAGTATATATGTACGGCAGTAACGGCGGCAGCACATATATGAACAATACTTCACCGGTAGACGCGATATTCGGGCACCCCGCCGTTCCGGGCGCACTGGGAGTCGGCGCAATTGCCGCCAGCGATCCGGATAATGATGATATTGAACTATTCTCCTCCCAGGGACCGGTCACGATCAGTTATCCCTCATCAGAGAGCCGCGCTAAACCCGATATTTGCGGTATTGACGGTGTGGATGTCACCGGCGCCGGGGGGTTCAGCGACCCGTTTTATGGGACAAGCGCCGCGGCGCCCCACATCGCAGCCATAGCCGCACAGCTCTGGTCGGCGTTGCCTTCCAGCACAGGCGATGAAATCCGCGATATGATTACCGATGACGCCGTGGACATGGGTTCCGGTGGTTTTGATAATGTGTTCGGATACGGCCGGGCCGACGCTCTGGCCGCTTACGAAGCCAATAATACGGTAGTCAGGGCTAAACTCAAAGTTTATCTTGAAGGATGTTATGACCAGACCCCCGATACTCTAAGAACCGATCTGAACACATTGACTTACCTGCCGACCACCTCGCCGTACAGCGCAGATCCGAGAAGTATCACCGCTGTTCCCTCCTGGAATATCGTGGACTGGGTGCTGGTTCAGCTTCGTTCTACAGCCACGGGCGCGACGGTGGCGTCAAAAAGCGCGCTGCTGCGGAACGACGGCTATGTGGTAGGCGACGACGCCGTCCAGGATTATATTTATTTTAATGTCGCCGAAGGTAATTATTTTTTACTCGTAAACCATCGTGATCATTTATCAATCATGTCGGCTACAACGCCGGCTTTTACCAAAAGCAGCTCCACTTTATTTGATTTTACCACCACCGAGAGCGGTTATTATGGCGGCGATGCCTGCCAGATGGGAACAAAATATTGTATGTTCGCCGGGGAAACCAATAATTCGGGAACAATTACCGTTTCGGACAAGGCCTCTATTGTGGACAACCTGAATGATTCCGGATATTATACCGGCGATACAAATTTTTCCGGTACGGTCACAGTGGCCGATAAAGATTGTATTATTAATAATCTAAATGTTTCATCCGGCGTCCCGGTGCAGGAATAGAAATAGTTATTGTTGATTACAACAATCTTGCAGTGATAACTTTAAGGAGAACAAAATGAAAAATTGGAAAAACATTCAGATCAGTATTATTTTTATTCTCACCCTGTTATCCGTCAATGCCTGGTCCGGCGTTATAGACCTGACAGCGGAAGTTTACATCGAAGACCCGCAGGTAAACGGGAATGAATTTAGCTGGAAAATTTACTTTAAACCCGTTTCCGGGTGGACAGGCGGCGCATTGGGAGGTAATGCCTATTTAAATTCCGCAAGCTGGTACTTTAACTTTAATCACACCGCTTTAACAAATCCGGTCATTACGGATACTGGCGCATTACTCGATGGTTTTTATAACAGTACCCCTGGAATAACGGGCGAAACCAAAGTATTTGTTTCCACAACTCCATTGGAAACACCGAATCCGCAAACGGTAACCGAGGGGACAAAATACTATTTATATACGGTAAAAATGACTATCACCAATTCCACAGTCAATTCATTACTGCTTTGGAACAGACTGGATACGGGTATCGAGAATGTTGGCGGACTGGTTGCAACAGGAGATGCGGATACCGGCGGTGAAATCACTTTCAATGATGATGGCGGCGATATGGCACTGCCAATAAATTTATCGTCCTATCGGTTTGATATAAAAAACAATTCAATTTTATTAAAATGGACAACCGAAACGGAAACAAATTGTTACGGTTACAATATTTATAAAAGTGAACAAGAAATCGGACCATATTCTATTATCAATACAAAAATAATCCCCGGCGCGGGTACGAGTACACAAAAAAATCACTATGAATTTATTGATTCAAACATTAACAAATCCCAAACCTATTATTACAAGATCGATCAGGTTGATATTAACGGCAAACACAGTTATTATGGTCCACTTGCAGCATCTTTTTCGGAAAAAATTCCAACCGAATACAGTCTTGAACAAAATTTCCCCAATCCTTTCAATCCGGGGACAACAATTTATTATAACTTGCCAAAGCAGTCCCTGGTCACTATTAATGTGTATAATTTAAAAGGTGAATTGGTACAGGTATTATTCAACGGATCAAAAGAAGCGGGTTCCTATTCACTCGACTGGAACGCAACACTGTTACCGTCTGGCACTTATTTTATTAAATTGTCGGCAAATGATTTTTCCGACATTAAAAAGTGTTTGTTGATAAAATAATTGTTATACAAAAGGCTGTCTTTATACAAGGCAGCCTTTTGATATATTTCGCAAAGGCAAAAGGCAATATGACTAAATTACCTGATTAGCGGAACCCGGGAATTTAATCGGCAAAGTGCTAACGTGTACATTTTTTCATTTCATCGACGTATAAGATCCCCATTCTATTACCGGCAAATAAATACAATATTTTAATACAAGAGTTCGGTAATTCCGGAAACATTACATTTAACTACATATAAATACGGATTTTATGGAATTATCTCATTAACTAAATTGTTTAGAACAATGAAATTTATATACCATTTGTTATTATTATAATTTTATTCTATAAAAGAATGTAATATATAAAAATTACGTGCCAATGATTATAATCATACCGGAAAATCTGCTTATTAATAAAAATAGATAATCATGTGATGAAATTTTCACTCAAAAGAGTTTTATTGACATTTCTGAAAATCATTATTGTGGTGATACTTTTTTTAATTTTTATTTTTATCTTTTCATTGCTGAACAACAGGGGCTGGCCGGGATAAGTTTTGTGAATTGTAAATAAAAAGTCCTTCGTTTTGAACATATAAACTTTTTCACCCGAATGATTTTAAAAATTCTCCCTGTTATGTTACCGGTAAAATATTCCCCCAGGAAACCGCCTGTCTTATTATATCCTGTAATTCTTGTGTAATATATTCAAATATTAAACAACTCTGCCTCTTGAAATTCTATCCTCTGGTATAAATGGAATTTCCTGATATTGTAATTTTGTATTACAAATATGAAAATTTTCCCCATCATGAAAAAAATCGGAATATGTTATAAAAAGTCGATGTAAAATTATTGCTCTCAAAAAACTTTGCACATATAAATTATTGAATATTATCAATTTATATAACACAAAAAACATTAAGGAAAAATAATTTTATATCATTTCCGAACAGTTTTGGTATAGAATTTGATATTTACTATAATGCATATGAAAAATTTACATGGTAATAAAAATGATTAATGATTCACTGGAAATAATAAAACAAAACATCCTTAAAAAAGAAAGACGTATAAGGTTATTAAAATTATTTGTAATTTTTGCCTTTTATCTGGCGTATATTACTACTTTTTTAGTATATAAAAACGATTTCCTAAAAACGGCTTTCTCCTATTCAATATTCCCTGTTCTGATTTCAGCAATACTATTGGGATGGCGATGCGGTTTAATTGGGGGTATTTCAATTGGAATTATCAACTATATATTTTTCAATAGTCTTGTTCCTCATGTAGGATCAAATTTCGAGGCGTGGTTGATTGTAAATTCAATCTATATTCTTCTTGGAACATTTACCGGAATCACCAGAGATATAATAACTCATCATAAAAGAATTAATCAGGAATTATCAAATGCTATATCTGATATCAATAAAATAAACGGATTGGTCCCGATATGTTCGAATTGCAAAAAAATGCGGGATGATAACGGATGCTGGCATGTTGTTGGTATTCATATTCTTGAAAATGCGAATGTACAATTGACCCATGGCATCTGTCCGGAATGCCTTAAAAAGCTCTATCCTGAATTTAAAAAAGTCAACGCGCAATAAAGGAACCAGACATAATAAATTTTAATAATACAGAATTTCAGTATAGTACATAATCACTGTTGATATAATCGGAACAAAATATCAACATCGGACTTTAATCATATATACCCGAGAAATTAAGCTTTTATGCTCCTTTAAACTAAAATTACTCCAACATCCTTACAAAAAAGACGTTCTCCGCCGGTTCGCGGGAACGTCTTTTTTAATTTCCAAAATCACTTTCCGGCTGGTATTGCATAGATATCCCCAATAATATGAAATTTTACGCACTCATTTACCCTTAACGGACTTAATAGTTGAATAAGAATAATAATTATTTTATATTTTAATTAACCTGTACGTTTGTTACTGCCCCATTTTTCTGACATTAGTAACTACGATCATCCTGAAGGATACGTTTAAAACAAAACGACATTTATGTGTCAGAATTTAATATTGTACGCCCTGTAATATATTCATACGAAGAAGGGTGTGACCGGATTTTAATAAAAAAATACAGGTCTTATCCGGTTACTGTATATATTAACACAAGCAATTATTAGATACCACTCAAGTATAAAAAAGGAAGCCACGAATGAACGACAACCTGATTATCCCGGAAAATTACCACCCGTTATTAAATTTAAAAGATACGGAAAAAGCAATTCGCCTGATTAAAGAATTTTTTCAAATCAATTTATCTTTTGAACTGAATCTCATGCGTACAACCGCACCCCTGTTTGTTAAATCGGATACCGGTATTAACGACAATTTGAATGGTGTGGAAAAGCCGGTTTCATTTAATGTGAAAGACATGAACGGTATAAAAGTGGAAATCGTTCAATCCCTGGCCAAATGGAAACGAATGGCGCTTGCCGATTATAATATAAAATCCGGTGAGGGCATATATACGGATATGAACGCCATCCGGCCCGATGAAATCCTGGATAATCTGCATTCCCTTTACGTCGACCAATGGGACTGGGAGAGGGTAATTTCGGCCAAAGAACAAAATCTCGTTTTTTTGAAAGATATTGTAATTAAAATCTATGATGTAATGAAAAGAACGGAAAAATATATCTGTCATTTTTACCCGAAAATAAAACCCATATTACCCGAAAATATTACATTTATTCATACTGAAGACATGGAAGAAATGTACCCGGAGCTGACACCACAGGAGCGTGAAAATGTTTTATGCAAGCAATACGGAGCGATCTTTATCATCGGTATCGGTGCGGACCTGAAAAACGGTAAACCCCACGACGGAAGGGCATCCGATTACGACGACTGGTCCACTCCATCCGACGGCAAATATAAAGGCCTCAATGGCGATATAATGGTATATTACCCTGTATTAGACCGGGCATTTGAGTTATCATCAATGGGCATACGAGTAGACGCCGAATCGCTGATGAGACAGTTAAAATTAAAAGGCAATATGGAACGTGAAAAACTGCTCTATCATCAATGTTTGCTAAAGGGGGAATTACCCCTTACTATTGGCGGCGGAATCGGGCAGTCACGTCTGTGTATGTTCTGTTTGCGAAAAGCGCATGTCGGTGAAATTCAGAGCAGTATCTGGCCGGACGAAATGCTCAGGGAATGCCGGCAGAATAATATCATTTTGTTATAACAATTTATCCAAAACGGCATCCGATCCGGTTACCTGTAAATATGAGCTGCCGCACTGAAAATCATTATCTTTACGGTTCATTTCAGTACGACAATGTAACAGGATTTTATAATCTGGACAGGTTATCCCCGAAACAAAAAACCCCCGTTCCGGTTGGAACGGGGGTTACTCAAAAATTGGATAATCAAACCTTTTTGACGTTTGTAGCCTGTAATCCTTTGGCGCCGTTTTCAACTTCAAATGTAACTTCATCGCCTTCGTTCAGAGTTCTATAACCATCACCAACGATCGCTTTAAAATGAACGAACACATCATCGCCTTCTTCGCGGGTAATGAAGCCATAACCTTTGGCACCATTGAACCATTTTACAGTACCTTTTTCCATTAAAAAAGTCCTTACTTAAAATGATTTGTTTCGTACAACTATATTCCGGCCTCCTTACAAAAAAAAAATCGCACAAAATAGATTTCAATATATGAACCACTTAATGCGATTTTAAATTTTGTCCTGCTTGTAAAGTTTTTTTTAAAAAAAGCTTTTTCAAACCAAATACAATAAAAGGGGAAAAACAGTGTACAATTACTTATGTATATAACTTATATATATTTAACTAAAAAAGCAAGAAATTTTTTATTTTTTTTTCATATCTTGTTTTACTGGCGTCCGGTTATCGGACAATATCATTTGATCCGATTTCGAGTTTAATAATTATATAAATTTCATTTTCCAAACAAATCAAATAAGCATTTTCCTTTCGAAAACTTGAATAATAATTGATGTGCAAAGTGTCGTGTCCCGGTTTAACCGGACACTGGTAATATCGTAATACAAATAAAAATAATATATTTTACCGATACAGACTTGATTTAATTGGAATTTAAAAAAAACTTTTTATATTAAAATATCTGAATAAACTTCAGGTAATTGTTTTACCGGTTTAACAAAATAAAACCAAATCATTGGACAGAATTCGCCTGATGTAAAATAAAAAATTAATAGAATTAATAAAAATATAATACTTCTATTGATGCAACTAAGGAGAACTGTAATGATTAAACGAATTTTAATTCCCCTGGACCCCTCACCGTACACGGAAACCGCATTGGAAATTGGTTGTATTATTGCCAGACAACATAACGCGGAAATTACCGGACTGGTCATATTAGACATTCCCGGAATAAAAAAGACAGTCGGACCTGTACCTCTTGGCGCTATTGAATATGCCGACAAACTTGAGCACCTGAAAGAAAAAGAGGCGCATGATCATATTCATATACTGTTATCAAAATTCAGAGAAAAGTGTTCAAAGGAAGGCGTACTATTTCGTGAAGCCGAACTGCAGGGCAGTCCGAGCGAACGTATTATTCGTGAATCCATATACTACGATCTGGTCGTGATGGGACTGCGCACCTTTTTCCACTATCCGCCAAGTGATAAACCGGGAGATACTCTTGATGAGGTAATGGATCAATCTATCACTCCTATTTTAGGAGTTCCGCAAAGCTTTACATTTCCGGATATTTCGAAAGAAAAAATCAAAGTTCTGGTCGCTTTCGACGGAAGCCTGCCCTCCGCAAGCGCACTGCAGAGCTTTGTCACATTTGCCATACCCGACGTCATGGAAGTTGCACTGCTGACATCAGATGACAATAACGATGCCGCGGAGTACCATCTGACACAGGCTGAAGCTTACCTGAAATCCCACTCCATATTCAATATTAAAAAGGAAAAAACGACTGAAAATATAAAAAAGATAGTAAATGAAAAATATCTAAACTGGGCGACTTTGATTGTCGTGGGAACACATTCGAAAAGCGGTATCTTTGATTTCATGGTGGGCAGTCTGACAAAAGAATTAATAAAAACAGATAAAAAGCCGTTACTGATCAGTCAGTGACAAATACTCGAAAAATTTGAATAAAAGGGCCGTACCCAGTCGGAAGAACCGATCAGATTTCCGGCTGGGTACAACCCGATATTCGATCCAGGTGAAGCCGTTCTGAATAATTTTGCTGATAAACAATCAATATTGAAAATTCATTTATACTTCAAATTCAGCTATTATTCATATTTTATAAAATACATCGATATTGATATATATTACTTGATTAAATGAACCTGTATGCCGGATAAGGTGAAAGTATCCGCTTCCCGGACATCATTGTTTGTTCTATTTTGGAGAGAAAAAATGAAAAAAATAAACTCCACAGTTTGCTTTATTCTTATTTTTCTGTTCCTGTCCATGAATAGTTTTAGTGTCACTTTTAAAATTAATCAAGAGAAAGAATATTTTGAAGCGCCGGGATTTTCATTATTGATCTTTCATGATTTTTATCCCGAAGGGAAACAGGGCGGCATTGAAATCATTCAGCAAAATGAACGGATCGCCGCATGCGGCGACCTGCGGCTGGAACCGACTCCCGGACAGTGGGATGCGAAAGCGGAATACGGAAAACGTGAACTGGATATGGAAAATAATACGATCAGGATCAAAAACACGTTTCAGGAGATAAAACTCAATTACACGGTTCATGTCAAATCCGCCGGTGATGTTTTTATAATTACCGTCGACCTGGATAAACCTTTGCCCTCCGAATGGGCCGGTAAACTGGGCTTCAATTTCGAGCTCTATCCGCAAATATATTTTGGTAAAACTTTTTATCTGGATAATTTTTTCGGGATATTCCCCAGGCAGGCTAACGGTCCGGTACAGTTGAATCCCTTCGGTAATGTCGAGCCCCTGCCGATTGCCGGAGGTCATGTTTTATCGATCGCCCCGGAAGACTCCCTTTTCAGGTTCACCATCGAAAGCAAAAAAGGTATTTTAAAACTGTATGACGGGCGGAATACGGCCCAGAACGGCTGGTTTGTGGTCAGAACATTGATCCCCGCCGGAGTCACACAAAACGCCGTAGAATGGATCATCAAACCGCATATTAATCGGAATATGAAGAAAAAACCGGTGTTGTCCCATTCACAGGTCGGTTATCATCCCGATCAGGTCAAACAAGCAATTATCGAACTTGACCCGGCAACGGAAATATTTACAACAGCGGAACTGGCCAGGATATCTCCGGACGGATCCCTGAAGACGATATTTTCCTCGGTTCCGGTTAAATGGGGAGATTTTCTGCGCTATACCTATGCCGTATTTGATTTCACCGGCGTTAAGGAATCCGGGATGTACGTGATCCTGTATGCTGATGAACAGACCGAACCGTTTAAGATCAGCGCCGATGTGTACAAAACCGATGTCTGGCAGCCCACGCTGGAAACATTTTTCCCGGTGCAGATGTGTCACATGACAGTCCGGGACCGGTATCGCATCTGGCACGGCCCCTGTCACCTGGATGACGCTCTGCAGGCGCCGACCTCGCATGAACATTTTGACGGGTACAGACAGGGCGCCGGGACTGAAACCGAATACAAACCTTACGACCATATTCCCGGCCTGAACCGCGGCGGCTGGCATGACGCCGGCGATTACGACCTGGCGGCCGGTTCACAGGCCAGCACAACGCTGACCCTTGTTCTGGCAAAAGAAGCGTTCGGCATCGATACGGACCAGACGACTGTGAACAACGGGCAGCGCCTGGTGGAACTGCATAAACCCGACAATGTCCCGGATATCGTCCAGCAAATCAAACACGGCGTGGAAAACCTGCTCTCCGGTTACAGGATAGCGGGACACTGCTTCCCGGGAATTATCTCCAATTCGATAAACCAGTACGTGCATCTTGGCGACGCCATGACCATGACTGACAACCTGATCTATAACCCATCGTCAGATAAAAATGAAGTAACTGCTGAAAGCAACGACAACCCGGACGACAGGTGGGTCTTTACCAACAAATCAACCGCGCTGGAGTACCAGGCTGCGGCCACTCTAACTGCCGTAAGCCGTGCCTTAAAAGGTTACGAAGATGAACTGGCGGACGAATGTCTGAAAACAGCCGAAAACGTATGGCAGTATGAGCAAACCCACGAACCGGTCAAACACCGCAGCGCTTACGTTCCGGGAAACGAAGAACAGCAGGAAATCTTGGCGGCGGCGGAATTGTATATAACTACCGGAAAAAATATTTATAAAAAGCGCCTGATCGAGTTGCTGCCGGAGATCAAGGAGCAGGTCGGCCGGGTCGGCGCGACGGTAAGCCGCGTCCTGCCGCTGCTCAGGGATAAAAACTTTGCACATGAGATTCATTCGTCCATGCAGGAATACAGTAAAGAATTGGCGGAAAGAATATCGCAAAACCCCTACGGCGTCCCCTACCGACCGCGCATCTGGGGCATCGCCTGGGATATCCAGAGCCATGCCGTCAACATGTATTATCTGCACAAAGCCTACCCCGAACTGTTCGACCGGGAAAACGTGCTCCGGGTTGTTAATTTTATTCTCGGATGCCATCCGGGTTCATCAACGTCGTTCATATCGGGAGTGGGCTCGCGTTCGCTGATCCCCGGGTACGGTACCAACCGCGCGGACTGGTCGTACATTCCCGGCGGCGGTGCGTCCGGCACGGCGCTCATTCGCCCGGATTTTCCGGAAATGAAAGAGCCGTTCCCGTTTCTGTGGCAGCAGGCCGAGTATGTTATGCCCGGAGCGGCAAGTTATATCTTTTGTATACTGGCTGCCGATGACCTGCTGAACGGGAAATAAAAATTTTCCAGGAAAATAATTATGAAAATGTACAACATCCCTGTCATCAGCGGGTAGAATTTATAGGGGCACAGCGCGCTGAGCCCCTACGATAAATTTCTAAATGGTGATTATAAAATTTCTTTCATTAATCAAATTTTTAAATATGAAAGCCAAATTAAAAAAACATCATCGAAAATCAATCCGATTAAAAACCTGGGATTATACGTCCGATGCTGTTTATTTTATAACAATTTGTACACACAATCATCAAAATTTGTTTTCAAAAATAATTAATGGAAATTTGGTTTATTCAAATTTTGGAAATATTGTACAAGAAGAATGGATAAGAACCGCAGAATTGCGTAATTACATAAAATTGGATGAACATATTATAATGCCGAATCATTTTCACGGGATGTTATGGATTTGCAGGGGATCAATTAATGATGAGTTAATAGATACCAAACCTCCAAGAAAAAAGTTTGGCTCTATTCAACCAAAGTCATTATCAGTAATCATACGTTCTTTCAAATCCGCAGTCACAAAAAGAATAAATGAAGTTAGACAAACTCCCGGGAAACCGGTATGGCAGCGTAACTTTTATGAACATATCATTCGTGACGAAAAAGATTATTACCGAATTAAAGAATATATTTTAAATAATCCTCTCAAATGGACTGATGACCGATATTATAATGGAACAAGTTAATATGTTGAGGCACAGCGCGCTGTGCCCCTACAGGGACCAATTTAAATAATAATGTTTTTCATTATCCATAAATCATATGGAATTTATCCGTGATATTATATAAAAGGTCCTCCACATGTTAAAAATGATTAAATTACGTTTTCAAAGCAATCATTCAACAAATGGAGGACA
>JAFGSB010000035.1 GCA_016934825.1 Candidatus Zhuqueibacterota bacterium
ACCTTTGTATTATAATTATATAAAAAATACATCGATATCCGTCAACGGGACATCAGTGTAAGAAAATTTATTTGGAGTATAAAATGTCAATTTTGCAGAAAGTTGTAGTTTCTTTAATGATAATGATGAACTTTCTTCACGCTCAACCACAACAACTGCAACTTGATGGCAAGCCCGTATTTCTGGAATCAGAGCAAGTCAAGATAAGGGACAGTAACGGAAATTATTGCGCAGCTATTCGGGTGGTGTCAACCCTGGGTGGATTCCAGTATGAAGCGACTTCCGAGATTGTTTTGATTACCAACCAACCCGGAATGGATATCCTGTATTTACCAATTGATGAAAAAGTCATTACAATTTTTCATAAAGATTTTTTACCGCTGGTCATCAACCTTGTAGAAGCCGGAATTATCCTGAGAGAACGTGAGGTCTGGCAGATTCAGGTAACAACCGTAAACATAGAACAGGAAATCGACATTCGTGTCAATACAAATCCTGCAGGCGCGATAGTGTATGTTGATGGAAATAAAGTAAATTCGAATGGACAAATAAAAGTAACCCCGGGTACACATCAGTTGCGTTTGATAAAAGGCGGTTATGATTCTGTAAATACTTCTATATTTGTCGCTCCCGATATGACCGACTTTCATTTTGATCTCAAAAAGCAGGAATTAGCCGTTTTAAATATTACATCAGTACCCGATAGCGTTGAAATATTTATAAATGATGAAAGAATCGGTACCACACCCATAAAAGATAAACAATATCCTTTAGGGACATATCAACTGAGAGCGCAATTACCCTGGTATGTTACATATAATAATATTGTAGAATTGTCTCAGGGTAAAAATACAAAGCAAATAATCCTTGAACCCGACTTTGGTACACTCAAAATAAGTTCATCACCCTATGATAGTTTGAATATATTTATCAATAATAATCTCCGTAAGGAGAAAACACCATTTACATATGAACGAATGTGGCCCGGTAAATATTATATTAAAGCCGGATCAAAAGATTATATAACAGATGAACAGGAATGTATAATTGGACGTGGTGAGACAATAGTCGTGAATTTAACACCGGTTCCTTATTTTGCTTTACTTACTATTAACAGCACTGACGATGCTGTAGTATATTTAAACGGTGAACGTCAAACTCAATTACAGGATATAAAATTAGTACCCGGTATGGTTGAATTGCGGGCGGAATTTCCCGACTCTCAGGCTGTTGAACAGCAAATTTTATTAGCAAAGGGTGATATAATCAATGTAGATTTATTTCCGGAAACAGAATTAGGCTCAATTAACATTGTTACTGATCCTTCAGAAGCCGAAATTGTATTATTGGGCGAAAACGGTCAATCAATCAATGCCGATCAACCCGGATTATTTGAACATTTAAATTCAGGAAATTATGTATTAATCGTTACCCATGATGATTATGAGGGTTTCTCCGAAACCATTGAGTTAAAAAACTCTGATAATATTGAACGCAATGTTCAATTACAAATGAAAAGTACATTACCCCTGATTACCGAAGAGAAAAAGAGTAATAAAAAATGGTTATGGATCGGAGCAGGTGTTGCCGCTATAGGCGGCGGCGCGGCTTATATCATGTCTTCAGGTAAAGACGAAACAGAACAGGCAACTCTTAAAATATCAGTTCCCAAAACATTAGATTAAGATAGAACATATTTCTGGATTATATATGAAGAAGTATATTTGTTTAATTTGTTTGTTAATATTTTTATTTTCAATATCGTGTCAATTATTTGAACCGGAAACACCCTCACAAGCAATATTGAATATACAATTATTATTCCCCAAAGAGACATCTCAACTGCAGAAAGTAAATAGCTGGCAGATCGATTCTGTTTTTGTGGAGATAAAGGACAGCGGCAGCAAGTCTGTAATTACACAATGGTTAAGTTTAAAAGACTCAACCTATGAAGGTGAGTGGCAGGTTGATGCCGGAAACGGCTACCAGGTCCGTGTTGAATGCTGGCAGGATAACGCGCTGGTATATGCCGGCGAGAAAAGCGGTATCAATGCCGGAGCCGGCCAAACGGTCAATGTTAAAGTCCCGATGACCTTTGCAATACAATCGATAGAAGTTACACCATCCTCATGGAGCCTGGAACCTGCAAAAACAATTCAGTTGCATGCGTTTGCCGTATTTTCGGACAATAAAAAGATTGAAATAACACGGCAGGTTATTTGGAGTATTGAATCCGGAACGGCGGGCAGTATCAATAATGAAGGATTATTCACAGCTTCAGCTGTTGAATCCGGTAATGTGACGGTCAGAGCGAGTTATAAGGGAAACCAGGGCACTGCCGCCGTAACTGTTAACAAAATTTTGGTGAATATAAAAATATATCCAACAAATGTTGAGCTCACGAATGGCCAAAGCCGGCAATTTTTTTGTTATGCCTATTACAATAATGGCGACAGTGCCGATGTATCCGGTGAGACCGTATGGAGTGTGAATCCGCCGGAGGCCGGTAATTTTTCCGGCAATCTGTTTACTGCAACTGAAAACTGGACAGGTAATGCGACTGTTAAAGCGAGTTTTGACACACAGGTTGATACGAACACAATACAGATCAGTGAAACGAGATTACCCTTTCCCACAGGTGTCACCGCCTCAGACGGAACCTCCACGGGTTATGTAACTTTAAGCTGGAATCCTGTAAGTGGAGCAAGTTACTATCAGGTCTACAGAGGAACGGATTCAACATCAAACAAAACACCTATCAGCGAGTGGCAGATAGAAACTTTTTTTAATGATTCGGACGCAAATCCCGGCAAAACTTATTTTTATTGGGTAAAGGCAGCCAAAACGAGCAGTGGGGGGAGTGCAAGTGATTACAGTAAATATGATACAGGATATCGAACTCAACTGTCAATAAGTATTAGTCCCGAGAGCCGCCCGGTAGGCAGCGAATCCGGGTCAACGACGTTTAATATCACCTCCAATATGAACTGGGACGCGACCGACGATGCGGACTGGTTAACTCTGAGTCCGACAAGCGGAAGCGGCAACGGAACATTAACCGCCACTTTCTCTGCTAATGAATCTGCAAGTTCCCGGACAGCCACGATCACCGTTTCCGGGGCAGGGATTACACGACAAGTCACGGTTATCCAGTCGGGATTTACTTCTATATTAACAGTCGATCCCGAAAGCCGTCAGGTAGACAGGGGATCGGGTTCGACGACGTTTAATATTACATCCAATGTGAACTGGAGTGCATCTGACGATGCCGGCTGGTTGAGCCTGAGTCCGGCAAGCGGCAGCGGTAACGGAACATTGACCGTTACTTTCTCAGCCAATGAATCCACAAATCCCCGGACAGCCACAATCACCGTTTCCGGTGGCGGAATTTCCCGGCAGGTTACGGTTGTTCAGTCGGGTTCTTATATGCTGCTTGTAGAGCCAGCAAGCCGCTCGGTAGACAGTGGAACAGGATCGACGACTTTTAGTATTACTTCCAATGTGAACTGGAGTGCGTCGGACGATGCCGGCTGGTTGACCTTGAGCCCGGCAAGCGGCAGCGGAAACGGAACTTTAACCGCCACTTTCTCTGCCAATGGATCCACAAGTTCCCGCACGGCCACGATCACCGTTTCCGGGGGCGGCATTACGCGTCAGGTTACGGTTGTCCAGTCAGGATTGTCTACATTAACAGTAAATCCTTTGAGCCGCTCGGTAAGCAGCGTATCCGGGTCAACGACGTTTAATATTACATCCAATGTGAACTGGAGTACGTCGGACGATGCAGACTGGTTGACACTGAGTCCGGAAAGCGGCAGCGGCAACGAAACCATGACCGCCGCATATTCTGCCAATGTATCCACAAGTCCACGGACGGCCACGATCACCGTTTCAGGAGGAGGACTTAACCGGCAGGTCACGGTTGTCCAGGCCGGATACACTGCTGTACTGACGGTCGATCCGCCGAGCCGTTCGACCGACAGTGGTGCGGGATCGACGACTTTCAGTATCACTTCCAATGTAAACTGGAGTGCGTCGGATGATGCCGGCTGGTTGACCCTGAGTCCGGAAAGCGGCAGCGGTAACGGGACTCTGACCGCCGTATATTCTGCCAATGTATCCACAAGTCCTAGGACGGCCACGATCACCGTTTCAGGCGGCGGGATCACCCGGCAGGTCACGGTTGTTCAATCAGGATTTACTTTTACACTGACCGTCGATCCACCCAGCCGCTCTGTCGACAGCGAGCCGGGTTCGACAACGTTTAATATTACTTCCAATGTGAACTGGACTGCGTCTGATGATGCGGACTGGTTAACTCTTAATCCGGCAAACGGGAGCGGCAACGGAACCTTGACTGCCGCATATTCTGCCAATGAATCCACAAGTCCCCGGACGGCCACGATTACCGTTTCAGGCGGCGGGATCACGCGCCAGGTCACGGTTGTCCAGTCCGGATTTGCTACTGTACTGACGGTAGACCCCCAAAGCCGTCCGGTCGACAGCGGACCAGGATCGACGACGTTTGATATCACATCCAATGTAAACTGGAGTGCGTCGGATGATGCGGACTGGTTAACTCTGAGCCCGGTAAGCGGCAGCGGCAACGGAACATTAACCGCCACATTTTCTGCCAATGAATCCACAAGTTCCCGAACGGCCACGATCACCGTTTCCGGGGACGGGATCACCCGACAGGTTACGGTCGAGCAATCTGGTCTGTCGACTTTGACGGTTGACCCTTTGACTCGCTCAGTTGGCAGCGAAGCGGGAACAACAACATTTGATATCACTTCCAATGTAAACTGGAACGTGTCCGATAATGCGGACTGGTTGAGCGTGAGTCCAACAAGCGGCAGCGGCAACGGCACCCTGACTGCCACTTACACTGCCAATAATTCTTCGAGTCCCCGTACCGCAAATATTACAGTTTCAGGCGGAGGCATTATCTTGCTGGTAACGGTTGTCCAGGATAGCCTGTCTACCGATATCGTTACTGATATTGACGGCAATGTCTATCAAATCATAAAAATTGGCGACCAATGGTGGATGGCGGAAAATTTAAAAGTAACACACTACCGCAACGGCGATCCTATAATCAAAGTCACCAGTAATTCAGTGTGGACGGGTTTAAATAGTGGTGCATACTGTTATTATAATAACAACAGCAGTACCGCCGATATTTTTGGCGCTTTGTACAACTGGTTTGCCGTCACCGACGGCCGAAATATTGCCCCGGAGGGCTGGCATGTGCCAAGTGATGCCGAATGGCAAATCCTGACAGATTATCTTGGCGGAGCTTCTGAAGCCGGCGGTAAAATGAAAGAAACCGGGACCGAGTACTGGAACAGTCCCAATTCAGGCGCAACGAACGAAAGCGGCTTTACCGCATTACCGGGCGGTTTCCGCAGTTACCTGGATGGTGTTTTTTACAGTTTACGCAATAACGCTCACTTTTGGTCTTCCACAGAATATGATAATGACGCCTCATGGCGCCGAAAGCTTTTCTATAACAGTACGGAAGTGAGTCAGGATTATGTCAATAAGCTTTTCGGATTTTCAATTCGATGTGTTAAGGATTAAATTTTAGATCATAATCCAAGAAAAGTCGGTTAATAGGTTTTGAAAAATATTTATTTTAAATTTCAGTCCTCACCGATTTAAGAAACCGACGAGTATTTTTACTGGACTTTTCTTAATTTTAACGGATGAAAGGCCGAAGGTCTGACACCTTATCCTATGGGGGATTTTAATTTTCACGATCTTTGTGCCATGAAAGGATAGCCTGATAATTTTTCTCTTTTCAAGTAAGCAGTTAAATAATCCATCCTACTTCGGGGGATCGTAATTACTCCAGAAACAAAAAGTCAGAAAGAGGCCGAAATTTTTCTAACTGTAATATAGGAATGAACCCAATTTTATTTCCATACACCCAATTATAATTACACTCACAAAAAAATAATATTTCTTTATTTAAAAATATATTATATTTGCCCAAAAATCCAGGACAATATTGAAAACTAATGTAAATCGGTTTAATTTATTCTGGAAGTTATTTAATTTTAGTTTTGTTTTGAAGTAAATATTTATGTTCAGAAAAATTCGTATTTTTATGAAAGAGAGCTTTATGAAAAAGAATATTTTTTACTTTGTATTATTTATTATCTTTTCCATACTTACTGCATCACTATATGGTCAAAACATCACGGATAAAGATATTGCCAGTTTGGTCAAGGAATTCAAAGCTGATGAGCGGGGTCCGTACCAGGCCATTCGCTGGTTTTGTCCTGATGGAACCGTGTTGCCCCCCACTGAACGCTGTACTCAACCGGGTGGAGTTCAGCATGCGTTAAATAAAAATATCGTCACCAAACTGGCTGTTGAGCGGGGTATTTATCTGGGCCAAATTTTAGCCGGCACCGAATATGAAATTTTTTGGGATGAAAAGAATGAACATTCCAGACTTTTGCAGTATATCATCGAAAATTATTTGCGTAGTATCGACAACGGCTGGATATTGCGCCGTGCTCAATACTACCGCGGCGCATTCCAGGATGAAGATGAAAATGACTGGGGACATAAATTCTTATTATGGGTTGTAAAAGATAATACCAGTTATAAAAAAAATTTTTTTATACTACGCCAGGCAGTCCGTTCTATCCCGCATAATACCGGCGACAGCCGTTGGGAAAATATCCGTGCGGTATCCAAAACTTTGTCCGATTCATTACCCTCATTTTACAATCTTCGTGTCAAATTACACGGCCAGCCCGATATCAGCGATCTGCAGAGATTGCGGGAATACCGTTCAAATTACAGAGGACGTTTTAGTCAGGAACAAATTAAATTATTCGATACACTGGAACAGGACCTGATATATGTTTTTCAACCCATAAATTTTTCAAAGTTGAAAAAAATAGTCTCACTACTGCCAAAAGATTCAAAACTGGCAAATGACTTTGCGGAGCTCAGCGCCCTATCCCAATCGCCAACTCTTTCTTCCGCAACCCTGATAAAACTTATCGATTTGATGTGGCAGTGCCGGATAGATTTAAACGTTTTGCCAAAACCGGAACAAAAACTGGCGGCCCTGGATTTGTCTGTCGCGCTGGAAAATATCCTGTTTCGCGAAGTGAACTCCTGGCAGACCAATACAATATATGATATTATTGAAAAAAGTTACTATTTGACCCGTGCGGCTGCCGCGGCTGGGTTTCTCGAAATCTGGGAATATCAGGAAATCGACCAGCAAGTCAAACCTTCACCTGATACCAGTATAAAATTAACTCAATTGAAACTGAAATCAGAATATATAAAAAGGGCGCTGGAATGGTCTGCCGGTATGGTTCGGGCGAATTATCAGGAACCGCTTGCCCTGTTCAATGGTTTTGAGCCACTATGTCAGGGATTTATTGACGATAGAATTCGCGTTTCCGTACTTTTACCTCTGGGTAACATCGCCGGTCAACTAAACGATTTGTACATGTCGCAGGCCGGCATCAAACAGCAGGTACTGGATATTCCGTCACAAAACCAGGTGCGCGGAATTAATCCGGGTTACGCTTTGGGAGAACTGATCGTATTAAATTCGCTTGATGATGAAACCGTTTTTTCTAAGGACAAAATTTACGTGTTATCCCGAACACCATCGGATTTAAAACCGGTTGCCGGTTTGCTGACCGTTTCCGAAGGAAACCTGGTCTCCCATGTACAACTTTTAGCGCGAAATTTGGGTATACCGAATGCGGTAATAACCCGTCAGAATTTGGAAGAACTGTTAAAGTACAATTACTCCATGGTTTTTTATGCCGTCTCACCCTCCGGAGGGGTGCAGATGAAATCGGTCCGACAAATGACAGATGAAGAAAATGCCCTGGTCATATCCAAACCCGCAACCGAGAATTTGAAAATTACGGTGCCGACAGACAAACTTTTACTCGATAAAAAGGATTTAATCGATTTACGTCAATTGCGGGCCTCACATTCCGGCAAACTCACCGGCCCAAAAGCCGCGAATATGGGGCAGTTAAAAAGCATGTTCCCCGAAAATGTCGTTGAGGGAGTTGTTTTACCATTCGGGATTTATCGGGAGCATATGAATCAAATCATGCCCGGTGAAGAAATAACCTACTGGCAGTATTTAAATGATACCTTCAGTATTGCCCGGAATATGAAACAATCTGACCGCACAGATAACGAAACTGAAAAATTTATTCTTACGAGACTGGAAACTCTCCGAAACGCAATTAAACAAATGTCCTTTTTGCCGGGATTTTATGATAAATTAAATAACGCGTTTAAAAAAATATTGGGAAAGCCAATGGGCAGTGTACCGGTATTTATTCGCAGCGACACAAATATGGAGGATCTGAAGGATTTTACCGGCGCAGGTTTAAATTTAACCGTGTTCAATGTCCGTGATGAACAAAAAATTCTGCAGGGTATCAGGGACGTCTGGGCGTCGCCATTCAGTGAACGGAGCTATCAATGGAGACAAAAGATACTGCTCAATCCGGAAAATGTTTATCCGTCCATTTTGATCATTCCATCGGTAAATGTTGACAAATCCGGCGTTATCATCACAACCGGAGTGTTCTCCGGCAATCCTGATGACATAACAATTGCTTTCAACAGGGGAGCGGGAGGGGCCGTTGAGGGACAGATCGCCGAATCGTATAATTTGTATTCATCTTTAGGTTACATGTTGTTATCGCCGGTCAGGGAAAAGCGGTATACTTTTTTACCGCCGATAGGCGGAGTTGAAAAGCATGCCGCCACTTTTGAAGATCCAATTTTAAAACCTGATGATATTAAACAGATACGCCAACTGGTCGGCGGAATAAAAAATAAACTACCGGGAGCGCCGGGAATGGAATCATCCGGTCCCTGGGATATTGAATTGGGTTTTTATGAAGGTAAAATCTGGCTATTTCAGATACGTCCGTTTGTTGAGAATAAACGGGCAAAATCTTATAATTTTTTAAATGCTATGGATCATGCAATCGACCTGAATAAAATTATATCTTTAAAATCACCGTTAAAACAATGATCTTATTTGCTACATCTGCAATGTAAAATTTTTGTGAGGATTGATATGAGATATTGGTACTTTTTCTTTGTTTCTTTTTTAATATTTATGGTTGTCAACAACCGGCTTTACTCATATCCTTATGACGGTTACGAATATACGGGCATCCGGCGACTGGCATATATCAAACATGTTGTTGATGGAACACGAAAGGGAACAAAGCCCGTTCCCGGTTCACTTTTATCAATATCCGATGTTAAACTGAATCTTGTCAACAGCCGCGGCGACAGTTTAAACGAACTCCCAACAGCCGATCCGGCGCTGGAAAAGCAAATCGATGCATTATTCCCAAACCGTGACGAGAGTTATTCACTTGCTTTGTTGGATATTACTCCCGGTAAAAAGGTCCGGTTCGCTTCCCGGCAGATGGAACGGCAATTCATGCCCGGAAGTGTCGGCAAGCTGGCTATAGCTGCCGGATTATTTACCGAGCTGAAACGAATTTATCCTGATTCTGAGGAAAAACGACATCAATTATTAAAAACACGGCAAATCACGGCCGATAAATGGATCCAAACTGATTCACATACCGTACCCGTTTTTGATCCTGTCACAAATAGTTTTGTTTCCCGCCGATTACAGTTAGGCGATGTGTTTTCTTTATATGAATGGGTGGACCATATGCTTTCCGCAAGCGCCAATGCGGCGGCAAGCGTCGTGTGGAAGGAATTGATCCTCATGCGCGAATTCGGAGAAAAATATCCGGTTAGTTATGAACAGGAACAGGAGTATTTTAAAAATACGCCAAAAAGCAAATTGCAGGAGATCGCAATTTCCGTAGTGAATGACCCGTTACGGGAAATTGGCATAGCTCAGCAAGACTGGCAGCTTGGAAGTTTTTTTACCGGAACCGGTAAAGCTATTGTTCCCGGAACACGCAGTTACGGGAATCCGAAAGCTTTACTCCAATACCTGATCGCACTGGAGAGGGGAAAAATAGTCGATGAATGGTCCAGCTTGCAGATAAAACGACTTTTATATATGACAGCGAGACGTATCCGCTATGCATCATCACCGGCAATTCAAAATGCCGCTGTTTATTTTAAATCAGGCAGCCAATACAAATGTAAGGAAGAACCGGATTTCAAATGCGGACAGTATATGGGGAATGTTGAAAATTATATGAATTCTGTTGCCATTATCGAACAGCCTGACGGGCAAATTTATTTAATTGCCCTGATGTCAAATGTTCTGAGAAAAAATTCTGCCGTGGAGCATCAAAGTCTGGCGACATTCATTGACCGGATTATTCGGGGGAAGTGAATCTATGATATTCTTTATCAGAGTCCGAATTTCTTTAACATGAATTGCGCTTTTTCCCTGACTTTAAAATCGTGATCATATGTACATTTAGCAATAATCGGCAGATATTTTGTGTCATTTAATAATTCGATCAGTTCCAGGGAATACAATTTTAAATCACTGTCTTCCGAATTCATGAGAGAATCGAAATATTCTTTTTCATCCTGATATTTATCAACAAACCGTTGTAAAGACTTTGTGACAACTTCATCCAACAACGCCGATTCAGCAATCGGCAGAATTACTTTTTTTAAATCCGGCTCCAGTAAATTATCCAAAAAATCGATTGCATTCAAACGTAATTCATTATCGTTACTTTTTATGCCGGCATAAACATTTTCAATATCATCAGGTGGATATTTTAATCCAAGCATGTGAAAAATTCGTTTTAACTTTCTGTCAAGTCTTTTTTCCAGAATACTGATTAACCGCGTTCGGGCATCTTTCAATTTTTCGTTCAAGGCATTGGTTTGGGCGGACGCGGTGATTTTATTATTAAGCTGATTTTGATGATATAAAAAAACCAGCGTATTCATAAAATCATTCGATTCTTCAAAGATGAAATGCATGATGTCCGGATCTCCAAAACGAAGGTGGGGGGCATTGAGACGTAACTGATAAAGGGCATCGATAATCTGCGATCGTATGGCGCGGTCGGATATATCTAAATTTTGTGTCAGGGCATCGACTGTCGATTGAATTTCAATTTGTTCCATAACTTTTGGAATTCTTAACCGTGCATCGCGGTCAATTGAATTGTCTTTCAAATGTCCGCTAAGCAGAGTGATTATATTCGGACCAAAGTTTACGAGAGCGGTTTGAGTAAAGGTCCAGTATTTTTTCTCACGTAACAGGTGAATGAGCACGGGCCAAAATTCTTTCTCCCTTGTTAAACCCGCCCCGATAATTGCAGATGCAACAACCTGGTTTTCAGAATCCCGGAGTAAATAATGCAAAAAAGGATAGAGTTCAACAATTTTACCTTCTCCGATTACACGTGCGCAGCATCTTTTCATGGTGATTATTTCAAGACTGTCTTTACTTTTCTGTATGCCCAGCAATTCTTTTTGAATACGCAGACTCAAATTAAATAATTGGCAATAGGTCGAATTATTGGCACAAAGCCGGGCAGTACATAGAAGGGCCGCACTTCGGACAATATAATCCCTGGAATTGAGGTGTTCTGTTATTTTTTCTTCCCTGTTTTCCCGCTCACTGTCATATAACAAATACATAGCTTCCGCACGTATGTCAAGATTTTCGTCATGAATCAATGCTTTAATTTTTTCAAAAGAAACCTCATATTTGTAATTCTGTAATTGCTGTAATGCTTCAAGTCGTATTAACGGAGATGAGTGAACAACAAGGTTCTGAATTGCGGGCACAAATAATTTGATTTTTAACGGCCGTATCATATAAAGAGTGTGCAGGATTGTTTTTTTATCACCCTCCTGCAGTACTTTTAATATACCGTTTATCACAGATTGGTTTGTTAAATCCGGGGTTTTTAGTTTATTTTTGGCAGAGCCGCTTAATTCCAGTTTCAAACGAAACGAGTGCAGATATTCTGTTTTTATAAGAAAAATAAGATACAGCCACCCACAAATTATAATAATACTTAAAAAGCTGACTTGTTTTGTTGAAGCGTTCAATATGTCGGTAAGGATAATCAATAAAATCCCGCTAATACCGGTCGCAAAACTGTCGACAAAAACATCGATAAATGACTTTGCCTGGGATTTGATATCTGTGGCAATTGGTAACGCCATTAATTCCATACCGGATTTGTTTATTGAATTTTTCAAACTGCCGTCCAGTAATTTGATCAAAACAACCGCCCAGAGTTCAGGAAAGATTAAAATTGTGCTTGCCCCGATTAATAGCGCAACAGGAAGGAAAAATAATGAAGTCCCCACTCCAAAAATACCGACGACCCGCGGAGTGATAAAAATTTGAATCAACAGTGTTGCAACGTTTAAGTTTGACAACCAAAATCCAAAGAATGCCGTCAGCTCATCTTCATGTGTAATATATTCAGTAGATATTGCACTGAACTGGTATTCAACCAATTTACCGACAAGAACAGCTATACCCAATACAGAAGCCATTAGCTTCAAATGCCGAGAGGAAAGAATGAGACGTAAGGAATTTGGATTTTTTCTCGAATTACCGTTTCCCCTGATCGTTTTAACCTCATAATGCTGTTCCGGTTTACCCTGCCATAATTGTTTAATTATTAAAATACAGCCGCTTAAAAGAAAAAGGAATACAAAAATGAGATTTTTACTGCCGAGAAGGGGGGCAAGTAAGTTCGTTAAATATCCGCCGAAGATTCCTCCGGCGATTGCACCGGAACCAATAAATCCAAATAATCTTTTTGCCTCGCGAGAATTAAAGATGATATTAGCCATTATCCAGAATTGAGAACTGGTAATCACTGCGTAAATAGCAACAGTGATATATAGCACATACAGAACCCACCTTTCCAGCCAGTTAAAGGTCAAGAATAACCAGAAAACCAAAAAAAGACCTATAGCCGTAAAAAGTGTCCACTCAATCAGGTGATGCAAATTTATCGATTTGACCGAATTACCGTACAGAACGGAGACAACGGAAGCGAAAATAGCTACCAGAATAAATACATAAGGTAAACGCTCCGGACCGAACTCTGAGAGGAATAAAGCGTTCACCATTGGTTTAACGATCATCAATCCGGAAATGATCAGAAATATATACAGCCACATCAAAAAAGCGCGTTTTTCTTCACCTTCATGAATATTAAATATTTTGAAGAAAAACTCATGTAGTAAATTTTGACGGTTAATAAATGGGTGAACCATATTGTTAAAACACCCTAATTATTTTGTTTTGTGGTTAAAAGGACTTTTTCCATGGCTGGAATAAGATTTCTTAAAATTTGTTCTCCATTTTTATCTTCTATTAAACCAACAACAATATATCGTCGCCATTTTGGCCCCCAAACCAGTGCGGAATCCGAATGCCAGTTTTGCCATGTCCCCGATTTCCGGTACACTTTTGCGTCAGGGGCAAGATTATCCAATGAATTTACAAATTTGTGATGGATTTCCGGATCAATTAACATATCCAACATCATATGCGACCGTTCCCAACTGACAAGTTTACCCATTGCTAACAGGTAATAAAATCGACAGACCTGTGTAGCTGTCGCTCCATGACTAATGTTAAAAAGAGGATCGCCATTTCGATTACCTGATTTTGCATATCTTTTACCAACCCATAAACCGCCGCCACGCCTGGGATCATACAATTCGTATTTTTTATCCCGTAATGTATCTTCAATTTTTTCCAAACCGATACGATCTATCATACGAGTTGCCGCCTGGTTATCCGAATTACTGATCATTTTACGCATATCGTTCAGAACTTCAGGGGTTTCCTCTAATTTGCCATCCTCCAAAGATTGCGCTGCACCTAACAGGATCGCGAGTTTGGGTAAACTTGCAGCATACATCATTTTGTCACCATTTAAACGGGCAAATTTAGCATGATATGGATCACTTAAATCGACTATACCTACTGCCATTTTTTTCTTTTTTACCAGGCTTGCCCAAATTGTGTGGTTAAAAATTTCTTTTTCAAGATTTTTCTGTAACGTCAAATCTCCCAGTTGTACCAATGGTTTAATCTGGTCATCCGGAATTCTAAATGGTAATGTGTCCTGTTTTCCATTGTGGTTGTCCAGGGCGGAGAGTAAACAAGTATTGTTGAGAAATACCAGGCATGTCAGGATCAAAACCGGATAAATCTTATTCATATAATCCTTTTACTTAATACAATAGTACTGTCAGATCAATCAATATCTATAAATTCAATTTTGTCCTTTGAGATGAATTTCATTTTTTTGATTGAATAATTTTTATTAACAAATAATTTAGCTAATTTAAAAATATTAGCAAATAATAATTTTTTTAGACTTTTTGCAGAACAGGAAATTTAAAAATGAATGATAAATTTTTCTGAATTGTTATATTCGTCAGGGTGAGAGGAAGTATGCGAGTTTACTACGTGCATACTACTTGATTGTACTTGTGTCCGTAAAGAGGTCAGCAATTTTTCAATCTGTACTATAAATAAATATTATTCCTTGAAATAAATGACCCGGTTCAAGCGGTCAAATATCGGTCTTTTAATACCTTGAGGTGATGAAAAACGTGTCCGGCCATTATATAGGCGATGGAACCCACCGACATATTTTTACCTTCCGCGTTTCCTGTATTGTTCCATTTTCCCGGGGGTAGACTCTTGTACAATTTTATAAATCCGGTACGTGTAATTTCAAATTGTTCCAATAAATCGATTAAGGACTGCTCATCAAAATTTGCGTTTTGTACATATAAATCCTGATCATAACCGGGTAAAAAAGTCTTGTCATGACGACAGAAACATAAAACACGATAAGAAAAAACTCTTTCCGTATCGATTAAATGCCCCAGTAATTCTTTTATGCTCCATTTGTCCTTGTCGTATCGGTAGAGCGCTTTTTTGTCGTTTATACTGTGAAAGATTTTCAGCACGGTAACTAACTGGTGTTCCAGAATATCCAATATATGACCTTCCGGTACCAGATTTGTATATCTTTTAAAGTAAGGATGGTATTCGGTGTCGGTCAGTTTGTACATGAAATAATCTTAAATGAATTCAGATACCGGGAGATAATTTAAACAAACTCCAGTCCCCTTAAACAATGATCAGTAATTATATATGTTTATTTCAGGTGATTTGGATTTCACAAAAATGTTTTATACAAAAGGAATCGTTTTTCTATATATCATTATTTATTTCTTCCAAATCATGTTTTATCTCGTTGATTATTCTTTCGATATCATCCTCGGGTAAGTCTATTTGATTAAATTCGGAATAATCAATATCCGAAATGTTCTTTTTCAAAGCGACAGCATTCACCAGTTCATTTGTGAATCTGGAGATATTTAAAATGTCGTTATTTTTTGAAAGATCGGTTCCGACAGTGTGGTGATATAACGCAACCTCCATACTTATTTGCGGAAGGTTCCATAAATTTAAGAGAAAAGCACCGATTTCAGTATGAGTATTTCCGGCATACCCAAGATCGAGTTCACAATCATAGAATGTCATATAAGGATGTTGATCCCGGTGCTGCATTATTTTTTCAAAACGTTCGGGGAAATACTGCAGGAGAATTATTTTACCGATATCGTGCGTAATACCAACCGAATTAAATTTACTGTTTATCGGTTTTAAAAATTTTATTTTATAAAACAGCTGAATATATTTATTCACAATTGATGAATGATCGATTATATTCTGAAAATGTTGGGCCTGTTGCATAGTGAGCGGTTTTTGGGTTGAAAGTGTGACCGCTAATACGATATTTTTCACGGCATTCAGACCCATTGTCATAATAGCATGTTCTATGGAAGCCGTCGGTTCACCCAGCCTTCGATAAAATGCAGAGTTGGCAATATGTAATATTTTCGTAGCTACCGTAACATCCTGTTTGATAATATCGGCAAATTCTTCAAACGTGGCTTCACGATGAAATGCACTCATAAAATATTGATATAACATTGGTAAGCTGGGCAACCGCTCAAGACAGTTCATCAAATTCAGAATTTTTTCATTTTTAAAAGTTTTGTGAAACTTGAGAAGGCGGATGATATCGTCCTTTAATTCCGCGGTATCCCATGGTTTCGGGAAATATGTCGTAACCAATCCGTTTGTTAATGATTGCAAAGCTGTCGATTCATCAATATAAGCGCATAACATAACACGTATAATTGAAGGCCATTTTTTTTTCACTGTTTCCAGTAATTGTATGCCATCCATTTCCGGCATACGAATGTCGCTAATAATGAGATCTATATGTTCCTGGTTTATTAACTCAATAGCTTCATGTCCGCTTGGCGCAGTAATAATTTCAAATTCTGTCTGAAATAAAGTGTCGCGTATTACGTTTAGCACGCTTGAATCATCATCGACAAATAAAACCCTTCCCAGATTTGTAACGGCACTATCATAGTTTGACATTGTCTTCCCTTGATTATAAATTTAAAATAATTAGGAGTTTATCTTGACATATATGTGAATTAATTTATTTAAAAAATAATTTATGATATACGTAAGTAACTTTAATATTAATACATTATGTAATTAAAGTAAAGGATTTTTTAACAAATATTCAAATTTATTAATACTACTCCTGTGTCCTGTTTACGGACACTGGTATAAAAAATTAATATTTTCTTACAAAGGCATCCGGTAAACGGAACACCGGTTTTTTTCATAAGGAAATTTTGTACAGGGCTATGACAGTACTGATATCGGCAGCAAAATGGGATAATAAAGGAATAAATAAACCATTAAATTTTATTTTTATTAATCTCCACATCCATGCGGTCAATGTCAAAATGGCAAAAATAACTATAGTCCAAAATGGTTTAATAAACAGTATCAAAACCGGAATATGATAACCCGCGAATAATATATCCGAAACATCGGGTGTCTTTTTATTTGAACCAAATATACCCCGCCAAAATAACTCTTCGAGCCACGGTGTTACTAAAACATAGTATGGTATAAACAGGATCCACAAACTCCCATATAAACCCAGTTCCTGTAATTTCTGAGCCGGCAATATATGTTCGAGTTTCATTATCGGCCATAAATATGTGATCAGCACACCGTTCAACGCCGCGGGGATAATCGCGATTATCGCCACAGGATAATTTATCCCGTGAGACAGCTTTTTTGACGGATAATTTCCGGATTGTGTCATTACCACAAACAGGATGACAAGATGATAAATCATCATCGTCAGCCAGACATTGTTTAATTGATAGAGACCGACATAAATTACAGGATAGGGCAGAATTATGTACAGACTCTTAAAAATTTTATTGAAGATTAAGTATTTCCCCGGACCCATAATTTATTAAAAGATAATTTTTTCTATATTTTCGGAACTGTCTTTTTGACTCACCCATAAAGTAATGAGCTGTTTTTCGTCATTTGTCAGAACAGAGTTTTTGTGGATTAACAAATAAGACTTGAGCGGCATTTTATTATTATTTATTTCTTTTAATATTTCCTGTTTTGTATGTGCTTTCTGGTTTTGGCTTAAATTCTCCCATTCGGAAAAATTAACATATTCCCGTCCTTCCTGAACGTGATGAGAAATGAACCAGGAAACGGGTGCAATGCTGCTATACCAGGGCCATGAGGTTTGATTGGAATGACAGTCATAACAGGATTTTACCAGGATTGATTTTATTTCAAGATTTGTTATTATCTCAGCCGTTACCGGGGGATTTGTTTTGTTAACCGGAATGAGTTGAATTAACACAAGAATAATAACTATTAAAATAAGCCAGATTTTAAAATTCATTTTTGCTTTCATAAACAATTGCCTCCTTAACGAACTTTATATCCGTTATTGAAATTAAAACCAATGTGAGTTTTTGTTTTTCCTGATAATTTATACAATCCGGTCAGGATTTTATCTCCCAATGTTCCGATTTTGTTCGGGCTGATTTCAGAAATTTTTTTATTTTTTTCACGATATCCGGATTTTGTGAAGCAACATTATTTTTTTCTTCCATATCATTCGTAAGATTATACAATTCAATGGGGGAGTGGGGCGTTAATTGAACGGCTTTCCAGTCACCCATACGAACGGCAACACTCGAATATTGTCCTTCATGAAATTCCCAGTATAGAAATTCATGCCTCTCCTGCTCGGACGTTTTCCCAAGCAATGTGGGCAGAAAAGACAGTCCGTCAATTTTACCCGGAATGGTCACACCTGTCAGATGAGCGCAAGTCGGCAGAACATCCCAGAACGCGGAGATGTGGTCCGTTACGGTTCCCGGTTTAATTTTACCCGGCCATCTGGCGATCATGGGAACGCGGATACCGCCTTCGTACAGATCGCGTTTTATACCTCTTAATTTTCCGCTGCTGTGATGAAAATCCGGATTAAAACCGCCCTCTTTATGCGGCCCGTTATCACTCGAAAACATAATAATTGTTTTTTCATCCAGGCCGAGCTTTGTGATTGTATTTATAAGTACTCCAACATCCCGGTCCATACGTGTGATCATAGCTGCATGGCCCTTCTGGGCAGCGGGCCAATTTAGTTCTTGATAAATACCGTAATCCGGCACTTCCAATCCGTGTTCACTGTTGACCAATTGATATTCATTATTTGCGTGCGGTATGGTATAGGCAAGGTACAGGAAAAAATTCCGGTTTTTATTTTCATCAATAAAATTTAATGCCTGCTGAGTGAACAGGTCATGGGAATAGGTCAATTTGTTGGTCGACGCTGTGCCGATACCCTTTGCATAACCACTTTCAGAAAAAACCACTTGGTTATCAAGCTGAATTTTTGACTGATTCTTCCATAACCATTCCGGGTAATAATTGTGCGCACGGATCTGGTTCAAATATCCATAAAAGTAATCAAACCCTTTGAGATTGGGTATACCTGTACTGCCTTCTTCTCCGAGACCCCATTTGCCAACCAAACCGGTTACATATCCCGCTTTTTTGAGAAATTCAGCAACGGTCAAATCTTCCGGTTCCAGGGGAACTGTCCCGTTACCCCGTATTCTGGCGTGGCCCGTATGTTTTCCGGTCATTAATGCGCAGCGGGAGGGAGCACAAACCGTACTGCCCGCATAGTGATCGGTAAAGCGTATGCCCTCGGCGGCCAATTTGTCGAGATTCGGGGTTTTAATATCCTGCTGACCGTAACAGCCAAGGTCTCCATAACCCAGATCATCCGTAAGAATATAAATAATATTGGGTTTTTGTTTTTGGTCCCATTGTCCGCAATTTAAAAGCGGTGACGATAAAAAAATTGTTCCGGCCGACAATTTTTTTAAAAAAGTGCGGCGTGATTGGTCATTATTATTCATGTCTGTTCCTTTTGTTATTTTTCAAGATTTTTCGGTTGAATCTATCTTTTTAAAAATTTGTTTGACATGATCATTAAAAGTCGGAATATTTTCTTTTAAAAACAAACCAAGGTATACCGGTTCTTTGCTTTCTGCATATTGCAGTGCCAGAGTCCGGTTATCGGCTTTATAATCTTCCGGGAATTTTCCAACGACTTGGTTCCAGCTTTTATAAGTAATTAACCTGTTAAATTCGACACACGGCGAAAGGTCATGAATTAGTGAAAATCCTTTGTGTTGCAAGGCCTGTTTGATAAGATCGGACACATCCTGTCGTTCGCGCGAAAAAACACGCGCGACAAAAGTTGCGCCGTAGGCCAGCGCGAGTGTTGTCGGATTAATCGGCCTGGCAATATTGCCGTAAGGTGTGGTTCCGCTAATCATTCCAACGGGAGAGGTGGGGGAGACCTGCCCCTTTGTCAAACCATAGATACTGTTATCGAGAAGAATATAAGTTATATCCAGATTGTTTCTGACGGCATGGGGAAAATGCCCGCCGCCGATACCTACACCGTCTCCATCGCCGCCCACGACTATAACCGTTAACTCGGGATTCGCTATTTTTATTCCGGTTGCGATCGGCAGGGCCCGGCCGTGCAGAGCGTGAAAGCCGAATCCCTTAATAAAAAACGGAAATCGTCCCGAACAGCCGATCCCGGAAACTACAACAAAATTTTTCTCGGGTATTTTTAAATCCAGTGCCGCCTCATAAAGCCCGTTTAAGGCCGTGAAATGGCCGCAGCCCGGACACCAGGTCGGCAAAATATCCCGCCATTTACTTTTATTTTTTATTTTAGCGCGTTCCAGTCCCTCCAGTACGGCTCGTTTATTGAGTGAGTTCATGATTCACCTCCATGATTTTCGCGGCTATTTTGGCCGGACTGACCGGGTCAACCGAAGGGATATGTACCTCAACGGGTTTGATATTATATGTCGATTTCAATAATGCGGCATATTGTCCCTGAAAGTTCATTTCGAAAACAATTATTTTTTTACAGGAAGCAAAAAAGGTTTTGAAGGATTCTTCATCCTGCGGGTAGATCATGATGGATTTGATCATCTTAGTTTTAACACCATTATGCCGAGCTATTTGCATACCTTCAAAGATCGCTCCATAAGTTGAGCCCCAGCAGGCAATGCCGATGTCGGCATCCGCATCGCCGATAATTTCCACCGGCGGCAGGTCCTTTACCATACTTTTAAATTTCCTGAATCGCTTTTGGGTCATTGTTAAATGGACCTCGGATTCAAAATTGGGATTACCGGCAGTATTGTGGGCTAATCCGGTAATAGAGTAAAATGCGCCGTCCTCACCCGGCACAATAAGAGGGGACACGCCGTCTTCTGTTAATGCATATCGCTGATAATTTTTCAATTGTTGACGTGTCGGTTTTATTCGTGTACTTTTTTTATAGTTTATATTTCTTTTAATATCATCCGTTTCCAAACGCTGCCCTAAAAACAGATCGCTTAAAAAAATTACCGGTGTTTGATATTTCTCCGCCAGGTCAAAGGCGGCCTGAATACTGGTGTAACAGTCTTTTGAACAGGTTGGCGCCATGACGACGCGGGGCGAATCACCGGCACCGCCGTAAAGAGATATATTTAAATCCCCCTGTTCCACTTTAGTCGGTAATCCGGTTGCCGGTCCTCCGCGCTGTACATTCACGATTACAGCCGATATTTCCGCCATAACAGAAAGATTGATCAATTCACTCATCAGGGACAGACCGGGGCCGGCTGTAGCCGTCATTGCCCGGGTTCCGGTAAAAGAAGCGCCCAGAACCGCGCCAATGGCCGCAATTTCATCCTCAACCTGTATTGTCCACCCGTTTAATTTCGGCAATTCCTTTGCCGTAATTTCCATTATTTTGGTCGCCGGGGTAATCGGGTACCCGGCAAAAAACTTTAATCCGCAGTCCATGGCCCCGTGGGCCACGGCCTCATTACCGCTGATTATTTGTAACGGTTTGGCTTTTTTATCCATGACAAACAGATTATTCAGCGGATATTGGTTTTGACAATATTCATAACCCAGTTCAAATGCCGTTAAATTGCTTTCGACAACCTTGTCGCCTTTTCTCTTGAAAATTTTTTCTATTTGATTGATAAATATTGTTTTGGGCAACCCGTACAGATGACATAATGCCCCCATGGATACGATATTACGGCCCCTGTTTGAACCTGATGCCTGATTGGCCAGCGTTTTTAACGGTATGCCGTAACCGTTCACTTCAGGTGGTATATGGGACGCCAAACTTTCCGTCTCCGGAATATCCGCGGGAGAACTGCTGTCATAAATAACGCTGCCGCCTTCCCGGATGTCCTCTATTTCATCGATGGATTCCTGTTGCGCCAGCCCGACCAGTGCGTTTATCCCGTCTCCCATACTGTATACTTTGGAACCGGAGAAACGAATCGTGGAAGTCGATTTTCCCAGTCCCCGGATTTCAGCGCTGTAAATATCATTGACCATAACATGCAGTCCGGCATCGGCGCAGGCGCCGGAAATAATTCTGCTCGACGATACTATGCCGTCTCCGGCAATACCGCAAAATCTGACCGTTAATTCTTTATAATTCATTCACATTGTCCATACATTGTTATGTACATATATTTATTCCCACCACCGGGCTTTTATGGGTTTACCTTCCAGATGAAAGGTAAGGGTTTCATGAATCTGGTATAGGGCCTTTTCACCCGCAATATTTTTCCCGGCAATTTCGCCCTGTTCCCTGGCATTGGGCCAGCCAAAGTTGATCCAGTAATTCTTCAGGATTGGGTGATAAATTTCCGCGCAATCACCGGCGGCAAAAATATCTTGTTCAGAGGTTTCCATATATTGATTGACTAAAATACCGGTCTTTTTATGAATAGCCGTACCTTCCAGCAAAGATATATTCGGTTTACTGTCATCCCAGGCGAAAACAATATCCGTTTTAATTATCTTCTGATTCAAAGTTTCAACTGTAAATTTTTTCTTTTCTTTTTTTATATTTACCAGTTTATCATTTGTTATGCATTGTATACCTTTGTTTTTCAAAAAGTAATGAACATCCTGTTCAAATTCTTCTTTCAATAAGGGGAAACGGGCCTTTTCACCCTTGATGATGTAGGTAATTTTTTTGTCCAAATTACACAATCCCGCCAACAGATCAAGATTACTCAGGTTTTCGCCATATACAACACAATGTTTGATATCCGGCAGAAATTTCTTCAGCAGCAAAATATCCTGTAAAGTATAGTAGGATTGTATATACTGAGAAAACGGTTTCAGAATCGGTCCAAGATGCTGTGATCCCCCGGTTGCGATTAATAATTTATCATACCCCATAACTTCATTATGATAATATTTGATTGTTTTCTCAGCAGGATTAATGGATTTGATATATTCTCCGTTTCGATACTTTATATTATTTTTTTTGAAAAAATCAAATGAAGTAAAATACAGTTGAGTATCATCTATAACATTACATAAATAATCGGTGAGCCTGTAACGATTGTATGGCAGGTATTGTTCTTTGCCGATGAGAACGACATCGATATCCTGATTGATTTTTTTTATGGTTTCGGCCGCAGTGACTCCCGCTATTCCCGCCCCGATTATGACACATTTCATTAATTTTCTCCTGCCAATAGTACCTTCTTTATAAAGGAATAATAAAATAAAGATTTTTCCGTTTATATCTTTTCAATGATGTCCAGGGTGTATTGTGATATGGAAATACAATCCACCGGACAGGCGCGGACACAATTCCCGCACCGTATACATTTGTTGTTATCGATAACGATTGCCTGAACCTGTTCCCAGTTTTCCGCAGGCACAGGATACATGTTGCCGTCGTCGGTGATATGAATATCTTTGGCCATCTTTATACAGTCAACCGGCATGACATCGATACAGGCCAGACAATAAATACAACGATCGATATCGATTTGAAAGTTAAAATGACATAAATAACACCTTTTGGCTTCGGATACCGATTTTTCACGGGGAAAACCGGTATCGACCTCTTTTTCTTTTTGCGAACGTTCAGTAAGGGGGATTTTGTCCATTGGCTGCAGGGGGATAAAATCATAATCGCGCACCCGGCCTGTTTCTTTTACCGGAGTAATGGTTATTACATCCTGATATTCCTTAATATTTGATAATTTTTGATGTACCTGTCTGGCGATTTTACGTCCGTCTGCGGCGGCCTGTATGACTGTGGACGCGCCGGTCCTGAAATCGCCGGTAATAAAAAAATTATCCTTTGCCGTTAGTTTTTCACCCGGTAAAAATTTTTCCTCTTCCTGGCCGATAGCAAAAACAACCGTATCCGCTTCAATGACAAATTCCGAGCCCGGTATGGTTTTGATTGATTTATCCTTTTGGATGAAATTTCTGACAAACTTAACTCCGGTTACCCGACCGTTTTCCGATTCAATACCTGCAGGTGAAACCAGGAAAACAAATTCAATCCCTTCGGCTTCCATATCATCAAGTTCATGTTCACCAACGGTCATGTCGTCACGTGTGAATAAAAAGGTAAGGGTAATATCCTTAGCGCCCAACCTGTGGGCCATTCTTGTGCAATCAACCGATGTAAATCCACCGCCGACAACCACGACCTTTTGCATGGGCGATAAAAGCCTGTCACGATTGGCATCCATCATAAAATCCAGGCCCCAGGTAACGCCTTTACTGTCCAATCCCGGGATGTCGAGCTTTTTCGGCAACATACAGCCGCCGGCCAGAATAACAGCGTCATTTTGTTTTTGTAATTCTTTAATGAACGCGGCGCTTTCGATCCGGGTATTGGTTTTTATTTTTACACCCAGGTCCAAAATCGATTTTATATCGTTTTCTACAATGTCACGGGGAAGCCGGAAACGCGGTATACCGAAGCGCAGCATTCCGCCGGCTTCTTCAAACTGTTCAAGGATCGTTACATCATAGCCCTTTAAAGCAAGATCGTTTGCCGACGTCAGACCGGCAGGTCCGGCCCCGATGATACATACTTTTTTATGATTTGGTTTAATGACCGGAGCAAATTCCCGCAAGCCAAAATCAGCGGCCGACCGCTTCAGGAAACAGATCGCCAGCGGATCGCCCAAACCATCCCAGCCATGCCGGCAGGCGGCCTCACAGGGACGGCTGCATATACGCCCCAATATGGAAGGCAGTACATTGTCCTGACGGTTTATCATATATGCCGTCTCGTAATCACCTTCCGATATTGCTTTGATATAACCCGGTACATCCGTCATTATCGGACATGCGGCACGGCAGGGAATATTTATATCTATCCATTTTCTATCCAAAATATCCGTCGATTTTTCAATTTTGACCCCAGGTGTTTGATTGTTCATCCCTAATCTCCCGGTTTACATCGATGGGATTCAGTGATTGATAAAATATTAGAACTTTTTACATCTTTTCTACAATTATAAAGTAGTGATTATTGTTAATCATATACTTTAACAGATGTGATATGAAATAAATTCTCCAAATTCAATACCAGTATTCTTATCATGAACTTGATATTATCTTAAAATGAAGACCATTTATTTATACATGCAATTTCAATTCAATTACTTTTATTCAGTTTTTTTTCAAGCAAAGCAAGAACGAGATATTCATTCCATTCATTTTTTTCTCTGTCATGAACACCGAAACCGCTGTTGAACTCCCAGTAAGCCCAGCTTATATTTCTGGCCTCTGCGCTTCGCGCCGTATGCCGGGTCCATAAGAAACGCGAATTGATATCCGCTTTACTGTATGCACCGAATTCACCCATAAACAGGGGGCGGTTATGTTCCTGCGCCCATTTAACGGCTGAATCCATATGTTTTTCAATCTCCTGACGTTCAGAATAAGAATTTGTCCATTTGGTTCCGAGCCAGGCGCTGGAACCGTCTACCCAATCCGCCCCCTGATGTGTGAACTGAAACGGGAGATAATAATGATAGGTGACAATAATATTCTGATCATCTTCAGGAAGCTGTAAGCCTGGTAAGGCGTCGTAAGCATTCCAACTGGCAGGCCCGATGATTACCGTCCGGCCCGGATTTGTATTACGAATGATTAACAGCGCATCCTTTAACAGGTTGTTCCATTTTGTTGCATTCAAATTACCGTTCGGTTCATTTAAAATTTCAAAAAAGACCTGGTCAGGGTATTTTTTAAAATAACCGGCAATGATTTCCCATGACGCCAGGAATTTCTCCCGGTATGTGTCCGGTTCATCAAAAATACCGTCAAAATGATGACTGTTGACAATGATGGCCAGTTCCCTTTTTAAAGCCTGGTTAACGGCCCATTCGACACGCTGCAAAAATCTTTGATCCACTTTATAAGGGGACGTGTCGCTCATATGCGAGGACCAGCGCACGGGCAGACGAATGGCGTTAAAGCCGATATCTGCAATCAACTGAAAATATTCTTCCGTTAACGTAATTCCCCAGTCACCCTCATTGGGAGCTTCGAGCGTGCTCAGGTTTACACTTCTTGCCAGCAATTTGTTTTGTACAAACGGATCCAGTGGTTCTGTTGACGGAGGGTCATAGGGATATTTTTCCGCTTCCGCTTCGGCCGGATTTTTTGATTTATCCGAACAATTGGTATCGACAAAAACCGTCAATATGAGTAAAAGAAAAATTTTAATGTATAGTAAATTTTTTAACATGCAGTCCTTTTATCGATGATAAAAAGAATTTATTAGTAAATTAATATAAAAATTTTTAAACAAAAAAAAGTATAAATTTTATGTTCATTTATAATGTGCGGCATTATTAAATAACTGTTTTTTTTATTCATTTTAATTTGTATAATTTGTTTAAATAAAATTAAATTTTATCGGCGTTATGGTTAACCGACCGCCGGTGATGTATGTTCATAATCAATTATTTAAACAGACAGCCATTGAATATACCCGGTCGAAAAATTCATTCAAATCAAAACGGTGTACATGAAAATTTATCGCGTATTCTTGAACGAAACAAACATAACAAATATTTAAAACCGTTCGCCCGGCATACCCTGGAAGCTTTTAAAAAAGCGGAACAGATTATCGGCCGGGAAAATAAACCTCTCATCCTCGATTCGGGATGCGGAGTAGGGGAGAGTACACTGTATTTTGCCAAAAAATATAAGCACCATTTTGTTTTGGGAATCGACAAATCATTTCATAGATTGAATAAAAATATCTATTATAAGAAATCAGAAACAGATAATTACTATTTGCTTCGGGCCGATTTAATCGATTTTTGGCGCCTTGCGGCATTGGAAAAATGGAATATTGATAAACATTTTGTTTTGTATCCGAATCCCTGGCCGTTAAAAAAAGATTTAAAAAAACGTTTCCACGCTCATCCGGTATTTCCCGATTTCATCGGCCTGGGTGCAAAAATAGAATTGCGCAGCAACTGGCCGGTATATTTACAGGAGTTTGCCTTTGCTTACAGTTTTTTTTCCGGCAGGCATTTTACCGTTGATACATTTATACCGAAAATCACGATTACCCCTTTTGAAAGAAAGTATGTGCAGAGCGGTCAGATTTTATACCGGCTTGTCATTGATAACAACAAATACGCTTCGGTTTGATTATGTTTTATTCATGATTCGTACCCAAAGCCAAATATAAGAGGACACAATGTCATATTATCCCGAAGAGTGTACACATGAAAACTCTTTTATATTCATTGTCGATTCCAATACGGAAAATGTAAATTTATTGATAGATTTATTTCAAGGAACCAAAATTGACTGTGAAGCTGTCTCCGACGGATTCGAAGCATTGGATAAAATCAAAAACCGAAAACCCGATTTAATCCTGATAGATATTATACCGCCCGGTCTGGATGGCTTCCAATTATGTGAAAATTTCAAAAATAATCCGGAATTGAAAGATATTCCGGTTGTGTTTACTACAACCAAAACCGATTCCCAATACATTGTGAAGGGTTTCGAGTCTGGAGCCGGTGATTTTATTATAAAGCCATATGATTCCGCAGAACTGCTCATTCGGTTACAAACACATATAAAAAATAAACTTCATTATGATGAATTGCGTTTAATCAATCAAACAAAAAACAAATTTTTATCACTCATCGCCCACGATTTAAGAAACCCCTTTACAATTTTACTCAATTTTTCCGAAATACTGTATCAAAATTTTGATGAATTTTCGGATGAGAAGAAAAAGGATTATCTAAAATATATTTTAGAATCATCGCAGCAATCCTATGACCTGATGGAAAATCTATTCCGCTGGGCCAGATCTCAATCGGGTATAATGGAATTTTATCCTTCAAGGATCAATATTACGGAAGTAATTAAAGAATATATTCTGTTCACAAAGGGTTACGTACAAAACAAAAATCTGAATGTGACTTTTCGAGCAGATATGAATGTATTTGTGGAAGCGGACCGAAACATGGTCGCTACGGTAATCCGTAATTTATTACTCAACGCAATCAAATATACAAAAGAATACGGTAAAATTTTTATCGAAACAAAAATTAGAAATAAATTTGCCGAGATAAGCATTACGGATACGGGGATTGGGATCGAAAAAGAACGACTGGATCAGTTGTTCAGGATCGACCGGAAAGTCAAGACCGCCGGTACGAACAGGGAGGGAGGTACCGGGCTGGGTTTGATTCTTTGTAAGGAATTTATTGAAAAGCACGGTGGAAAAATATGGGTGGAAAGTAAAACAGGGGAAGGTAGTAAATTTACATTTTCAATTCCCCTTGCCGAATCGAGATAATAATATTTATTATAGAATGTTATATTGTGATATCCGGGTTTAACCGTTCATTGGTGATGATATATATTTATTTATTCTGATTTTCAACATGTTATTTTGTTACCAAAGGGCAACAATATTTCTATGGCGCTTTTTTCCCTGAAAAAAAAATTGTATTGAAAATAAAGGACTTATAACAGAAATTTTTGTGGTATAATTATTGCAAATACGAAATTGAAATTTTGTATAACATAATAGTATTTTAATAATTTAGTGGACAAAAATTATATTTATGCAGACCAGTCAGCTTAAAATGATGTATTTTTCACTCGGAAAATCCAGTGTAAAACAGCTCATCCTTGATTGGAAAAAAATGTTTGCTTTACTTTCCGCTTGCACAATGGTTGTTTTGTTTATTTTAATTTTGATTTTACGTCTTTTTACAGATTTTTACAATAACTGGAAAATCGATCATTTAAAAAATGAGAACACCCATCTGGAACAAAAAATCACCGCTCTCAGCAAAAAAGTAAAAGATATTGATCATTCTTTGATCGCACTTGAAAATAAAGATAATGACCTGCGTGTATTTGTCGATTTGCCGGTTATGAGCAGTGATATGAGAACACTGGGTGTCGGTGGCCGGAATCAGGAAACATATACCGATTACAGTTTCATTAATCAAAATGTTTTAAAAGAAGCAACCCAGATTGAACAAATGATCGATAATGTTTCTCAACGAATTGATTTGTTATCAAACAGTAGAAATGAAATTGTAAAAAAGTACGATGAAAATATTACCCAGCTAAAACAAACACCGTCAGTCCGTCCGTTAAAAACGGGGCGAATCAGCGACCGGTTTGGATACCGGATCGATCCCTTTACCGGCACGAAACAGCATCATAATGGATTGGACATTTCGGCTCCACGGGGCACTGATGTTATGGCCACGGCAAACGGTGTTGTCCTTGAAGCCGTTTCAAAATATACGCCCAATCAATTGCGGGGCAAATATATCATTATTGATCATGGATATGGTTTTATGACAAAATATGCACACCTGTCGAAAATTTTTGTCAAGCCCGGTCAATATATTACCCGATATACAATTATCGGCAAGGTTGGCGATACCGGCAGGGCGACGGGACCGCATTTGCATTATGAAGTGATAAAGGATCAAGTTTGTGAAAATCCTCAATATTATATTTTAGATTAAATAAACATTTTATGATCACTGGTGTCCGTTAAAGTTTATTGAAATTCTTTGACAACTCTTGTTAAAACTCAAAAGATTATACTTTGCACATTTGAGAACAATAATTAATTAAGAACATAACTATTCTCATCCGGGTACAAAACGGACACCAGTGGTTATTTACATTTCTTCCATTATTATAACTCTCCTATTTTCATTAATTTTATATTCATAAATTGATCCGCAGTTTATGAGTATATATTTTTTTTGACAAAAAAAATGTGTATATTTAAATTATTTAAGTGATATTATAATAATTCCGCAGTGATTCATTCATATTTTACGGAGTCGGTTATTTGAAGAAATGGAATATTTTTATCCTGTTGTTATGGCTTACAAATGTATATGTTTTTTCCCAGCCCGATAAAATAGTACTCAAACCTCTTGTCGTCAATACCCTGATCAGGCCACAATTATTTGAGCGGACAATTTATTCAATCCAAAACTCTTTTACAAATCAGGATACACTTTATTTTTTAAATAAAATTAATAAAATTAATATATTACGTATTGATTCCGTCAGTATTCATGAGTTATCATGTACAATTTTGATAGATTCAGGATTTGTTGATTTTGCGCGACATGGACTTGTTTTGATGGATCAGCGTTCCAATCCCAAAATATATTTGGACCTGGATGTCCGTTACGGAAAACCACCCGTGATTGAATCTCAGATAATCCGTCAGGACAGCAAGGTATATACCGATACTTTACATTTATCACGCACTGATTACACTCTTGCCGAATTAACCTTACGGGGCAAGGGATTTTTCGAATCGACCGATATTGAATTTGACGATCCGTCTATCAAAACATTAAACGATCCCGGATGGAGAACGGTAATACCGCCCGATTTAATACGTGTCGGACTGGAAATTAAAAATTCTTCGGCCTCGATAGGGCCCAAACAGTACCGCATAAATAATAATTTTGCCCTTGAAAATTTCGGTAATATTTTTCTTAAAAGTCCGGCGCCGCCGCAAATTTTCAGTAAACCGCCTGTACTAACGGCCGACGGCCTGGAAAAACGAGTTCAAATTTCGGGTAAAAATTTTCATAAAAACCTTAAAGTAAAACTTTTACCGGGAGATGAAATTGTCAAAGTAAAGTACAATTCGGATGAACAATTAGAGCTTTTTGTTAATATTCCCGTTCAGGAAAATGATAAAAGTTATCGGATTGCAATTATAAATCCGGATGCCCAGGCGGATACGTCGGACTATTTTACTGTTAAAGCAAAACCATTGTCCCCTGCCCGCATTAATTCCGTCTCGGGAAAAAGTATTTTTATCAACAAAGAGTCGCACGTCATAATCACTATAACCCCCCAAAACAATTTAAAATTTGATAAAACTAAATCATATGAAATAAATATCGGTACTCAAAAATATCCGGTGACATTTGTTATCGATGATACCACCTGTGAAGCGGTTGTCACATTAAAAGGTAATTCTCCGTTAGCCATGTTGAACCGCCATATTTTCACTATAAATGAAGTCAATGCTCCGCCAAAATGGAAGGGACTTGTTTTCAGTCAGCCGGCCCCTGTTGTTAACTTTTCTTCAGCATACAAGATACTACACCCGGTAGATACCCTCCAGCTTGTTTTTAAGGGAGAAAATTTGGACAATGCTGTTGTTTTTATTAAAGAACCGGAAGTTTCATTTCAAATTACTGAGAACAGGGGCGATTTAATCCGTGTCCGTGTGGTCGCCGGTGAAAATGTTTCGTGTGCGGAGTATCCGCTCTTAATAAAAAAGGATAATGTAACTTTTGAGTTCGATAAGCATCAAATAAGTATAAAGCCCTGGAAAAAGTTTACAGATTATACATCTGTTCATGTTAAAAGTATAGGGGCTTTACCGGCTAACAGTTTATGGCAGGACACCGCGAAGGTGCATATTATTGAAAAAAACGACGCGGTACGGCTGGATTTTGATACAAAAGGAATTACTGAAAAATCAGGAGAACAAAAAGTTATAATAACTGCCGTTCTGATTGATTCTTCATATTCCATCAAATCACAAGTTATGGCGTACAAAACCATCATGAATTCCGATCAGAATAAAACGGTCAATTGGCACTGGAGGATTCGAGAGAGACTACATTCCGGTGACCGGATTGAGATTACCTTACAAAATCCGGGAGGCCTGAATAAAGTAACCGAAGTATTTTACGTTAAACCGCATTGGTCAGAATCTTTTCGAGGTTCAACTTCGTTTATATTATTAAAATTACCGTTTAATGGTCATAAAGCATCCGCGGAAATTTTAAGAACGATGGGTATCGGTATCAGCTACCAGGTTTCGAAAAACAGTAATTTCCTGGCTTTGGATGGTTCTTTTTTAATCGGAAATGTCGCTTCTGAAAATTCAGATCTGTCGGTTGAAGTCGGTTTGGGAATGAGTGCAATTTTATGGCAGCATGTGCAAATGGGTGTCGGTTCGAATATAACAGGAAAATCTTTTTCCGAAACTTTTATATTTTTGGGTACACGAATAAAATTACCCGTTCCCTGGCTGTAGATCAGGTCATTGAATTCATGCGCGGCAAGCGATAGCAGGATATATGATTCAATGTTTTAAATATAAACAAGAATTAGTTATTATCCGTAGATATGTAGATAAATTAATTTAAAGGAGTACGATGAATTGTGATGAAATTTTTAATCGGATTTGTGATGATCTCTCTGAAGATATAAATTCCCAAGTATGTCTTGAAATTAAAAACCACATAAAAACCTGCAGCAAATGCAGGGCTCAGCTCATGTCCATGAAAAATGCCGTGAATTTATTTAAATGTCTGGAAGATAAAGTCGTCCCCACACACGTACATGAACGATTATTAAAAATGTTAAATGTACTGGACCAGAGTGAAGCCTGATTTTTTGATGGCTGTTCCCCAAAACAACCGCGGCCTATCCGGCGAAAATGTAATGTTTTAAATCAGGTGTATATGTTTTCAGCCGGATTTTCCGGTGCTTTTATCTGTTTCGCTGTTATTTCAAGTCACATTTTTATGCAACAGTCCGTGCATTTAGGGGGAAATAGTCTTCTATACTATCATGGAAATCAATAATATCAGAATTGTGACCAACACAAATATAACACTCAAAGATATTGTTAGATTCTGAGTCGTTAAAATTGAATGATTTCCCTGTGTCATACCGCTGAATTGTCTTTTCATCGAAAATGAAAGAGGATCATTGTTAAAAGCGCCCTGATTCGGGTTATTGTCTTGAATTTTAAAATTGTTATAATCCAGGGTAATCAAAGCAAAAATTTTTTTAAAAAATTGATAAAACGAGTTATCTTGTCGCGGTAAAATCTTTTCATCATTCCGTATTAAAATTAGAGGATCTTGAATTTTTAATGTGATTTTTACATCTTGTTTTTCAATTTTAAAAAGGGGTATATGATTTTTTTGATGAATGGATTTTTTTTCATATCCTCCCGTTTTCAATTCCGCTTTTTGATATTTTCCTTTGACATTTATTATAGAAATTATAGCGGTAATATAATTCAAAAACTGGTTCCCATCATCATGTATTAATTCAAGTATTGAATGAGAAAGTTCGGAATCAGATATTCGAAATAATTTGTTCGCCGGAACATGATCGTAAATCATTTGTGCGATTTTTTTTATACTTGTAAACAGTTCCTGGTCCATATTCTCAATAACGCCCTCTTCCTGCCGGTAATTGACCAGATTAATATCGACATCAAATTTATAGTTCTGTTCACTTTTTGATTTAGGATCGAGTAATTTATGATTAATTATAAATGATAACTGCAACTTCAAGATATTCAGGAATGTATTGATGTGCAGATTTGAATCAAGAATTTTGATATTTTGACTGACATTTATTTTCGGATCTGATAAAATGTGTTGTTTCAGTTCGCGGGAGATAAAATAATCGGGATGTGGATTATCATAAACCGGATTTAATAACTGTTTATTATTATAATTGAATTTCAGATTTTCCGGCACTTTTTTATCGTAATGGTCGGGATTTATTTGTATATTTTTTTGCATAACATATATTTGTATGTTTACTTTTTATATCGGCATATATTTATATTTCTTAAATTTTATAACATACTTTAATTGGTTTCTTTTACCATATTGAC
>JAFGSB010000036.1 GCA_016934825.1 Candidatus Zhuqueibacterota bacterium
GTCGATGAAAATTTTAATGACACTTATCTTATTTATTTATAATGCTTTATGACATTTTATCTAAACTTTAACCGGACAGTAGTGATAAGGAATAATAGTTATTATTAAATTAAAACGGAGAAAAACAATGGGGAAATTATTTTTTTTGATTGAATTGTTACTATTACAATTAGTTACAACCGCTGTGTATGCCGCCGAGAATGTGACAACAAAATGGGGTGGAAATGCCGAAATGGTTTATGAAACCGGTTTCGTGAGTCAGCTTATGAAACATCCCGGCGGCAGTATTAGCCTCTTTGATATGGACCTTATCGAGAACGACGCGCCGGGAGCGGGAAGAAGCGAGAAGGGTGTAAGTTCCGATTACGTCTGGGGTGATATCAGAGGCCGCAAAATTTTGCATCTCGATGATCCCCGCGCCGAAAAAGCATGGATCGTTGTCTTTTTCTACAATGGGTTTACCAATCCCAACATTCCGAAATACCCGCTGAAATTCAGTGTCAACGGCAACGAAAGCAGTATTGAACTTTGGGATTTCAAAAAAGTTATCGAGGGTTACCGCTGGGTTGAATTCCCTGCAAAATGGCTTAAAAAAGGGGATAATGTATTCGATCTCTATTGTCCCGAAGCACAAACAAAAGAAGAAGGTTGGGAGTTGTATATTGCCCGTGGGGATGAATTCGAGCCCGGCGGAGGAGTTTCGACAAAAGCTGGTGAGACATCCTATAAATCTTTTGACGGCGGCAAATCGTGGCAGAAAAGCCCCTTCGGCCCGGATAAAGATGTCCGCGCTGAGTATACGGTACGTCTGAGTCTCGACCGTTATGTAGAGGAAGGCTGGCTGGCAACTCCGGTTATCGATATCTGGCGAGGTGATTCCGAGGATGTTGTCATTCCGCTGCAGGAACTGAAAAAACTGACGCTCGATTTAAAAGGCGACATTCCCGAAGGCACAAAAATAGAATATTTTCTCCGTAAAGGCGCCGAACCTGACCCGTTTGCAACGACATGGGGAGATTACGAGCAGATCGGTAGCGGCCCTTCGGTTAATGTAGAGATCAACGGCGCCGAGATCAACCGTCGGTATATTCAGCTTAAAGCGGTTCTGACCACATCCGATCCCCTGAAAAGCCCTGCGGTTAAATCTTTAAATGTATCGGCGGAACTTTTGAGAAGGGTGCCGAAACTGACCAATATTCATGTTGTCGATGCAAAAAATGAACTGATTAAATACTCATCGATCGACTGGGAGTGGGAGCAATGGAACCGTCCCGAATTCGAGATAGTGAAAAAACGTGAAAATATCGATGAGATCATCGCCGGAAGCCGTACCCAGTTCGATGCGCAGGTCAAAATTCTCGATGCGATAGCGAAACGCTGGAAATGGGCGCTTGCATCGGTTGATTTTCCGGGGTGGGATGCGCTCAGTGTGCTCGACCGCCTTGAAAACCACGGCGCAGGCGGCAACTGCATAACGTTCAACAACCTTATCGGCGGCATATGCATGGCCTACGGTTGGCAGGCGCGGCTTGTGAACATTGTCGGCCACGAAATCATCGAAGTATGGAACGATGATTACGGCAAATGGATGCTGCTGGACGGCGCTTTTGATCCCGATACCCAGAATGTGTATCAGTACGATGCCAAAACGGCTGAACCGCTCAATACGCTCGATCTGCATTACTATTATCTCGACTATTATTTCCCCGGCAAAACCATCGACTGGATGAAGGATTATACCGGTTATCAGGATCCCATCGAGGGGAAACCGTATCCGGTTGGGCGTGGATCGCTTGCCCACGATATGACCTCACGGGATACGGGTTTTATCTGCGCCGCGTTTATGCGTATGGCGCCCCGTAACAACTGGTACGAGAAACCGACGCCGCGGCCGCTCAATCACGGTTCGAGCTACTGGCCCTGGAACGGTTATGTTAACTGGTACGATGCCCGGACACCCCGTAAACGACAGTATTCATGGCACACCGACCGTCCCTGCGACATGTGGCCCGACCTGAATAAGGTTTATATTCATGCCACCTCAGGGTTCGGCAACGACCGGCTGTTCCTGCGGTTCGAGACCTACACGCCGAATTTTTGTCACTTTGAAGTGGATGTGGACGATACCGGCTGGAAAACGGTTACGGAGCGCTGGACATGGCTTTTACAGTCGGGTAAAAATTCACTGCGTGTAAGAGCGGTCAACAAACTTGGGGCTAAAGGAAAACCGTCGTATATTGTTCTTAACCATGCAGATGCGCCGTTCGGTGAGTGATACCGTGATTATTAGGAATTTTGAAAGATTACCGGGATGTATTAATGAAAAAGTTTTATTAGCCACGGTTAAACACGGATAAAAAAACGACAAATTATATTGAAAATTTTGGTAAATATGACATTGAAAATCTTACAAAAACAACGTATATTTGTCATCGTATGACCGTACGGAATTATAAGACGGGGGAGTCCGAAAAATCAAAGAAAAATGAGTCAAATCTAAGTGATTTTTACTTATTCCACTTACAATCATGATTTATTCAATAGGAGGTTTTTAAAATGTCCAAATCACGCGACACCAGAAAAGAAGAAAAGAAAAAACCCTTGAAATCGCCTAAAGAGAAAAGAAAAGAAAAGCGGGAAAAGAAGAATCAGAGCCTGAATGCAAGGTAATAATAGGTGAAGTTTTTAAAGGTAGTGTGGAAAAAAGTTTTTATAACTGATATAATCAATAATTAGAATATAAATTAATACTGCCATTAATGAAGTGTTGATTTTTGTCTAAAAAGATTGTAATAATTGAAACAATTTTATAAAAAAATATTAATCAAATGTAAAAAAATATTTGATCTAAAATTAAAATCATTTGCAGAGCTCGTTCTTGGTTATAATCCTCTGCTTTTGCAACCCCATGACTTGATGTATGCCTTGATAATGTTATATTATCTTTTTCTATGTCAAATTGTGGAAAAATTGATTCGCTCAAATATTTAAAAAATGCTTCGGGGAAAAATAAAGATAAATCCGAATCCGCTTTAATTCTTCCTTTTTCAATAACA
>JAFGSB010000007.1 GCA_016934825.1 Candidatus Zhuqueibacterota bacterium
AGTGTCGCGGTTTATTTTGATGATGCTGTCATCATCAGACAGCCAATTCCTGGCGCTACTATATTTCCAAAATTCCGGCCGCTCGACGAATCCTTTTCGAACGGGATTGTTGTGCATATACTCCATTTTTTGCAAAAACCATTTCCCGGAAGTAATTGCTATCGGATGATATTCATCCTGCCATATTTTGTAATCCTGTTTTTTTGAACGCCCCTGAGCTGCCTTTTTAACAACACGCAAAAATAAATGATTATTGTCAGTTACCAGCATTTGTGCAATTTTTGTTGAGGTATAGTGTTCGATTTTTCCCTTTTGACCATAACTACTAAATCAGTGGTTGTGCGCTAAGAGCTCCTGACCGAAGTTACTGTTTTGGACCAACCACTCCAAATTAAAAATTAATAGAACGCGTTAACAATCCACTGCATTGTTTTGTTATTTGCCTCAACCTTATTGGGTTCAGTTTATTATGAATTTTGATGAATGGCTATTAAGTCCTCATATATTTTCATTATATTCAGTTGTAATTTATTATTTAAATAGTCATCAATCTTTCTATCACTTCCATGTTTTAAAATTAAACTTTTTATCCTGTCGTTTATCTCTTTTAAGTTTTTATCTTTCCGATGTTTTTTTATTCTTAAATCATTTTGAATATGTTCATATTGATTCTGGAAAATATGGGAAGAACTGTGTCTTCGGTACTCAATATATAGAAATTCTGTTTCATCTAGATTGGATTTAATTTTGTTTAATCCCTCAATCAGTGTCGAATACCATTGTCTTTTTATTAAATTGTTGCCCTTCTTTAATGCTTCATAAACTTTGACAGCATAGTTTAATCCTTCAGTTAGAACTTCATATAATTTTACATAGAATGCAACCTGATATATAGAATCATATTCTTCCTGTAATTTTGAATTTAAATAAAAAGTAATTTTAAGCCATTGTTCAAACTGTTTCTCTTGTTTTAGCGTTTTAACAATATAATCTCTAGTAAATTGAAATTTAGCGATATCTATATTAGGCATTATTCAATCACGCTGATTTAATTTTACAATATTGATTATACTTTAATTTTGTTATAATTTTTAATTAGCACATAACATTGTCAATAGATGGAAAATTTTCCACCTATTGACCATATAATATAGAAAACATTCCATCTATTAGGATATTAAAGTATAAAACATGGAAAAGCCTTCCCACCCTGGAATCATCGTGTTTTTTCTGATGTGATTAATATTATATATACATTTTCGTGGAAATAGTCAAGGAAAATATTAAAATTATTATTTTTATTATTAACCGGTTCAGGTGGATTGTCCGGGCGGCACAACCGTTCTACTCATACAACAAGGGGCAGCTGTCCCTTGTTGTAACGCATGTCATAATTAAAATGTAATGAGTATATATCTATTATCTATTCAGATACAATAATTGCAGGACTGGAAGTCCTGCTTTATTGTCCGCCCCGGGAAAGATTCCCGGGGCGAGCTGTAAGCAGAAGACCCTTGTGTTCAATGCAATATTTCAAGCTATCGATAATGATATTAAAATATTTTTCCTCTTTAAAAACACAGAGCCATTCAGTGATAGTACAAGTGCTGAAATAGATTGAGGTCAAAGTTTCATCGGTTTTATAATGCCTGGTCATGTTAGTTTAATTTATGAAAGTTGTTGTTAAGAATCGCCTTTAGAAAAATACGGGATGGAATCCCGTTTTCAAATCCGGCCCTGGACTGGGAAGTCCAGGGCCATCTGAGCCGTCCATAAAGGGACGGCACTCCGGGTAAGAAAAAAACCTCACAGGTAAAAAAACCTGTGAGGTTTTTATATTTTACCGTATTAATACCATCTTTTTCATATCGATAAAATCGCCGGCTACGATTTTGTAGAAATAGACTCCGGAAGCGGCCTGGTTGCCGTACATATCCGCGCCGTCCCATGTGACCTGGTAGGAACCGGCGTTCTGGTCCAGATCAACAAGAGTTGCGATCTTTTCACCCAGCAGATTATAAACCGTCAGTTCAACGCGGCTCTGTTGCCGCAGGGTATAGTTGATATTGGTGACCGGATTGAACGGATTCGGATAATTCTGCGCCAGTTCAAACGCCTGCGGCGTATTGTTCGACAGTTCCTTCACTTTAGTCGGCCGTTGTTTGGTATAATCCCATTTATTATAAAATAACGGGTCAATGCTGCCGAACTGGGCGTGAATGGTTGCCGTCGGCTGGCTGTCGTCGATATTGGCAATATGGTTATTGCCGAAACCGCCTTCGTTGTCACCGCCGCCGATGCCGAACTTGAATTCCTGGCCGATGATATCCAGGCTGTCTTTATAAAAATCAAACTGGATCGAATAAATGCTGTCGCCGGCAACGGCGTCGCCGTGGGTCCCGTCATCCCACATGCGTTTATTGTCAAGCGTCATCAAATGCCGGCCCCAGTCCGTACCGATGTCATTGCTCCAGCTTCCGGTCGCAGGACCGTTTATAGCAACGCCCAGCTTGATCACGCTGTCCGGATGTGTTATATCCACAGTACTCTGTATATCTTCCAAAATGACGTTGGTCCGTTTCAACTGTTCGATGGCCGGCCGGACATCACAGGTAAAAGTTACTTTGACGTCCCGGGCTATGACCGCCACGTTTTGGAAAAACGGCATCCGGTGAACATCGCTTGTATTGTCCACCGTATCGGCGACAGATGTAACCGGAGATGAGACAATAACCTGCCGGCATTGCGCTTCGCCGGTTACCTCGCCGGTATAAAAGAAATTGTAAAAGACCTCGTCGTATGTTTTTCCGTTTTTTATATGTTTGTATTTATAGTTCAACGTATCATCAATGGTCGAAACAACCTGTCCGCTGCCCGAATACAGGGTGGAAAAGCCTTCACGCTGTAACGGTATGACCACGGGTGTGGGTTCCGCGGCTGTGGCAAAAAAGCCGACGTGGCATTCCAGCGTATCGTTCAGGTCAAATCCCCGTTTGGTGATGGATTCCGCCATATCGACCAGCACTTCAAATGTAAGCGTATCTTCATGAGTGGGAGTCACCGGACCACCGCCGACAAAATCAATTTCCCAATCCAGACCGCCGGGGGATTTGTCCCATTTCGAGCCGTCGGTAATAACAAAATCAAGGGTGCGGATACTGTCGGGAGTATTGATTGTTATTTCCCATTTATTCTCATCATTCAGGGTCATAGGCGACTGAACGGAAACACCTTTGGTATGAACAACCGTTCCTTCCGGCCACATATATTCCGGTGGTTCAAACCATTTTCCATAGGCCCATTTATTGATCCCCCAGTGCAGTTTAACGACTTTGTCAAAACTTGTTATGATCCCGATTGTCGGATCATAGATAATGGTTATGGTATCTCCAGGATCAGGATCTTCCGGGATCCATGACGCCGCGCCGCCTGTCTGGGCAAATGAGTAACTGCCTGTAAATAAAAAAACAATAAATAAAAAAAATGTAACATTTTTCATTAGTTCTCTCCTTTTTATTTACCCGAATTATTAAATCAATTTTTTGTCAGGCCCTCCTGTTTGATATCGGTCATTATGCCAGTGATAACACCTCCTTTTCAGAATTAATTTTTAGAATAAAAAATATAGATTAAAATGAAACGCCAAGCGAATACATATGAATATCCTCTAACAAACCGAAATCGGCATAGGTATAGTCCATAGTCCAGGAAAATAATGAGCCGGTGACTATATTGAGTCCCAGCCCCAGTGTCAACCCTTCCTCGCTCTCATCCCGGAACAGGGACTTGTAACCGCCGCGAAGGTACAGTAAATTACTGAAATTCAACTCTCCGCCCACATTGAGTATTTCAGAATTATCGCTGGGCCGCACGGCGTCAATCGCTGTTGTGAAAGATAAATTTTCCGACCTGATCACATCCATTGCCAGACCGACCCGAAAAAACAGCGGCAGCGGCCAGGGATCGGTTTTGAGTCTGGAGACAATATTTTCATTATGCCCTATCGTTTCCGGATCAATATCGACACGTTTGAGCAGGTCCTTGCCGTCCATTTTGAGGTCGGTGCCGAAATTCGAAATACTCATACCGATCCGCATATCGTTAAATTCTGTAATATATAACAGGCCGATATCAAGCGCGAAAGCGGTCGCCGTTTCGTTCCACAGTTTTTCCTGGATATATTTCACATTCCCGCCAATGGAAAAACGGTCCGTCAAATTTCTGGCGTAGGACAAAGCGGCGGTAAAATCGGTCGCGCCCCAGCGTTCACCCGTTCCTTCCGGGTCCGTAACCGTGGTGACATCATCTTCGCCGTAGTTCAACTGGGTAAGACTGACGCCCAGCGCATTGGTGCCGTCAAAATTGAACACCAGACCGATCCAGCTAAAATCGGTATCCACAAGCCAGTTTGTATAGGCGAAAACGAACTGCGATTTCCCGGACCGTGATATCCCGCCGGGATTATAATATAAAGAGGTCGCGTCATCGGCAATGCCCGTGAATGCTCCCCCCATGGCTGTGGCCCGCGGTCCCACGCTGATTCCCAGAAACGAAGCGGCCGTCGTTCCAACTTTCGACTGCGGATAAGAATACCCGGCAAGCATGAATATACTGGTAAACAATAATAAAAGACATTTACGTATTATTTTTGATAACATGGTTTACTCCACTTGTTTTTATACACTGTCAGAGAAAAACCCGTTAAATGACACTGTCACTTTATAATGGCAATTTTACCTCTTTTCACGCCGACATCCGATTCCACCACGTAAAAATAAATTCCTGCGGCAACATCCAGATTTTCTTTTGTTTTTAAATTCCAGGAAACCGTGCCGTCCTGTATGTTGCTGTCATGTTCCAGACTCTGCACATGCTCTCCACGGGATGTAAAAATACTGATCCGTGCGCCGGCCGGCAAATGAATAAAATCAATTTTACGTTCCCCACGGCCGCTGGAAATGGCGGGCGGCAGCGGCAGTTCATGCGACGTCGCCACCACATACGGATTGGGTACAACTTTGATTTCCTTCCGGTTTCTATGCGCGGTTTCCTTGTCGACTGTCGGCAGTTGTGTTGTGAATTCGTACACATCGCCGGAACGATACGGTTTTTTGACTTTGATCTTCAGGGTGTCGCCGAAACCATGCTGATATGTCGTATCGATCAAACTGGTAAAAAACATATCCCAGGTAAAATGTTCCTGGTTGTCTATTCCTTTTTCCTGCAGAATAATTTCATCAAACGGCGATAATTTTTTGTTCCTGTCAATATCCACAAATACAAAATCAATGTAGCGCTTATCGGTTATATTATATATCTTAAAATTTACCGGGATGGCTTTCACATAGTATTTGGGTATTTCCAGCGAGGTGTCTGCAATATCTTCGTAAAACTCGATCCGGTAATCTGCGGGATGACGCAGGCCCAGTAATCGTTCCTTGCCAAAGTTTGTGTCGATAATATTAAATGTAAAAGTGTACGCCTTTGACGGGTCGGACCATACTGATTTTAAAGTGTCAATCTCGATGTTCCAGTTATTGTTAAACGCAATCCGGATGCCGTCGAATATATCCGTATCAAGTGTTTCCCCCACCCACGGACTTTTTTCCATAAATGGACTTTTATAAACCGGGTAATATTGATAGGTAATATAATAGGTCTCGCCATAAAGCAGGTCTTTTGTTGTTTTACCCCTGATTTTTCCGTTTTCCAGGTCAATAATGTATTTCGAATCCGGAATAACGGTTCCGTCCGCATCTTTGATGGTAATCGTCCCGTCGATCAGATGTGTATCCGGCAGCCGCACAAAAATCGTATCCCTTGCGACAAACGGTTTTGTGGTTTCGGTCAAATCATGCACCGAATATAAAGTTGTAACGGGTACGAAATATTCCCCCGGATCATTTTCATCGATATTGGGTTCGCCGGGGTCCGGCTCGCCGTTGTTTTCGGTTCCGTCCGGGTCATTGGTATCGGCTTTGCCGTCGCTGCCCACATCGTCCGTCAGCAAATCCCAGTTGTTATTATTATCCATTCCGTCATTGGACGTATCCAGAAACTCCAGCCGGTATTTATGGCCGGTTTGTGATGATTCATCAATCACTCTATAATATACCTGACCTGTTCCCACAACGTCCGTTCCTGAAATTCTGACACTGTTTTCAGGAGGCGTATATCCGGCCACTTTGGCATTCGGCGTAACAACTGCGGTATTTTGAAATGTCGTTACGGTTCCGCTCGGGTCAATGTCAATCCGTTTATCATTCTCTTTCGGAAAAATATCAGCCGTTTCATCGCCCTTGTCATAGGCGACCACCGCGTAAAAATACCGGCGGCCGTTCTCGACATCATAATCAACCATGCTATGTTGGAGCCCGGTATTCCCGCCGCGATAAAATGAAGCGCCGCGCGCTTCCTGGAACAACTCTTCGCTTGGCCGGAAATAACCCGAAATTTCATCCTTTAGATCAAACTGGGCCAACGGTTTATAAGAGATGGGGGTTCCGTCGGCGTCGGTGATTCCAAATACTTCATTAAAATTATGGTCCGTCGCTTTATATATTTTATAACCCTCAAAATCATACTCTTTTAATACGGGATCGAATGATTTTTCTGCTTTGCGGTCCCAATACAGGGTAACCTTGCCGTCGCCGGGCACGGCTTTGATGGTCGGTTTGTCGGGCGCGGGCGGAAAACGATAATCGCTGTTATAAATTTTTTGCACGGTTTCGCGGTTTTTTAACAGGTCGTCAATATCAACCTCTGGGCCGCCGCCCTCGCCATAAACAAGCGCCAGTGAAAACCGCTGCGTCTCTCCCGCGCGCAGCGGGAAATATCCCGAACCGTAACTGAAATCACCGTCCTCTCCCCTCTCCGGCTTATTATTCACGATAGAGGCGGGTACTTCGAAAAAACCGGGTGATAGACGCCGCCACATATCTTCATCGTCGGCCATGGAAAAATTACGCGCCGGGGAAAAATATTCAAAACTGGTCAGGCCGATCTGGTCCGACTCATCCACGTCGGTCTGGTCAAAATTGGGCTCGCCGGCGGTCGGAACGCCGTCGCCCTCGCCGCGGTCGTTTGTAGCGATCAAACCGTCCGCGCCGACATCGTCAAATTCGGGGTTCCAGTCGCCGTCATTATCCAAACCGTCATCGCGTCTTTCATCAATCATTCCGTCCATCAAACCCATTCCGGTTATATAATCCTTATACCGAACCGGACTCAACTTATCGATCAATATTTTCCCGGATTGATCCTTGCGGAGCTGACGGTAATGCAAATAATAATTTTCGTCGATCAAACCATCCAGGTCATTATCAATACCATCATAGGCGTTCGGATTGATCACGGCTTCATCATCCACAACCACCACATTCCCTTCGGCCAGAATCGTCACACCGGGTATCACTTCAATTTCTTCAAAACTTTTTTGATTTTTGCGGGTTTTAAAAATTTTTCCGGAGGCCGGAACGGTTTCAATACTGCGGTTATAGTTCCTGTCAATCAAAACGACTTTATCGCCGGCATCGAACGATTTCGGCACAAAACTTTCCTCGGAAAAGAAAGGTCCGCTGGCGGCAATGTTAACATATTGATCGGCGTCGCCGTCATTATCGATACCGTCAACCGGGTTTCCCGGGCTTTCAAGAAACGCATAGCCGACCACCCCGACATCCCCTTTCCAGCGTGGATTCCGGCTGGCATCATCGTCAAAGTCGGCCGTATAGGTCAGGTCTTTTTCAACATCAAAAAATGAATAATCATCGTCATATTCCCGAAAATCTTCCGTTGCGGTGACACCGACGTAGGTTCCCACAAGCATGCCGAAAACGACCTTAGAATAGTCGGTTGTACCGGTGTTGGTAATTTCATAAAGCCAGAAAATCACATCCTGGGCCAGAAAATCCTGCCACTGCATACCGCGGACTTTGACTTCAAGACCGAGTCCGTTTCTGGTGAGATTGGTGGAATCCGGCTTAAAATTGACTTCCAAATTGTTGTTTTTATCGTAATTAAACTCTTCATCCGGGTTATCGTCCATAACAAAAAAGCATTCTTCGGCCGCGGTTGTGGATTTACCAAAAAAGCCGTTCCAGGAGCCGGACCAGCCCGGGTCCTCCGGGTCGTTCATTTTATCCGGCCAGAGCGCGGGCCAGGATTTGGGATCGCTGAACAGCGCGATTCCCTCCTGTTTTTCATTAAAATATCCGGCAACGGGTTCAAACCCCCAGGGCGTTCCGCTGGGTGATTCTTCCGGTTGTAATGTCGGCCTCGCAACCGGACAGACAACCACCGAATGAAAAGTTTTATTGCCCTCGGCAATTTCAGCGCCCACCAGCAGGCTGACATCACCGATATAACCGTTGTTGTCATAAATCCACGCGCCGCGTGTGCCTTTTGAAGCCGGCTGACCGATGACTCCCCAGTTGCCAAAAACGGTTTTAACCAGATTTCCGCGCATTACGGAGGAACGCCGGTATTCCCGTCCGCTCTGTGCGATTACATTGTTTATCATGAATAACAGGAGACCGAAAAACAATATGGAAAAATTCAAACACAATTTTCTCATAGTACGCTCCAAAATTAAATATCTTGAACAGGACTTTTTTAAAACTCGAATGATAATCCGAATTCAACCCGGCGGGGCGCCGAATAATAAGTGGCCTGCGTATACCATTCATCAAGCGTATTGATCGTTTCCGGAGGATTAGTCGCGCGGTCTATGTCTTCATCTGTTGTGAAACCCGCACGTCCCGTATCGCTGAATACATTGATCTCGTTCAAAGTATCAAAAAGATTAAAAATTTTAAAAAATGCGGTAAATAAAGTATTTCCCACTTTGAAATTCTTATAAGCGCGTAAATCCACATTATAATTAGCCGGTTTTCGCTGGCTGTTCGTCAGCAGCGCGGATATGTCCTCCGACCTTCTGGGTGTATACGGCAGTCCGCTTCCCCACCGGGCGATCAGACTGGCGCCATACCCTTTACCCGCGTAGGAAACCGTGCTGTTTACGGTGTGTTTCTGGTCCCAATCCAGTGAAGTAAGCTGTACTTCGGGAAGCGAGCCCCCGGCCAGCGCGTTGCGGGCCGCTTCGGGATCGGAATTGCTGCCTTTGGCCAGTTGTAAGGTATAATCCACCGACGCCGCAAATCCACCGACAAACCGTTTGTTCAACGCGAAAATGACACCCTTTATCAAACCGAAATCACTGTTCACAAACTTGCTGTAACGGGCCGAACCGCCGAAAATCTCGATCTCTTCGGCGCGGGTGCCGGTCAGATTCCGGATATCGCGGAAATATCCGGTTATGGACATGGCAATGTCATCGGACAACTGCTGCTGTAATCCGATTTCACCACTGACGGTTTGCTCGGGTTTCAGATCGGCGTTGCCGATGACCCCCACGTTACCCGTTCCGGATTCCAGTTCAAAATCCGGGTTCTGATACAGCCGTTCAAAACGCGACACCTGAAAAAAATGGCCGTAAGAAAAATAGATCACTCCCCGGTCTGTGACAGGAAAAGAGATACCCAATCTCGGACTGATTTTCCATTTGGCTTCAGCGTCCCTGTACCAGTATGTCTGCCGTTCAGCCAGGGTCACCGCGGCCTCGCCCTTGTCTCGGATGCCGTTGTTCTCCGTACCGTCCGGATCAAACGTATTGGGAAGACCGTCGGTGCCATAGTCGTAATAACGGTTTTCGGGTTTGATCGGGTTATAAATACTGGGATCGGTTTCATCCCGAAGAACAATCCCGTCCGGTTCAAAATAGTCGAAACGGACACCCACGTTCACGATCAAACTCTTGAACTCCATTTTATCCTGCAAATATGCCGAAAGCTCCAGGGGTTTATGACGGTATTGACTGTGATAAATCGTGCTGTCCGGCCAGATTTCGGTATCGATATATGGACTGTCAAATACGGTATTTATGGTTAATTGTTTCCTGACTGGTCTGAGGGTATAATCATTACGGTATACATCGTGTTGTCGCCACTCCATGCCCGCTTTAAACTGATGGGTGGTTGTCATCTGGCTGGTAATATCGAATTTACCCAGTAAAGTTTCGGTTTTTCTGTGAAATATGCCGTTGTCCAGTTCCGTGCCGACTGTGCCTGCCGTTTTAAAACTGAACGGCTGCTGCAGCGCCAGATCGGGGTGTACATAACGGGAATCATGATCATTCTCGTAGACATATTTATCAAAACTCTTGCTGAACCAGGAGACGCCGATTTTATAAAATGTTTTACTGTTGATCGCATGCGTTAGTTGCGCGATATGCGTTTCTCCCTGACGGTATTTGTTCGGGGCGCCGTCGGGATTATATTTATAATCGCGTTCTTTATCAAATCCGCTCCATTCCTTGTAATCGACTTTATCCAAAATATAATTGTAGGAAAAATTAATTGAGGGGGTCATTTTATAGATCAGCTTTGCCTGGATGTAATTTTTTCGGGTAAAGTTCATCGGCGCCCAGGACCCGTCGCCCCTGCCGTCCTTGTGATTTTTCCTGAGACGTTCATAATATACCCTGAACGAATCCGGATTGGAGGATAAGGCTTCCGCTAACGAATTGTTTGTGACAATGGTATCCAAATACGCATTGGTCCCCAAAATATAATTAAAAATTCGCCGCTCTTCATCCCAGGCGCGGCTTTCCTTGTAATAAAGCGGCGCCTTTTCTTTTAATATATCGCTGTTTAAAACAAGATCGGTTGTTACGGCGCCGGGATTATAACGTCTTTGTCCGTACAGGTAGCCGTCGTCATAATTATAACGTCCGTTTATATAATAAAACAATTTATCCCTGATTAATGCACCCTGTATGCTGGCGTCATAATTTTGTACGGCGGCGGGATTGATATCGTCGATATTGTTAAATATGCTTTTATGGTCGCTCCAATAGTCACCAAAATAAGTTGTGAACGAACCGCCAAACTGATTACTGCCGTCCTTGGTGGCGATATTGACGATCCCGGACATGGCCTGTCCGTATTCCGCGTTAAAAGCGCCGCTGACAACCTGCAGTTCCTGTACCATGTTTTTATTCACCTCAACCACAGAGCCGCCGTCGTACACATCGGTGACCGGAATACCGTCTATCCAGTAACTGATCTCGCCGCTGCGCCCGCCGCGGATATGCAGACCGCCGCCCGAATCCTTGACCAGACCGGCTTGCAGTTCAATGGCATCGGACACTTCCGTGACCGGCAGTGATTGAATTTCATCGGCGCCGACAACAGCGGTCGACGCGGTCAAATCCTTGACGACCATAGGCCGCTCGGCAATGATCGTGATTTCCTCCCCGGCTTCCAAAACGGTCTCTTCCATTTTAAAATGAATCTGCGACGTGAGATCAATTGAGACTTTGACATTTTGTACACGATATTCTTTAAATCCGATCATTCTGGCGATCACAGTATAAACGCCGGGCGGCACGTTCAGGATCGTATATTCGCCCTCCAGATTGCTGGCCGCGCCAATCATTGTACCTTCCACGATGATATTCGCACCGGGAAGACCTTCCCCGGTTCGGGCATCGGATACCGTTCCGGCGATTTTTCCGGTGGAACCGCTAAAAGCGGTAAGAGGTAATATGAGCATACCGGTGAGGAAAATATGTAAGAAAGCTTTTTGTCTCATAACAGTTCCTTTGAATTTTATTTTAAAAATTACTAAAAAACCAAAGAGACGTTTTGCTACCTTGACGTAATCCGTATTGCGATATTATGGGGAAAAGTGAAAAATATAGAATAAGAGCAGGCTGGAATAAATCTCAAAAATTTTATATATATTTTTCATGTCAACAGGAAAAATATTTAATGTCTAAACTTTACTGTGAAATTATGTAATTAAGCATTTATTGTCAACAATAATTTATATATTTTATTTCAACTAAAT
>JAFGSB010000008.1 GCA_016934825.1 Candidatus Zhuqueibacterota bacterium
GCCGGTCCAGGAACTGAAGGGTTTCGAAAAAATCGGCCTTGAACCGGGCGAAACCGAAACGGTGACGTTTACCCTGACCCCGGAGCATCTGGCGCTGTATAACAGGTATTTGGAACGGGTCGTTGAACCGGGAGAGTTCAAAATAATGGTTGGCAGTTCTTCGCGGGACATACGGTTAAGCGGCGAATTGACGGTTAATTGAGAAAAGGTACCCCGGAGTCGGACAGACTCCGGGGTATGAAAAATAAAAGTTAATTTAACCTGAAAATAATACCGGCAAGATCGTCGCCTCTTCCAACCCTTACCTGGCCACCCACTCCGGCGTCACGCCTAATTGAATTTGAAAAACATAAATTACCAGACTAAAAGTGAAAAGTGTGATCAATATAATAAATAACAGGTTCAAATATATCCCGGCTTTGGCCATGTGGGGAATTGTCAACCGGCCGCTGCCGTAGACGATGGCATTGGGAGGCGTGGCCACCGGCAGCATAAAAGCACAACTTGCGGCAACGGCGGCCGGCAGAGCAAACAAAAGCGGATTCTGGCTGATACTCACGGCCACCGCCGCCATAATAGGCAGAAAAGTTGCCGCAGTGGCCGTGTTGCTGGTCAATTCGGTCAAAAAGATAACAATAGCCGTCACCAGAATGACCACCAGCAATAACGGCCATTGACTGACGCCGATCAATTCGTTACCGATCCAGGCCGACAGGCCGCTGGAACTGATCGCCGATGCCAGGCTCAGACCGCCGCCGAACAGCAGTAAGACTCCCCACGGCAGCTTTTCCGCGTACTGCCAGTTCAATATAAACTCACCTTTTTTCAGATTTACCGGTATAACAAACATCAGCACAGCGCCGAAAATCGCAATCCCGGCGTCCGATAAACCGGGTAACAACCGTGTCAACAAAGGACGGAACATCCACAACAGCGCCACTAAACCAAAAATGACCGCCACAAACAATTCGGCTTTGGAAATTTTGCCGCATCTGCTTATTTCCGATTTAATGTATTCCTCGCTTCCGCTGATAACGGACAGTTTTTGCGGGTAAGCCAGACGTGTGAGAATGATAAAGGACAACGGTATTCCCGTTATCACAACGGGAATACCGACCAGCATCCATTGAGCGAAACCGATCTGAAAATGATAATTTTCATGCATGAACGCGGCCAGTAACGCGTTGGGCGGCGTGCCGATCAATGTCCCAAGACCGCCGATGCTTGCCGAGTAAGCAATGCTCAATAATAAAACGATTGCAAAATTATTAAAATCTTTGGAATGATTCAGGCTGTCATCGGATTTCCCTGCAATCTCTATAATGGACAAACCGATGGGCAGCATCATCAATGTCGTCGCGGTATTACTGACCCACATACTTAAAAATGCCGTGGCGATCATAAAACCGGCAATGATGGATTTGGGCTTCATGCCGATGATTTTAATAATGGACAACGCCATCCTTTTATGCAGGTTCCATCTTTGCATGCCTTGGGCGATGATGAATCCGCCCATGAACAGGAAAATGATCGGATTGGCGTACGGTGCGGCCGTGCTTTTAATATCCAGAATTCCCAGCAGGGGGAAAAATATCAGCGGCAGCAACGCCGTTACGGCAATAGGAATAGCTTCCGTTATCCAGAAGACGGCCATCAAACACGCAACGGCCGCCGTTTTCCACCCGACAGGATCAAGATCACGGGGTCCTGGTAAAAATATGATAAGAATAAAACAGCATAATCCCGTTACAAATCCGATTTTTTTTGCCGCACTGTATTTCTTTATCTCATTATTCTGCAGCTCCATGTCCGGTTCTCCTTCGATTCAAGCTGTCAAATAAATTTTAGTGTTTTTTATTGTTTTTCTTTTGTTACTCAAAGATCGGGATAAATTTTCCCTGAAATACTAACTTTTGCAGATAAAAACCATATCCTTTGTATGTCATTTATTTTACGAATTTAAATTTTGCCGTAAAATGTCTTAAAAAAGGAGCCTGCTGAACAATTTTTACGCCGCGAATTTTGTCTTTACGGGCATAGACCTCCAGGATTGCTTCCACAACGAAATCAATATGGCTTTGAGTATATACCCGCCGCGGGATGGCCAGCCGCACCAGTTCCATGGGCGCGGGAATATCGCTGCCGGTTTTCGGGTCTTTACGCGCGAACATGACCGAACCGATCTCCACGGAACGAATGCCCGCGTGCAGGTACAGCTCGATGGACAGCGCCTGACCCGGATACCGGTCCACCGGAATATGCGGCAGCATGGCTTTAGCGTCGATGTAAACAGCATGACCGCCGGGCGGCTGCACAATGGGCACGCCGGCCTCCGAAATATGCCGCCCAAGGTACTGAGTCGAGGCGATACGATATCGAAGATAGTCTTCATTCAACACCTCATGCAGGCCGACGGCAATCGCTTCAAGATCACGGCCGGCAAGCCCCCCGTATGTCGGGAATCCTTCAGTTAAAATTAAAAGTTCGCGTTCCTGTTCCGCGAGCCTGCCGTCATTCGTGCATAAAAAGCCGCCTATATTAACAAGAGCGTCCTTTTTTGCCGACATGGTACAGCCGTCGGCATAGGAAAACATGTCCCGGACAATCTCCTTCACCTGTTTGTTCTGATAACCCGGTTCCCGCAACTTGATAAAATAGGCGTTCTCCGCGAACCGGCATGCGTCAAAATAAAAGGGAATGTTATATTTTTGGGCAACGGCCGATACGGCGCGAATATTAGACATGGACACCGGTTGTCCGCCGCCGGAGTTATTGGTAATAGTCAGTAATATCAGGGGGACGTGTTCCTGACCCGCTTTATTGATCGTTTTTTCCAGGGCAACAATATCCATGTCCCCTTTAAATGGCAGTTCTGCGGCGGGATCGAGCGCCTCTTTTTTCAACAGATCAATCGCACGTGCGCCGTGATATTCGATGTTCGCCCGTGTCGTGTCAAAATGCGTATTATTCGGAACAATATGCCCCTTTTTACACATGATCGAAAACAGGATGCGTTCCGCCGCACGGCCCTGATGGGTGGGAATAACATGTTCGAAACCGAAAATCTCCCGGATAGTGTCGCGCATACGGAACCAGCTTTTGCTGCAGGCATAAGCTTCGTCCCCGCGCATGATCCCGGCCCATTGCTCGGAGCTCATCGCCGAAGTGCCGCTGTCCGTCAGCAGATCGATCAGCACATCTTCGCTGTTTATCAAAAACAAATTGTACCCGGCGGCCTGCAGTAAATACTCGCGTTCCTCCCGTGTGGTCATTCGTATGGGCTCAACGGATTTGATCTTGAAAGGCTCAAAAATGACGCTCATTTCAATACTCCATCATTTTAAATATTGATTGATTTGAATCCGGTGGGTTTGAAAAAACAATATATGGTCCCCGCTTAGGGAGATCGGGCGAGCAACAGATGTATGGTTTTCCTGTCATAACTTTCCGCATTTTATGTTGCGGTCGTATTGCAGACGTTGGACCTACAAATTCTTTATATTGTTAAAAATAAGAGAAATCAATGAGGAGAGCAAGTAAAAAAGCAGATTTTTTTAAACATATACCTTAAAATATTTTACTGCATAGTCGGATTTACTGTAAGTAATAAAAAAGTCCTGTTTTTAAAAATAAGATCTCCCCGCCCTTTTAAAGGATGCGGGGAGATTCATGTTATTTTACCTTTTTCGCTTCAATCTTTCCGCCGGCAATGAAAAAATCCACACCGGTAACCGTATCGCCGCTGACCTTAAATTCCAGTTCCAGATCGACATGTTTGGAAAAGAATTTTGTGTCGGATTCGGCGTAAATGGGGTGAAAATCATTACTGCCTACGGCGGCCAATAGTTCATTATCCTCCATTTTTATATTTAAAAAGCTGTCGGATCCATATTCATAAAGTCCGGGAAATTGTTTTAGTGTATTCATGGATAAGGTATACTCGGGACGCGGCGCATGTTCACTGTTCCTCGGCGCCGGTAATTCCCGAATCCAGATATTGCGGTACAATACCGGGTTGCCGTGATCCTGTAACGACAGCGGCATTTTTTCAGGATGATAGGTGTATGGATCCTGTCTGGTCCAGTTGGTAGGCCCTGTAAGTTTCACATGGTCCTGGGTTAATACGCCGTTTTGAAATACGGTCATATCGGCCTGTTTTACCAGTTCCTTTTTATCATTAAATACCGGGGCGTGAAAAATAATATCATAAGACTGCCATTCCCCGGGCTTGCGGCAGACATTCACCTGCGGCGGGTACTGTCCGTAAATTGCGGAACACTGTCCGTCCGTATATGTTTTATTTTCATAACTGTCCAGCACCTGCACCTCGTACTTGCCCATCAGGAAAACGCCGCTGTTGCCGCGCCCCTGGCCTGTTCCCTGAGGCGGAGTCGGCGTTGCGAACTCTATATGCAACTGGCAGTTGCCAAAATTTCGCGCGGTTCGGATGTATCCGCTGCCTTTGACGCATTCCATACAGCCGTTATTGACGATCCATTTCGCGGGACTGCCGTCCATACTGCGCCACTGGAACAGGTCCCTGCCGTCGAACAAAACGATCGCGTCCGACGGGGGCTGCCCCGGGGTATCCTGGCTGCCCGCTGTTCCCGGGGTTATTACCGGGGAAACGGGACGGGTCGTGTCGTGGATCTTCCATTTTGTTTTTGAAAACACACCGGATGTTACTACTGTAATAAAAATAATTACGATCAGCAGAATAATCGTTTTACGACAATTATAGCTTTTATTCATCTTTGCCGCCTCCTTGGATAATATAATAATTGGTTTTATTTAAATTATTTTACCAGTTCCATGGTGCCGAAAACGCCCGCGTCGATCCAGGCCAGATTTTTATCCGTACCGGGGATATCCATCGTGCCGATAAAATTTTCACGCTGTTTGCTGAGGTCGCTGTCGCAATACGCTATGGCAAAACCCATCTTTTTACCTTCTGTTAATTCCGCGGTCTTGTTATTTTCCGCGCCGTATACAAAAGAATCATCATAAATGGTAATTTCGAATTCCCAGGTGTAAAGCGTTCCTGATTTACTGCGAAATACATTTAGATTATCATTATATAAATGGGCCTGGCCGTCCGTTCCCAGGTCAACCGCGTCGTAAAAAACGGACACATGATAGGCAAATGCATTGTAGTTATTTTGGTGGTTGCCGTCCGAATTGTCCTCGTCAATAAAAATTTCCAGACAATCATCTTCCCAGTATGAATTCAGGGGATCGGGTCTGCTGTCCATCAGCACATCATCAATAATTTCTACAAGCAGGTACAATTTTTCTTTCGACCACACCGCCTTGTATCGGCCAGTGAAATCGGATTCTGTATAACTGGAACCGAGCCATAATTTATCTATGGCGGCCCAATCGGCTTTGGTCCAGCATTCTTCATCCCCTTTGCCGTCAATCTTCGGGACGGCGGCCGCCTGTGTCGCCCGGTAATCGCCCTCTTTTAATTTTTCCGGCTTGGGTTCGGTGGTCTCATCCTCGGAACAACCGGCAAACAATAACAAACATAAGGCTGAACAAATAAAAATCATTTGAAATATAATTTTCATTTTTTGTCCCTTCCTTTTTTATATTCATTTTGAATACTGCTGTTAGATTATTGTTAAAACTTCATTTACATCCCGTCTGGTTGAAACGGCGATGTTATTTTTTTCCGGCAGTTTCCCGGCGGTAATCAGCATGATGGGAACATCCGATTGACTCAGGCCCGCGGCTTTTTTTAATTTTTTAATGCCCTGTTTATCCAGGTTCAAGTTCAGACAGCATGTGCCGATACCGAGTGAATGCAGCGCCCACACCAGGGTCATGGCAAACAAACCGCCGTCTATATAAGCGGCGTACCGTTCACGGCTTTGCCGGTAATATTCCACACTTGACGTGACAAGCAGAATCCTGTCCGGCTGATCGCGCCAGCCCCGCTGGTTGTTTTGTATCCTTAAAACCCTTTCCCGGACCTTTTTATTCTCCAGCACAAACACCCTCGCCTGCTGACGGTTGCAGGCGGAAGGCGACCGCATGGCCAGTTTGACCGCCTTTTCCAACAGTTCCGTCTCCACCTTTTCGGATGTGTACTGGCGGAAACTGTGCCGCGTGCGGATTACGGATTCAAAATCGGTTTTCACCGGATCAAATATATCTTTGCGGTCGAGTGTCTCATACCCGCCTCTTTTATCATCCTTAAGAGATTCGGGTACTTTACTTTCAAGTCTCTTTAACCGGTCATTTAACTCTAAAAATTCAAGGCCGAGTTGTTTATTGAATTCCACATATTTGTACAGAACATTGAGTGCAATTTTGGCGTAATAATCGATACCGAATTTTTTTTCACATTTTTCCAGGGCCTTGAGCAATCTTTTGACGGTTTTTATACCGAAACCGGGTTTGGGATCAGGATAGGATAATCCAACCTCTATTCCATGGTACAATCGTATAATATATGCCTGTAATGTTTTCTGCGTGCGGGCCGTTCGAAAGGTACCGGACTTGCCGGCGTATACAAAAAAGTCATATAAAAAATCTGCCGGTAAACTGATATATTCTTTCAAGTACCGGTATACATCACCCAATTTTGTTTTAAATCCTGCGGGAAGTTTTGCTTCTTTTTTCTCCAGCATTTTGTCTCCAGCTAAATTTTAATAATTTCACTCAATAATTTTTTGTGATCATTATGAATATTATCAATACAAAATATGAATATCTGCTCCCGGTTCATTTCCGGCTTTCAATTTTTTATATCTCAAACCGGGTGAGGTATGACAAGCCCATATCTCGCAATTTATCTCTATTTATTTCATTTTCATTCACGGTGGCCAAATATCTTTCAAACTCTACGGCAAGAGATTCAATCTTGGAGTTGGAAACGATTTGATTCCTTTCACCCGTCTCCCGAATCAAAGACTTTTGCAGGTAAAAGACGGATGAAAAAATATGATCCAGTTCCCGGATGTCTATTTTTAAAAACGTATTTTCTTCGATATGTTCCAGAATCAGGTAAACGATGGCCTGGTCGAGCGCAGGGGTCGCCAGGTTATGCAGTTCGTCATAAATGTTGCGGGCGGTTTTGCCCTTACAGTCAACCACCGGTAATTTGATCATCGGCCTGGACTTTATTTGAAAATAATTTTTACTGCCGGTCTCCAGATCAACCATCAAAAATCCGGTTGAATTACCATGCTCATTCAAACTGGTTCGTTCTGTCGAGCCGCAATAAGTCGCGTTATTTTTGACATCCAGTTTTTTATGGTAATGTCCGAGCGCGATATAATCGAATTTGAATCCGAGTTCCTTTTCAATATCCGGCAAACGCTGTTCGTTAAATTCTCCCATACCAAAGTATTGCCTGCCTGTCCATGCCCCGTGTGTTAAAAACACATTTTTGGAAGCGTCTTTTAAAATCCTGACGGATTGAAAAGCCTTCTCCAGTTCTTCCGTTAAAGAACAATGGGGCACACAGTGAAAATCACAGTCTCCAATCCGGAAACGTTCATATTTGCTGTCAAAAGCCGCGTATACATTCGTAAAGAGGGAGATCGATTCAAAAATGGAGCCGGTCGCTTTGATACGGGGGGTTTCATGATTACCGGATATGATCACTATGGGAATGCCGGCATCGCTGATCTTTTGAATGCTTTCCAAAGCGACACGTATTGCCCGGTTACTGGGACGCGGCGTGTGAAACAGATCGCCGGTATGCAGAACTACGTCCGGCTTTAACCTGAATACGGCATTGATAACCTGCTGCCACGCGTCATAAAAATCCTGTTCCCGCTGGTTGATGCCGGTTGTGGGATCAATTTTACTATACTCGGAATATCCCAGGTGAGTATCGGAAAAATGTAATAAGTTCATAATTCAGACCGGCTTGTTTTAGAATTTTTAAATTATTTAATATAACAAGATTGATTTTCTTTGTCAAGTATGTATAATGTGTTCCGATGTGTGGCACATATGTCCCAAAAATGAAAAACCGGAAATTCATTTGGACAAAATTTTAAAATTGTATATTTTAATACACAATTTTCGTTTCGGCTAAACATTTATTATTTTTGATCTTATTCCATTTGTTGCAATTCTATAATACTTTTTTTTGTAATCATTTTTAGGGCATAATCTTTGCCAAAACAATAGTGAAAACAAAATCGTTTTTATCATTTTGAACAGGTATAGCATGCTCAATAATATATTAATCGTCGATAATAATCGTTCGGCAAAGGAGTTTTATTCCACGATATTCGACATGAATAAAAATGAAGTGACGATTCAAAATGATATCAAAAACATCCTCGACAATATATCCGACAATCCGCAAACGGATTGTATAATCATCGACTCATATTATTTGACTGATTCCGGGGCGGATATTTTATATAATATTAAAGCGCTCAAACCCGACATCATATTAATATTAACAGGCGCCGTCACAACAGACGATTTAATAAAGTATATAAAGATCGGTGTGGACGACTATTTTGAAAATCCGTATTTGATGCCCGAAGGATTAAAAGAATCATTTATAAACCTGATAAAAAAGAAACGAAAGGAACTTGTGGACGTATTCCAGAATGAAATGGCCCATGTAAAAAAAGAGACCACTCAATTCATCGGCCAAAATGAGTCGATAATAGCGTTAAAAAAAATGGCTCTCAAAGCCGCTCCCCTTGATGCGACCATATTAATTACCGGTGAAACAGGTACCGGCAAGGAGGTACTGGCCCGAATGCTCCATTCTCTCAGTCCGTATAAATATAATGAGTTTATTACCGTACACTGCGGCGGTATACCGGATACCCTGCTGGAAAGTACATTATTCGGCCACGAAAAAGGCTCTTTCACCGGGGCGTACCGGGAGCATAAAGGCTATTTTGAGATAGCGGAAAACAGCACCATCTTTTTGGATGAAATTGGCGACACCACACCCGCCATGCAGGTCAAACTATTGCGTGTTTTACAGGACAAAACATTTCGCAGGGTCGGCGGGAACAGTACACTGAAAACCGGCGCCAGGATAATCGCGGCAACCAATCATGACCTGTTGACTATGGTCAACAACGGGGATTTCCGCAGGGATTTGTACTACCGGTTGAATGTAATCGCGATGAAAATCCCGCCCCTCTGGCAAAGACCGGATGATATCCCTTTATTAATCAGACATTTTATACAAATATATTCCAAAAAACATAACCATTTGGGGGTTTACCTGAAACCGGAAACCATTGATATACTGACAAGACAAGCCTGGTCCGGGAATGTCCGTGAACTGGAGCATGTCATCGAAAGGTTGGTTGCCCTTTCGGATACGGACTGGATCGGCCCGTCGGAATTACCGGAGGAATATTTGCAAACCAAACACAATTCCTATATTTCCCACATGCCGTTTATGCCGTTTGCCGAAGCAAAAAAAACTTTTGAACATGACTATATCAAAAAATTACTCAAAAAAACCGGGGGTAATATCACCCGGGCCGCAACTTTGGCAAAAATACCAAGACAAAATCTGCATTTAAAAATAAATAAACATAAAATTAATGTACACCTTTTTAATCAAAGGTCATTATCTGAGGAGTCACCAGTTTCAATCTCCGATTGAAAAATAAAAAAACCATCTAAATCTCTAATCTCTCCTCATGGGCCGCAAGTTAAATAATTGAATTTTGCGGCCCATTTATTTTATACCTGATGTTTTATCGGCAGAAAAAATTTTTTAAATTACAGATCGATACTCTGTGCGCCTCCGGTCAGTTTTATTTCGACATCCTGCCATATAAACCGGCCCGTAATCCCGTCGGGTAAAGTAATCTTTCCTTTGACTCCGGTTTTCCCGTTTCGTTCAAGTTGTACGGATATCTCCCCGTTCGGATGCGGCATTTCCCCGGTTATCCGGTTCAGGGGCCCAAAGTGCGGTCGGATTTTCACCGTCTTAAAACCCGGTGAATCGGGCTCGATGCCGCATACGGTCGCCAGCAGATCGTAATTGGGACTGGAACTCCATGCGTGACAATCCGAGCGGGTTGGTTCCGGTTTTTCCGCGAATGTGGTCAATCCGAGGTTCAGCATGGTACGCCAGGGCTGAAGCTGATCGATATACAAATCTGCCAGCCCGGCCTTTTTTAACGCCCGCGTCAGATAAAACCGGAAATAAAACGTGCACTGTATCAGGTCGTTGTCATTCAGTATCTTTTTTACAAATTCTTTTTCCTGTTCCCGGGGTACAAGGCCCGTCAATATGGCAAAAATATTTGCGTGCTGACTGAACACTTTTTTCTCCGGGGTGTCGGAATACAAACCCCGGTTCCGGTCCCAGCACAGTTCCTGAACTGATTTTTTAAGATCCTGCGCCTGTTGACGGTAAGACGAGGCGATGTGCGGATAATTGTACGTTTCGAACATTTGCGAGGCATATTCAAGCACGTAAGCATATTGCAGTGTTATAATCGATGAATTGCCGTTCTCTGCGCCATCCGGTACACCGCCAATGCCAATGACCGGATCCCAGGGCCATTCAACCGCCCAGTCGACAAAATTCCACCACGGCATCGGTCCGAGCATGCCTGTTTCATCAACGAAATTTTTATACCAGTTCAGTACGCCCTGAATACCGGTTAAATACTGTTCCACAAAGGCTTCATCGGGACGGTGCATCCAGTAATCGTAAACCATGGCGACCCAGAACAGGGAAAAAGTCGGAATGACCTGTGGAATATCAGAAGGATAACGGCTGGCTGTCAGGCCGTCGGGCGAGCGGGAATCATCAAAATGTTTGATGGCGTTGCGTACCAGTCGATCATCCCCGGCCACATACAGGGATATCAGCGCCTGGATCCGGGTATCGCCCACATATTGGAGTTGTTCATAGGAGGGACAATCAAAATAATTTTCTCCCGCGCACAACCGCGCCGTCCTCCAGCCGACATTCCAAATATCTTTTATGGAGGCGTCGTCGCATTCAAACGAAGCGTTTTCTTTTAACGGATACGCGGTAAATATGCCGTAAAAATCGTGTAGGACGAGTGGTTCCTCCCCGGTTTCGATTTCCATCTGTATGAATCGGTAGGTACGCAGCCATAATGGCCGGAAAAGCCGTTTGGCCCCGCCGTCCGGCATAAATACGTCATAAAGACCAAGGATATGCCGGTCCTCAATATCATTCCGGTTTCCCTTGCTGTTGTTTTTGTCGAACAACGCTTCCGCGTAGACCAGCGTGATCTCACTTCCTTTGCCGCCGCTGACGACAAGCTCCGGATAACCGATTGTTAAAAATGTTTGATCCAATAGTAATTTAACTATGGCGCGTGCCGGGACGACCAGTTCCCGGTCACCTTTAATAAATCCGTCATGCGCCCGGAATCCATCCGTTCTCCTGAGAGACAGTATACGCTGTTTCTTCTCCTCCATAACCGGAATTGTACGCGGGACCAGCAGCCATTTCATCCCCGCGTCGTGCAGACCCCGGGGTGTACCGGTACCCAGTGTGACCGGTGTTTGCCAGTCGCTGTCGTCATATTCCGTTTCGCTCCAGCCCCAGGGATATAAGGATCCATCCACACGGTCACCGGGACCGACAACAATATACTGACCCGGCTCAGTCCTTTCCTTCCAGGTCGGGCTATAAGCCCTGTCGACAAGGACTTTCCAGCCCGGATTTGTATTGATCACAGCTTCATTGTCCGTGTTCCCCTGGACAATAAAAGCGGTTTTATAACTCATCTGCGCCATGGGCGCATACCCGGCAAAATTCCACACTAAAGCGGCAACGGCATTTATGCCCGTCTTGAGGAAAGGCGCAATATTTACGGTTTCATATCGCCAGTGCGGTAAATCGCCCCGCGCCGGCCCGAAACTGACAGGGACGCCGTTAACAAACAAGCAGTAGCGGTTATCGGCGGAAACATGAATGATAAATTTTTTCGGTTTTTCTTTCAGCTCGAACGTTTTTCGAAAATGATAAATACCATACTCATAAAGAGAGACTTTCCCCGGTGCGATCCAGTTTGCCTGCCAGCGTTTTTTCAGCAAGTCCGGATTAATGTCGGGGTTGTCTGTTTGGACCCACGATAATGCGCTGCCCGTTAAAATAACCAATAAAACAAAAATACATTTTTTCATTTTGTACTCCTGTTTGTTTGACCTGCGCAAAACTTCAGACTGGTTACTGAATATTCAATCTCGGCTACCGGAATATAAACAACTCTTTTAATTAATAACATAATTTTTTAGACAAAAAAATGCATGAATTAAAAGCCTCGTTTCTAAACCGCGTGGTAAAAAACCGCTTTATTATATTTGTCGTTGTAAATGAGCCCCAATAAATATAAATAAAAGAAACAGTCCGGTTCGGACCGACCGCTTTCGGATGAGTATGGTATGGAAAATTTTTCGGGTAATAAAACCACTTTATGACGGTGATATCGTTTTATATTCTGGTATAACGGATGTAGGGAATGGATAAATCAGGCAGGGTATATATCGAATATACAGATTCCCCGTTTTCCGGGGAATCCTGAAAATTTTATTCGACGCCCCGTATTTTTTCCATAAACTGGTTTCTCAGATACATATCGGGCGCTTTTGTATGCGCAAAACTCAGCTTGCCCCTGAATTGATCGATATTCTGAAAATCGTGCCGCTCCATCCAGGCGGATATTTCCTTCAACATGCCGTCGATAACCTCAAATCCATTCTTGTACAAAACAGAGCCAAGCTGGACCGTTGCGGCGCCTGCCAGTAACAATTTTATCACATCCTCCGCTGTTTTTATACCTGTTGTCGCAGAAATATCGCATTTCAATATTCCGGATAAAAGCGCCGTCCATCGTAGCGGTTTGTACAACTCGTACTTTTGACTGAACTCGAATGTTGTTTTTAATTCCAGTTTGTTTATATCGATATCGGGTTCGGTAAACCTGTTAAAAAGCACCAGCGCGTCGACGCCAAGTTTGTCAAGCCGGGACGCGAAATTCGGTAATGCGGAAAAATACGAACCGATTTTCAGGGATACGGGAATCCTGACCTTTGACTTGACCGTATCTAATATATCAAAATACATCTGCTCAATCGCATTGCCGCTCTCAGTAATATCTGTTGCCGTTTTGAAAACATTTAATTCCAGGGCATCGGCCCCCGATTTTTCGATCTGCGCAGCGAAATTCGGCCACCATTTGGCGGAGACGCAATTGATGCTGGCAATTACCGGAATGTCGACCGACTTTTTTGCTTCCCGGATGAGATCGAGATATTCCCTGGAGCCGTATTGCAGTTCCAGTTCGGAGCGCAGGTAATCATATGCTTCGGCATGATATGACACGGATTCCTGGATACCGAAATCCTCGCCGGCTAAAACCTCCTCAAATAAACTTTTCAGCACTACAGCCCCGGCGCCCGCCTCTTCTCCCGCCTTTATCTTATCAATGGATTTCGTCAAACCGCTGCTGGAAATGATAACAGGATTTCTCAAAGTTAATTTCATATATTGGGTTGAAAGATCTGGCATTGTATTTCCCTTTCATTCATTCCGGTTTCTTTATAAACAATATTATCACCTGCAAATATAACAATTATATGATTATTTTCAAATTTAAAAAAGATTGTTACCGTGATAAATAAAAATATGAAAAAATTGTAAAATATCAATTATTACTGTACAAAAACTTTAATATTACTAAAAATTAACTTGATTGTCTTTTATAACCTTTATACATTAATGTAAACTATTTGTATTAAATATATCCAGGGTAGATTATATTGAACGACGAAGAAAAGAAACAAAAATTTGAAGAGATTGCTTTCGAGTATATGGACTCACTTTACAGTACCGCGCTCAGGTTATCACGAAATACGGAAGAGGCGGAAGACCTGGTTCAGGACACATATCTGCGGGCTTACCGGTTTTTTGATAAATTTGAACTGGGCACAAACTTTAAAGCCTGGATATTTAAAATACTGACCAACACTTTTATTAACAAATATCGGAAAAAAGTCAGAACACCCCAGCAAATCGATTTGGAAAAGGTTGCCTATGGTCTCCAGAACAAAGAGGAGAACGAGCTTAAGGAAACATGGACGGAATATGACGAAAAAAAATATGAAGAATTATTTGACGATGATATCAAAAGCGCCTTGTCCCAATTATCCGAGGAATTCCGTATAGTGGTTTTGCTGGCCGATATTGAGGGATTCTCCTATAAAGAAATTGCGGAAATAATTGACAGACCAAACGGCACGGTTATGTCCAGATTGTTCAGAGGAAGAAGAATGTTACAAAAAATCCTGGAAAAATACGCAAAAAGGGAAGGTTATATACGAAGCACTTCAAATTAAATAATTACTTTTTTTCAACCGTTTACGATAATAGCGATGCATAATTTTTTTTGCATTGCTTTTTTTTAACCGGACCATTTAATATAGGAGAAAAAAATGGGATTTAGCGAATTGTATCAATCGGCAGATTGGAAAAAAGAAAAACATAGCCCTGTAATTGAAATAATAGGGAGAGCAATAAAGGGCGAGACTATTAATGTTCATCTCAGTGTCGGCAAGGAAATTGCGCATCCCAATACTACAGAACATTTTATAGCCTGGATCGATGCTTATTTCCTGCCAAAGGGAGAAAAATTTCCGATACAACTCGGCAAATACGAATTTAACTCTCACGGCGCCTCAGCAGCGGGTGCAAATTCGAGTACAATCTATTCCGTACCCGAGGTCACCTTTACATTTAAAACGGAAAAAACGGGTACCCTGTTTGCCTCCTCCTATTGTAATATACATGGTTTATGGGAAAATTCATTGGAGATAGAGTTTTAAAATATTTTCTTTATCATTCCGCGAATATAGATACTAACTGTTACAATACAGCTTATGAAATTCTATGAAAACATTGTCGGTTTTTATGACGATATGACCCGGTTTTCCTACCGGATCGAAAAAGAAAAACCGGTTTTTCAAAACCTGGTCAAAAAACACAACATCAAAACGGCCCTGGATGTCGCATGCGGAACGGGACTGCATACTATTTTATTAAACGAATTGGGGGTCAGCGCGACCGGCGTCGATAATTCCCCTGAAATGCTGAACAGAGCAGAAACCAACGCCCGAAAGCGGGGGCTTGACCTGACTTTTATAAACCTTGCCATGCAGGAACTCGATGGTAACATAAACGAAAAATTTGACGCCGTTTTCTGCCTCGGCAATTCATTACCCCATCTGCGGGACACGGTCGCATTGAATGACGCCGTTTCTCAATTTTCGGGCATGCTGCATAAAGGCGGAACAGTGTTTTTACAAATTCTCAATTATGACAAAATACTTGCAACCCAAAATAGAATTGTTAATATCAATTATAGTAACAATTACGAATTCATACGATTTTATGATTTCCTGGATCATAAAATCCGGTTCAATCTTTTAGTGATCAAAAAAGAAAACGATAAGGTTGAACATTCATTAAACAGTACGGAACTTGTACCGTATTTACGGGACGATATTACAAGAATTCTGCAAAACAATAACTTTAATAACATACAAACATTTGCCGATCTACGGGGAAACCCGTTTCGACAACATACTTCCGATAATCTTGTTATAACCGCAATAAAAAGCTAATTGCGAATAATACGATACCACCTGTAAATAAAAAAACCCGAAAAAAAACGGTTCAGCTTTTCAGGCTTTGCTAAATTACATATCACATAAATTGTTACTTTTTACGGATCTTTGTGTGGAACCCGGTTTGCCCGTCCGGGCGTTGCAATAAAGTTATAAAATTAAGGTCTTTGAATTACACCGGACGGGTTATACTCAAGAAACACATTATTTGGTCACGGCAAATTCCGCATCCAATTCAAATAAAAGTTCATCCCGGCAGACATCCGCTGCAACACAAACCGCGGGAATTTCTTCCAGTCCATATTCTTTAATCACTTCATCAAAAATGTGACGGTCGTTGGCGTCTTTTAAAAACACCGTCGCGTCGCTAATATCGTTTAACGTTGCGCCTTCCTGGGCAATCAAGGCCGAAGTGACATCAAGAGTTTTCCTGATTTGAGCGCGGGTATCGCCCGGGTACATACTTTGTCCCCGTTCATCTATCGCAGCCGTACCCGACAGGAATATGTGGGTCACATCTTTTTCCTTGATATTCATTCCCCGGGAAAATGCCGAACCATAACGATAGGGTGACTTTTGCTGGACACCGCTTGTCGGTTCGATAATGACGGAATCACCCGGCAGCACCGCCAGTACATCCATCGTACCGGCCGCGCCAAACGGATTATTACCGCGAATACCCGTACTGGCCGGTAAATAAATTTTTTCGGCCGGTTCGGTATTGGTAAAATTCAGCAGATTGAATTCATTGAATTTTGCGTTACGGGCCCTGTTAAAATCTCCGTACCAATCAAGAATTTCCGACAGGTATATCCATGTACGAATGACATTTTTAAACCCGGCGCCCTCTTTTGACAGCAGGTTTTGCGCCTTTTCAAACATGTGGGCCGTCTGGGTCATACGGCCGTTCAAAGACACCTGGCCAAGCATACCGTTGATATTCTGCAGCATAATAAATGTCGTGTCGCTTCTTTTCCAGGCTCGTCCGTATGAACCGTATTCATCCTTGATGGTCCAGATGTCTTTCACAGGATTATTCGGTTTGAATGCCCTGATCTGTACACCCGCAAACCCCTTCCCCTGACAGGGTTCTCCTTCTATATATGTATAAGGTAAATTGGTTTCTATGCCGGACTTTTGCAGCGCAATGTCCCGCGCCCTGAGTATCTCTTCACTGAATTGCAGATTTCCGAATAAACGATCGTGGACAATGTACATACCCAATTCTTTGAGTATTACTGCAATTTCCTCATATATTTCCCGGCACGATAATGCAGGTTCCTTTTGAGGATTTTTTACGGACGCCGATAATTGTAATTGATCATCACAAACGCGCGTAATATAAAAGGTACTGTTTTTGTTTTTTCTGATACTGCGCTTTATCATTATTGTTCCTTTCTCCAGTCGTACTGTTTATACTGTTCCAGTTGTGAAAGTAGAAAAGTATTAACGCTGAGCCGATTGGTAAATAGATGTTTCCGGTTCATTTCTTTGTTTTACTTTAACGTCCGGATCCAGTGAAGCATTTAATGTAGCCTTTTGATTATATGCAACTTTAACCATCTCCTGTGGCCTGACTTTGAACGGTCCCATAAATAATTCGGGGACATTGTATGTTTTAAAAAATGTTTCGTAAAATACAGGGTCCTTCTGCGGTAAAATAAAAGGTTTATAATCCCTGCCGCTTTCATCAAAATAACTAAAATATGGACGTGCACAAACCTCATCTTTTCTTTTACTGCTGAAAACGTACCAGCGGCCGTTTTTTGACCAGGAGTGAAAACTATCCGTGCTTTCGGAATTGCTACCCAGTTTTCGATATTCTCCTGCGGCAAGATCTAATATATAGATATCACTGAATGAATGATATATCGGGAAACTGCCGTACCGGGAAATGGTAAACATAACATACCGGTTATCTGGCGAAACACGGGGTAAAGCCACACTGAAACCGCTGTTTTCCGAAGATATGACTGTTTCAAGTTCACCCCAGGTACCGCTTTTGCTGTCATAACCGATTCGCATCAAATCGAATAATATTTTGTCATAGGCCAGGTCTTCCTGGCCATCATTCCTGGTGAAAAAATAATTTTCCAGTTTTGGCGCCCTGCAGAAATAGAGATATTTGCCGTCCGGGCTCCAGCAGGGAAAAGTTTCCACGTATTCGGGATCGGCAATGTTTGGATTCGTTGTAACCATGTTGGATTCAATGAGATATATGATCAGATCTGCTTTGAAATCGATCACATCACGGGATTCGCCGATGGAATGATAATACATTTTCAATGTATTGGACGAAAGAGCAAGCACTTTTCCGTTGGGATGCCATGCCGGGTATGCGCCCGCGCGGCTAAAATCGGTCGCCGTGTTGACCTTTACCAGTTCACCGTCATGGTAAAGCATCATACCCGAACCTTTTCCCGCCCGCATGTGAAATATCATTTTATCCGCCGAGTTCATACAAAAATTATGGCAGTTCATGCAGTTGCCGTCGGTCATCCGGTTAAGCAAAATCGGGGTTTCCTTATAACTTTCTAAATCACGCTGATAAATGCCCATCTTTTTCCAGTATCGGAATGCCGGATTGATCAACCGGTATGCAAGATGGCTGTCAATTTCTTCAGGTGCAATTTTATTCGATATGGTTTTATATTGCAGCCACTGCCCTCTCTCCTCTTTTACAAATATATCGACAAAATAATTTTGGCCCTTGTTTGTCGTTAACAGTTCTTTCCATTCGTTCCGGGGTATTATGATTCTGTTCATTTTACCCATAATGTGTATCGTATCCCCTGATAATGAATAAATTTTCACATAATATTGACGGCCCGGTTCATCAACACGAAAATTAAGCGGGGCAATATTGGGGGGGATAACGGTGTTCGTGTAATCCGGGTCTATAACGGGCAATTTATCAACCCGTTGCGCTTTTAAGCCGGGATTTTTTACAAATGTACAATTAATCCCGGTGAAAACAAGACCAATCAACAATAAAAAAACGGTATAATATATATGTTTTAACTTCATAGTTTTCTCCAGACAAACGGAAAAAGAATTATAAATTCAATTTTTCCGGGTTAGCGGGTGGATAAAGCACATAATACCAGTATGTATCTCCAAAAGACTGTTTCAGCGTGTTTTGAGCGGCATTTTTATTATTTTTAAAACGGACCATAACCTGTTGAAACGCGCTGAAACGCGCTTCCAATTTCCTGTTGTACTTGTAACCATTTAAAAGTTGTTTTTGTCCGGTTAAATTTTGATAGATCATCAATGCTTCCTGAATATGACGGGGCAGCGCGGGATACTTTAATTTTTTAAAATATTCTAATTTGGCCCTGATCTTGTTTAGTTCTTTGTTCATCAGATAATGGGCCATTAAATATTCAAAAGCCATTTTATTTCCCGGATCCAGTTTAAATAATTGTTCTAAATTAGCTACCGGTACATCATCAAAATTCATAAAATTGGCAGTCTGTATTCTTGGATATATGTGCTTTAATACAGGATCACTGTATCGTAACGATTCATTTTCCATCAGTTTTGAATAATGCTTTGCCCATCTCCTGAATTGTAAAGTCTTTTCCAGATTTCCCAGACATCTTTTGGCGGACTGGTTTTCATTTTTCAAAATGTGCAGAATCGCCAATCTTTGCAAATTCCACGATGTTTCACCGCACACGGAAACCGCTTCATACGCCCAATGCAACGATTCGTTTACATAACCGAGATCGAAATCGAGATCACTCTGATGTAAGGGGGTCAGCAATGTGGATGTAAACGGCAGGCAGAGGCCGTCGGTTCCCCATAACTGCGGATAGGAAAACATCCCTTCCAGCAACTGTCCGGTGAAATATAATGCGCGGTTTGTTTCGTAGGTTTCATATAAATATGAAAATTCCATATTTTTATGTTTGTGTAAAATATCCTGCCACATTCCCTTACGGGCCAGGTAATCTATTGTGTTCAATCTTTTCGTTATACGATTAAACGAATACAAAACGACGAAAAGAAAAACAAAAACGATAATTGCTCCCTGTACAAACGGAGCAAGGATTTTGTTTTTAAATTGCAGCAGAGAATCCTTTTCCCGTTTTTTTTCATCGACAGTCTGCTTTTTTAACAAAAAATAAACTGTTATCAATAACACCGGATATAAAGCATATAAAAAAACGGACAAAATCCCGGTTCTTAATTCAATATCCAGTGAAAGCAAAAATAAATATGCATCCTTTAAACTGATCAGGAATAAAAAGTTTTGAGCGACATACGGCAACAGCAACAAAATTATGTTGATGACAAGTGACGGATAATTTTTGGAGAATAACAATTCGTAAAACAGATTTAGTACCACAAACATTAACAAAAATCCCCCGGCAATATAGTACAATGATATCCCCAAAAGTAATAATAAAATTGAACGGCCTGAAACAGGTAACCGTCGTCCGAGTAAATATAAATTAAAAAACAAAAGAGAAAATATAAAACCCGATGATGATGCCAGTAAATAGTTATACTGACTGTGAAGAGCAAGAGCAAACAGAGCCGGAATAATATAAAAAACAATGTTGATCTTTTTCCCCGATATTTTCTCCAGCAGCCATTTGGTATTCATGCTGACGAACCAGCAAATTACCGTTAAAACAACAGCGCCGGCCCATGGATAATAATAAAACTGGGATAAAAAGGAACCGATAAAATCAGCAATTCCCCCCGGATAGGTCAAAAACTCTTTAAAAAACGGGTATGTGAAAAAAAACACCGGTTCCTGCTGTTGATATATTAATGCAGGATTGACGCGAAGTAAAAAATATATGAAATAAAATAAAGAAAAGGCAAATAAAAGTACAAATAAATATATTCTGTTTTTCATACCCAAATCAGACATTATTTTTCTCCAGGTATGTTAATTATTGATATTTTTATTGTACATCACAGGTGTCCGGTTTATGGACAACGCCACCTTATCTGTCCTACAAGTTCAATAAAATCAAGCTATATAATTAAAAAATTATTTTCTCCTGACAAATCAATTAATTATTTCATATCCTGACACGTTTATAGTATAAAATGTAGAGTCACGTGGCCGGGTTTAACCGGACACAGGTGATTGCACATAATTTTCAAAAATAATAAACTAATATTTTTATCAACCTGCAAGAAGTTTATAAAATTTTCTCCATATCAGTTTGGCGCGGACTGCCAGGGCATTGATAAATCGGGACTGTCATCCCGGGACATGACAGCCGGATCAAGGTCTGCATCAACAGCATTTTCTCTGTCATACGCCAGTTTCCTCAACATTCTGGGACCGATTTTCACCGGTCCCGTTACCAATTCGGGAACATTATAAGTTTGAATAAAAGTATCATAAAAAGAGGGGTCCTTTTGCGGTAACAATACAGGTTTATAAGCTTTGCCATCCGTATCAAAATAACTTAAATAAAGTTTGGCAATTATTCCGTCCTCTCGTTTGCTGCTGAAAATAAACCAGCGGCCGTTACTTGACCACGAGTGATAACTGTCCGATCTGTCACTGTTCATTGCCAGCCTTCTGAATTCCCCGGTTGACAGATCCAGTAAATATAAATCGCTTTCGGGGCGATATATGGAAAAATTACCGTAATCACATTTACAGAATAGTATATATTTACCGTCAGGAGAAATTTTGGGATGTGTAATACTCCCCCCTGTTTTAGATTTCGGCAGGACACTTTCGATCTCTCCCCAGCTGCCGGTCTCAACATGATAAGGGATGCGCATCAATTCGTAAAAAACCGTTTGATATGGGAAATGCTCGCCTTTTTCAGTAACAGGCTGAGGCGCGCGACAAAAATACAGATATTTCCCATCCATGGACCACATCGGATAAGTCTCCATCTGGTCCGGCAATGAAATTTGCGGACATGTTGTTACCATATTGGATCTGATGTTATACAATATAATATCCGACGCCTGATCGTACACATCCCGGTTTTCACCTCTGGCGTGAAAAAACTGGTGTACTTTATTGACCGAAAATGCTATGATATCGCCGTCCGGATGCCAGTCACGGTATGCCCCCGGCGATGAGTTGAAATCAGTTGTCGTGTTAATATTGGCTTTAAAGCCATTTTGAACCAGCAACAAAGCGGTTCCGGGCCCACCGCGCAAATGCAGCATCATTTCATCGGGATTGTTTTTATGAAATGAATGACAATTAACACACGCTTTATCCAGTAAATTATTATGCAGTATCACGGATTCTTTAAAATTGGTCAGATTACGCTGATAAATTCCGACATCGGACCAAACATGATAGGCCGGATTCAATATACGATAGACGGCATATTCATCAATATTTTCGTTTGCCACCGTATTCGTTATTGTAGCAAATTTCATCCATGTATCATTTTCACCTTTACTAAAAATATCCATATATACATTTTGCCCTCGATTGGCGGCGATCAACTTTTTCCAGTTTTTCAGTGAAATTTTGACTTTAGAATCGGCGCTGACGATCTCGATGGGATCGCCGCTGTTGGAATATATTTTTATAAAAAACTGTTTTCCAGTTTCCTTTATTTTAAAATTCAATGGGGCAATATTGGGCGGAAAAACCGTATCCGTATAATCGGGATAGATGACGGGCAAACGATTTATTTCCGTAAAGTCTTTTATATTAGGGCGGGATTGATTGAATGAGCAGGTCAGTATCACAAATATCGTCAAAGCGGCACTTGAAACTTTAATTATTTTTTTGCTTTTCATTGCAATATTCCTTCGGTTTCTTTGTATGTACTATTATCTTTATTTTAATAATACATAGCATAATACCATAATGTATTACCATGTTTTCTGGCCAGCTCTTTTTGTGCTGAAATTTTACCGTCGGGATATTTTGCCAGTGTGCTGTTAAAATCTTCAAAACGCTGTTCGGTTATTGTATTTATCTGGTAATCACCCAGGTCTAAATTCTTTTTACCCGTTTTCAATTTATATAATAACAACGCCTCCTCATAATGACGGGGGATATAATTATAATGAAACTCTTGCAATCTAAAAATATTATTAACAATACCTTCCAGGTTTCCGGCAAGTAAATAATATGCCATAAGATATTCAAAAGCCATCCTGTTATTGGAGCTGTTTTTAATTATCAATTCCAGTAATTCGTTGGGAGAGTTATCGCGTATATAAAAATCTCCCGTCACCTGAATTGCATTGATTTGTCGTATTGTGGGCATCGACCTGAACAAATTCGGATTTTCTATATAGATTTGATAAGTATCCGCCCATTTTTTAAATAGTAATGATTTTTTTAACTTGTTTAGACATAGCTGAGCGAATTCTGTATTTCCATTGATCATACTGGTCAAAGTCATTTGCTGTAAAACAGCCGGCGTTAGTTTTTTTAAAGCCAACGCCTCATGCGCCCAGTGCTGGGCTTCATTAATCAGACCCAGTTCCACATACAGGTTACTGCATTGCAACGGCGCGCTGTAGGCAAACTCTCTTGACATGATCAGACTTGTTAATCCCCTGCTTTGCGGAAAAGAAAACATATTATTGCTCAGGTTATTCGTGAAATATAATGCCCTGAAAGTATGAAACGTAACAAGTCTGTGGGTTGTAATCCTCTTTTGCGCGAGCTCCAGAATTTCCACCCACTTTTTATTTTGCGCATAATTATCCATCGTAAGCATTACTTTTGTTTCTCTGTCGAATGAAATTAAGGAAAAGTATACAGCAAGCAGCAACAGGGCCGCGGTTTTAATTATATATCCCGGTGTGGAAAACATAGTTTTGCGGTAAAACGATTTAACTTTACCCAGGACACCCTTTTCAAAAATCGATTTCGACAATACTTTCCCAATAACTACTGCGGGTATCAATACAATATAAAATCCATATAAAAGAAAAGGGGCAATCCGGGGTTTAAATTCCAGAAAAGACGGCAATTGCGATAAAACATCATCCTTTAAGAGGATAACAAAAATATTGATCGTGATAATAGGCAGTAATAATGAAAAAACAATCTGAAAAACTGGCAGCAGCAAGCTTTTTTTCACAAATAGTTCATAAAGGACAACAAGTAATACAAAAAGAAAAAATACTCCGCCGACAAGATAATAAACGAGTACAAAAGAAATTAAGGTGATAATAAATCTTGAACTCATTATCCGGGGCCTGTAAAAGGCATATAAAACAAAAGCCAGCAGTGAAACGAATAAACCCAGTACGAGTTCATAAGGGAAAGCATACAGGCTGAAAAGCGGAATCAATAAAACGGCAGGCAGTAAATGTAAAATATGAAATTTAATATCACCAACGACCAGATTAAGCATTTTCAAGGTGATCTGTGATATTAACCATGCCGTAATTGTGATAATTAAAGTCCCCAGCCAGGGGAAATAATAAAATTGAGAGATGAACTTTGCCGCATACCGGATTAATCCACCAGGGTATTGCAAAAATTGGTTTAAAAATCCGCTTCCCAGGAAAAAAGAGGGCTCCTGCCAATGATAACCTAATGAAGGATCGATCCTAAATCTTATATAAAGAAAATACAACACGAAAAAAAACAGGGTAAAAACTTTTCTGAAAATAAAATTTCCGGTTATAACTTTAGAAAATTTAAAATCCATTGTCTCACCACCATTTTTATCTTGATATGTTTTTTTCTCTGACCGCCTGTTGAAAAAAATAACACACAAAGCTTTATGGTTCAATTGTAGAACAATAGTAAATCATGGAGAGCTATATCATAATATTTATCTTTCGAAATTTCTTCTGCGTCGGAAGTTGTGATGTTCTTTAATTCTAAAAGATGAAAAATTCCAAAATACTGGAAGCACCTTATCTTTGAGAATAATTTCTGTTTTCAGGTTAAAAACACATAAATTCATAATAACCGATTGCTTATGAGCAAGTATAATCATTTTAAAAATTTTTTCAAAGAAAATTTTCTAAAAATCGCATATGCTATGATATGAATAAATATATCTGGAGACTATTCTCAATTAACAAAAAGTCTATCCTGAATTCCTGCTTATGATAATTTAAGAAGAATTTTTAAATGATTCTGGGGTTCTTTTTCCAGAACCTCAAAAGCCTCCTGGGCGCGTCCGGCAAAATATTCGGCGGAAATTAGCGTATCCGGTTTTAAATACCCTGCTGACATATGACGAATTGTTTCGGCAAATTCACCGTGACTCACCCTGGAAGCGATGATCTTTGCTTCTTTCCAGATGAATTCTTTCATATTCAACGGAGCCGGATCATCCGACAGACCCAGGGTACATACCAGTCCGGCGCCCCGTATACTTTTTATGCATCCGCGCACCGGATGCACCCGGTTTTCCACCGGATGGGCATGGCCCACCGCTTCAAAGGCAATATCGACGCCGCGGCCGTTGGTCTGATCCCGGATAAAATCAACCGGATCGATTTCTCTGCTGTTTATGGTTACAATATTATCATACGCATTTCGAGCGATATCAAGACGATTATCGAGGATATCTACCATAAAGATCGTATTATCTGTCTTTGTACGGGCCGCCTGGGCAATACAATGTCCGATCCTGCCGCTGCCGAAAATGGCCACGGTATCACCTTGTTTCAGACCGGCACGATTAATTGCATGAAAACCAATCGACAAAACTTCAACCAATGCGGCATGACGGTCGGATATTTCCGGGCCGATTTTGTACAGCATCCTTTCATCTGCGGCCACATATTCTGCGAAACCGCCGTTCATATCCACTCCTAATAACTTTAGGGTGGTGCATGCAGGATAGTGTTTTAACTCACATGCAGCGCATGTGCCGCACGGGATGATCGGATCCACGACCACACGGTCTCCCGGTTTATAAATTTTTACTTTTTTGCCGGTTTCAACAATCGTCCCGGCAAACTCATGTCCGGGAATCATGGGCGTTTTCGTTCGCGGATGAAATTCACCTGTAAATATATGTTGATCACTGCCGCATATACCTGCATATCCGACTTTGATCAAAACCTCCGAATCATTAATCCGGGGCACCGGGACCTGCCGCCATTCAAAAAAATTGTATCGCGCGAGTACCGCGCCGTTCATCATTTGTTGCATTTATCATTACACTCCATTGAAATTATTGTTTACATTTTAATGATCAATCTGATAAAATGTTAATCCATTTTCTCCCAAAATTTTATTTTGTTCAAATTCCGTCAGTTTTCCGATATATAAAAAAACGATTTGCATCACTTTATCATACGGAGCGGACACCGTACAAACCGGCCAATCGGAACCGATCATAATCCTGTCCACACCAAAAGCCTCAAGTATAGTGTCCAGATACGGTTCGAAATCACTGTATTGCCAGTTGTTCCAGTCGGCTTCCGTCACCATCCCGGATATTTTACAAAACACATTTGGGCATGATGCCAGTAATCTTATATGTTCATCCCATGGCGAAAATTGATAATCCCTGATCGCGGGTTTTGCGATATGATCGACAACAAAAAGCTGCTGCGGAAATTTTTTCACCATTTCATAAGCAACGGGTAAATGTTCGGGGAAAATCAAAATATCATAGGTCAATTTGAACTCCCTAAGCGCCTCGATACCGCGTAAAAATTCCCTGCGAAGCATGAAGCGTAAATCCGGTTCGTCCTGCACAACATGACGGACGCCAACAAAAGCCGGATCTCCGCAAAACTGCGTCAATTGTTCGACTACATTTGGACTTGACAAATCCACCCAGCCGACGACTCCTTTTATAAACGGATTTTCATTCGCAAGATCAAGCAGCCAACGCGTTTCTTCAAGTGTCTGGCGGGCCTGTACCGCGATCGTCCCGTTCATGCAGTTCGATTGTAAAAGCGGTAATAAATCCTCAGGAAGGTAATTCTTTTTCAGGATTTCCATATCTCCCCCTATCCAGCCATAATCATCTGCATTATAGTTCCAAAAGTGCTGGTGTGCGTCAATTCTGATCGCCATAAAAAATCTCTTATCGGTTCATATAATTATTCATACAAATTATCGCTGTCACATTCAGCCAGTTCGATATAAAATTCCGCTATTTTTTTGATTACATCGGTCAAATATCTTTTTCCCTTATCTACCGTTGCCCCGGCCGGGTTGCCGATTCCGGTATCCTGTGTCACCCTGGTCCATTCACGGGGCGCCCAGGCCCATCCCTCACGGATAGCACGTAATTTGAATTTTTTCGCTTTCCCTTCTCCGGCCTCCGACAGCGGCAAAACCAGTTCCGGGGATATGGTCATCATCATACTGGTTTCCATTTCCGCGCCGTGATCGCCGGTGTCATTAAAATAACCTTCCAGATCAAGCACCTTATACCAGCTCAAAGTACAGATAAATATATCCGGAAACCGGGGCTGCAGTTCCCTGATGATCTGCTTAAAATCATTGCCCCCATGTCCGTTCAGGATAACAAGTTTGTTTATGTCCTGATGCGCAAGTGAAACCACCACATCCTCAATAACCGCAGCCTGGGTGGACGGATTCATATTTATATCCAGTTTGATATCCAGTTGCCCGGTATTGACCCCAAACGGTACGGTCGGTAAAACAACTACTTTAGCGCCCGCTTCCCAGGCGATCTTTGCCGATTCGGCGGCAATGTAATCCGTCTCAATAACATCGGTTCCGTATGGTAAATGATAGTTATGCGCTTCCGTGGCGCCCCAGGGCAGAATAGCAACTTGATAATTTGTATCTTTCGCGGTTTTCCAGTTTGTTTCTTTTAAAATGTAATGACGGGCTTTCAATTTTTACTCCTTTATTTTAACTTTAATCATCCGACCTCCCGGAGGCGAATGTTATAAAACAATCATGTCGTCGTTTATGTACCGACCGTCATGTGTCGAGAACGGCCGGTCATGACCGCCCAGAATAACACCGTTAAATTGTTCAATCTTTTTTTTACTCTCCTGATACAGGGACGAATCATATCGGGGCGTGTTTTCTCTTAATGTTCGTTTCCAGAATAAACGGCTCGGCATGGCATCTCCGGCAATCAGTATGGATTGATTTTCCCCCGTTACCCGGACGGAGAAATGCCCGGGCGTGTGACCCGGAGTAGGCCATAAATCCAAAAAGTGAGGCAGAACCGGATCATTCTCAATCCAGATGATATTTTCTTTCGGAAAGGTATTTTTTCGGTTCCAGTATTTTCGGGCTGACCGCTGCGCGGATTGGGCGTGCAATTCCGCCAGTTTTCCTTTATACTCTGGATAAAATTTTTTAAATATGAGCAGTGGATTTTCCGTTTCCAGCATGGCCCGGGAAAAATCACGGGCGAATTCATAATCGGTTTTACTGATAATAATTTTAGCGTTCGTAAAGACATCATTGTTGCCCGTGTGGTCGGGGTGCACATGCGTAATGATCACCAAATCAAAATCTGACGGATCAAACTCCAGTTCCTCAAGGCGGGTGAATATATCCGTTTTGCCGACATATCCCGTATCAACAATAATCAGATGGGCTTCAGCTTCGATGACGGCGGCCGTCAGCAGCATTTTCATTTTTTTATTACCGGGGAACCAGGGCATGTGCATAATTATCGGGTATACTTTGATTTTATTCATTTCAATCAAGCAAATGGGTAACCAGTCCGCTCAACAGTTTCGGTTCAAACCAGGTCGATTTCGGCGGCATAACTTTACCCGCATCCGCAACATCCATAACCTGCTTCATTTCCGTGGGGTACAATGAAAAAGCAGCCGCGTATTCGCCGGAATTAACAAGAGATTCAAGAGACTTTATACCCCTGATTCCTCCGACAAAAGTAATACGTGTATCCGTACGCGGATCCTGAATGCCCAAAATCGGGTCCAGAATATTATTTTGTAATATGGAAACATCCAGACGGTCGACGGCATTCCCCGAATTCGCCAGCGACTTGGGTGCTGTCAGGTTATACCATAAACCGTCAATATACAAACCGAACCTGTTTTTTTGTTCGGGACCGTTAAATACTCCTTTTACTTCTTCCATAGTAAATTTCTCATTCACCTTGATCAGGAATTGATCTTTTGAAAGGCCGTTCAGGTCCTTTACAACGCGATTATATGGCAGGATATTTAATTCATTTTCGGGGAAAATGACAGACAAAAAATAATTAAACTCTTCCTTACCGGTATAACTTTTTAACTCATTTCTTTTCTTTAAACAATACTGGGAAGCGCCTTCCGAACGGTGGTGCCCGTCGGCGATGTAAAGCGTTTCTATAGAATCAAATGCAGCCAATAACCGGTCTACCATAGTTTTATCGCTTACCAGATAAAAAATATGCCTGATATCATTAAAACTGACAAAATCATTCACCGGTTTTTGTGTGAGAATTGTATCGATAATCTCTTTTATCTCTTTTGATTGCCGGTAAGCCAGAAATATCGGCCCCGTTTGAGCATTTAACGAATTCATAAGATTTACACGGTCGTTAACTTTTTCAGGACGGGTATGTTCATGTTTTTTAATTTTATTATGCAGGTACTCATCAACAGATGCACAGGCAACCAGGCCGGTTTGTTCATGTTTACCCATGATCTGTTTATAAACATAAAAACACGGATTTTGATCCTGTATTAAAATATTCTTTTGAATAAATGTGGATAAATTTTCTTTCCCCTTGGCGTAAACCTGCGGATCATAAAGCGAAATTGAATTGTCAAGATCGATTTCCGGTTTGATGATATGTAAAAAAGAAACCGGGTTGTCTTTTGCCAGTTCCCTCGCTTCATTTGAATCGATAACATCATACGGATGAGAAGCTACACGACTTGCCATAGATTCAGCCGGGCGCAGACCGTGAAATGGAATAATTTTTGCC